>NZ_BAABGA010000120.1:0-1016099 GCF_039541335.1 Novipirellula rosea | reverse complement strand
CAGCAAACTCATCCGTGTGGCAGTAAAAGCCAATACACGACATTTTCATCAGCCCAGCCAATGGCCCGGCCGTTTGCTGGGACATAATGAGGGCGGCTAGAAAATGGCCGGGCCTTTGGCCCGAAGAAGAACATCGAAACGCGTAAGCGATGGAATCCCGATCATGATTCGGTCCCTCGCTGACGCGTCGAGTTCGCATTTGCCGGAACAAACGACAAAATCGCCGAAAGTTAACTTTCGGCGATTTCGTGAGTGGGCCGAAACTCTTGGCGAGTTTCGCTACATGTCGTCCGAGTCGCCTTAGCGTCGGCTGTCTTCTTTGCTGGCGATCTCGAGCTCGGGAATCACTCCCATGTAGCTCATCAAATCGCCAATCTCTTTCAGACTCAAATCGTCCAGCAATCCGCTCGGCATGATACTGCTGGTGCTCGGCAGAATCTGATCGACTTGGGATTCTTCCACACTGGAGATGCGATTGTTGCTGTCGCGTACCAACAGCGTGCCATCACTTTGCGTGGTCACCAAACCGACGAGCACCTTGCCGTCCAATGTCAGTACCTTCTTGCTGGCGTATTGGTCGCTGACGATGTGAGCCGGATACAGGATTGATTCCAAGATTTCTCGCTTGGTGAACCGCCGAGCGACCGAGGTCAAATCGGGACCGATCGCTTTGCCGGTGCTGCCTTGGCGATGACATTGATCACATCGACTCTTGACGAACACATCGCGGCCATGCGACGAATCGCCAAAGCTGCCGGTGTCGCTTTCCAGGTATGTCAACAGTTGATCAAGATCCCAGCGAGAATCGTCGGCGTTGGGCAAAACAGCCTCGGGTCGGTCGGGATAGGTTTTAGCGAACCATTTTTGCCAAGGTGCCATCGACATCTTCGCTCCTTCGGGTCGCTGCATCCCGGTCCAATGTTCAAGCAATTGCTCGACGCCTTCGAACCCTTGTCCATTCTCTTGGGCGCGAACGCCCAACAAGATCAGCTGACGAAGCGCCATCGGATCATCGGTAGCAATGGCAACCGATTTGAGTGCCGACAGGATTTCACCCGAGGTTTGGTCGTCCAGAATATTCAGGCTGCGAACCAAGTAGTCCCAGTTTTCGCCATCAGGATCTTGGGCAAGTGCCATGGCCACGACGCTACGTCGATCGGGCTCGCTACGCCAAACCGACCGCAGATAGTCGGCCGCACTTTGATCTTTGCATGTCGCCAACATCGCGGTGATGCCGGTTCGCAATCGTCGTTCCACGTCACCGTGCTGAGGTTCTTTGACGATTTTGCGATCGAGTTCGATCAACGTCGTCGCGGTTTCTTTGTCGATAGGACGAGGCAATTTGTAGATCGCAGCGAGCGCGGCGTTACGCCAAACGCTGCCTTGTTCCAAAATCGCAGCGACGTCTTCATCGGACAGCGATTGAGCAAAGTCTTTGGTAACGTTTGCCAGATACATCGACAACGATCCGGCGGTCGCTTGGCCCGCAGCGTTCTCGTAGTACTTCAAAATTCGGAAGCGTTGTTCGGCGTCCCAATCCTTTGCCAAGAATTGCAGACACATTGCCACCAACGACCGGTCTTCGGTCGGTGCATCGGATTCGATAAACGCCAATGCGCGATCGGCGACCTGCTCGGCTCCCAGGTAGCTGGCCAACCGAATCAGCGAGTGATTCATGCGGTTGTCACCCGCTGGGAATTCTTCGGCAATCTGGTCACGGAATGCGGTGACCTTCGCCGGCGAAACTTTCCCGCGATGCAGCGCCACTTCGGCGACACGCAACGCATCGGCGAAATCGGCATCACTCAAAAATCCGGTCATCATTTCGCTAATCCTTGCCAAGACTTCGATCGCGTTGGCTTCGGTCGGGTCGGCATTGATCAATGCCAACATGCCTAGGACTGAAATTCGCGTGTCGTCGTTCTTTAGGACTTCGTCACGCCACAGCCCCAAATGCATTTGCTCGAGCACGCGACGTGCAGTGAACGCCAAAGTGCGATCGTCCGAGGCCAGCAATTCAAAGATAGGATCGACGGTTTCAGGCATCTTATCGCTACGCAGCATTGCCTCGCAGACTGCTCGCTGAACACTTGGATCGGGATCGCTAAGCATCTCGCTAAGCCGTGGACCGGTTTTCGCACTCGGGTGCATTCCCATCACTGCGGCTGCACGAGCACGCACTGCTTCGTTGGGCGAACGGCTCAGTTCCATGATCAATTCTTCGTTAGGAACCGGGCCAAACAATTCCATCAAATCGAGTGCTCGCACTCGGTAATGGGGCGGGTTGTCATCGCTGTAGGCCACTCCGGCAACCAATTGCCCCCATTCGCTGCCAAGTTCGCGTTTGATCGAAGCGATTTCTTGACGTGCCCATGCGGACCCGATTTGAGGTTGTCGTACGGCTGCGGCAATCCCGCTGCCTAGATTCTTCATGCGTTCAGGAATTTCGCCTTTGTAGACGACTCGGTAGACGCCGCCCGAGGTGCCACGACCGCCGGTGCTGAAATACAGTCCGCCATCGGGCCCGACATCCAGGTCGGTCACGTTCAGCGGTTGGCCTTTGAGAAAGACTTCGCTATCGGCGATGTAGCCCGAACCGCGTTTCTTCAATCGCACATTCAAAATGCGGCCTTCGGACCAATCCGCTAGAAACAAGGTGTTCTGATATCGGACGGGATACATGTAATGTTCATAGCTGATCGCTCCGGTCGGGCTGCCCCGTCCGGTGTCTAGCAGATTAGGCAAACGGTCGACGAAGTGTTCCGGCCATTTCGCCCATCCGGTACGCCAGCCAAATTCAGCTCCTTCGGTAACATCAAACAGCGCCGTCGGACGGTACCAAGCGGTCCCGATGTCGGCTTCCATATCCGAATCATGAACGAACATGTGCCCCGAGGAATGAAAGGCCAAATCGTAAACATTGCGGGTTCCGCCAGCGACACGTTCGACGATCGAACCATCGATGTTGGTACGAATGATCGTTCCTCCGGGTGCCTTGACGCCGATGGCATGACCACTGGGATCTTCGTATCGAGGTAGGATATCGCCTTCGTAAGCATCGTTGTACGTTTCCCCCGGCCCCGTTTTGCCGATCGCATGCGTGTGGCTACCCAACGTCACGTAGATCATTCCGTCAGGGCCAAGTTGCAATCCGTGGGCACCGTGTTCTCCGGCAGGACCTTTGAATTTGACAATCGCACGGACCTTTTCCAGCGAACCATTGCGGTCCACGTCGGTCAATCGATACAGCGCGTGTCCATCGGGACCATCGCCCGTCACAAAGACTTCGCCATTGAGTGCCAAGATGCCCTGACACGATTTGACTTTGTCACAGTAAGTTCGCACAAATTCGGGAACGCCGTCTTCGTCTCGATCAAAGACAAGCAGCAGAGGTCCGTTTTCTTGCGAGACAATAATATGGCCAAACTCGTTGAACGTCATCGCGATCACCGAGCCCACTTGTTCGTCGTCAAGGACGCGTTGGACGCCGAAGCCACGTTGAATCTGGAATCGTTCGCGTTGGTCGGTTTGTTCAGCGACCTGCACGTCTTCGTCTTGATCCCATGGCACCGTATCGCCAAGCTCGCCGAACGAGGATGCGTTGCCCCACAATCGGTCGTTGTGCAGCACGGTTTCCCAAGTGGCCACCTCGTCGCTGCTGGTTCGCCACGATGCATCGCTGCTGAAGGTGTACCATTTGTCGGTGCCGTCGGGCAAAACCGACACGCGAGCGGCCAAGGCGGCTTTGTCGCCATGTGTGTTCACGACGCGAATCGCGATGATGTTGCGGCCCACTTCTAAGTGATCGCTGATGTCGTATTCATCGATTTGGCGTGCGGATTGGCCGCTGCCGATTTTGCGGCCGTTGACATACAACTCGTACTCGTCATCCGCAGCGATCTCAATTTGTCCCTTGCCGGGAACTTTTAAGTTCAGAGGTTTGCGAAACAAGCACGTTTCGCCGACCGCGATGGGAGTGTCGATGGTGGTGTTGGCAGCCCAAATCCATTGAGCCTCAGCCGCCGAAAGCGTCACACTCGAGCTGCTGCTGAGCACGACAAACAGGGTCGTCGCAATCCGTAAAAAACAGGATCGCTCGAACGATTTAGAGTAGCCTTCCATGGCAATTCGTCATCTCGGGATGGGGAACGGTTGGGTTCAGACTATGAAGGTCGTTTTGGAGATTAGGAAGGATCCGCAAGCAACGCAATAGAGAAAATTGCCCCCCTAACTGACCAGCCGAAATCGCCGACTCAGGACCAAGTCCGCCGCGTTAGCCTTTTCCCCGCGTCGCCGCCGATTGTTGCGTTTCCGCCTTTTCTTCTGCCGCACTGGGTCGGAGGTAGCGGGGCACTAGGGCCATGGGGTCGGTAAAGAGCGACAGTTCCGCAGCTCGCAGTGCGACCAACCCGACGCCAAATGCATCGAGTTCGCTGCGAGTCATCAACGTTCCGCTGAATTTCGCAAACGGCTTGGCGTCGCCCGCAACGGTCAATTGCGATGCTTGGAGCGATGCCAGCAGCGTGGACCACTCTTCTGCACTGACGATTTCGACCGATTGCGGCAGCGGCGTCCATGGATTGGGAATCGCGGCAAGAGGCGGCAAGATTTCACCGCGATGGAATTGTCCGGTAAAGACCTGGCCTCGATAGGCATCCAAACCGATTCGCAGCGTTTGCAGATCGGGGTTTTCGGAAAACACGACCGCCGCGACCGACGCCAACGAATCGACCGCCACCAGCGGCAATTTCAAGGCATAACTCAACATCTTTGCTGCCGTGACGCCGATACGAAGCCCGGTAAAGGACCCTGGACCGACCGCAACGGAAATAAAATCGATCGATTTTTTCTCGGCCCGGCACCAGGACAGCATTTCATCCAGACAGGGCCCGATCGCTGCCGCCGTGCGTATTTGCTCGCCCATAGGCCGTCGCAGCAACACATTGTCGCCGCTCATCAGCACGGCCGAGCCGGTCCGTCCCGTGGTTTCGACAGCCAATTGAATCGGCAATTCACGAGAATTTCCAGCGGTCATGCGATGCGATGCGTTTGAGAAGCGAGTGAGAATGCGGAAAAGTGCCAAATGGGAACCGAAGATTGACCGATTGGCATGCCGCCTTAATGCCTATGATCCCCACAATGTAACTCATTCGGTAAACTTGATAATGCCGGACCGAACGGCTTCGAGGCGAGGAAATCTTGCGAGAAGCAAAAATGATGGGATTGCCCAAAAAAAACGCATTAAACTACACTTCGGGCTTGGCCTTCACATCCATAGTTTTGCACAAAGGGACGAGTGCGAGACGGAGTGTGATATGATCTCCGCGACGAGATCTTGAACCACTGAAGTTTCGTCCACGTTTTCCCGATTCCATTGCTTTCCACCACCGAGTCATTTAGTGAAACGCGCGCTGATCAGTGACATTCACGGAAATCTTGAAGCACTGACCGCAGTGTTGGCTGACATCAAGACGATCCCTGTCGACGAGATTTACTGTCTCGGTGACATTATTGGCTACGGCCCCAATCCGTGTGAATGTCTCGATTTGGTCATGAAAAGCTGTCATTCGACCATTCTTGGCAATCACGACCAGGCGGCGTTATTTGATCCCGAGGGTTTTAATCCGATGGCGCTGCAAGCGATCTATTGGACACGCGACCAATTGGACAACGGCCCCGGCTCGGCTCAGCAGATCAACACACGCTGGGATTTTCTAGGCGAGTTGCCGCGACAGATCGACCAAGGCGAATTTCGCTTTGTCCATGGATCGCCTCGCGACCCCACCAACGAATATGTCTTTCCCGAAGACATCTTCAACCAACGCAAAATGGAGATGTTGTTCGCCAAGATCGAACATATCTGCTTTATGGGGCACACGCATCTGCCAGGCGTCTTTACGACAGAATGCGAGTTTATTTCGCCCGAGGAATGCGACTACGTTTACAACGTCGGCCCGAATAAAGCGATGATCAACGTGGGCAGCGTCGGCCAACCTCGCGACGAGGACAACCGAGCCTGTTATGCGATCTTGGATACGGATGCGAAAACGGTGACCTACCGGCGTGTCGATTACGATCGCGACGTCACCGCGAACAAGATTTACGCCGTTGCGGAGCTGTCCGACGCATTGGGCGATCGACTGAAACACGGGCGATAGAAAGCGTTCTAGCTGACGCGAAATCGGTTTTGGGGTTAAGATTACGATTCTTCTTGGCTGGACAGACCGTTCGCTGGACCGTTCCTTCGTTTTCAACCTGAGTTTTTAAATTGACCCGGACCGCCATTCTTAGTGACATCCACGGAAATCTGGCCGCTTTGCGAGCGGTCCTTGCAGACGTTCAATCCAATAAAGTCGATCGCATCGTGTGTCTCGGCGACGTTGTCGGTTATGGCCCTCAGCCGTGTGCCTGTTTAGACCAAGCGATCGAATTCGACTTTTGCGTGCTGGGCAACCACGACAGCAGCGCGTTGTTTGACCCCGAGGGGTTCAACGTTGCCGCCGAACAGGCAATTTTTTGGACCCGCGCTCAACTCGAATGTGGCCGTGATGGCCCCGAGGCCAGCCGGCGGCGAATGGAATTCTTGTGCAAATTGCCTCGCACCGTCCGCGAAGGGGGGGTGCTGTTCGTACACGGATCGCCTCGCAGTCCCACCAACGAGTACGTCTTTCCCGAAGACACTCAGAACTGCAAGAAAATGGAAAAGCTGTTTTCCATGATCCCGCACCTCTGTTTCCAAGGGCACACTCACGTGCCGGGAATTTTCACGCCTGACATGCGATTTATTCGGCCGATGGAATTGGCGGGTGGTTATTCGGTCTCCGACAAATCACAGCGTTTGATGATCAACGTCGGTAGCGTAGGGCAACCGCGAGACGGTGACCCACGAAGCTGCTACGTGCTGTATGATGAACATGTCGTCGAATTCCGCCGCGTCGAATACGACATCGAAGAAACGGTCAAAGAGATCGAAGCGGAACCCGAATTGGATAACTTTCTCGGATACCGTCTACGCGAAGGCCGCTAGCGTGAACGGTTTTCGCTTCGCGGTGCGGCGCGGGGCGGGGCGCCCGCTAAATCGCGAGCCGCGGAACACGACGGAAGTGCTCTGTTGCGAAACTCGTGACGAGTTTCGCGACAGTTAAAAAATCGTAGCGGCGACGATCAAACCAAGCTGCCAAGCAGCGCGTCAGCTAGCGTCTCGGACAACTCGGCGGATTCGTCCGAGTCAGCCTTCTTGTCATCAAACATATCCAAGATCGCTTGATCGACCGTTCCTTGGTCCTGCTTGGCGGATCCCATTACTGCGGCAACGGGTTCTGCAACAATCGTCGTCGCACTGGATCCCGTCCACTCCGCTTGTGCCTCGGCTTGCCCGTTTTGGTTGGCGGCCAAGAAGTCGGCGATCGACAACGAGGCGTCGTAACCCGATTTGAAGCGATTGATGAAATTGATCACCTGCAATGCGTCAAGTGCGGTCATCACATTGTCGCCGTTGACGTCGGGATAGTAATTGCGAAGTGCATCATCAGGTCCCGGAGTGGCAATCACGCCACCATTTTGTGGCAATTGGTTGATGATCACCAACGCATCACTTGGCGTGATCACTCCGTCACGATTGGTATCGTGGGGGTTGTACGGGTTCACATTCGGGGAGACGTTCCGCACATACAGGATCGCTTTGTCACGTCGCAAGACGTGGGTGTAACGGCCATCGATAAAGCGAGGTTGATCGGCAACCCACCCCCCACCGTAATTGATGGTGTCGTCGGCCTGCATGTCGATTTCGATAATGTTTTGGAAATCACCGAGCGAGGCAATGTTCAACCGTTTCGCTCCGCCAGCCAAGTTCAGCCGCAATCGCTCGCCATCAATCACCGGCCGCGTATCGAGGGTACGTCCCGTGTTTTGGTCACGGACAATCAATTGATCGCCTTCGCGCACCAATTGCAAATTCTGGAATGACAAGTTCGTGTTCACCACATCCACGACGGTGGTGCCCAGTCCCGCGAAGCCGACATCCGAAACCGATTCGTTGATTGACAACAGGACGTCTACGGCAATATTCCCGTCCTCGAACAAATCGGGCTGGCCGGTAACGGTCACGCTTTGAGGTTGGTTCCAATTCAGGGGGGTGAAGACCAAGGATCGCGGCGAAACGGTGACTTCGCCTGTGTCGCTACTCGAGATCACCACGACCACATCCGCCAACGGTGCCGCGGTTAAATTGACAGAGAACTCGGCCGTCGATCCGTCTTCGCCCACCACGATGGGATCCGCTGCGGACGTGATCAGCAAACGACCTTCGTCATCATCGATGATGGTGATGCTAAGCTGGTCAGGCAGCGTCTGGAAATTCCCGGTCACACTCGTCACGCTCAAGCCGACCACGCCGTCTTGTTCCACAAACGGATCATTGGTGGCGGTGATTGTGATCGATCCAGACAATTGCCCTGCAGGGATCACGATACTGGTACTTGAGACCGAAAAGTCATCGCTTGTCACATCACCTTGCCCGACAATACTCGTCTGAACAACGACATCGCTGTCGGACAATCCGCTGAGCGTTGCGGTAATGGTGGCCACGCCATCGGCTTCGGCAATCGAGGTTACATCCGACACCAGCGATACCGAAGGCCTCGCTTCGTTGTCGATCAAGTTCAACGTCAGCGTTTGATCGGTAAAGTCGACTGTGTCACTGTCGGCCGCGGAAACGAAAATCTGAATTTCCTCGTCGTCTTCGAAAACCGAGTCATCGATTGTTTGAATCAGAACGCTGGCGGTCGTGCTGCCAGCCGGCACCACCAACTGCTGGGCGGATATCGAGTAATCGACATCGGAGATTGCTTTTCCAGCAAGGCTGATGTCAAAGACAACATCACGCCCAGAGGCTTGCGACAATTGCACCGTCATAATCGCTTGCCCGCCAAGTTCATCAAGCGTGAAGTTATCCACTCGCACGTTCGCAGTGGGTGGCGGATCGTTATCCAAGATATCGAGATTGGCAGTGGCTTGGCTGCCGATAATCACGCCATCGGATGCCGATGCGCTAATCGAGATGTTTTCAACAATTTCGTCCAAGGCATCATTCACGGTGTCGATAGAAACCGTGATCGATTTCTGACCCGCTGGAAGAATGACACTCTTGGAACTTATCGTGTAATCGCCGGTTTCGGTTGCGGTGCCGGTCAACGTCAAGTCGACCATGATGTCAACGCCCGCCACCTCGCTCAATTCGATCACCACGTCTTCGCTATCGCCTTCGACCACGGTTGTGTTCGCCAAACGAAGTGCTAGCGATGGGAACGGATCGTCATCGATGATATTCACGACCGAGTCCACGACGGACAACGCGGTTGCATTGACAATCTGACTTGGTGACACCGTCAACAATTCATCATGCTCGAACAATTCATCCTCGACGCCGGTGATCGTCAGTGTCCCCGTGGTGCTTCCGGCTGGAATCACAAGGGACGTAGCGGAAAGCGTGAAATCGGATGGATCGGCCGTGGTCGTGATGGTGGGCGTGATCACGACATCCAATCCCGATGGCTCCGAGATCGTGGCAGTATAGGTTGCGATGCCGCCATTTTCGGCAATCTCGGTGACATCCATCACAAACGTGACCGTAGGCGGCAAATCGTTGTCGACGATCGTTACCGTGGTCGATGCCGCAGGATCAAAGCCGGCATTAGTGGCCGATTGCACCTGAGCCACGACCAACTCGTCTTGCTCGTATAGCAGATCTTCGAGGGCATCAATCGTGATCGATGCGGTAAGCGATCCCGCCGGTATCGAGACTTGTAAATTCGACGCGGTGTAATCCACGCCACCCGCAGTCGCGGTTCCTGACAGCGAGATGGTCGCTGACACATCAAGCTCCGAGATCGCTGACATTTGAACCGTCAGCACCGCTTGCCCCGAGGCCTCATCGATCGACGCAAGATCAGTCAACAAGGACAAGTTCGGAGCGTCATCGTCGTCCAAAATAGTCGTCGTGGTCGACTGGTCGCCCAGCTCGATGGCACCACTGACCGCGACGATGGCGATGTCCACGGTTTCGTCCAATTCGTCAAGCGAATCATCCACCGGCGAGAATGTAACCGAGCCGGTCGTTTCTCCAGCCGGAATCAAAATCTGTAGCGGAATGGGGGTAAAATCGCTTGTCTCGGCAGTTCCCGTGACTTCCAAATCGATCGTGACATCGTTCCCCGAGGCGCCGGACAAAGTCGCTGATACCGTGGCAACCCCGCCGACCGATTCGACCAATGTGGCTTGATCCACGGCGAGCGTGACGGTGGGCGGATTGTCATCGTCGATAATGGTTGCCGAAACTTGCTGCGAGACTTGCTCGATCGCTGCGGTCACATTGGTCACATCGATGACGATGGTTTCGTCAGGTTCGTCCAACAAATCCTGAGTCGTCGTGATCACCGCCGTGCCAATCGTCGAGCCGGCGGGGATGACAATCGAAGTCCCCGTGATGCTGTAGTCTTCGCTTGATGCGGATCCCGTCAAACCGAGAGTCACGACAACCTCTAGCCCCGAAGGCTCCGACAATGTCGCAGTAACAATCGCTGAACCCGATGCTTCGGCGAGCACGGGATTGTCGATCGCCAAGGTTACCGTGGGCGGCAGATCGTCATCGAGAATGGTCAACGTCGCCGCGTTGAGAATCCCTGCGTTTGCATTGACAAGCGACTGAATCGACACCGACAAAGTCTCGTCATTCTCGTCAATGGCATCGCCGACAGCCGAGATCGTGAACGACGCTGAAGTCGCTCCCGCGGGAATCGTCACACTGTTTTGCATCCCAAGATAATCGACACCGCCACCGGTTGCCGTCCCCACAGCGGCGAGCGAGACGGTGATCTCTTTACCCGATGCCGCCGACAAGTTCACTTGTAACTCGGCTTCACCCCCGGTTTCCGAAATGGAGGCCGGAACAAAGACCAACGACGCCTGAGGTGCCAAGTCATTATCGAGAATCGTGACGTCGACCGACTGAGGCGATTGGGTTGCCGCACCGACGAGATTGGTGATCGAAACGGTGATCACCTCGTCCACTTCGTCCAAAGTGTCCTCGATACTGGTCAAAACCATGGACGCGGAAAGCGAGCCAGCGGGAACGAGCAAGGTGGTTTCCGAGGCCAGATAATCACTGCCCAGCGTCGCATCACCAGACAGCCCCAGCGTCACTGTCACGGGAACTTCCGAAACCGCGTCCAGCGTTGCGGTGATGGTCGCATTCCCGTCTTCATCGATCGAGGATTGATTCGACGTGAGCGTGATATTGGGTGCCGCATCTTCGCTGAGAATCGTCAACGTATCACTATGGGCAAACGGTGATGTCGCATTTACCACCGCCAAAACGCTGGCGATGACCGTTTCATCGTCTTCGAACACCCCGTCATCCACGACATCGATCGTCACCGATCCGGATGTGGAACCCGCCGGAATGAAGATCGTCACATCGCTGGCGGCGTAGTCATCGATGTCCGTGGCCGTTCCCAATAACGATAAACTGACTGTCACGTCACGTGAGGAGGGGGCCGATAGATCGGCAAACAAATTGATTGCCGCATCCCCTTCGATGATGCTCGGCGTTTGGAACCGCAGCGTGACCACCGGCGGTGCATCGTTATCAAGGATCAACGTCGAGGCCGATTGAGGGCCCAATGTCGTGGCATTGGTCAACCCGCTGATATCTCGCACCACGGTTTCATCCACTTCGTCAAGCGAATCATCAATGGCCGTCACGGTGATGGACCCCGAAATGGATCCCGCTGGAATCAGAATCGAATTTCCCGTGACGGTATAGTCATCTGTTTCGACCGCGGTTCCCGAGGATGCCAAATTGACCGTAACATCGAGTCCCGAAATTGCGGATAACGTCGCGGTAAAGACAGCCTGTCCCGCGGCTTCACTAATACTGACTTGATTGCTGGTCAACGTCACCGTGGGTGCGAGGTCGTTATCGGTGATCGTGGCGATGGCCGACTGAGGCGAACTTTCGGTCGCAAAGTCGACCGCCGCGATCGTTACCACGATCTGCTCGTGCAACTCGTCGATCGAATCCTCAATGCTTTGCAAGGTGACCGATTCACTTAGACTGCCCGCAGGAATCACAATTTGGGTCTGGGTCACCGTATAGTCGATGCCGAACTGGGCATCCCCACCAAAGTCGAGATCGATCGTAATGTCACGCGAACTGATCTCGGACAACGTCGCGGTCAACGTCGTCGATTGATCGTCTTCGCCGATGGTGTCAGGATCCATTGACAAAGCCACTGTGGGAAACGGATCCACATCGATGATCGTGGTCGAAACACCCTGCACACCGTCTTCAATTCCATTGGTGACAGCGGAGACATTGACGATCAAATCCTCATCGACTTCATCAATGCCATCTGCAACGGTGACCGCCGTGAAGGACGTTGAAATTGATCCTGCGGCAATGGTGATCGGCGTCGTTAAACCGGTAAAGTCCACTCCCGCGGTGGCGGATCCACCAAGCGTCAAATCGATCACCACATCCTTGCCCGACAGTGTGGAAAGCGTCGCGGTGTAGACAATCGATTCGGTGGATTCGGTCACCGAGGTTTTGTCGACGGCGAGTGTGACCAGCGGAGCTGCGTCATTGTCGGTGATCGTGGTCGACGCAACCACCGAGCCTGACAAGATTGCGTTGGTCGGATTGACCAACGTCAACACGACCGACTCGTTAAATTCATCCAGCGTGTCTTCGTCGGCGGTAATGGTCACCGTCGCGGTGGTCGCCCCAGGTGCAAAGGTCAGCGTCGACTGCGACGCTGTATAATCGGTACCGTTGATTGCGGTCCCTGTGAAATCAATCGCGACCGTGATCGGATCGACCGATGGATGCGAAAGGGTTGCGGTAAACGTCGTTGTCCCAGAAGCTTCGGAAATCGCCGCTGCGCCACCTGACAAGGCTACGCTTGGCACCGGATCATCATCGGTAATCAGCACCGAGTCCGACAATACACCCGTAGTGACGACGTCGCTTGTCAGCCCAGTGACAACGCTTGCCACGTTGACGATCACTTGTTCGTCGCCTTCATGCCGATTGTCTTGAACCGCAATCACGCGGGTAAACCCCGTAGTTTGCCCCGCGGGAATCGTGATATTTTTCGGTGGCGGGATGAAGTAATCACCATCGTTGGGCCCGATTCCTTCGATCGCGACTCCGGCGGTTTGGATTTCCACAAACACATCGCGTCCCGAGACTTCCGACAAGGTCGCCGTGAACGTGGCGACGCCAGAATTTTCCAGAATCGAATCGACATCGCTCTCGAAAGTCACGTTTGGCGCGTCATCGTCGTCCAAGATCGCCGTGGTCACCACGCCCGGAGTGGCAATTCCAGCGTTCACCGCATTCACGATTTGCACTCCGACGATTTCTTGATCTTCTTCGTCAAACGACACCGCCTCGTCGACTGCCGTCACGGTCAGTGCCGCCTGGGTTTGCCCCGCAGGAATGGTGACCGACAGCGGTGAGTGGGAGTAGTCTAAACCGGGCAGTGCATCGCCGCTGAGCTCAAAATTAAAGGTCACGTCTCTACCAGAAACGGTGTTCAGCGAAACTGTAAACGTGGCAACGCCGCCGTTCTCGGGGATCGTCGTGTTGTCCACGGCAAGCGATATCGTCGGCTCGGGGTCGTCGTCAAGGATGATCGTTTGCGCACGTTGCTGTCCAAGTTCCGTCCCCCTTGTCACATTGGCGATGTCGATAAGGACAAGTTCGTCCGACTCATCAAGCACATCGGGTACTGCGGTGACCGTGGTCGACCCCTGCAAGCTGCCCGCAGGAATCACGATTTGTAGCACTGGATCGATGAAATCCACGCCGCCTGCGGTCGCAAACGGCCCCAGCGAAATTGGCTGCACCACCTCGAGATCGACGACAACATCGAAACCTGAAATCGTGGAAAGCAGCGCGGTAAAGGTAGCAACGCCGCCCGCTTCGGCAATCGATGCCGGTGTCGCAGAAAGCGTTACCGTCGGCGGTGCGTCATCATCGACAATCGTCACCGTGACCGAATCCGTGCTGCCTTTGACCGCGCCAGGCGACACCCCTGCAATCGAAACAATCACAGTTTCATCAGGTTCATCAAGCGTGTCTTGCACACTCGTGACCAAAGACGTGGTACCCGTAAGCGATCCGGCAGGAATCGTGATTTGCAAGCTGGAATTGATGTAATCGACGCCGCTTCCCATCGCGGAACTGGCTGCATCGACTTGCAAGTCGATGACGATATCAACCGGCGACAATGCACCAATGGACGCTCCGATGATCGCCGACTCGCTGGCTTCGCCAATCGTTAACCGGTCGAGCGTCAGATTCACGACCGCCGGATCATCGTCCACGATCGTGGTCGTCGCACTTGCGACTCCAAACACGCGTGCGTTGGTCAACGCCGCACCATCGATTTCGATCACAGCCGTCTCGTCGAACTCGTCCACCGAATCTTGCAGCGGCATCAACTGAGCCGTCGCCGTCAACGAACCGGCCGGGATCAAAATCGAAACCGGGGCGATATAGTCCACACCCTCGGTGGCAACGTGCGGTCCATTGTCCGGCGAAGTGGCGTTCGCTTGTAGCGGCACAAGAATGTCTTCGCTGTAAACGCGACTCAGTGTGGCGGTGTATGTTGCAAAGGCATCGCTTTCATTGACCGTGTCCGGGGCAACCGACAGACTCACCGCAGGAGCCAAAAAGGTGCTGGCGTTTTTCAATTTCCAAGCACCACGGCCGAGCGTTCCGAGTACCAACACATCATCGGCCGAGTCGTAGTCCATATCGTAGATCGGAGCATTGGGCACATTGCTGCCAAATTCAAACCAAGTGCCGACCGCGTCAAACGTCATTGCATAGACACCCTGGTTCGTCCCCAGCACCAAACCTTCGAACAGTTTGCCTCCGATCGTGGTCGAGATGTACTCCATCGCGCGAAACGCGGTCGCGCCGAGCGTGCCAAGATTTCCGGTGATGTCATCCCACGTGCTGCCTTTGTCGGTCGTCCGCGCGACGGTGTCCGAATCGATTGCAACCGCTTCCCACCATTCGTTCGGATTCATGCGAATATCGAGAACAGTGCCTCCGATATCGATGTTGGTGGTGAACGTGCTCACGGTTTCTTCACGAACATAAACGTTGCCAAACGCGTCTCCGGCGTAAATCACTGCCGCATTGTCGCCATGGACAGCCGACCGGCCTCCGTAGGCCATCGGGTTTGCCACCCCACCAGGAACATTAAACGTGGACGCTTGCGTGATCGAGTTGCCTTGGGAAAAGGATTCGTAGACTCCATTGCGTGCACCGATAATCAATTGCCGCGGGTCGATGGCATTGAGCACCACGGAAGTATCAAACTGGGGCTGCAGCGGAGCTCCACTCGTGACGACCAAAGGCCGATTCGTACCGCTGATTTGATTGTTATTGGCGTCCCACACAGTCGAGCGGAAACCGCCCAGATTCTGAAAACTGCTGTAGCGAATCGACTGTCCCTGCCCCGCCAACGTGATGTTGTCGACGACGACATCCCCGCCATCGCCGCCCGACATCAAACTCCACTCTTGCTGATCTTCGTTCAACTGATACTGAGTCCCGTTGTCTTGGGCCCCGGCAAGTATGACGTTCGAATTACTGTCGTAGGCGACATCGTGATATTCAAAAACCCCCAGACTTCCCGACAGTGATTCCCAGATCCCCGAATTGTCTTGAGGGCTGGTGCGCCGAAAGATCCCGCCGTCATTGACTTCTAACATATTGCCGTTTGCATCGAACGCGATGTCGCGTGAATCGGCATGCGGAGCACTGCCATTGGCCGTCCCGCCGCTGGGATCAAATGCGTTCGAGTCGTCGGTCAAGTGATCCCACTGGGGTGATGGAATCTGCAGCGGATCACGACTGATTTTGACATCACCACGGAACAGCGATGCGGTGAAGTTGCTGGCACCAATCGCGTTGGGAAACGGGGTATCTTGTCGGTCGCCCCCGATGTAGACGATGTCATGGTCGTTGGGATCGATACCGATAGAAAAGTGAATGCGGCCTTGGCTACCAGGGACCGACGTGTCTTTAAAGGTGGGGCTGGGGTTGGTGATTTTGGTGATTTGGCCGGTGTTCGCCGTGTAGGTTCCGCCTCCGGTTCCATTGGACAAGTTGAGCGTGACGTTATCATTATCAACTCGCGTTACAACCCATTGACCATTGGCCGGCGTCGAATTGGTACTATCGCGAACTCCATTGACTAACACCAAGTCGCCTGTCTGCAAACCATGCCCCACGGCCCTGATGCTGATAGGACTAGTATTGGTCACCCCGGTGATGTTCGTTGCGTTGGCAATCGGAAGAATGGGCACATCCATCTCGCGCCAAATTGGTGAAACGGTATCTCCCGTATCCGTATAAAACAGTCCCGCAGGTTGGCCACCAACAATGATCCCCACAAACAACCGGCCCGAATTTGGGTGCACGACCATTTCGGTGTTGCTAATCCCGCCGCCATTGAGCAGTCCCTGCAAAGCCGCATTGGACTGAGAAACATTATTCCAGGTCAAACCAAAGTCATCCGACCGGAAAATGCCATCGGGGCCTGACGCGTACAAGCGATTGTAAGCACTCAGATCGGCAAACAAATCATTGAATCGGTCGGCAGGGATTCCTGGAAACGCCTCAATCGTAATTTCAGTAAACGTCGCCCCTCCATCGGTGCTGCGATAGATCCCGCCATCGAAGAAATCGTCACTCGAGACGACGATCGTGTTGCCGAAATCTTTGGATGCGATGCCTGAAACACGAATTCCCGCCAATCCAATGCTGCCAGGATCTACCCACGTGTCGCCGCCATCATGCGTCACGTAGACCGAGCCCACCGAGCCTCCGGCGCCCCCAAAACTGCTGTAGTTACCGGTGCCGGCGACCAGCGTTTGAAAGGGAGATCCCGATGGATTGGTAAAGAACGTATCCTCGGTGTCAAACTCGATCGCCCCAATCGTCAACGAAGGCAAGTGGTCGGTTTGCGGGGTCCAATCGGGGTTCGAAGCGGTCGCATTATCGGTTCGCCAGATCCCGCCGTTGATACTGCCGACATAGACCACGTCAGGGTTGGTCGGGTGAGCCAAGACCGACTCGATCGCGCCGTTGACTCGATTGTTAGGCGTGATACTAGTGACTTGGCCATTGCTGGTCGGCGCCCCTCCCTGCTCGACGAAGATCCCCAACTCGGGGGTCGCTGGCACAAACGCCAATAATCGTCGCTCCTCGAGATTCTCGAATCGACTTTGACGAAACCAATTGCGGCGGCGTTGACGGGCTAGCTTCGAACGAAGAAGTCGGGTGCGAGATGCCATGGTTGAAGAGCTCGGAAGCAGGGGGAAGCACGGAAAATCAAGGTTCTTCCGCCAATGCACGAGTGGGTTGCAGCCCGATTTTCAGCTGCATCTCACTGTATCCCCACCGCTATCTCTGAGAGCCACCAAACGCCCGCAATGAATCCGTTGATTGCGACGGGCGAAACGAAGAGGGAGACCTTAAAAATAGGAAAGAGGGCGCATATAGCGAATTTGACGATTATGGTGGCAGCCCAACACAGATTCAACCTTTCCACGACCATTCCCCCGCTAAATAGTGGAATGGGTCATCCACAGCCCCCATGCTACGGATCCTCGCGAAGCAAACTTATTGCGGGAAACAGCAGGACGGCACTGCAGAGGGACCATCAAACACACACCGGAAAGCCGGTTTTCGGATGCCCGGTTTTTCTAGAAGTTCCCTCAAATTCGTCATTTTTAGGAAAATCGTTAATTTGTCGTCCTTCACATTCGATCCGGGCTGAGGGACGCGGCGCGAGAACGCCGTGGGAAGAGAACAAAAAAAGCAGATCATTGTCCCTGATACGCCCCTTGCTGGAGCGTTGCCACGTCCAACCGAGGGGGAATCTGATTTAGTGCAACAACACCGCTATTACGCTAGCCGGCTGGCGCTAGACCGGTTGGATAGTGACGAAACCGTGGCTAGCGTCAACACGGCTAACGAGACCGGCAGTCTCCGAGAGAGGGGACTGGCTCCGGGTGAGATCGCTGGGGTGCGACCTCGCGTTCGACTCACCCCTCGCCCACGTTCCTTTGTCAGCTGGATCGTGGGGGTATGGATTGCGGATCACGTGACTGCACGCTCAGAATCGCGTAGTCGCTTTCGGATACCCGCAGTGGTGAATCGCCTCCAACTTAGTTGCGATAATTTAGCAGCGTTCGCATCATTTCTTCGGCGCTAACTCGCGACAAGCGGGCGATCGCATCGCGATCGGTATTGTCACCAAATTCATAGGTGACCGCGGCCACATTCAGCACACGATCGACCCAAGCTTTGGAGGTCGTGCGTTTAGAATTATGCGTCTTGTCCAGATTCACCGAATAGGAGGGCAACCGCTGGTCGAAGCGATTCAACCAAGTCGCGGTAAAATTCTTGGGGAACGCGTCGTCAACGTTTTCGGTCAGATAAAAAACGTCTTCATAAGTCGAATGGAAATCGAGTACGAGATAAAGCGAATCGCGACCACGACTCTTTAGATCCAGCAGTTCGCGCCGCAGCGTCCGCGTTTCTGGTTGTCGGAAAATCCCCCAATCGCGGTTCAAGTCGACGCTATTGGCGTTACATCGCCATCGTCCTTGCTCGACCCCATCCGGGTTCGCGTTGGGAACGACGACCACATGGAAGGAGCTTCGAAATTGCTGAGTCAATTTGGTGTCCGCCGCAATCGCTTCGGCGAACCGCATTAACCCAATCGCGCCGGTCGTTTCTGGTGGATGAAGCCGCCCCATGATAAACACGTACCCCGGCGATTCGGCTTGCGGGTCACCAATGACAAGTTTTGAAATGGGTCGCCCCAGGACACTGTTCCCACACACCGAGCGGGTCACGTGCGGCAGCGTCGCCAATCCCTCCGCCCATCGCTCGGTGTCTTCGTTGGAGATCAGTTCCTGCGCCGAGACCCACAACACCTCCGGCCCCACATCCATCTGCAACACCACCTCGGATCCACTGGGATGGACCGAAGACACCAGATGCTGGCCATCACGCCAAATGATGCCATCGTTACTGATCCGCGGCGTGTAGCGATGCGTCCCGCCCTGATAGCTCAGATGCACTGTGATGCTACGCATTTCGTTTGAACGAATACGGAAAGCATACCAAGCGCTATTGTTGATAGGTTTACGTTCGGGACGCACCACCAATTGGAAGCGAGTGGGCGTGATCTCGAAACACTCATTTAAGCGTCCCCCGCAAAAATCACTATCGATTTGAATGGATTGATCCAATGACTCGAACGTCGTCGTTGCCAGTGAAGGATCAAGCGGATGCAGCGAGGCAGAATCAGTTGATTTGGGTGCGACTTCAACGCCCCAGACTAGTGCGTCGTTAACGAGCAAAAAGAAACAAGCGGAAACGCAGTACAGTGGAATCGCCAATAGACCGGTAACCTGCAAACGGCAAAAACCAATTGGACCGGGCATAGCAAACTCTCCAGAGGACGGTTCCTTATACTCTAAACTCTTTCAGATCATTTGTGGCTTGTGATCGAGAACTCGACGCGGTAAAGGCAAAAGACGATATTAGCATCATTTCTTGCGACTTTATTCGGGTTGTAACGGCCTTACGACGTCGTAATTACAGCAATGGCGAGTGTCACGTGCCATAACATAGTATAATTAATTCAAACCTATCTCCAATTATTTTGTTCTTAACGTCAACCGCTGAGTACTGGTGCGGCAACAAGTTCGTTGTTTGAGCAGCATTACAAATCATGTGAGTGGCGCTGGGATCTCGTCGCCTCGTTCACTTTCTTTAAAGTGAGTGGCCGCCCCCTTTTCATGTTCCTGCCCGCCGCTACGGCGGCGCGGATTCAGTGCGGTGGAATCAAGAAATGACGGAGCAGCGATGGTGTATCACCGAAGGCATCGTTGGCGATTGGGTTGGGCAGGAAAATGACAGGGGGCAGGAAGATTGGATACCGCAGAACGGGTCCAGCGTTCTTTATTTCCCTGCCCACCCCATGTTCCTGCCCGCCGCTACGGCGGCGCTGATTCAGTGCGGTGTGATCAAGAAACGACGGAGCAGCGGTGGTGTATTACCAAAGGCATCGTTGGTTCTTGGGTTGGGCAGGAAAATGATCGGGGGCAGGAAGATTGGATACCGCAGAAAGGATTCAGCGTTCTTTATTTTCCTGCCCACCCCATGTTCCTGCCCGCCGCTACGACGGCGCTGATTCAGTGCGCTGGCATCAAGATACGACGGAGCAGCAGTGGTGTATTACCAAAGGCATCGTTGGTGATTGGTTTGGGCAGGAAAATGACAGGGGGCAGGAAGATTGGAAACCGCAGAACGGGTCCAGCTTTCTTTATTTTCCTGCCCACCCCATGTTCCTGCCCGCGGCTACGACGGCGTGAATTCAGTGCGGTGTGATCAAGAAACGACGGAGCAGCAGTGGTGTATTACCGACGACATCGTTGATGATCGGTTTGGGCAGGAAAATGACAGAGGCAGGAAGATCGGATACCGCAGAACGGATCCAGCGTTCTTTATTTTCCTGCCCCCCCCATGTTCCAGCCCGCCGCTTTGGCGGCGCTGATCCAGTGCGGTGGGATCAAGAATCGACGGAGCAGCCGTGGTGTATCACCGAAGGCATCGTTGGTTCTTGCTTTGGGCAGCAAGATGACAGGGGGCAGAAAGATTGGATACCGCAGAAAGGATTCAGCGTTCTTTATTTTCCTGCCCACCCCATGTTCCTGCCCGCCGCTACGACGGCGTGGACTCAGTGCGATGGCATCAAGATACGCCGGAGCAGCCGTGGTGTATCACCAAAGGCATCGTTGGTTCTTGGGTTGGGCAGGAAAATGATCGGGGCAAGAAGATCGGATACCGCAGAACGGGTCCAGCGTTCTTTATTTCCCTGCCCACCCCATGTTCCTGCCCGCCGCTACGGCGGCGCTGATTCAGTGCGGTGGAATCAAGAAATGACGGAGCAGCGATGGTGTATCACCGAAGGCATCGTTGGTGATTGGTTTGGGCAGGAAAATGACAGGGTGCAGGAAGATCGGATACCGCAGGATGATTCAGCGTTCTTTATTTTCCTGCCCAGCCCATGTTCCTGCTCGCCGCTACGGCGACGCGGATTTAGTGTGGTGGGATCAAGAAACGACGGAGCAGCCGTGGTGTATCACCGAAGGCATCGTTGGTGATTGGTTTGGGCAGGAAAATGATCGGGGGCAGGAAGATTGGATACCGCAGAACGGGTCCAGCTTTCTTTATTTTGCTCGTCCAGCCTAAGTCTCGCGGCCTTTCAGTCGATTTGAAACGCCGAAGTCGCTTTCGAACGTCTGGTTAACGTCTGCTTAGGGTTCGAACCGATAGCCCACGCCGTAGACAGTTTGAATAATTTGTGGATGTTTTGGATCCGTTTCAATTCGCTTTCGCAGCTGGCTGATGGTTTGATCGAGCGTTCGCGTATTCAGCGGATGCGTCTCTTGCCAAGCGACGCGGAAAAGCTCATCGCGATCCACCACTTCGCCCGGCTTGCTGGCGAGCAGCTGCAGAATCCGTAACTCGCGAAGCGTCAATTCGATCACTTCATCTGCCCGCATCGCACGCAATTTTTTAGGCATCACGCAAAGTGTGCCCATGCTGAAATCCGACTCGGGAAGAGAAATAGGATCCGTGGTCAGCTCGAACCCTCGAATACTTCGCCGAGCAATCGCTCGGATTCGCGCCACGACTTCTTTGGCGCCAAACGGTTTGGCGATGTAGTCATCGGCGCCCAATTCGAGTCCCACCACCTTGTCAATCTCTTCGGCCTTGGCGGTGATAAACAAGATTGGGATGGCCGGATCGAGGCTGCGAAAATGACGACAAAGGTCATACCCACTTAGCCCAGGCATCATCACATCCAAGCAAGCGAATTGTGGTCGATCGCGATCGAAGAGACATTTTGCTTGATGTCCATCAGCGGCCTCGGCGACCGAGTGCCCTTCGGATCGCAAAATTTCCGCAAGCGCGGCGCGGGTATGAGGATCATCCTCGGCGATCAGAATCTTCAGTTGCATCGACTTGCTAATGGTAGTGTGTTTGGGGGCAAAGAAACAATCAAGATCCAGTGCGACCGGAGTGACTCACATCGACCGCGACTCTCAATTCAAATTCAGTGCCAACGTCGGCGTTGGTAATCGACAATCGTCCAGAGTGTCGCTGAGCGGCAAGCTTGGCGATCGCCAAACCAATTCCCGTCCCGCTGGGTGCATGGATCGAATCGTCCAGGCGAAAGAAGGGGCGAAAGATCTTGCGATGATAGCGTCGCGGGATTCCTGGGCCTCGATCCGCTACCGTCACCACCAACTCGCCTCCATCGATCCAGGAAGCGACACGGACGAATTTGCCCTTGGCAGCGTATTTCTCGACGTTGCTGAGCAGGTTCACCAGCACCATTTCCAAAATATCAGGATCAACGCTAAGCCGCTCGGCAACGCGTGCATCCCGTTCCACCTCGATCCCCAACGTTTCAAAACGGGGAGCGAACTGGGCCAATGTTTGATCGATCACTTCGTCAACGTCCGTGGGTTGGCAGGACGGTGCGCGAGCATTTTGTTCGTCTCGCACCATTTCCAAAACGCCGGAAACCAAGCGGCCCAACCGCCGACTTTCGCTGTCGATCACACTCAGCCGTCGCTCGATTGATTCCCGTGTGTGCCCCTCGGGCATGCTTTGCAAATCGGACTCGGCCAACTCGGCATACAAGCGGATATTCGTTAACGGAGTTCGCAATTCGTGCGACACTTGCCCCGCAAAGCTGACGCGACTACGTGCGACATGCATTTGACGCTGGACACTGGTCATCACATACGTTCCGAGCGCCAACAGCATGACCGCCAATCCCGAAATCGACAGGATCGTTGGAAGTGACCCCGAATGAACCACCAAAGGAGTCGCGTTGTTGTATTGCAGTTGCCAACTCGACAGCGGCGGCGACAACCCGATGGTAACGATCGGATCGTCGGTGGTTTCAAGATCGCTTCCCCAGCGATACACGAGTTGGCCCGCCTCGTCGACAAGCGAGGTACAACTGAGTGTATCCGATGGTCTCTGGGGTCCCGATGGCTCACGAGAATCCGATACCGTAACCGACTTGGCGTCCGGCAGCGCCGCAATCAGTTCGGAAACCCAACGAGCACGTTCCAACAACACGCCAATCGAATCCCCGTTACTTTTCAGCAGCCACAAAATCAATTGACTGCCCTCGTCCATGTACCATACCTGCCACCGCATCGTCGTCGCGGTGGGCTTGCCCGCGGACTTGGAAGCCACCATTTTCGATCGCGTTTGCTGTTTTCTGGACGACGTTTTGTCGATTGACCGCGAACGTTCACTCGTTTCAAGATCGGGGTTGCTTGCGATGATCGCTGGCAAGGCGGCGTAGATTGCAATCGCCTCGGGATCGTCGGCGACCGGTTTGGGCGGATAAACAATCACTCCTTTTGCGTTGGCAAAAAAGCATTGGCGAACGACCGGATCGTGCCGCGTAAGATCCTCGAAATTACGGATCGGATTACCGGGCCGATCAAGTTTTTCGCTGATCCGCCGGGCGTGTCCTGCAAGCACTTCGGCAAGCGATTGATCAATTTCAAGCAAACGGGATTGCAACACAGAAGTGAGTTGCTGCTGAGCGGTTTCGCGTTGGCGACGAAGCAGCGACGACGATCCCCACCCCAGCAGCACCAGCGGCGCGGCGATCAGAACGATCAGTGCAAACAGAAGCCGGTGCGTCATGGAGTTTTTGGAAAGCGAAAAGCAGGAAGCGAAAGCCGTGAACTGCGGAGCCACGTGACTGCATTCTAGTCAAAACGCGATCTCTCCAGCGGCCTGACTCACTTCTTCGGCACTTCGACCGAGTAGGACTGCTGCGACTGGATCTCGTTCTGGTAACCACGCATGACTTTGCGGTTTCGAGCCCAGTCGCGGTTATTATCAACATTCAGCGCTTGATACCGATTCACTTCTATATTTTTTTCCAGTTCGGGGACCACGAAATCGACATTGTTTGTTTTGCAATCCGCCGCACACTGAAGCAGCATTTTTGTGTTGTGGTTCAGTAATTTCTTTGCATCGTCGACCTGCCCCGCATCTCGCAGTGCCGTAGCTCGGATATTGTTTTCGTTCGCGATCTGAACCGCACAAAAAGCATACGTTTCCAGATCGCGATCCCGTTGGACTTCGGCGGATTCGGCGCTGAAACGGACCGCAATACTGCTTGTCAATTTGTCCATCGTTTCGGATGTCATGTTTTGATACTCCACCGAGACATCGACGAGCGGGCGTGATTGCCCCGCTTCTCCCGCATCCACTTCGACTTCTAAAACAAAGTAGCGTTCTTGTCGCGAGTACAATTGTGCCAGCGGAATATGGATCGTGTTGCCCGTGATGTCGGCTGGGGTTCCCAAGACACGAACCGGACGGACGCCCGAGGCCACGGTGGCCACAATTTCGAAGTCACACGCGACCACACTCATCAGATCTTTGAACTCGCTGTTAAACACTGCGATAAGATCATCAGCGGATTCGACAAAGATATGGTTGCCGCTTCCCGCGCTGGCCAATTTGCTCATCAAGTCTTCGTTGTACCCCAGCCCCAGCCCCAGCGTACTGACGCTGATCCCTTCCTTGACGAGCGAGGCACCGAGTCGCTCCAATTCACGAGGACTCTTGGGACCGACGTTGGCAATCCCATCGGACAACAGGATCACACGATTGACCGAATCGGCCCCCAGGAACTTACGAACCTCGGCGGCTCCTTTGCTGACACCGGCAAAGAGCGCCGTATTGCCATCGGCTTGGATGCCACGGATCTTGGCGATGATGGATTTTCGATCGGTTGCCTTGGTTGCTGGCACCAACACCTCGGTTGACGAGTTGTACAGCACCACCGAAACGATATCCCGGTCTTGCAGTCGATTGATCGCCGCAATCGCAGCCTTGCGAGCCTGGACGATCTTCTCACCGCTCATTGACCCGCTGGTGTCGATCACGATAGCGACGTTCACCGGAGGCCGTGTTTCGGCCTGAGGAAGCTCGGCGCCGGTCAAGGCGATGCGGATGTAGTTGGTCGATTTCTCGCCCGCTTGCATCGTTGGACTCGAGACACCGACGTCCAACCCGACCTGTGCCGCCGAAACGGCAGCGACCACGGGGACCGCGAATTGGCTGGCCGCGACGACGGCCGCCAGAATGAACGCACTGCGAACTTGACGGAACATGACGAGATCTCCTTGAGTAGCCAGGAATGCGATCGCCACGCGTGAGCGATCACTTAAGAAGATCATCAAACCACGTTCCCGCGAATGAATGGTTCGCGAGAGATCAAAACAATGTAAAAACATTGTCTGACGGGTAATTCAGACGACTGCTTACGGAGCCTCGGCTTTCGCTTTGTCACCTTCGACCGGCGGCATCACAGCTTTGGGTTTCTCGGTGACGGTTCCGGGGACGAGCCACGGGCCGCGTGAGTTTTCTTTGATGAGTCGCATCAGTTCGTCGCTGTCGATCGCTTCGACATCGAGCAGCCGCTGGGTGACTGCTTCGAGCACCTCGCGGCGCTGCTCTAGGATTTCGCGAGTCTGCACCAGCGCGTCCTCGATGATCCGGGCGACTTCTTTGTCGATCATCTTGGCCATCTCTTCGCTGTGGTTCATTTGATAGCCGTCACCACCACTGCTGGCCAAGAACGCGGAGCGTGAACTACGGCGAAAATTGATCCGCCCCATCCGGCTCATCCCATAATCCATCACCATGCTGCGTGCGATCTCGGTACAGCGTTCGAGGTCATTCTGGGCTCCGGTGCTGATGTCTTGGAACGTCATTTCCTCGGTCAACGTGCCGGCCAACAACACTTTCATGTTGCTTTCCAGTTCCGTCTTGGTCATCAAATAGCGATCCGACTCGGGACGCTGCATCGTGTAACCGAGCGCAGCCAATCCACGAGGAATGATGCTCACCTTATGAACGGGATCGGTATTGGGCAATGCGGCCGCCACGATCGCATGCCCAGCTTCGTGATAGGCCACGCGAATTTTTTCATCTTCGTTCATCACGCGGTTCTTCTTCTCTAGACCCGCTGTTACTCGCTCGACCGCTTCATTGAATTGCTCGATGCCCACTGTTTGCTTTTCCGCTCGCGCGGCCAACAGCGCCGCTTCGTTGACGAGGTTGGCCAAGTCGGCCCCAACGAACCCGGGCGTGATCGACGCGATGTCGCGAAGTTCCACCTTCTCGTCCAATCGCACATTTTTGACGTGGACTTTCAAGATTTCCTCGCGACCGGCGACGTCCGGGCGATCGACCAAGACGTGTCGATCGAATCGTCCCGGACGCAGTAGGGCAGGGTCTAATGTTTCAGGACGGTTGGTGGCCGCGACAATGATCACGCCCGAGTTGGAATCAAATCCATCCATCTCGACCAGCAACGCGTTGAGCGTTTGTTCGCGTTCATCGTGCCCGCCGACCACGCTGCCGCTACGGCTTTTTCCCAAAGCGTCCAGCTCGTCGATAAAGATAATACAGGGCGCCCGGCTGGTCGCTTGTTGGAACATGTCACGGACGCGAGCCGCCCCGACACCGACGAACATTTCGACAAAGTCGCTACCGGAAAGACTGAAAAACGGCACCCCTGCTTCGCCGGCAATCGCTTTGGCGAGTAACGTCTTGCCAGTACCAGGAGGCCCCACCAACAACACTCCCTTGGGAATGCGGCCGCCAAGTGATTGATACTTGTCACTGTTTTTAAGAAAGTCGACGACTTCACGAACCTCGTCGACGGCTTCTTCGATCCCCGCCACATCGGCAAAGGTCAGCGGCAGCTCTTCTTGACCGTACAGTTTCCCACGACTTCGCGAAAACGACATCGGCGACCCCACGCCGCCAATCCGGCGAAGCATCATGATGCCCAGCATCACCAAGACGCCGATCATCAACAACTCGGGCCAATGTTGCTCGAAAAAGCGGCTTGGACGATCGTTGTCCCAAATCACTCCGGATTCGGTCAGCAATTCGGCCAGTCGACGATCCTCGGTTTCGTTCCCCGAGGTGTGGATGGTTTCAAACTGGATCGGCTCGAGCTTGGCCGCAGGCTTTGCTCCGAGCGGACGGTACATCACCGTGCCGGTAATCTTTTCGTCCGACACCTTAATATATTGAGGGCGGCTGTACTCGACCTTTTTATCGGGGTCGCTGATCGACGAAACCACCAGCGTCCGAGGATCGCTTGCTACCGATTCGGATGGATTTGCTTGAACTTCGTTGCCGGTTTCGGTCGCATCGGCATCGTCCGAGTCGGCTGCGGCCGCGTCGGATTCCGAGGACTTTGCCGGGTCGTCGGACTTCATTGCCGTATCGTCTGCGGTCGCCGCCGGATTCGCGGTCGCGGATTTGCGTGCGTCCGCTTCTTTCTGCAGCAGGACCAGCAGGTCCGGATAACGCAGCCGGTGGCTGTTATTACTGAACAAAAACGTACTGAGCAGCACGGCGGAGACGATCGCAGCGAGCACCAACCACATATTTCCGCCGCTTCGTGGTTCGTTACTGCTCGATTTCTTTCGCTTATCGTCGGTCATTGCGTTACCAGAGAGGGGTCTCGATTTTGGATATTTCGTATGTCATCAAGTCGAAAAAGTGGGGTAAGCTTTCTGCTTGCAAGGCGATCCCAACGCACGCCATCGATACAAAACGATGCGGTCTTGCGGGTCGCTTGGCCCCAAACGCCAGACGAGATGATTCCTTAGACAGTATTTTATTACGTATTGTTTGATTGCCCACGTCCAACGGCAAGCCTATGTTGGGCGGAACCAGATGGGGCGATCGATCGTAACGAAGGTTCCGGAAGTCCGGCGATCGCCAACGTGAACGTCTTTTGACTACATCACGACGACCGCAATCGTTCACTCGTCTTGCACTGAAAACATCTTTCTCCGACCAAAAAAATTCTCGTGCCAGCGAACTCTGACGAAGCTTCCTCCCCCCACCCTCTCGCCGATTCCGGTTCTGGACCCGTTACTTTGGACAAACAGGACACCTCGGAATTGCAGTCGTCGCCAGCCATGAATGTGGCGGTGCTGGGAGCGACTGGCAGCATCGGCACCGCGACCATCGATGTTTTGCACCATTTGGACCGGATCGACCCAACGAAAACGTGGAACCTGTGGGCCGCGTCGGGACACCGCAATGTCGGGCTGCTCGGTGAATTGGCGGGTCAATTCGAACGCCCCCCCCACCAGATCGTATTGTCGGACCCTGAATCCGCCGCCGCATTCGCGGCGGGGACGATGCTAGCGAAGACGAAAATCAAAACCGGCCCCGATGCTCTGGTCGAAATTGCGTCGGCCCCCGAAGTCGACGTTGTCGTCGCCGCCATCGTCGGTCGCGCCGGGCTGGAAAGCACGCTGGCGGCGATCGAAAGCGGAAAACGGGTCGCTTTGGCGAACAAAGAAACGCTGGTTGTCGCCGGTTCGCTCGTGCAAGCGAGCTTGCAAAAAACGAAGTCCGACCGCCGTTGTGCCGAAGTGCTGCCGGTCGACAGCGAACATTCTGCGATTTTCCAGTGTTTGGGCGACAAAGAAAGTAGCGAGGAGAGCGAAAACAGGTGCAAGCCTCGCAAATTAATCCTGACGGCAAGCGGCGGCCCGTTTCGCAATGCATCAATTCAACAGATGCATGACGCCACGCCTCAATTGGCACTGAATCATCCGACCTGGGATATGGGCCCGAAAATTACGATCGATTCGGCAACGATGATGAACAAGGCACTCGAGGTGATCGAGGCTCGCTGGTTGTTCGACATTCCCGCCGAATCGATCGAAGTGGTGGTCCATCCTCAATCGATCATCCATTCGATGGTCGAATTCGAGGACGGTTCGGTGATTGCTCAGTTGAGCCCGCCGGACATGCGTTTACCGATTCAATATGCATTGACTTACCCCCGACGACTGCCGTGCGAGACGCCGGCACTGGACCGCACGCGACAATGGGATCTGATGCTGCAACCGGTGGACCGCGAGCGTTTTCCGGCGCTGGACCTCGGATTCGAGGTCGCCCGCGTGGGTGGAACTGCCGGTTCGGTGGTCAATGCCGCCAACGAAGAAGCGGTCGGTCTGTTCCTGGAAGGAAAAATTCGCTTTACTGACATCGTGCCCGCGTGCCGCCGGGCTTTGGAACACCATCATTTCGAGCCTCAACCGTCGTTAAGTCGGCTGTTGGAATTGGACCGATGGGCTCGTGCCGAAGTTCGCAAACAATATGCAACCTAAAACCTAATTAAATATGTTTATCGATTTACTTGCCCAATTTTTGCCGTTGGCAGCCACCGACGAAGCTGGCGTACTTACTTCCTTGGCGACCCAGATCTGGCAATGGGGACTGGTCGCATTAGGCATTGGGCTAGTGATTTTCGTTCACGAACTCGGGCACTTTGTCGCGGCCAAATCGTTTGGCGTGAAATGCGAAAAGTTTTACGTCGGATTTGACGTTCCGATCCAAATTGGCCCGATCAAGTTCCCTCGAACGCTGGGCAAATTCCAATACGGCGAGACGGAATACGGAATCGGAATCATCCCGCTAGGCGGTTACGTCAAAATGCTCGGCCAGGACGACGATCCTCGCAAAGCCGAAGAAGAAGCGAAGCGGATTCGCATGAAAGAGGACGCAGCCGAAGCGGACGAAGAGGCCGATGACACCGCCCCTGAAAAGCTGGATCCACGCAGTTTCCCCGCCAAGCCGGTTTGGCAGCGGATGATCATCATCAGCGCCGGTGTCGTGATGAACTTGATCACCGGCGTGTTGTTTGCCGCGATCGCGTACGGCTACGGCGTCACCTACAACCCGTCGATCATCGGCGGCGTGACCCCAGGCGGCCCGGCGTGGCAGGCTGGCATTGAACCCGGCGGGCAAGTCGTGTCCGTTGGCGGTTTGACCGACGACCAAATGCATTTCCGTGAAATGCGAATGGCGATTTTGACCGAAGGGTTGGATAATCCCGAAAAGCCCATCAGCTTGTCGATTCGCTATGACGAAGGGGTTCGAAAATACAACCTAAAAACGGCGTCTCACCCCGAAAACGCCGACGTGCGAATGATCGGGATCGTCAGCCCCACCTCGCTCGAACTCAGTTCCAAAACCGTTGCGATGCCTGGCAGTATCGCCGCCACCGTGCTGACCGGAGACGATGCAGGGTCGAAAATCGTCGCGTATGACGGAAAGAAGATCAACAACGAGCTGATCGTTCCCTCGACGCCGTTTTTCAACTACCTGTACTCCAATCCGACCAAAACCATCTCGTTGACACTCGAGCGAGTGGATGGCAGCGAGCACAAAGTCGACTTGCCACCCCAGCAAGCGAAAATGCTTGGCGTTCGCTGGGCGATCAGCCCGATCACCGGGTTGGTCGAAGAAGGGGTTGCCGCGAAGGCAGGCGTCCAAGTCGGCGATGTGATCACCGCGATCAACGGCGACACCGAGATCGACGCCTACAAGTTGCCGCTAGAACTGATTTCGGCGAAAGAGCCGATTACGATGACGCTGCAGCGAGGCGAAGGAGACGACGCTCGCACGATCGAAGTCGAACTGGCCCCGCAAGATTCATTGCAAACTCACGCTCCGGACTCGCAAATTTCGGGTGAAATTGCGATCAACCGCTTTGGATTTTCGTATCGCCCGCTGCCCACCGTGGCGAGCGTGTTGCCCAATTTGTTGGCTGGGGATGCAGCGGAATCGGAGCTGGAACTGCAACCCGGGGACGAAATTCAAGAGGTTCGCTTGATCACCCCCGACAGCGAACTGATGTCGCCGTTACAGGATGCGGAATTCGAGCCCTTGGTCGCTCAATTACGCAAAGGCTGGGAAAAAGATGGCCCTACACCATGGGGTTCGCTGATCGAAACAATCCAGTACCTACCCGAAGGCACCCAGTTGCAAGTGCTGGCGACGCGATCCCCCAAAGGCCGCGTGATTGAAACGCAAGTCGCGGTGCAACAAGACGACCGAGTCTGGTTCGAGCGTGGGCTGGGACTCACCGCCAGCGAATCGATCCAACGAGCAAGCTCGGTCACGGACGCACTTTCGCTGGGACTCCGCGAAGCCGAACGCCGCTTGCGAGACGTCTTCCGCTTTTTGCGAATGGCAACGCAAGGACGAGTAAAAATGCGTCACGTGGGTGGCCCATTGGCGATCATGGACTTAGCGAAACAAGAAGCCGAGCGAGGCATCTCGCCTCAATTATTGTTCCTGACGATGTTAAGCATGAACCTTGCCATCCTGAACTTCCTGCCGATTCCTGCACTTGATGGTGGCCACATGATGTTCTTGATCGCCGAGGCGATTCGAGGCAAGAAGTTAAACGAGCAGCTCGAAATGCGGCTAACCATGGCGGGCGTCTTGATGATTCTGCTGCTGATGGTGGTGGTGTTTGCGAACGACATCCTGCGTCTGCTGTAACCTGTTCGCCGTGAACCGGATGGGTTCATTTGAATTCGCCTCCTGGATCCACCGCCAGCATGCCGATGCACGACAGCCTTCCTGACGAGCAGATCGCCGCTTACGAAGCGGCGATTGCCGAACTGGCGTCGTCCACACCAGCGGGCTCGGACGCCAAGGTCGTCAAACGACTTCGCCACCAATTTGGCAGCGACGCGTTTTACGAATTGATTGCGATTGCACGGTTGCAACGCAAAGCTCGCCAAAAACTGGGCGAGGGTGTTTGGTGGGCGACCGACCGTGCGTTGCAACAAGCAACCGCGTGGCAGGTGGCAAAGCTAAAATCGAGCTGGTTCGGCGATCACTTGGTGTACGACCTGTGCTGCGGCATCGGTGGCGACGCATTAGAATTAGCCCGCCGCGGTGCGCCCCATGGCGGCGTGGTCGCAGTCGACATGGATCCGGTGATCCAGCAATACACCGAGGCGAATCTTCGCAAAGCGGTGTCCGGCGACTCAGCCACGGCGGGAACCATCAAAACCGTTTGCGAAGACGTGCTAAAAATCGAGATTCCTGCGAATGCGGCGATCCATCTCGATCCTGATCGACGCGCCGACGGCAAACGGACGACACGTCCCGAAGACTACCAACCTTCGCTCTCGCAAATCTTGCCACGGATCGAAGCGGCCCCGGCCGCGATCATCAAATTGGCGCCGGCAGCCAAGATCGAGCTGGCCAAAATCGAACTGGACGATCGCACCCATCGAGCATGGATTTCGCTCTCGGGCGGCGTACGAGAACAATCGCTGATTTTCGGCGACGCATTGCCGCGGGGCGAATTCCAACCGGGCTCCGTTTCCGCCTTTGCGGTCCGCAGCGATGGAAGCTACTCGCGGTTTGACGCGAGCGACACGCCGGCGGGCGAATTGGATTCAATCCGCGTGGCCTCGGCCAAGTCGCCAGGGCAATGGATCATTGATCCCGACGCGGCGGTCCGCGCTGCGGGGATGACAGAGTACTTTGCTCGCACCTACGGACTGAAAACACTCGGCGGCCCCACTGGATTTTTGACCAGCGAAGATGAAATCGACGACGCCCGTATGGAAAAAATCCGCGAGATCGCGTCGGTGGGCGAAGTTATTTGGTCGGGAAGTTGTGACGAACGAAAACTTCGCCGCGAGCTTCGGCAACGCAATCAATATGCCGAAAGGATCAAGGTGCGGGGCAGCGGGCACGACCCCGCCGTGCTCAGCAAACGGCTGCGTCCCTGTGGTGAATCGCCGATTGGGTTATGGATTGGAAGGGCAGAAAAGGGCGTTTTTGCGGCATTTACGCGTTAGACGGATAATGCGCCCTGCACACGGCTAGCACCGCTGGGACAGCGTCCAAGGCGGCTTGGATGCCGCATCTTAGTAGCCCAAGCACGACCACAAGGGTGTGACGTTTGCGGTCGTGGTTGGCTACAAAAATCGTTGCGACAGGCGTATCTGTCCGCGACCGACAAGATTCGCCAAGAAATGCTTGTGCCAAACGCCCTCTTTGGGCTTGCGTGAGGAAGCGAAACCCGCATACTTACGCGCTTCCTCCGGCCGCGCCCGTTTTGATACGATCCGGCCTCTGAGGCTGTGGAGCCGGCGTTCGGCGTTTACCGAAATTTATTGATGAATCACAATTTGACTGGAAGGTTGATCCAGCCATGACAGACGTATTGCAGGTCGAGAAGCGTGAGCGAACAGGCTCCGCTGCCACTCGGCGTTTGCGTCAGAGCGGTCGAATCCCCGCTGTATTGTACGGACACGGCGAAGCGACTGAGTCGCTATCGGTCCCATCGGACGAAGTCAAAGCCCTCTTGCGCCATCACGGCAAGACGGTTGAGCTCGCCGGTGCAATCAAAGAAACCGCGATGGTTTGCGCGATGCAGTGGGATCCCTTGGGGATCGAAGTACTGCACATTGACTTGATGCGTGTCAATTTGTCCGAAAAAGTGGACGTGACCGTTTCCATTCACGTGCATGGCGATCCAGTGGGCGTTCGCGAAGGCGGCATCCTGTTGGAAAACCATCACGAAGTCGAAATCCGCTGCTCGGCTGGCGATATCCCTGAGAACGTTGGACTGAACGTTTCCGATCTCCACCTCGGTCAATCGCTGACCGCTGGCGATTTGGAACTGCCCGCCGGCGTGGAACTCGTCACCCCCGCCGACACCGTGGTTGCTCACGTTGAAGAGCCGCGTGCAATGAAGGCCGAAGATGACTCGGCTGAAGCTGCTAGCGAGCCGGATGTGATCGCCAAGGGCGGACCGAAGGACGAGGAAGACTAAGGTCAGTTCACACTGACCTGATCGATCCACTGCCATGAAATTGATCGTCGGCCTAGGAAACCCTGGGCAGAAATACGAACAAACTCGACACAACGTCGGCTTCATGGCAGCGGACAAAGTTGCGGCATTGATCTCTGCCAGCCCTTCGAAAGTTCGCTTCGAGGGGCTCTGGGCTGAAGGAAATTACCGCGGCGAAAAACTCGCGATTTTGTGGCCACAGACGTTCATGAACGCCAGCGGCAAAAGCGTGAGAAAGGCAATTGATTTTTTCAAACTGACCCCCGAAGAAATCGTGGTGATCTGCGACGATTTAAACCTTCCCTGCGGACGTCTGAGGCTGAAAGCCACAGGGTCCTCCGGAGGCCAAAAGGGGTTGGCGGACATCATCCGGCATCTTGGATCCGAGTCGTTCCCGCGACTGAAGATCGGGATCGACCGACCTCCCGAAGGATGGGAAGTCGTCGATTACGTGCTGGGTAAGTTCAACAAAAGCGAACAGCAAACGATCGATGAAGCGACAACCCGAGCCGCCTATGCCTCACTGGACTGGGCAACCCACGGGATTACGCAAACCATGACTGAGTACAACGGGACGGTCCCGGCCAAGCCAAAAGGCAAGACCAAACCACCCCAATGACCTTGCAAGACACGAACTTTGCAAGCCTTTGCGGGACTCAGTAAGCGAGTAAGAAGTTAACCCCAATGCGTTAACGAGACTGACGTTGCGAAACGACGGTCCGAACCCAACGCTGCGGACCCCGAATGCGGAAATGCGATATGGTGCTGGGCAAAATCACACCACCTCGATAACATACCGCTTCAAAACAGAAGATTTTCCGAAACAGCGCTGCGTTCAACGCAACCAATCAGACCGTAGAGAGACGATAAAACCGTGGCGAAAAACACTTACGAAACGCTATTCATCCTCGATAGCAACCAATACGCTCGCGATCCAGGCGGCGTTAGCAAGCAGATCGAACAAATCATCACCGAAAACGAAGGCAACGTGCTCGTTAGCCGGATGTGGATGGAACAACGACTCGCCTACCCTATCGATAAGCACCAAAAAGGTACTTACTGGTTGACGTACTTCGAGATCGAAGGCGAACAACTTGTCAAGATCGAGCGAGCGTTCCAACTGTGCGAACCCATCTTGCGTGAATTGACACTCAAGCTGGATCCTCGCTTGGTTGAGCCAATGCTTGCAAACGCTCGTGGAGAATCCTTCACCCTATCGAATCGCAGCGAAGAAGATGCGGACGATTCCGACGACAACAGCTCGGATGACGCCAACGCAGAAGACGATTCGGTCGTAAGCTCCGAAGCCTAGTATTTGCTCACCGACGGCTGCAGCGGTAGGATGGCGAATAGGTGCATTTTTTGCATCTTAACGCGTCCCAGAAGCATGGCCAGCATCGTGACGCAACTTATGAAGCAAAAACATTTCGACATTTAAAATGTTTCGGGGAAAATCATGGCAAGCTACAACCGCGTCGTTCTTGTAGGCAACATCACGCGTGACATCGAACTGAAGTACACCCAAGGGGGTACCGCGGTGACCGAAATCACGATTGCTGTGAACGACCGCCGAAAGTCAGCTACCGGAGAATGGGTCGAGGAAACGACATTCGTCGATGTGACACTTTGGGGCCGAACCGCAGAAGTCGCAAGCGAATACCTGAGCAAGGGTTCACCGATCCTTGTCGAAGGCCGACTGAAACTTGACATGTGGGAAACCGATGGCCAAAAACGCAGCAAACTGCGGGTAATCGGAGAACGGATGCAGATGTTGAGCGGCGGCGGTGGTGGTGGAGGCGGCGGAGAATCGCGGCAACGAAGCCAACCACAACGACGCGACACGGTCCAAGAGAACAGCTACGACTCGCACGACTACCAAGATTCACACGCGTCTCGCGATACCCAATCCCGGCCGGCGGGCAACCCCGCGGGGCAGCGAGAAGCACAACCGACCGGCAACGGACCCGGTTACGACGATCCCGACATCCCGTTCTAACCTGAACGGCCCCTAAGAACCCATCAATCCATCCATACACACCACCTATTTGTTCACTCGAGTTTTGTGATGCCGAAACCAAAGACTAGCACGGGTCGATCGTTCAAGCGACCATTTAAACGTTTGCCCAAAGGCGCTAACGGTGGCATTCAGCTACTATTGATCCACAATGTCGAGCACCTCGGCAAGCAAGGCGACATCGTCGAAGTCAAATCCGGCTACGCGTTGAACTACCTGCTGCCACAAGGACTCGCGACGGTTGCGACCGACCATCACAAACGAATGGTTGAGAAGCATCGTGAAAAATTGCGAGCCATCGAACTCGAAAAGCTGAAGAGCTACCGCGATATGGCGGACGAGCTTGGCAAGCAATCGATCACGATCGAAGCCAACGCCAACGACGAAGGCCATTTGTACGGCAGCGTCGGCGCCCACGAGATCGTCGATGCCCTCAAGGGTGCCGGATTCACTTTGGCTCAAGACCAAATCCGTTTGGAAGGTCCGCTGAAGGAACTCGGGCTGTACACGGTCAAGGTTCACTTGCATAGCGAAGTCGATGCTGCACTGAAGGTTTGGGTTGTCCCAACCGTGGTGACCGAAGAAGTCTAATTTTTGCTTGATAAAAACAAGACGGCGGGCTTTCGGCATCGCCGTCTTGTTTACTATCATCATCGAATCACGTCGGGGCTGTGGCGGAACTGGCAGACGCGCTGGATTTAGGATCCAGTTCCTTTACTGGAGTGCAGGTTCGATTCCTGTCAGCCCTACTGATTTAAAAAGAGCGGCGGTGTGCATCAGTCACATCGCCGCTTTTTTCGTTATGCACTCGGCCGGCTTGCCAACGCCAGCTGCCGGCTTGCCAGCTGCCAATGCAGCTCGCTTTGGCACGCAGCGGGTGTTTTGGGTAGCGGAGCGGCGCGGGGCCGCCCGTTAAAATTCGAACGCTTTACTCGCTGCAACCGGACGGCTTGTGCCGTGCCGCTGCCAATGTAGATGAGATTGGGCGACCGCTGTTTGTTTGGGTGTTGCCGCAGCAACGAAGTTGCGGCCGGGATTGGCGTCAAGATTAGTAAATCGCTGCCGCCCCAGCGCAAACGGCAATCACGGCGAAATCGCCCAACTCAACGCAGTGATTAGCTTCAAATTCGTTAGCACTCATTGACCTTAGGTCAAATGGGAAATAAAGTTTCCCCGTAAAAGGCGTTGTTATTCGTGGTTTAGGGCCGCCAATGCCTTATTGTTTGGGACCGCTCAAAGATGTTTGGGGCTCCCCTTTTGATCTGTTTTTAATCTCTCACTTACAAACCACGACGGTTCCTTCAGAGACTTACTATGGCAAAGAAAGCTGGCTCAGCTGATAAGATGGTTTACTACTTCGGTAAGACAAAAACCGAAGGCCGTGGCTCAAGCAAAGCAATCTTGGGCGGCAAAGGTTTGAACCTTGCTGAAATGACCGCGATTGGTCTTCCGGTTCCTCCCGGATTCACGATCACCACCGCAGTATGCGACGCGTACTACAAGTCCGGCGAAAAAATGCCCAAGGGCTTGATGGACGAAGTTAACGAGGCTGTCAAAACACTCGAAAAAGAACTGGGCAAAAAGTTCGGTGACGATGCGAACCCACTGCTCGTCAGCGTTCGCTCGGGTGCAGCCGTCAGCATGCCCGGAATGATGAACACCATTCTGAACCTTGGCTTGAACGACGCGGCCACCGAAGGTCTGGCCAAAGCCACCAAGAACGAGCGATTCGCTTATGACGCTTACCGCCGTTTGATCAACATGTTCGGTGACGTGGTGATGGGGATGGACCATCATCAATTCGAAAAAGCGTTTGACGACATCAAGAAGAAGTACAAAGTCAGCGAAGACACCGAAGTTCCCGCCGAAGGTTTGAAGCAACTTTGCGAATCCTACAAAGCGGTTTACAAAAAGTCGACTGGCGAAGATTTCCCACAAGACCCGATCAAGCAGCTTGAACTTTCGATCATGGCTGTGTTCGGTTCGTGGAACACCGCCCGCGCCGTTCGCTACCGTGAAATCGAAGGCATCCGTGGCCTGCTCGGAACCGCCGTCAACGTTCAATCGATGGTATACGGCAACATGGGCGACGATTCGGGAACGGGTGTTGCATTCACTCGTAACCCCAACACCGGAGAAAACAAATTCTTTGGTGAGTTCCTAATCAATGCACAGGGCGAAGACGTTGTCGCCGGTATCCGCACCCCACAACCGGTTGCGGAAATGCCGAAGTGGAACCGAGCGGTTCACAAAGAACTGATCGCGATCAAGAAGACGCTCGAAGATCACTACGCTGAAATGCAGGACATCGAGTTCACGATCGAGCGTGGCACGTTGTACATGCTGCAAACTCGTACTGGCAAACGCACCGGAGTCGCGGCAGTCAAGATTGCTTGCGACATGGTCAAGGAAAAATTGATCGATCAAAAGACCGCCGTCTTGCGTGTTCCTGCGAACGACTTGACCCAATTGTTGCTGCCTAGCTTCAAGCCGACCGCGCGTAACGCTGCGGACGTTTTGACCCGCGGCTTGCCTGCTTCGCCAGGTGCATCGGTTGGTAAGTTGGCGTTCAGTGCCGAAGAAGCACGTGAACGAGCCGACGCGGGCGAAAAGGTGATCTTGGTTCGTAAAGAAACCAGCCCCGAAGATGTTGACGGCATGAACGCGGCTGCGGGCATTTTGACCAGCACCGGCGGAATGACCAGCCACGCGGCGGTCGTCGCTCGCGGTTGGGGCAAGTGCTGTGTTGCCGGTGCCGGCGAAGTGGAAATCAACGAAAAGAGCAAGAAGATCAAAGTCGGCGGACGCACCTTCGGCGTCAAGGACATCATCAGCCTTGACGGCACGACCGGCGAAGTCATGTCGGGCGAAGTGGAAACACAAGAACCGAAACTTTCAGGTGACTTTGCCAAGTTGATGAAATGGGCCGACGAGTACCGCACGTTGGCGATTCGCACCAACGCCGATTCGCCTGCGGACAGCAAGCGAGCTCGCGACTTTGGTGCCGAAGGCATCGGACTTTGCCGTACCGAGCACATGTTCTTTGACCCTGAGCGAATCACGCACATGCGTTCGATGATTTTGGCTCAAGACGAAAAAGATCGTCGTGCAGCACTGAAGAAATTGCTTCCTTTCCAACGCAAAGATTTCGAAGGCATCTTCAAGGCGATGAACGGATTGCCCGTCACCATCCGTTTGCTAGATCCACCATTGCACGAATTCTTGCCTCACGAATCGGCTAGCCAAAAGATCGTGGCAAAAGAGTTGGGCGTTTCGGCCAACGAAATTGCCAAGCGTGGCGAAGCGCTTCATGAGTCCAACCCGATGCTCGGTCACCGTGGTTGCCGCTTGAGCGTGACCTATCCGGAAATCCTTGAAATGCAAGTTCGTGCGATTGTCGAAGCGGCAATCAACTGTGCAGGCAAGAAGATCAAGGCTCAACCCGAGATCATGATCCCGCTTGTCGGAACCGCGAACGAATTGGAACTGCTTCGTGGCAAAGTCGAACAGACCATCGAAGAAACCAAGACTGCCAAGAAGTTCAGCGGCACCTTGGATATCTCGATCGGTACCATGATCGAAATTCCACGTGCTTGCTTGACCGCGAACGACATTGCGGCTCACGCAGACTTCTTCAGCTTCGGCACGAACGACTTGACGCAAATGACGTTTGGTTACAGCCGTGACGATGTGAACACGTTCCTGCCGGATTACATCCATCAAGAAATTCTTGAGGTGGACCCGTTCCAATCGCTCGACACCTCGGGTGTGGGCCAATTGGTTGAAATGGGTGTCGCCAAGGGCCGTAGCGTCAAGAAAGACCTCAAAGTCGGTATCTGTGGCGAACATGGTGGCGACCCTGCGTCGATCACGTTCTGTCACGAAGCGGGCTTGAACTACGTCAGCTGCAGCCCGTTCCGCGTGCCAATCGCACGCTTGGCGGCGGCACAAGCAGCACTGAACTCGAAGAAGTAGTTCCGCGTTCTCGAACGCCTGTAAAAATCACTCTCGAACAGCGGCCCAAAACGGCCGCTGTTTTTTTATGTTCGTATCCCTGTGCCCTCGTCGAAAACAGTCGTTCCGATTACCATTTTCGCATGGAAAAAACAAACATTGCCATTGTTGGCCTGGGAACTGTTGGCACCGGTGTCGCGAAACTGTTGCTCGATCATGGCGATCGCACGTCGCGACATGCTGGCCGCACATTGTGGCTGAAAAAGGCGGTCGTACGCGATCTCGCCAAACCACGTGACGTCGATCTTCCGGAAGGAGTCGCGACCGATTCGCTTGACGACGTGATCAATGATCCCGAGATTTCGGTCGTTGCTCAATTGATCGGCGGCTTGGAACCGGCCCGATCGATCATGCTGCGATTGCTCGAATCAGGCAAGGACATCGTCACGGCAAACAAGGCGTTATTGGCCGAGCACGGACCGGAATTGTTTACGCGGGCTCGCGAGCTTGGCCGCAGCATCGCGTTTGAAGCGTCGGTGGCCGGTGGGATCCCGATCATCGCCAACGTCAGCCAATGTTTGTCGGCCAACCAAATTCGCTCGCTCGAAGGCATTTTGAATGGCACCAGCAACTTCATCGTCACGCAGATGGACGAAAAAGGGGCTCCCTACGACGTCGTCGTTCGCAAGGCTCAAGAACTAGGCTATGCCGAAGCCGATCCGACAATGGATGTGGACGGCACCGACGCGGCTCAGAAGCTGGCGATCCTGGCCCACCTGGCATTCGGAGCGACCGTTAATTGGTCGGACATTCCACGAATCGGGATCGACGGCTTGGATCCCGATGATTTGCGATACAGTCGCCAACTCGGTTACCGCATCAAATTGTTGGCCCTTGCGAATCTGGCCGACGATGGACTCGAACTCTCCGTGGCTCCAACCTTGGTCCGCATCGGCACGCCGCTGGCCGAAGTTCGCGACGCCTTCAACGCGATCCGTGTGGTCGGCGATGCCGTGGGTCCGGTGTTCTATCACGGCTTGGGTGCCGGTCAGATGCCGACCGCTTCGGCCGTCGTCGCAGACTTGATCGACACCGCGGTCGGTCGAACCCGTTTGACGTTCCAAACGCTCGAATATTTCTCGATTGACAATCCTCCGCGTGCGAAGCTTCGCGACGCTGATACGTTGGTGGGGCGAAACTATCTGCGGCTCAGCGTGGCGAATCATCCAGGCACGCTGGCATCGATCACTGCCGTGCTTGCGAAGCACAAGATCTCGATCGCGTCGGTGATGCAGCACGAGGGCGAAAACGGATCTGCGCATCTTGATCCGGTCCCCTTGGTGATCATGACGCACGAAGCGACCGAGGGTGCCGCCCGGGCCGCGACGCAAGAAATCGAATCACTCGATTCGATCACAGGTCCGGTTGTACGGCTTAGAGTGAAGGATTAACGCCCCCCCGGGTCCCTTTGCTCACGTTTTTGCCATGTTCGCTCATGAATCGCTGTCCTTTGCCATAACGGGGGCTACGATTCCGTAGCGGTTTCGTCATGCGCTCGCGATCACATCCGGTAGCCCAACGATGAGGGTGCGGTCGCCCGTGCGAACAACCGCTATGACCGTGTTGACCGTCACCCGACGATTCAACCGACCACGGCAATTAGATCCCGGGGCAGATGGGCATCCATGATTCACGTACAACATCTCACAAAGACCTACGACGATCTCAATCGTGGTCGCTTTATCGCCGTCGACCGTGTTTCCTTCACGGTCGCGCCCGGAGAAATCTTTGGGCTGCTAGGGCCCAACGGCGCTGGCAAAACCACCGTGCTACGCATCTTGAGCACCGTATTGAGCCCGACCTCGGGTATCGCAAACGTCGCCGGTCATGACGTTGTGCAGGATCCCGCCGAAGTGCGGCGACGCATCGGATTCGTCAGCAACAACACCGCGATGTACGACCGCATGACCGCCTGGGAAATGGTCGGCTACTTTGGTCGTTTGCACGGCATGTCTCGTGACGAGCTTCGCGAACGACTCGAGACGTTATTCACTCAATTGCGAATGAACGATTTTCGTGATGTCCCGGGCGCGAAAATGTCGACCGGCATGAAACAAAAAGTCTCGATCGCCCGCGCCTTGGTTCACAACCCTCCGGTGTTGGTGTTTGACGAAGCCACGCTGGGGCTCGATGTGATGGTGGCGCGCAACCTGTTGGCGATCGTGCGGGATTTGCGTGACGCCGGCAAGTGTTTGATCTTCTCGACACACATCATGAGCGAAGTGGAAAAACTGTGTGACCGAATTGCGATCATGCACCAAGGCCGAATCCTCGACAGCGGCACACTGGAAAACCTACGACAACGCCATGGACAAGAAGACTTTGAAGAAGTCTTCTTCGACCTGCTTAGCCGACATGAACAAGGGGACGCGGAAGTGCAAGGACTGGCAATCTCAGGAGCATTCGCATGAACCTCTCTACAAAACAAAAGCGACAAGCCGCCGAAAACGCCGACAAATTACGCTGGTCCTCGGTCTGGCTGATCTATGCTCGCGAGATGCGAGACCAACTGCGTGACCGCCGGACGTTGTTTACGATCGCGGTTTTGCCAGTGCTGCTTTACCCGTTGGTCGGAACGCTGCTGTTACAGATGGTTCAGTTCACCCAACAACATTCCACCAGTGTGTGTGTGATCGGCACCGACCATTTGGTAGGCGTCCCCGCTTTGGTCGGCGAAGATTGTTTCGCCGAAACCCTGGTTCCCGCCGACGACCCGCTGCAAGTGGTGACGTATCCATGGGACGACATAAACTCGCGTCGCAGCGTTCCCGAACGCGCCGAAGATTGGGTGAGTAGCGGGATGTTCGATGTGGTGGTCGTCGTACCACCGGAATTCAAGCAGCCCGAACAGCGGCTAAAAAATGACGAAGCGGCGATCCAATTGCTCTACAATGTGGCCTCGGATCAATCGATGGTTGCCCGCGAACGCGTTGCCAAGATTCTGGGAACATGGCGATCGGGTTGGATCAACGAGCGATTGACGGAATCCGGCATCGACATGATGTCGCTCGAACTATTCCAGCTCAACGATATCGATATCGCACCGGCCAGCACTCGCGAGGCAGCGCTGTGGAGCAAACTGCTGCCGTTTATCATGTTGATTTGGGCGATGACGGGTGCGTTTTACCCGGCGATCGATTTGGTCGCTGGCGAAAAAGAACGTGGCACGCTGGAAACGTTATTGTGCAGCCCGGCACTTCGCTCGGAAATCGTCGCTGGCAAACTTGCCGCCGTGACGACCTTTAGTATGCTGACCGCGATCCTGAACGCTGGCAGCATGTTGGTGACCAGCTCGTTCGTGATCGGACAAATCAGCTTTGGGGGTGGTGCAGGCGCGATCGGGGCGCCGCCGATTGGCCCGATGCTGTGGTTGCTGGTTGCACTCGTGCCGTTGTCGACGCTGTTTAGTGCATTGGCACTCGCGGTCGCTGCGATGGCGCGAAGCAGTAAAGAAGGCCAATACTATTTGATGCCGCTGATGATGGTCACGTTGCCGCTAGTGATGTTACCGATGTTGCCCGGCACGACATTGACGGTCGGCACCAGTTTGATTCCCGTCACGGGAATGTTTTTAATGGTCCGTGCGTTGGTCGAAGGCCAATACGGAATCGCGCTTTGGCATTTGCCGATGGTGGCCGGCGTCACGGTCACATGTTTGTGGATGGCGTCGCGTTGGGCACTGAAACAATTTGATGATGAATCGGTGCTGTTTGGCAGCAACGAGCAATGGGAACTGCGGCAATGGGTCCGGCACCTGTGGCGTGACCGTCAAATTGCGGCGACCCCAAGTCAAGCGGTTGCCTGTGGCGCTGCGATCCTGGTCGCATTGTTCTTTGGCAAACTAGCGGTCACTGAAATGCCGACCACGTTTTCGGGCATCAGCAAATTAGTGCTGATGCCGCAGCTTGGTTTGATCCTGGCTCCGACTCTATTAATGGCAACCGTGCTGACGACATCCCTACGAAAAAGCCTGCGGATTCGCATGCCGCACTGGACGACGCTGCCGTTGGGCGTGCTGCTGGGCTGTACGCTGCATCCTACCTACGTGATGTTGGCATCGTGGATTAGCCATATGTACCCGGTCAGCGAGCAAGCGATGGCTTCGATGAAGCCATTTGCCGACCAAATCGCCGCCGCCCCTTGGGTTTCGGTCGTATTACTAATGGCACTGGTACCGGCGATTTGCGAAGAGCTTGCCTTCCGCGGCTTTATCTTTGGCGGCTTGGAACGCCAAGGTGGCCGACTGCGTGCGGTGGTCGTCACCGCGATCCTGTTTGGGATCTCGCACGGGGTTTTACAGCAATCGATCGCTGCCACGGTGATGGGATTGATGCTGGGATGGATCGCACTGAGAACCGGATCCGTTTTACCAGGCATCTTGATTCACTTCACCAACAATGCGTTATCGGTTTCGCTTCAGCGGATCACCGAAAGCAGTTGGGGTGGCGCATCGATCTTCTTGCGAACGACCGAGCAAGGCCCCGAGTATCAACCGTTTTGGATTGTGATCAGCATGGGCATTGCCGTCACCTGTTTGCTGTATTTTGGATCGCTGCGAAGTGCAGACGAAGAAATCGAAGCGGATCAAATCCACACCGATGAACCGATTGTCGATCCGACCACAAGTTTCGCGGGCGCGTAGTGCGACCGTCAGCGTTTTTTATCGCGGAGCCGCTGTGGGAGGATCACATCCGCGTGTCGTGAATCAATTCACGCGCCCCACGACTCGCCAAGCTTTCGCTTGCCTGGTCCGCGAGCGTTTTTGCACACGATTCCCATTGCATGGGATCAAATGCAATCGATCGGCTTTCGTCCAACCGCTGCGTTCCATCGGTCGACAACACCACCGCGTCGAGAGAAAGCACGCCATCGTTGATTTGGGCGTAGGCGGCAATCGGTGCCAGACAGCCACCGTTGAGCGACGCTAACAAAGTTCGCTCGACCGTCACCGTGGCCCGGGCGTGAACGTGATTCAATGTTCCCACGATTCTCTGGACCGCTTCGGCATCGCGGTGCACTTCGATCGCGAGCGCTCCTTGGCCGGGCGCGGGCAACATCTGATCGAGCGGCAATTCGACACGCGACACCTCGTCCATTTGCAAACGAGTCAAACCAGCCGATGCCAACATGATCGCGTCGTATTCGCCCACACGCAGTTTTTCGAGCCGTGTTTGGACGTTGCCACGAATCGGTTGGACATCCAGATCGGGTCGATGATGCCGCAGCTGTGCCGCACGCCGACGGCTGCCGGTGCCGATCTTGGCTCCCTTGGGCAACGTCGCAATGGTCCACTTGGAATGGGACACCAAACAATCTTGAACCACCTCGCGCTGCGGCACTGCGGCAAGCACGAGGTTCGGATCGACTTCGGTCGGCAGGTCTTTTAATGAATGGACAGCGATATCGGCCTCGTCATCCAAAATCGCTTGTTGAATTCGCTTGGTGAACACGCCGACCTGCCGGCCCGATTCGATTGGACGCATGTCGGTATCCCCACCGCTGACCATTGGCACCAATTTCGTGGCGAAACCCGCGGAATGAAGTAAACTAGCGACATGCTCGGCTTGCCACATCGCCAACGGGCTCTCACGCGTCGCGATCCGCAACAGTCGGTCCGCCGCAGCAGCGTCAGAACCTGCGGGAGTGGAATGAGGGCCAGCCGATTGTGGGTCAGACAAGAGATCAACTTCCGTTATGCGAAGTGCAGGAAAAAAATAGGAAAGCGAGGTAAATACCTTGGCTCGGCGGAGTGACAACACAACTCGTGAGGAAACGCCGCAGAATCCTCACGAATCCTACCGAATCCTGCGGTTCTGGTCATCCATACAGGCACGTCGGTCTATAAAAATGAGTTCCTTCGCCTAGAATTAGCGTTTCAATAGATGAGCCATATGGCTTCCCCCCCCAGCATAAACTTTCCACCCAGTGCAGGGCAGCTGGTACCCCGCGATCTTTCCAGCAACTCTTTCGCTCCAAAGATACCTTGTCGTGCCTGAACCGTCCTCCTCCGACCTGATTCCCCACGTAGACGAGCCGCCAACCTGTGATGGTGGTGGCGAGTCGAGCGGTGACTTTTCGGAACTCGACCTTTCTGGATCCGCTCTTTTTGATAGCTCGGGACACAAGGCGGCCACGGTAACCGAGGACCAATCGGAGCCGATGCCTGAGCAGCTTGGCGATTATGCACTGAAGGAAAAACTCGGCAGCGGCGGCATGGGGCAGGTGTTTTTAGCCGAACATGTTCGCATGCAGCGGACCGTCGCGCTGAAAATGTTGCCAGGGCAATTAATGAAGGATCAACAGGCGGTGGATCGCTTCTATGAAGAGATCCGAGCTGCCTCGCGAGTGCTGCATCCCAATATCGTCGCGGCGTTTGATGCGGGCGAGGATCATGGCATCCATTACTTGGCAATGGAGTACGTCGATGGGATGACGTTGACCAATAGGGTGGCCACCCGGGGTCCCATGTCCGTCGGCGAAGCGGCATCGATCATCCGCCAAGCGTCGATGGGACTATTACATGCTCACCGCGCCGGCATCATTCACCGAGATGTCAAACCGGGCAACATCATGCGATCCAAGGACGGCACGGTCAAAGTGCTCGACCTGGGACTCGCTCGCATTAGCACCGCAGGCTTGACCACGCGTCATCCAGCGGTGCTCGCAGCGCAAAAAGCAGACTCGGCCAGCAAAGACATCGTCAATGCACGTCCAGCGAAAGGGCGTTTGGTCGGGACATTGTCATTTATGTCCCCCGAGCAACTCGAGGACGCGGACACCGCCGATTCACGAAGCGACATCTATTCGCTCGGCGCGACGTTGTATTTCTTGCTGACCGGCCAACCCCCGTTTACCGGTGAATATCTCGAACAGGTTTACGGGCATCGCCACGGCGAGATTCCTGATTTGATGCAGGTGCGTCGCGATGTTGACATGCAGTTCGCCAACCTGTTTCGGCGAATGATGGCCAAGAAGCCGCATGCACGTTACACGTCGCTTGACGAAGTGATCGAAGACCTTGGCGAATACGCAGACAAAACCAATGAACCGCAATGGTTAGCCGAATTTGCTCTCCGCCAACCGATCGGTGAAGGTTCCACGTTTGTGGGCGGATCGACATCGGCCCATATCGCCAACGTGTTGGCGTTTGATATGGGGATGTTTTACGCTGCCGCCGCGGAAGCCTCGCCGCAGGGCGGGGTCAACACGCTGTATGCCGGAGGCGAAAAACGTCCGCTGTTTCGCATGTCGATCGGCAGCGATGCGAACCAATTGTTCTTTGGTGACGAGGCGATGAAGCGGCGTGCGACGCATTCCAAGAGTCTGGTGCATTGTCTGCCCATGTATATCGGCAAACAATTTGTCGAACGGCCGATCGCGGGTCAAAAATGTCCTCCTGAAGTCCTGCTCGCATTGTTGCTAAAACGACTTGCGCGGAACGCTTGGCATCTCGAGGGCACGCCTGCCGCGGTCGCGATCACGGTTCCCTCCAGCTATGATCAGCTCCATCGCCAAAGCATCCTGCAGGCGGCACAAATGGCGGGGTTAAAAACGGTTCGTTTAATTGACCGCAGCGTCGCGGCGGCCCAGTCGTTGTTGCTGCCGCCCGTGGCGGAATCCGCACGAAGCGAAGTGGCGATGACTTCGCTCGATACCACCACGGACCAGAACATTTTGTTTCTGGGTTTGACCGGACAAGGCACTGACGCAGCCGTATTTCATCGCGACGCAAGCCGCATGAAACAAATCTCGACTGCGGGACATTGGCACACCGGCACGCTGCCTTGGATGCAGCGATTGGTCGATATGGCAGCCGCCGCCTTCCAAAAAAATCATGGAGTGGACCCCCGTAAATCGGCCCAAGCGCCACGGCTGCAAATCGCTTGCGAAACCGCAATGCACTCATTGATGTTGATGCCCACCACTAAGGTAACGCTCGAGTTTGGTGGTGTTGAGAAAACCGTCACGCTGGTTCGGTCCGAATGGCTGCAGGCGTGCGAGGATCTGGTCGATGGCGTTCGTAAAGCGATCAAGTCGGCGTGCCACTATGCATCGCTATCGCGTAAACGGATCGATCGAATCGTCACGCTGGGGGCGCTCTTGCGTTTGAATGAGATTCGCAGCGAGATCCTGCGAGGACTCAACGAACAGATCGTGGTGCAAGTGGTTGACCGAACCGATGTCGCTCGAGGTGCAGCGGCTTGTTTGGCGAGTGAGCTGCCGGGACGTGGTAGCATCGCCATGCCGCCACAATCGGTCACCAGCCAAACGATCGGCATTCTCGTGGAAGCCTCGCAAGGCCGACGCCGCATTATGCCCATCGTCCCGCGTGGCACCGCCCTGCCCGCTCGCACGAATCGCCGCTTGACCGTGGGGGACACCCAAGAAACGATGGCGTTATCGCTTGTCGAAACCGCAGGGGTCAAACGTGACGATTGGCATTCCTTGGGACGCTATGATTTCAAAATCGATCCGATCGCGCATGGTCAAGAAAGTCGCTATCGAATGATTGGATTCGAGGTGAACGTCAACGGAATGTTGGTCGTTCGCGCGCAAACCCCGGGAACGCCGGGCAGCACCCGGCTCGGCACCCTGCCTAAACCGATGCTGAGCGAAGAAGAGATCGCCACCTGGACTCGCTGGGTCGACAAGTTCGATTGACCTGTTGCGTCAAGCCAAGCTACGGTCGCAGCCTTGCTACGGAAGAAGCATTGCCACCAGCATTCCGAAAGCGGTTGCAAACGCGACGGTCAACGACAAACTGATCGCGTGCAGTATCCAGTAACCGAGTCCTCGCATGCCTCGCGACGCCAGCAAGTAGATCAACGACGCCAGCGGCCACGTCAGAAAAAAGACAAATTGAAGACTCCAGGGACGTGGCCGCGACCGCAGATGCGAATCGATCCAAAACCACATGGTCGCTGAGGTGGCAAACCCCAGAGCACACAACAGGCCTAGCAGGCCATTGGTCTGTGTGACAGCTTGCATTGCCCCCGAGCACGCCGCCATCACGTAGAGTGCGACCACGGCAAACCGGCGGTAGACAATCCGGCTGTGATGAAGTGACGCCAATGGATTTGCTGCGATAGCCATCCGAGAATCTCCCAAGGAACAAGGGAAACGACGCGAGACACGCCAGCGAGTCATTGTAACAAGCCGCCCAAGCAGCCGCTTAGTAAGAAAGTGGGGCGTCGTTTATCGCCCCCACTGAGCAAAGCGACATCAATTCGACAACACCACTGCACTCAAAACGATCACACCTCCAGCACGGCGTACGGTCTCGCAACGATCACGCCGTGATTTCCCGGCGGCAAACAAAGTGCATAAAGTGTTACTACAGCAAGACTTAGGACACACCTAAAAATTCTTGCCCAAAAAAGTTTCACGATCATGTTTCACGGCACGATCGTAGCATCTAAAGAGGAATGAGATCTTGAGTCGGGGTTTGACTTAAGAGAGAAACAATTTTGGGGAGTTCGAAGAAGATGTTTTCAATCACAAAATGGATCGCGGTTCCCGCAATCGCAGCCTGTTTTGCCCTTGCTGCGGACACCTCAACTGCGGAAGCCGGAAATGGATTCTTGCGGGTTGGGGGCCTCCATATCTCTGTAGGGGGAAATGGATACGGTCATGGGCACTATCAACATTACACGCCGCGTTACGGCAGCTCGTACCGCTCGTATTATGGCGGGTACCATGGTGGCTACGGACACGGCTATGGTCACGGTTATTACCACGACACCAGCCACTACGATTACCATCCCACGGAAATTATCCGTCATGGCAACCACTATCACGTCCAACCGGGGCATTACGATTGGCACCAAACCGGTCACTGGCACCACTAGTGCCTCGCCCCCAAAGGACCACGAAAAAACGGCACGCCTGAAAGGGCGTGCCGTTTTTTAATGCATTGATTTCTGCTTGCTGACTACCAAGGTCCGCGGACGTAGTAGACACCAAATTGATCGGTGTGACTTGGCCAGCCGGGAGTCGCATAGAAGCTGCCGGGGGCTGCGGCACCGGGATAATTTGCATTACGTCCGTACTGGTGATGCACGGGATACATCAAGTTCTGGCTGACGCCCCACGACAACGTTTGCCGCATGTGGGCGGTCGGTGGCACGACTAGAGCCAAGGGTTGGCCATAGTTTTGATGGTAGTAGGGGCCGTGCCAGGGGCGATCCATGGCAAAGTTTTGATTCCAAATATGTGTCACGGCGTAGGGATCCCCTGCGGTCGCATTGCTTTGCATTACGCCACAAAGGGTCGCCACTAAACCAGCAGCAAGGACAAGTCGTTGAATCATGATTCATTCCCAAAAATAGGAGGTGCGAGTGTCGGGCTGTGTGTTTTCTCGGCAGCCCCCCAAAAATCGTTAGCGAGGAATCCGCAGATAGTTCCAATAAACATTGCTGGCCGCTTGTTTGACGGGCGGGTACCAATAGGTGGCTCGCGTGCGGTTCATTCCTCGTCCATTGTCATAATAGTTGTGGAATCGATCCTTGTGCGCGTAAAGCATTTCTTGCGGGTAAAACGGCTGATACGTGTAGAAGGTATGCCCGACATTCGGCGGTACCGGCACAGGCGACAGGTACATTTGAGCGTTAGCCCGGTTTGCATTGCCCTGGGTATAATAGTTGTAAAACAGGTCAGGAGTGCCGTACTGACGCTGGATCCCCACCCCACCGACGTAGCCGTCGCTGCTGACGATATCGCCGGCGTATTGAGTGTTTCCACCGACTTGAGTGTTTCCACCGACCACTTCGTCGCTGACGACATGGGAGCTGACGATGCGTTCACCGCGACCAAAGTGTTGGGCGGAAGCCGTTTGGTTCATGACCGCGACCATGGCAAGTGACGCCATGGCTGCGATTCCGAGCATGGTTTGACGTTTCATCCTACGGTTCCTCCGACGAACCCAATCTAATTTTCACGTGCGGTAGCCCAGGACAAACTCGACGAGGGCCAATGGGGGGTCTGGCAATGCAACTCATTTCCAGAAAGATTCCTACGTCATTGTAATTCGGGCTAAATCCCCTGCCTTCATGATTTTTTGCTCACTTGCTCGCCCAGCTCCGCGTGATCAGCGGTTTCGCTGCGATGGCTTTGATCGCTATAACCCCTTTACCGGTGCAGAATCTTCCGAGATTGCCCTATCGAGCGAATCAGCTGTAAAGCGTACAAATTACGCAGGTTGACGAGGCAAGAATGCCGAAGAAGAAGCAGCGATCGAACTTCCGGATCGATCTTCCCGACGGCTGGCGGTTGCCGTTAAACAGAGAAATTCAACTCCGATTCGAAAATCCGCAGGACTGACCAAAAGGACTTCAAGGCGTGGCCAAACGGCAAAAACGAAACTCATCTTCGCAATCCAGCCGAAAAGGCACTTCCAAAAACAACGGCGAAAGCAACGGATCTCTGTTTGACGCGGTCGATGACCAATTGCTGACGTCGATCCCGCTGCGGCAAGCCGCGCAATCACGGTACCTCAACTATTCGTTGTCGGTGATCACCAGCCGGGCGTTGCCGGACGTGCGTGACGGGTTGAAGCCGGTCCAGCGGCGAATTCTGTACACGATGAACCAACAAGGTCTCAACGCGACCGCGAAGCACCGTAAATGTGCCAAGGTCGTCGGGGACGTGATGGGTAATTACCACCCCCACGGTGACAGTTCGATCTACGAAGCCTTGGTGCGGATGGCGCAGGCGTTCTCGCTTCGTATGCCGCTGATCGACGGCAGCGGAAACTTCGGCAGCGTCGACGGCGACAACGCGGCGGCGATGCGGTACACCGAGTGCCGCATGACTCCGATCGCCAACGAGGTGCTGGCCGACCTGGCCACTCGCACGGTCGCCTTTAAACCCAACTATGACGGCAGCCGCGAAGAACCGGTCGTATTGCCCAGCCGCGTCCCCAATTTGTTGGTCAACGGCGCCACGGGAATCGCCGTTGGGATGGCGACCAACATTCCGCCGCACAACCTTAAAGAGGTTTGCCAGGCGCTGTTGAAACTGCTTCGCGATCCCGAGATCAAAGACTACCAACTCGTCGCCAACGATGCGGTCCAAGGCCCGGACTTTCCCACCGGCGGCGAGATTACCAATACCAAGGAAGAGCTCCGCGAGATCTACAGCACCGGTCAAGGCACGATCAAGCTGCGTGGCACCGCCGAGCTGAACTCAAAAACAAAAGGCAGTCCGGTACTGCAGATCACCTCGATTCCGTTTGGGGTTAACAAGTCAGCACTGGTCGAGCGGATCAACGAGATCATCTACTCGGGCAAGTTGCCGTTGGTGATCGAAGCGCGTGATTTGTCAACGGACGAAATTCGCGTCGACTTGATGTTGAAAAAAGGGGCCGACGAAAACAAAGTCCTCGCCTACTTGTATCGGCACACCGATTTCCAAAAGAACTTTAACGTCAACATGACGTGTCTGGTTCCCACCGAAAATCCGGAGGTGGGCGCCCCTAACCGCTTGGGACTCAAGGAGATGCTTTGGCACTTCTTGCATTTCCGATTGGAAGTTTTGACCAAGCGGCTCGAGAACGAACTGAACGCGTTACTGCGGCGGATCCATATTCTCGAAGGCTATGCACTGATCTTCGATGCTTTGGACGAGATCATTCGGATCATCCGAAAATCCGAAGGCAAGGCCGACGCGGCAATGAAAATCATGAAACGGTTTCCCGCAGCCAAAGGGGGGCTCGATGAAGAGCAAACCGACGCGATCTTGGAACTGAAATTATATCGTTTGGCCCGACTCGAGATCGATTTGATCATGAACGAGTTAAAGGACAAGCGAAAACGAGCCAACGAGATCAAGAAACTGCTGGACGAAGATTCGAAAGACAACTACCAATCGGGACGCTGGACGATCGTCCGCACCGAGATTGAATCGTTGATTGACGCTTACAACAAAGACCCGTTTGCGAGACGACAATCCAAGATCAATACCGTCGCCGAAGAAATCGAGTACGCCGCCGAAGACTTTATTGTCGCCGAAGATTGCCACGTCATGGTGACCAAAGACGGTTGGGTGAAGCGACAAAAACAGATTGCCGATCCGAGCAAGAGTCGGCTGCGTCAGGGCGACGAAGTGCTGACCTGCGTTTCAGGTAACACCGTTTCGTCGATTGGATTTTTCTCGTCGCTTGGTGTTTGTTACACCACCCGCATGATCGACATTCCCGCGTCGACGGGATTTGGCGAACCGATCCAAAAGTTGTTCAAACTGAAGGATGGCGAACACATCATTGCGGCGATGTCGTTTGACCCACGCGTGATCGGCGACATTCAAGAGGACCCGAAAAGGCCGGACTTGTGTCCGCACACCCACGCCTTCGCGGCGAGTTCCAACGGATTCGCACTTCGCTTTGGCTTAGCCGGTTTTGCCGAACCCTCCACGCGAAGTGGTCGCCGGTTTGCTCGCGTGGCCCCCGGAGCGTCGATCATCGACGTCGTGGCGATCCACGGCAGCGAAGTGATCCTCGCCGTTTCAGAAAACTGTCGAGCGATGGTCTGTGCTGCCGAAGAAATCAATTACTTGTCCGGTGCGGGCAAGGGAGTCACGTTGATCCGCTTGTCGAGCGACGACCGATTGCTCGGCTTCAAACCCTCGACAGGCGATCGGGATCTGATGACGGTTCAAACCAATCGAGGAGCGAAGAAGACGATCTCGACGGCCAAATACCGCGTTACCTCGCGTGGCGGCCGTGGCACCGAGATTCAAAAGAACGGCAAGATTGCCGAGATCGTAACTCCTCCACCCGCTGCACCTGAAACGTTCGACGAAAACTGAATATGAGTACTGCAACCAAAACTTACAGTGCGAAGGATATCGTTGCCCTCGAAGGTCTCGATCCTGTTCGCAAACGTCCCGGCATGTATATCGGCGGCGTGGGAATGGCCGGACTTCACCATTTGATTTGGGAAGTCGTGGACAACTCGGTCGACGAAGCGATGAACGGTCACGCGACCGAGATCACCGTGACGCTGCACAAAGGCGGCTCGAGTGTGACCGTTAGCGACAACGGCCGCGGTATCCCCGTGGACAAACACCCCAAAACCAAAAAGCCAGCACTCGAAATGGTGCTGACGGTGCTGCACGCAGGCGGCAAATTTGACGGCGAGAACTACAAAACGGCGGGCGGATTGCACGGGGTCGGTGCGTCGGTCGTCAACGCGTTGTCCAAAGAACTGACGGCCGTGGTCCGCCGCGACGGCGCCCAGTACCGGATGATGTTTGAGCGAGGCGTTGCCAAGACGGGGCTGCAAAAGTTGAAAGGGGCCGTTCGTGGCACCGGAACCACGATCACGTTTAGCCCCGACCCCACGATTTTCCCCAAAGTCGATTTCGATAGCGAAACCATTCGCACCCGATTGGAAACCGCCAGCTTCCTGCATCGCGGCGTCAAGGTCACCTACATTGACGAAGTCGCGGGCACCAAGGTCACGTACCTGCACGAGCAGGGAATCGTCGATTACTTGGCCAAGGTGCTGAAGGATCGCTCGGCGCGTCCGATACACGAATCGCCCTTCACGCTGCGAAAGGACGACGACATTCGTATGGAGTTGACGCTGCAGTGGACCGAATCGACCGACGAACATGTCCGCAGCTACGTCAACGGGATTCCCACCGGCAACGGCGGTACACACGAGAACGGATTCCGCAGCGGGCTGAACAAAGCGGTTCGTAATTACATCGACACACACAGTTTGACACCACGCGGCGTGAAGATCTCGCATGAAGACATCCGTGAAGGGATGGTCGCGATCGTGTCGATCTTTATCGCGGAACCCCAATTCCAAGGGCAAACCAAAGACCGCTTAAACAACCCCGAAGTCCAACCGTTGGCCGAAGCGGCGATCCGACCGGCGTTGGAACAGTGGATGAACAACAATCGTTCGATCGCGGATTCGATCATCGCTCGTATCATCGCTGCGGCGAGGGCACGCGCGGCGTCGCGAGCCGCGTCGGATGCGGTCTCGCGTAAAGGTGGTGCCAAACGGACGATGTTGCCTGGTAAGCTGAGCGATTGCTTGGCGAGCGGAAAAGGCAACTCGGAATTGTTCATCGTCGAAGGTGACTCTGCAGGCGGCAGCGCCAAACAAGGCCGTGATCGAAACAATCAAGCGATTCTGCCGCTGCGGGGAAAGGTGCTGAACACCGAGAGCGCAACGCTGAAAAAGATCGTCGAGAACAAAGAAATCCAAGACATGGTTGCCTCGCTGGGCTGTGGTATCGGTCCGAACCTAAACCTGTCATCGCTGCGTTACCAAAAAATCATCCTGCTGGCTGATGCCGACTCGGATGGACATCACATCACGACGCTGTTATTGACCTTCTTTTATCGGCATATGCCCGCGTTGATCGCCGACGGTCATCTGTTCATCGCCGTTCCACCGCTGTATCGCATTGATATCGGCAAAGAAACCTATTGGGCGAACGACGAAGAGCATCGCGAGCAGATTTTGGCCGAGCATGCCAAGCGAGCCAAACCCGAGATCACACGATTTAAAGGTCTCGGCGAAATGATGCCCAAAGTCCTTTGGGAAACAACGTTGAACCCCAAGACGCGTCGTCTACTAAAAGTCGAAGTCGACGATCAACTTGAGACCGATCGAGTGATCAGCGACTTGATGGGACGCGATGCATCCGCTCGTTTCCGATTTATCATGGAACGCGCCGAAGACGCCGAAGAAATCGACGTGTAACAAATTTCGGGTTAGCACTACCGCGAGGGGGGGCTCGCGGTGTACCGCTAGCAGCCGATTCTTAGCAGCCGATTAATGACGGGTTCCCGTCAACAAATCCTGCTCGGCATCGTCGTTTTGAATCCACCGCAGCTTGGCGGTGCGGCGGCGGCGATGCCCATTAATAGGGTGAGAGGTTCGTGAAACACGCCTCCAGATGTTGCGATCATGATATTTCGTTTATCGTAGCAACGCGTGTTTCAACATGTCGCGTTTGAAACCAACTGCGGCCGTCAAGGAATCGCTTGACGACGAGTCGATCATGAATCAGGACGCAGCATCAATCTTGCTGCGATTTCCTCGTTTGACACCCTACCATCCAGGAGCAATCCCGATGTTTAAGAAGATTTTATTTGCAGGCGTGTTCGTTCTAGCCGGCGTTGTGATGACAAGTAGCGCGGATGCGGCCAACGGTCGTTATTCACGTCACAGCGGGCACCATCACGGCAGCCACCACCGTGGACACCATGGCATCCACCATAGCTATCGGGCTCCGGTGCACCATGGACATCACTACGGGTCTCATTATCGGGCTCCGTATCGATCGTATTACGGTGGCGGCTATGGCTACCCGTCTTACGGACGTTACGGAGGCTACGGTTATCGTGGCGGATCCGGCATCTCGATCGGACGTGGCGGTTTCTCGCTGTACCTAGGACGCTAAGTCCAACCTTCCCAGTGGAGAACAATTGTCCTCAACGGCTCGCTTTTCTTAGCCAGTTCCGCCGGCGGAACAATTGAGACAATTGTTCTACAATGGGCGACGAAAGTCGCCTAAAGAGTACGGATTGTACCGGCAATATGACGCTACCTGTGAGCCGACGGCACTAGCCGCGGGCCTGTCAAATTTGAATGTAACATGCCTGCGGTTAGCGCCAAATGCCATCTACCTTGACACTAACCAGGTGGGTTTTAAAGCGAAGCGGCGCGACCCGCCCGGTCTTTGGGCTACAACATCAACTTATGAAATAGCACGTCCTTCGGCGCTGGCCTATTTTACACCCATCCGCGCTGTTTCAACCGACAGCATCGGCAATTTGCCGGATCGCTTCGATCACGGCATCGATTTCTTCACGGGTCGTGGCCGCCGATCCACTGATCCGCAGCGTTCCGCCCGGTGCACTACCGATCGAATCATGGATCAATGCGGCACAGTGCAAACCGGCTCGCGTTTCAATCGAAAATTGGGCATCCAGAATCGCCGATAGATCCGTCGGCTGGAAACCGTCAATCGCGAGACTGACAATCGGCAATCGCCCCGGCTTGCCAAACACGCGGATCGACTCGATGGCTCGGAGCCCCTCGTTTAATTGTCTCGCAACCGTTTGCAGCGTCTCGCTGTAGACCGCTTCGTCGCGGGCAGCGATCTGTTTGATCGCCACATCCCAGCCAGCAATCGCTGCGACGTTCAAATTCCCTGGCTCTAGCTTCGCTGGCATTGACGCCGGCATCTCCAGAGACTCGGATTGGCTGCCGGTGCCACCAAACACGCTGGCGTTGATTTGCTCGTGCCAGGCAGGCGAAACATACAAAAATCCCGTTCCTTGCGGTCCCCCACCGCCCTTGTGTCCCGGTGCCGCCAACAGATCAATTCCGCACGCTTGCACATCGATCGGTAGATAGCCAAACGTTTGAGCCGCGTCGCACAAAAAGGCAGCGGAGTGGGTAGCCGAACGACGTTTTTTCAATCCGCAGCCGATCGCTTGAATTGGTTGCTCGCCGCCGGTGACGTTGCTAGCCGACGTGACTGCCACTAAGCGGGTCGCATCGGTCACGGCATCAAGCACGTCATCGGCACGCACCACACCATCGCGATCACAGTCGACGATTTTGAGAGTGAGATCACGAGTCGCGGCAAGATGCGACAGCGGTCGCAGCACGCTGTTGTGTTCCGCAGCCGTGGTCACGACATGGTCCCCATCGCGAACGATACCCGCGATCGCCGCGTTGATCGCCTGAGTCCCATTACTGAAAAACGCGATACCCTCGGCCGCAGGACTTCCGATCAAACGCGAGATTCCAAGCCGAGCCGAACGTAGGATCGCATCCGCCCGGTTCGCCGATTGATATTGGCCACGTCCCGACGCAGCGCCACAATCGCGAGCATAGCAATCCATCGCATCAAGCACGTCTGAATGCTTCGGCCACGACGTCGCTGCGTGATCCAGATAGATTCGGCCATGCGACATCATGAGTCATCCCTCACTTCGAGTTCATCCGCTGCTGAGTCGGCGGCTGAATCCGTCGGATGCACCCACAGAGTCGTGCCATCAGTGAACGTTTCACGTTTCCAAATCGGCACGTCGGTTTTGATTTGGTCCATCAACCAGGGCAGTGCGGCAAACGCCTGTTTGCGATGAGCACTGCTGCAACCGAGCACCACGCTCGCTTCGCCCACCGGGACTTCACCCAGCCGATGGACAATGACGATTTTGCACAAGTGAAACCGCTCGATTGCTTCGGTGGCCAATCGATTTAACTCGGCAAGCGCCATCGGCTGATGAGCTTCGTAAGAAAGCAGGCTGGTGATGCGATCGCCTGTGATTCGCCGCGTCACTCCATAGAACCACGCATGGGCTCCGACATCAGGATCGGCGATTCTTGACAACAGCGACCCATAATCGATCGGATCCTCGGTCAAATAAACGTAACAGTCCGACATCACAATCAACCGCCACTGACCGGTGGAATGATCGCAATCTCTTTTGCCGCCCCAAGCGGCTGAGTGTTTGGAACATAACGGTTGTCCAGCGCCACCCGGCACGATGCCAGCAACGTTTGCGTGGACGGGACACGCTGAGCGACTTCGCGAAGCACGTCGGCAGCGGTCGCGTCGCTCGCCACGTCAATGAGAAGCGAATCGGTATCCGCGGCATCACGGATGGCGGCAAACAGTAGGATCTCGCGCTGCATAAGGCAAATGTGCGTGTCGGTAGAGTGATATTGCATCCCAGGCGTATGCATCACGGGCGACAGTGCCGATGCACCATGGCTGCCGTTAAATCGGAAACAAACTCGATGTCATGAGCATGTTGGGACAACAAATGATCCGCGCCGTCCAACGAAACCAACGAACACAACGGTTTGCTCTGCGCGGGATCGGAATTTTCTGTCTCGGAAGCTTCCGTCTGGTTGATCAGCGACATGATCCGCAGTGCATGATCGAAGCCGACGGTTTGGTCCACGGGTGAATGCAGGACCATCGTGGGAATACGAATGTTGGCAATCAAATCAGGCAGCCGATGGCTGCGAAAATCATCGACCATTTGCGAATCAATCTGCCATCGGTAGCCACCGATTGAAACTTCGCCTTCGCCATCTTTCTCGATTGCGGGGTTCATTCGCAACAGCAGCGAGGCAAGATGAGACGTGTCACTTGGTGCCGCCAACGCGATCACGCAGCCGAGTTTTTTTTCCGCAGCCGGGGAACTGTCTTTGGATAGGAGTGACGAACATTCACTGGCGACGGCCAACGACGCCGCTCCACCGAAACTGTGTCCCATCAACGCATGCACGTCGCCCACTTCCGAATCTGCAAACGCGATCGCCGCCTTCAAGTCGGCCACATTGGTCGAAAAGTTTGTCTGCGAGAAATCACCGCTGCTGCCGCCGAGGCCGGTCATGTCGTAGCGAAGCACTGCGATGCCGCGCTGAGCGAGGGCTCGCGAGATTCGCACGATCGCCTTTAAGTCTTTGTTGCAAGTGAAACAATGACTCAGCACCAACACGGGCACGGCGGCGGTGGTATCGGGCCGGTCGATGATGCCCGCTAATTCAAACCCCGCACCGCCCGCGAATTTGACACGATAGGATTTGCGACTCATTGCTTAGTTCGTGTTGGGTGCGGTGATGCGACCGCCACGGAATGCTTCGGCCATCGCCATCGGCACCTTGGCTTCGGCCAAAACCAACTGCGAACGGTTCTCGGCGACCTTGGCTTTCATTTGTTGCTCTTCGGCAATCGCCTCGGCACGTCGACGTTCGGCCTGGGCACGTGCCACGCGAGTGTCCGCTTCGGCTTGATCACTTTGCAATCGTGCGCCGATGTTTTCGCCAACATCGATGTCCGCAATATCGATCGAAACGATTTCGAATGCGGTTTGCGCATCCAGTCCACGCGACAGCACCACGCGAGTGATCATGTCGGGATTCTCGAGCACTTTGAAGTGGTCGGTGGTCGAACCGATCGAGCTAATGATGGCCTCGCCAACACGCGCGATCACGGTATCTTCGGTCGCTCCGCCGATCAATTGTTCAATATTGGTTCGCACGGTCACACGGGCTCGCACCCGAAGTTCGATTCCGTTCTTGGTGATCGCACTGAGCGTGGTCTTTCCGGTTCGACTCGGGTCGGGACAATCGATGACTTTTGGATAAACACTCGTTTGCACCGCGTCCAGAACATCACGTCCGGCCAAATCGATGGCAGCCGCCTGGTCGAAATCCAATGGAATCTCGGCGCGATGAGCCGCGATGATTGCGTGAATCACATTCATCACGTTCCCCCCCGCCAAATAGTGGGCTTCCAATCGCCGAGTGCTGATCCCGTCGCGACGCGAAATGCTTAGCCCCGCTTGAGCCGACATGACTTTGGCCTGCACGATGACGTTTGGATTGACCTTCGTGAAGTGCATCCGAATCAAGCTCATCAAGCTGACGTCGGCAACCGACATGTACGCTTGGAACCATAGTTTTCCGTAGCGGATAAAGAAGAATCCCAGGATGGCAATCAGGAAGAGCACAAACAGCGCGATCGCCAACCAAACCACATTCATCGGCTTTTGCCCGAGCAATTGCCAATTGGCCAGCGGCAATGCAAAACCAACAGGGGCAGCTTCGGCAGCAGCAGAAAGGACGGGCGACAGCATCATGACGCTCACAACATTCGAAGGGACAGACGGAGGACTCGCCAATACGAGTCGATTTGCCCCTTGATCATAAGGCACCCCACGTCCAGTGCAAGTAATGGGAGCGTCAGGGAGGGCTGTTTCGGGAAAAAGCTTCAGCCGCGGCAGACCGATTGCGGCAAGTAAAATCGATCGGTTTTGGTCGAGCAGCCTCTCGCCGCACCGTTACTAGAATCACGCCGATCTTCAATTTGAAAAATGCGTTAACCGTCACTCATCAGCGAGGCGAGCGTTTGGCCCGCCACGGCATCGTGTTGGGCCTTCTGGATTTCGCGGAGAGCCACCCAGGCTCGATGCCGGCTGATGGACCGTGAATGATGAGCCAGCGTTAAAATCTCTCGGATTTCAATCTGCTGGGCCGGTCGCCCTAAAGTCAAGGAATCATCCTCGTCATCGTCATTGCCTTGGGTCACACGCCGCAGCAACTTTGCATCGATAAGACGTTCAGCCATCTCGCGGGCATGATTGCCGTTTAGCCCCAGCCGCGTCGAAAGCTGCTGGAAATCCAGCGTCTTGCCCGCTTCAAACGCTTCGGCCACTTCGACCATCATCGGCAGCATCCAATCGGGATCGCCGTGTAGCGCCGTTTCGTCATCGGCATCGATCCATTTGGCCGAACGTCGGCCGCGCATCATCTGTAGCGTTCGGGTCAGGATCAAACCGAACAAAAAGATCAGCCAGGTCACGTAGATCCAAAACAAGAACAACGGGATCAATCCCAGCGATGCATACAGCGCCGCATAGGGCAGCGCCGTGGCGACATAGAACTGGAAACCTGCTTTGGCCGCCTGCCACAATACCGCCCCCACAAACGATCCGATTGCCGCCGCGCGAACCGATACGTGCGTATTAGGCATCAACGCGTACAACAGGAACAGCAACGCCCAGCTCGCGATCAATGATAAACCGTGCGATGCGATCACCACCAGCGTCTGGTTCGCCCCGAGCGTTCCAAACCAATCGACGGCTTGGCCCGACAAATACAAACTGATCGCCAACAAACCGCTGCCCAACGTGATAATCGACCAGTGAATGGCAACGCGGATATGGACCGGCCGGTGGGTCGAAGCTTCGAAGATCAAATTGAAAATCGATTCGGTGGCATTCGCCAACGCGATCGCGGCGTAGATAAACAACACCAATCCAATCACTCCGATGGACGCAAAATCCAGATCGGCAATTTTGGCGGTAGCTTCATGCAGCGCCTTGCGAATCCCCGCGCGTGCTTGACGACGCGACTCGGCGTCGCTGCTGGGATCTTCGACGTCGCTCCCTTCCGTCACGGAATCGCTCGTCTGCTGAACCACCGTCCCTTCGGGTTGTGCCAAGGACGGTGGCGACAAACTGAAATCGGTTTGCCCATCGCCGGCATCCCAGCCGATCGGCAAGTCCATTTGCTCGTCGGTGTCGTTTTGGAAATAGTCATCCGGGATGTAGGGAACGCCAAAGAACGAATAGACCTGGTCTTCGACTTTTTGCTGGACCTCTTCGAGTCCGCCGACGATGCGAAACATCACCAATCCCAGCACGACGACGGGAATCAGCGAAAAGATCGTGCGATAGGTTAATTCCGCCGCCATCCCTTCGGCACGGTAATGAACCAATTGGCGCCAACAATGAGCAGTCAAGTCACAGGCATAACGCACCGATTCCTGATGACGCGTCAGCTCTTCGCGAGGCTGTCGCACCGCATCAACGATGTACTTAAACAGACTTCGCATAAGACTCCGTCCGTGCCGAAAAACGAACCACGTCTACTGCCCTAACACGGATGACAATTGCTGCAACAATTCGGCCTTCTTGTGACCATCCGGAAGCGATCTGAGTTTATCGCCCAAGCTGATCATGAAACTGGCATAGTCATTGTTCCAGTCACGGACCGCTTGCGATTCATCCAAACGAGGCTGGGGATGCGACACCAGCACAGGACACTGATGGGCCTTTAGCTCGAAGGTTTCGTCAAACTGCGGCATAAAAATCTTGTCACGGTCGACGCCTTGTTCGTGCAACATTTCACGCATCGATTCACGCGCATCGTCTTCGCCGTGGTTCAGAAACAACGCGCCCAACACGGGCCCGCGTTCTTTGACCCAGTCCAGCAACTCGCCTTGGTCGGCATGCGCCGAATAATTACCAATGCGACGAATCGCCGCTTCGACCTTGTATTCTTTACCATAGATGCGAACCCGTTTGGCACCGCTGGTGATGATGTGTCCGAGCGTTCCAGGCGACTGATAACCGACAAACAAAACCGTCGACTCACGCCGCCAAATGTTGCTTTTCAAGTGATGCTTGATCCGGCCTGCGTTACACATCCCGCTTGCCGAAATGATGATCGCACCGCGTTTAATTCGATTGACCGCCTTGCTTTCCTCGACACTTTGGACGAGATGAAAACGCCGGTGCCGAAAGATACTCGCCGCATCCGTTTCGATATCATCCAGATCATGGGCATGATCGATGAACACTTCGGTGACCTTTCTCGCAAGCGGCGAATCAAGATAGACATCCGCCTCGGGAATTTGGCCAGTCGAAATCAACACGCCGATATCATGCAGCAGTTCTTGGCTGCGTTCGACGGCGAAGGAGGGAATGACAATATTGCCACCCCGTTTAAGCCCGAGCGTTAATTCCTCTCGCAGCATTTCACGGCGTTTTTCCAGCGTGTAGTCTTCGCGATCGCGATTGCCGTAGGTGCTTTCACAAATGACATAGTCATACCCGGCGGGCGCGTCCGGTGCGAGGTGAAACGCTTTTTCGTCCGGCCCCAGATCGCCCGAGAACAACACGCGAATCGTATCACCTGATTCGTCGAGTTGGACTTCCACCGACGCCGACCCCAACAAGTGGCCGGCGTTCCATAGACGCCCGCGAATCCCGTCGCTTGGGCTGAACCACTGCTCGTATTCCACTCGCTCAAGCTGCCGCAGAGTTTGCTCGGCATCTTCCATCGTATAGATCGCCTCGATTAAATCTTGGCCTTTCTGCTCGCGTTTGACGTTCAACCGTTCGGCGTTGGATTCTTGGATATACGCAGAATCACGCAGCATGAACTCCAACAAATCACAGGTGGCATCGGTGGCGTAAATTTTGCCGCGAAACCCAGCTCGCACCAACTTCGGTAGCAACCCCGAATGGTCGATGTGAGCGTGAGTCAATAGCAGGAACTCGATCTTTGCCGCATCAAACGGAAAGGGCTTGTAGTTCAAACTCTGAGTCGTTTTCGTGCCTTGAAACAAGCCACAATCGACTAAGAATTTCTTGCCTTCGCTTTCGACTAACGAACAAGATCCCGTAACCGTGCCGGCGGCGCCACAAAACGTCAAATTGGCCATAACGCGAGTCCACTGGGGTGAAAAGCAAGTTGTTTGAAAAGCGAAGTACCGCTAGATCCGTTGCCGCTAGATCAGTTGATCGAGCTCTTCGGTCAAAGTCCGGAAGCGTTCGAGTGTCGTCGCGACGGGTTCGGGTTGGGTCATATCGACTCCGGCGTCACGCAGCAAATCGAGCGGATCTTTGCTGCAACCGCCCGATAGAAAGCGTAGATAATCGTCAAGTTCTTGCTTGCCACCTTCGAGCACACGACGCGAAAGTGCGACCGCGGCGCTCAGCCCGGTTGCATACTTGTAGACGTAAAACGCACGGTAAAAGTGAGGAATCCGGAAGCATTCGCGTTCCAGTTCGTCGTCGATCACAAAGTCGGGACCGAAGTACGCGGTCAACAATTCGCGATAGACCTCGCGGAACGTAGCCACCGTCAACGGCTTGCCCGCTTCGGCCATTTCGTGAGTAATCTTTTCGAACTCGGCAAACATCGTTTGCCGAACCACGGTCGCTCGGATGCCATCGAGTTCGTTGTTGATCAAGTAGGCGCGTTCGTTGTCATCGGCCGCGTTTTTCAGCAAGTAATCGGTTAACAATTGCTCGTTGAACGTACTGGCGACTTCGGCGACGAAGATCGTGTAGTTGTAGTATTCAAACGGTTGACTGCGTGCCGAATGCCAACTGTGCATCGAGTGACCGGCCTCGTGCGTGAGCGTGAACACATCGTTGAGCACTTCTTCTTTGAAATTCATCAAGATGTAGGGATCGCCATCAAACGTTCCGCATGAAAATGCACCGCTTTGCTTTCCACGGTTGGGATAACGATCCGACCAACGCCCGCGAAGCCCGGCTTCGAGCACTCCGACGTATTCGCTGCCAAGCGGGGCGAGTGATTCGAGAATCACGTTGACCGCTTGGTCCCATGTGTGGTGTTTTTTGACACCACTGAGGATTGGCACGTAAGTGTCGTAATGATGGATTTTGTCGATCCCCATCTTGCGGCGACGCACATCGAGATAGTGGTGCACATTGGGCAACGATTCGCGTACCGCGCCGATCAAGTTGTCGTACACATCGACAGGCACGTTGTCGGGGAACAACGCCGCTTGCAGGCTGCTGTCGTAGTTTTTAGCCCGAGCGTAATAGACGTCTCGTTGGATGCTGCCACCGAGCGTGGCGGCAAGCGTGTTTTCGTGGTTGGAAAATTGTTCGTAGTACTGGTGAAACGCTTTGCGACGAACCTTACGATCGGGGCTGATCAACATTTGCCCAAACGTTGCGTGTGAAAGTTCGACTTTGCGCCCCTCGTGGTCTTCGATTTCACCGAAACGCAAATCAGCATCATTCAATTGCCGAAACGCGTTGCCAGCGGCGGACGCCATTTCGCCTTGCATCGCCAGCAACCGCTCTTCGTTATCCGTCAACGTGTGCGGCCGGTAACGCAGCAAACGCTGGAGCTGCAATCGGAACGGAGCCAGTTTTTCGTCCGCAGCCAGCTCGCTCATCCGTGCTTCTTCGATCGACAGCAACTCGGGCCGCATATAACTTGCTGCCTGGCCCGCACGAACGGCTAGATTTTGGAAACGCAGCTTCATCGCTTGCGAATCGCTGTTGCCTTGATCTTCGGTGGTCTTCAAAAACGCATACGTGCCAACACGTTCGGCGAGACGGTCAAATTGGCTGTCAAATGTTAATGCTTCGGCAAGCACGTCCGCTGACTCACCCAACCGCCCTCGATAGGTTTCGTAAGTGGCGATTTGCTCGTCAAGCTTCTTGTATTCGGTTTCCCAGGCAGCGTCGTCCTGACAAAGACTCGAAAGATCCCAGCGGTCACCGGGTTTGACTTGATCACGAGCGGGAAGAGTAGCGGTGGTCATCGAAAATTTCGTCCTTGGCGGCAAGAGAAACGCAAAGCGTCAAATATCAAAGGAATGCGGAGTCTCCTGACAATCCGCAGCGATATTGTAGCGAATCGCTCGCGGCCCGAATGCCCCGCATCTACGGGACAAAATTCCACCCCATTCGTGCTTCAAACCGAAACACGCGGCGATGCCAAGATGTTAAGCTGGAACGGGCACACCCCGACTGTGGCAGAACCCTCCCCCAAGCCTGAAAAACCGAATCTAATCGCCATGCTGACCGTCAAATGCACTCAATGCCAAGCTGGTATGAAACTTCAGAAAGCCCCCGCTGGCGGAAAGGTGAAATGCCCACGTTGCGGAGCGATTGTTTCTGTCGGACAGCCGGCGGCCACCAAGACGGCGGCTTCTCAATCACTCACCCCCGATGACGACGATTTTGATTTCGGCCAAATCAATTTTCCCAGTGCCGCACCTGCGTCCACGGTCTCGAGCTTTCCCGTGAACCCCGCCGCCACGGTTTACCAGGGCCCAATCCCAGGCGATCCGTTGGCAGGCCAAGAGGAGGCCGCGGGTGATGCGACCGCCGCCGCCGCAGTCAACACGCCCTCAGCCCAAACCGCAGCCAAAGGCAAACCATTACCCATCAAAATTATCGCCGGAGTCGTTTCCGGACTGGTGGCCTTTGTGGTGATGTTTTTTGTTGTCTCGATGATGTTTGGCGGAGGAGGTGGCGAGGCGAGTGCCACCGCAGCGAATGCGGCTGCAGAGCTAGGCAAGAACGTCCCTGCGGGTTACCAAGTCGTGGAGTTCGAGGGGTGTGCGGTCTACATGCCCGATGGCGAAGTGTTTCGTGAGATGCCACCGGGAGCGATGGAATCCAAAGTGGTTCGCAGTGACAAGACCGGATCCATCTTTTTCTTCGGCGCGATGGACAACGGCAAAATGGAACTCGACGACGAACAGATGCGAAAGAAGGCGAAGCGGTTTGTCGCTGGCGACGTGTTGGGCGGTACCCCCACCGAACGCAACGGTTACAAAGGAATCAAAGGTCGCGTTTCGGTCTCGGCGATGCTTCCGGATATGACGATCGAAGCCTATCTGGCCGACGAACGCTACATCTTGATCGGCAGCCAACCCGCCAGCATGGGTGCGGATGTCGAAACCCAAATGTCGATCGACCGTGCTGCCGAAAACGAAGAGCAAAAGATATTCTTTGATTCACTCAAAGTCGGTCCCAAGTCCGGCGGGCTGTTTTTCTGACGCGTCAGCAAGCGGTCGATTGCCATCGACGTTGGTACTCACCCAGTGTTTTTTTTCAGCGGAGCGGCGTGAGCTGCCCGATCTAGTTTGAACGTTTTTCTCGCTGCAATCGGGCGGGCCCCGCGCCGTGCCGCTACCTAAGTTGATGGCAGCGGTGTCGCACCAGCGACCTACACCTACTCGTCTTGTTCGAAAACCTGCCTGCGTATCTCAGGCTTCTTTTTGGATTGATACCTCAGCGTGCGAAACGCATCGACGCCCGCTAAGACCATGATCACCAACAACGCCACCATCACGCTCATCCAACACCCGATCCAAACCCGGCCGGGACCTGCGAATGCGGCAACGATCACCAAGATTCCGCAAAGCGCAAACAATAGATGCACCCAACGCCGAGAACGCAATCGCGATGCAAAGTAACGATGATCCAAGTCATCGTCGAGTGATTCGTGAGCCCACCCCCGACGCTCGTTCCAGTGCAACCAGATCGCGAACGAAAGTAGCGTGACTCCGATAACAATGCTGCCTTCGAACATAAGATTCTTTTTCCTTAGGCTCCGCTCATCTACCAGCATAGCGAAACATATCTCCTCGCTATCCGGGATGGGGTGTTTTTCACAAACACAACTCTGTACGACAGCATACCCCAGGTTGCCCACGAGAATGATGTCTATTTCCTATTGCGGGTGAGTTCTTACTCGATCAGCGACAATCGTTAGAATTCATCACGGGCATTTTTTCAGCAGCAAAGTTTTGCACGAATTTGTGGGCTCGAAACGCTGCGAACCTTATTACCACGGTGTCATTACCACGGTGTCTCAAAAGTGATCCTCTGGACTCGCGTTACCCATTGTCTCGTCTTGATTGCGGTCGCCCTACAAATCAGCACCGGCACAACGGCTTCCGCTCAAACCGTTCCGATTGCCGATCGCATCGAAATGTTGGGCAATCACAATTTTTCCCAAAGCAAGCTGTTTGCGGAACCCTCTGGGCTTCGATGGGCGGACAGATTCAATTCAGTACGGAACATTTTGCCGATCCTGATCCCGACAAATTTCTTAAGGGCGCTTTTACCCTATCGGGCAACACGCGACGCGATGAAACCGAAGCTCCGCTTCAATTCAGTTTTCGCAGCAGTCCGGTGAATTGGCTGCCTCTGGCCTACAAAGAATCGGTCCGCACCGAATTTGTCGGGGGTGAATTAATCCTGAGCCATGGAACGGAAAGCATCCATGTCGACGTGGAATCAGGGAAGGTGAACCAATGGAATACTCAAAACGGGCCGATTTGTTTTGCAGCGAATGCACCCTGAGGCGTTCCGCCGCGACTACGATGCGTTAACCGCCGTCGTGGGTGACGATTTCTTCGTTCGCCTGCGGCGTAGTATGGCGATGTTGAGCGATGCGGAAATCGGAGCATTAGAAAACGCCCTCCCCATGACTCGCACACCCCGTTTGCTACGCCGCATCCAACAAACGAAAATCGAAACGGCAGAAAGCGAGAGCCAATTTTGGTATCGAGCGGCCCGTGATCCACTGGCCGCTTGGCTGAGTCAGAATGCAAGCTAGCGGCTGTCCCCGCAAATTCCGGCCGGTTTTCGCGTCCCCAGACGCTTGCCCGACGCGCCACTGTCTTGCCGACTACAGGCTGCCAAACGGGAAAAGACGAGGCGGGAGCCTCGAAAGCAGTGCGTTACCAGGCCGGAGCTTGGTAATGAGGCCCCCCAAGCCATTTGACGTTATCGGCTGGTGGCTGATTGAGCCAACAGCCACTGGTGAACAACCCAAACAACCGCGGCGAGCGACTCTCCGCTACAGTTTTCGGGGACATCGTTTTCGGTATGCCAGTAGGATTTCACGCCATAGCCGGGACGCGGATAATCAAAGTCAATGATGTCAATCGTTGGAATCCTTGCGATTTCGTTTAACGGCAAATGGTCGTCTTCGAGCGTGTGCCGAGGTCTTGAAATAAAGGCTCGCACGCCGAGACGCGAGGCCATGTCCCAGACGCTGCGTGCCAAACTGCGAGCGTATTTCAAGCTGTTGTTCTCGTAATAGATCTGCAAGTTCTTGTCGCCAACCATGTCCAACAAGATGCCAGCTTGATAGCGGTGCGTCGGGGGTGAGGCTACATACTTTTCCGCGAAAAAGTTCGACCCAAGGAAGTAATCATCACGTCCTTGTTCGAACACAAACTCTTCGCCATCAAACAACACCATGTCGACGCCGATGTCCGCAGGCAAGTCTTTCATTTGATTCGCCATTTCCATCAACGCCGCCGTGCCGCTGGCACCATCGTTGGCTCCGACAAAAATCCCTTTTGGATTGTTTTCGTCGCGATCTGGGAATGGACGCGTGTCGTAGTGAGCACACAACAGAAAACGCTTGGGTTGATCCGCATTCCAGCTGGCAATTAGATTTCCAAGCGAAACGTTTTCGCCGGTTTCCGGATGCCGGATGTCAAAGGTTTGCATCGACACAGCGGCGCCGGCCTCGCGGAAAAACGACGTCAACAATTCCTGTTGCTTTTGCATCCCCGCGGAACCCGACGGGCGTGGTCCAATCTCACAAAGCTCGACCAGATAACCAAACGCACGATTTGCATCGTACTGAGCCGGAATCGGCCGCGCCGATGGACTTTCGATCCCCTCGGATCCTCGATCAAACCACCCCAACCCCATTCCAATGACGAGCAAGACGATGACCAATCCAAGCACGACAATGATGCCAAACAGCATCGATCGCAATAAGGCATCGGAGTGGGGGGCCGCGACTTTTCCATCGTCTGTATTTTTGGCTGAGCTCACTTCCAAAGGGTCCTGTGATGAAGTTTTGATATGCGATTTCGATGATGCTTCGCTCGAGCGATTGCGTGCGGTTTGTCGTCGAACGTCAGCAGGAGAGGTTTCGATCATCGAGTGAATTCGTTTCGAGTGATTTTTTGAAGGGGAACGTGAACTGTCGCAAAACCCCGGGCAATCCTGTCTACTAACGGCCCATTGTGACGAGTCAAGCGAAATTGACCTACCGGAAATGATCCCGTTTATTGCATTTTATGAACAACGCGAGCCCCCCAAAAATACCCTTCGCCACGATTTGCCCGTTGATCACTCAATGGTCAAGCACGCTAAATTGAGTCAATCCGCATCGACGAGACCGCTGTTTCCCCAACCGAGACACCGTTTTGCCCGAGATCCGTTTGCCTGACATTTGCTTTCGAGGCCAGCTCCGCCCCTCTCAAGCCGAGGTTGCCCGCATCGCGAGTGAAAAACTTGCGATGGGAAAGCGACGGTTGCATATCGTCGCTCCGCCCGGAAGTGGAAAAACGGTGATGGGCCTTTATATCTGGGCCGAACTGGTGGGTAAACCTGCGTTGGTGCTTTCTCCGAATTCTGCGATCCAGGCCCAATGGGCAGCGCGCACCGAGTTGTTCGAGCATCGCCATGGCATGGACCTTGCGCCGCTGATCAGCACCGACCCGCAGATGCCGGGATTATTGACCTCGCTAACTTACCAATCAGTGACGCTGCCCGCGCGAGCCACCGAGTTTACAGCCGCACGGGCAATCGATCTGTGGGCCCAAAGCTTGATCGATAAAAACCAAGCCGCCAGCGAACAAGAAGCGGACGACTGGATCGAAGGTTTACGTGATCACAATCCGAACTTTTACAACGAGCGGTTGGCAGCATTCCGTAAACAAATCCGCGAACAGGACGCGATCGGCGGGCGAGCAATGACGCTGCTGCATCGCGCATCGCTGGACACGCTGGTGCGACTGCGTGATTATGGCGTGGGATTGCTGATCCTGGACGAGTGCCATCACTTGATGGGGCATTGGGGCCGCGTCTTGGCCGAAGTCAGCGAATACCTCAACGGCCCTGTGATTGTGGGTTTAACGGCAACGCCTCCGGATCGTGAGGGCAAGAAACGCGAAGACACCCAGCGTTACGACCATTTTTTTGGCATGATCGATTTTGAAGTTCCGGTGCCAGCCGTTGTCAAAGATGGCTACCTGGCTCCCTATCAAGACCTCGCCTATTTTGTTCGTCCCAGCGAAAGTGAACTCGAATTCATTGCCTCGGTCGATCAGCAATTCAGCAAATTGGTCGAAGAACTTTGCCACCCCTGCACGCGTTCGGACGAGCCCGGATCGCTGATCCTCAGGCCGCCTGAATCGCTAATCGATTGGCTCGTTCGTGTGCTGCGTGACCAACAACTTCCCACACGCCGAACGTCGCAGTGGCGACTATTCTTTACCGCGGACCCACGCTTTGTGACGGCAGCGGTGTGGTTTCTGAGCTCACAACAAACCGCACTTCCCAACAACGTTCCCGAATTATTACCGAGCGACGAAGCTGAGGACGAGCGTTTGATCACGTTGATCGATCGCTATACACGCCACTACCTTCGCCGCTCGCCTCATGCGGCAGACCATCAAACCGCCACGCGGGTTGTCGATCGCTTGCGGATGCTCGGCGTCCAAATCACCGATTCAGGCCCCCGAGCGTGTGCGTCGCCGGTATCACGCGTGATTGCTTATACGCGAAACAAAACTCGCGCCGTAGTACCTATCCTTCGTCACGAAGCTCAGATTCTCGGTGCGGATCTTCGCGCTGTCGTGATCGCCGACTTCGAGAAATCATCCGCAATCCGGTCGGAAGTGGCCCACCTACTGGATGAAGAAGCCGGCGGCGCAGTGGCCGCGTTTCGGATGCTGCTTGACGCCCCCGAAACCAATCAACTTGATCCGGTCTTGGTAACAGGATCGTCCGTGTTAGTCGACACGGATCTACTGGACCGCATCATCAGCGAAGCCAATGCTTGGCTGCAAGAACGCGGCATCAATGTCGAACTTTCGTCAGCGCTGCAAGGGATGTTTCACGAACTGAACGGCAGAGGCAGCGATTGGTGTCCGCGAGTCTACGTGGAAATGTTGACCGAACTATTTCAGCGAGGGACAACACGTTGCTTGGTCGGCACGCGAGGATTGCTGGGCGAAGGATGGGATGCAAATTCGGTCAACGTGCTTGTCGATTTATCGACTGCCACCACGTCGATGACCGTCAACCAGTTGCGTGGCCGATCGTTGCGTCTGGATCCCAAACAACCTCGTAAACTCGCCAACAACTGGGACGTCGTTTGCATCGCTCCGGAGTTCAGCAAAGGGCTCGATGACTATCGCCGTTTCTTGCGGAAACATGAAACCATCTTTGGGGTTTGCGATGATGGGTCGATCGAAAAGGGAGTCGGTCACGTGCACGCTGCGTTTACCCAACTGAAACCGGAACTGGTCGACGGCAGCGTTTCGCAGCTGAATTCCGATATGCTGGTGCGTGCAGCTAAACGCGAAGCCGCGTACGAACTTTGGCAGATCGGAAAAACCTACGGTGGGCAACCAATCCGGGCGGTCGAGATCGGATCACACCAAGCAAAATTCACCGAGGGCTACCCCCCGTTTGCCAAAGCCAAACGCCCTTGGGATCGATTGAGTTTGGTTTCCGCGATCAGTGAAGTGGTGTTTGCATCGCTTCAAGAAATCTCTCAAATTTCGGCGGCTTCGGTTTTGAAGATCAATACGCGTGACGGCGGCTATATTCGTGTATTCCTGGTTGGCGTCTCTGCCGAAGAGTCCCGAATATTCGCCCAATCCGTCCGCGAAACGCTGGGTCCGCTTTCGAGTCCCCGCTACGTCATCCCTCGATCGGTTGATGTCCCTGCCGACACCTTGACCAACCGCTTGCTGCCGCAATTGCTTCGCCCCTGGCTCGAACGACGCGATCGTCAGCAATGGATGCTGCACGCGGTTCCAACCGTGCTCGCCTCCAAACGCGATTTGGCGGCGGTTTTCGAGAAACACTGGAACGCCAAAGTCAGTCCGGGACAAGCGATGTTCGTCAAGAACCTGCAAGGTGAAGAGCTCGTGATCGACGCGATACGCAACGACTTGAGTCCTGCAACGATCGTTCACGAAAAAGAAATGTTTTTGTAGCGACGATGGTAAGTTTTGACGGTATTGCCGGATGGAATCATTGAACGCGTTGTGTCTATCGTGAGACATGGATTTTTTGCACGGATCATCCGCAGGATTGGCCGATGGCAATATCGTCAGAGACCGTATTGCCCCACCCCGCGAATCGATTTGCCCATGTCCAAACCTGCTCGTCGTCACAAACGTCACGCGTTGCTAGCCCTTCTTGGTGCTACGTTGTTCGCTAATCATGTCCGAGCTGAAGATATCTTTGTCACGTCCAATGCTGACTCCGGAGCGAATACACTGCGTGAGGCGATCACAAATGCGGAATCGGGCGACCGAATCGTGTTTGACATGCCGGGTACTTTCACGATTACACTTTCGAGCGACTTGCCGACGATGGAGGGGGACATCTCGTTCGGAAACACGTCTGGAACCAACGTCACGATTGATCGTTTTAGCTCGCAACCGCTGAATTTTACTGGCAACTCCGTCAATCCCATTAATCTACACGTAATCGATTCAACGAGTGCACTGCCAACAACGGACTTAAACCTATCCGGCAACACCAGAGTATTTGGCGATGGTAGCGTCACCGGTAACATGATTGTCGCAGGAACGTTGGCACCAGGGGCTGATGCGACCGCTGGCACCCTTGGCGAACTTAACGTCGCCGGCAATTTGGATCTAACCGACGCCAGTGTCGAAGTGGATATTGCCGATGAGGCCCCAACGGATGAAAGCGACCTCATTAATGTCACCGGCACGGCAACGATCACGGATGCCACCTTGATGCCAAATTTCACGGGAAGTCAATACAAGCGTGGAGACTCATTCGACGTTCTGACATCGGGCAGCCCCGTTGTTGGAACGTTCACGAACGAAACAGACGTATACGCGCTGCCAAACCGCCCCTTTCTAGAAGCAGCGATGACCGTCTCCGCATCACGGGACCAATTTGGTTTTTTGGTTCGAGACAACGAAAAATCATTCACGACCGTCGTCTCCGGCAGCAATCAAACCTCGGCCGCAGGGTTGCTAGACGACCTGCGAGCTGCGACCAGCACGCCTTTAGCGATCCCTGTGTTAAGAGATAGCTCTGCCACGGACGTGGTCATGGCGGTGAACCAGTTGTCGGGATCGATTTACCCTTCGCTGATCGGCGCGGAGATCAATCATATCCAAAACAATCTCGAATCGGTACGTGACCGTGTCGTGATGCAAACCGATCTGGACCGTAGCCAGTGTCTGCTAACCCCATGGGCTCGCGTTTACGGAATCTCGGGCGAAGTCGATCGAGATGATCATCAAACGGCGGGATATCGGCACAAGATCGGTGGCCTGGAATTAGGTGCCGGCGTCGCCAGTGTCAACGGATTGTCGTTTCACACCTTCTCCCATTTGGCGACCGGAAACCTAGATACCATCGATGTCGACCAACATGCCGATATCGATTCCTATCGATTGGGGGCTTCGGTTGAGTATATCGCGCAACACATTTATGTCGTGGCGGCCGGCGGCGCTGGCGTTCAAGATTATGAAGTCCGCCGATCATTATCCGCATTGGATGGATCCGACTTCGCGGAGAGCCACTTCGATGGCTCGGCACAATTTGGTTACGTTGAACTTGGCACACTCTTCGCCAGCCATTCAACACTTCTGTGGAGTCCCTATGTAGCGTTACACACCACACGCGTCGAACTCGACGCGATTCGCGAAACCGGTGATGACGATTTCGCACTGATCAACGGTGGCGGCTCGGGCGAATCGCTTCGCAGCGTGCTGGGACTCTCGCTCAACCAATCCGCCCCAACCCCGCTTGGCATCGCTACCACTCGGCTTCGCTTTGGATGGATGCATGAGTACCTGGATGAATCCGAGACGTTTGTATCGCAGGTCGCTAATGGCGGCACCGCGACGGGGTCGCTCGAGGACCGGGGGGTCATGGCTGGCGACGACTGGGCCATTTTACGAGCTCAAGTCGATATGGGGATTCTGCTGGGCGGCCAGTTCACGGTGGCCTATCAAGGCCAAGCCAACAGCGATTCCTCGTTCAACTCGCTACTGGCCGGAACTCGTTGGATCTTCTAAATCCCATAGTCTGTTGTGAGGCAACAAGCAAGGCAACTTCCGCGACGGAGCCTACTGCCGCAAAGTTTTCCGAAACCCATTGGGCGAAGAACATGTTACGATAAGTAAGCGACATCACAGGCACTTCGAAACAACCGTGACGGTCGCGATTGCAAATCGACCTTGATAACAAGGGCTGTTTGCTAGGCCATTAATAGACGTTGTCAACGAGAGCCGATTTAATGCCCACCTCGTCCCATTCTTTCTTGCTGCCGTTTCCCGTTCCGCCTCGTGCGAGGAAATCCCCCCCACGATGGCGAGGCGAGCCTACGGAAGCAAACCGCGACCGTTCTCGACCTTGGTTTCAAAATGCGAAACCACCGCTCGCCGCTCCCCGTGATGAAACGACTGCGGTCAGCCTCAACCCTTATTCGTTTCCGCAAATCAAGGACCGCATTTTAAACGCGCCGCCTTGGTTGCTTAGCACGATATTCCACCTCATCCTGCTGCTGGTCCTGGCGTTCATTACCATTTCATCCGAAACGGTCAATGGAATCCTGCTGACGATCACTCCGGCCGCGGTGGAAACGAAACCCGAACTTGTTCAGTTTTCGATCGAGCCTATCGAACTGCCTGAACTTGCGCCCGTTGAAGCTGCCAGTGACCATGGTCTCGCGTCCCAAGTCGAGGTGGCACCGCTACTAAGCGAAATCACGCTTGCTCAACCGCAGGCATTTGCCCCAGAAATGTCACGGATAAATCCATTCAGCCAACTTCCGAAAACATCAGGGGCATCGCTTGGAACTTCCCAAAATGTCGGCGAAGTCAGCTCGATGTTCAGCGGCCGTACCGGAAAAAAGAAACAGGAACTGTTGGCCAAATACGGAGGCACCCAAGCCACCGAAGACGCGGTGGCCCTTGGATTGGCATGGCTGAAACGTCAACAACGCACCAATGGCAGCTGGAGTATGCGGGGCCCCTACCGTGACGGCAGCCTGATGGAGAACGAAACCGCGGCCACCGCAATGGCGATGATCGCGTTTATGGGCGCGGGCAATACCCATCGCAGTGGAAAATACGAGCGTGAAGTCATGAACGCGACACAGTGGCTTGTCAAACAACAAAACCGAGTCGGTTTCATGGCCGAGCGGGCCAATGATCACGAGAAAATGTATGCTCAAGGACTGGCCACGATCGCGTTGTGCGAACTTTATGGCATGACCCACGACTACTGGCTAAGACCGTATGCACAATTGGCCTGCGATTTCGCCGTCGATGCACAATCCCCTCAAGGCGGATGGCGATATCAACCCAAATTTGATTCCGACACGTCGGTCACCGGATGGTTCTTGATGGGGCTAAAAAGTGGTGAGGCAGCGGGATTGGATGTGGACCGTTATGTGTTCATGAACATCGAAAAGTACTTGGACACCGTTGGCGGAAGAGGCTATGACCAAGGGTATTCGTACCAAGTCGGCGAAGAGGCCACCCGTTCGATGACGGCCGAGGGTCTGTTATGCCGGCAATATTTGGGATGGCAGCGAAATCGGCCTGAGATGACACACGGACTTGGATCGTTTGTTGCCAAGGACCCCATCGACCGTCGTGACTCGGACGTCTACTACTGGTACTACGCCACGCAGGCTCTGCACCACTACGGCGGTCCATTGTGGCAGAAATGGAACGATAAAATGCGAGTCGAACTGCCAGCGATGCAGGAGAAAAATGGTGGCGAACAGGGAAGTTGGTCTCCCGTCAACGACGCATGGGGAGCCTACGGAGGCCGTCTTTACACGACCTGTTTCTCACTCTATTCGCTCGAGGTTTATTACCGCCATATGCCGCTGTATGCAGGACAAGCCCCCGCAGCGGCAGAAGAAGATGACAAGTAGCGGAACCTCACGTGTGACGGTTGGTATTCTCTGGAGTCACCGACCGAAACTTTTGGCGAGTTTCGCTACCCAACAATCATGGCGACTATTGCCTCGCAGTCGAAGCAAGTGATGGCACGGGCAATCCAGGAACGACTTGCAACGTAGGCCTGAGATCCGTTGCATCATTGGAAAGCAGACGTTCGGGGCCAACAAAGTAGGTGTGATTGTCCGCCACGATTAAGTTGAAGGTTTCCACCGGTTCGGCAACCGGTTCAATCGACTGGATCTTGCTGGCGCCGGTCGCGTGATGCAACATCATCCCCACTTCGAGTTCTTTGGTTCGCAGCCACCCTTGACCGGCAACCCACCAATAGTGGCCAAGTGTCGCTTGGATCTCACCGCCCGCGGTTGCAAAACGCATGGTTTTGGCCGGAGGCCGCTTCGTCGTCTGCAGCACAGGTTTCAATGCCAACTCGCCGGTTTCCACATCTTGCGACAACACCAAATCGCCCGTGCGAATCGACTCAACAGGCTTCGGACCGCATTCAGTTTGCACCTGAGTCCCCGCGACTAGACATTCGCAAGTTCGAAACGCCACCATCTGCGAAAACTGAACCGCGTAAACGGTATTTCTCCGATCCTGGTCGTACCTGACGTCATACCGTTTGTTCTCCGCGCCGTAATCCATCGCTTCGTTGTAGCGATCCCACCAATCCCACCATGCGACAGCGTTTCGTTCAACGTTCTCACCCGAAACAGCTTGAAGCACATCGTAAATTCGCGTTTCATCACGCACCTTTGCCCGATTCTTTTCATTCGTCTCACTACGCATCTGCTCGGATTGCCGCTGGATATCTCGTTGCAAAGCTTGACTGGCGACCGCGTTTTCCCCGACATTCAAATCAACAATCGAGATCCGAGCATTGGTTCGCAACGCGTTGGCTTGAGAGAGTTGGTCAGTGATGACCATTCGCGTATTCGCTTGAACCACATTATCAACGATAGAAACTTGCTCGACATCCTGAAGCTCGCGAGATTTCACAATCCGCAGCACTTTCTCGCCATTGGGTCGTGTGAAGACCTGATGCCGCAGCAAAAGATCACCCGAGAGCGACTCAAGCAAGCTCGGAACATAAAACGCCATCCGATATTCCTTCAGTCCGGCAACCGCTGCCTGGCCGCTTTTTGACGCTGGATCCTTGACTGCGATTTCCGTCAAAGCGTTACATGCTTCCCGGCTGCGTCCATTTTTGATCGCTTCGACAAACGGAAACGCCAAGTCGTCGGGAAGCTGAAGCGCGGCGAGCTTTAATGCATAGACTGCCGAGGGATCTTCGAGTTGCCGCAACGCTTCAAGTGTCTTCAGCTTGCCTTTTGCATCGGAACCCGCAATCGAAGCTGCCCACTGTTTCACTTTGGGCAGCCAGACCTTGGCTTGCTTTGCCAATTCCTTCGATTGCCGTTTTGCTTCACGAATCTCGTCTTTTGACAACCATTGTCCATTGACGAGTTCCAGCCCCAACTTCGCTCTCGCGACTCGATCGTCAGGATTCAGTGCGACCACGCCTTGCCAATGCGCCCGCGCTTGTGGATCCAACCGATTTGCTTCCGCCCAGCGGGCCAAGCGGCGATGGGCCTCGATATCAAGCTCCCCTTCACCGCGCTGCTCCACGTATTGCTTTAAACGAGGTGTCAACCGCTCGGCACTCAGTTGATCAAGTCCCACCCAGTGCCCATCAACAAATACCTGCCCCGCGTGCCAGCGGGCTGAATCAGGCTTGTTCGACGATTCAACGAGGCTCGTCCGATCCGTCAATTGTCCGTTGGCCTCGGCTTCCAGGGCCGCCCGCACCGGATCGCTCGAAATTTCGAGTTCGGCTGCACCGCTAGGACGGATCAGAAAAACGCCACAAACCAGCAATCCAAAACGCAACGCAAATTGTTTGACGCTTGCGTTACGCATCGTTACCGTGACCATAGTTAGATGCCTCTATTTCGACGAAAGTGACATGGGGAGCCTAGTGATGGCAAAAATCGACCTTTTCCCAATCATAAGGGACTGCACCCGAGGGGGCAATCGAATTCCCGTGCGCTGCCGAGTCGAATCAGTTGTAGTGCTGGTCATTTGCGCCGTCATTTCCGCCTCCACTCCCCCCAAAACCAGCCACGCCCAACCACCTGCGCAGAAGGACGGGAAAATTGATGCACTGCAAGGGATCCATCGCGAGTTTCAGCAACACCAGCAACGCAAACCGGTGCTCGCTCAAGAATTAAAGCAGATCCAGACAACGCTTAAAGAAACGGAACGCGATCTTGAATCTGTCCGCGAAGAAGTACTGAAGAAACAAATCAGTTGGCAGTTATTGCAAATCGAGGAGGACAAAAGACTAGAAGATCTCGAGGCAAGCGACATTTCCCTTTTTGACATTCGGAACCAATTGGTCGCAAACCAACGCTCTAGGGCAATAAATCAGGCGTCGCCAAGAGATCGGCTTAACGTGCTGAATCTGCAATTAACTCAGAATGACCAAATCGCTTCCGCATCCGCCCTCTCTCAACTTGATGCCGCGTCTCGGCTCGTGGTTCAGCGTCGACAGAAGGCTTTCCAGGACGGTGCAAAGTGGCAACAAGACGTCATCCACTGGCGACAACAGGGGCCAATGTTTTTTGAACGCTATTGGCGATTTACCGATCCCAATCGCATCTGGACTCGCAACGAATGCGAGTCCCTGCTCTCCACGTTCCAAACCGATACCATCGATGCCTATCCGGCCATCATCGCCGAGGCACTGCTGCAAGAGCGAGTCGGATATCACGACGAAGCGTTGAAGAAGCTAAACATCGTCATCCAAGCAAACACGCCGCTACATTTCCTTGCGATCGCCGCCCGCAGTACCGTCTATACATCGCTGGGCGAAACTCGAAAAGCAAAGCTGGACATGTTGTCGGCCTACAAATCAGAACGAGCAAACCCTTACATCCGTTTTCTGAGAGCACGACAACTTGCGGCCGACGAAGACCTGAGCAACGCGGAAAACGAATTAGCGGGTCTACTAAACACGCCCGAGTTGGAATTGGACGCTCGACGTTTATTGGCCGTGATCTATTCTCTACGCGCTCAGAAAATCCCGCGTCTCGCTTCGAAAGCCAAAGAACAAGCAATGCTGGTCAGCGAATTCAGCGACAAATCGGATTGGTATGCTCAATTATTGATGGCCATGGCTTCGAGCGTTTCGGATGAACCCAATTTTGCTGCACTCTACGCCGACAAATCTGCCTGGCTCGCCAGCGATGAACAAAAAACTTTCGCAGAATCCGTCGCAGCTCAAATCAGCAGCAAAGCTCCACTGCAATGGAATTTCCACCGTCGTTGATGGCAACATTACCAAGCGGCGACTCGCAAAAATCATCGCTCGCAGCGATCATCACTCGCAGCGTGTGCTGCCCGCTCAGTATCAACGCCGCTGCCACTGCGTCCCAGCTAGCTTGACCGGGGAGCCCCCCCCAAAAAAAAACGGAAGTCACTCCGTTCGCTTGCCCCTCAAATACATTACATGTAAAGTGAATGCAGCATTTCTATTTATCCTTAAGGTAGTACCGTGGCCACTCGAAATCTGAGCGATGAACTCAAGAAGAAGCACCCCTTCAAGTCGGTCGAGCAGGAAGCGATGCTGAGCATTATGCGAACCAGCGACTTGCTGGAAAATCGTGCTGCCCGGCTACTTCGCAACTATCAATTGACCCCCTCACAATACAATGCGATGCGAATCATGCGAGGCGAGGGCAAGCCGATGCCGTGCTTGGAAGTTGCCGACCGGATGATCCAGGTCGCTCCCGCGATTACCCGAGTGGTCGATCAATTAGTGTCGCGAGGTTTGATTAGCAAAACGCAATCCAGCGAAGATCGCCGCGTCTTTCTGGTTCAACTTACGGTTGCCGGGAAGGCCTTGTTGCGAAAAATCGACGCCCCAATCGATCGTTTGCATCAAACGCTGTTGGGGCATGTTTCCCAACGTGATCTGAAATCGCTGATCGCAACTCTCGCTGATGCTCGCAATGGAATCCAAGACTAAAAAAAATTTATCACAAACACATAGTTTACATGTAAGGCTTTTGATTCATGGCGGTATTCCCTTTCAGACAGAGCCAATTTCCTCTTTTTCACTAAGGAAAAAGCGATGAACGCGTCCCGACGAAACATGCTATCAATGACGGCAGCCGGATTGATCCAAATTGCTGCAAAACCTGCTGTCACGCTCGGGGATGAACCGCTGAGCACCGATTTGCTGGTTCGCCAAGCGGCCGAGCGAGGGCACACCGATTTGGGGTGGCTAAAGAGTTTTCACTCGTTCTCGTTCGGAGGTTATTACGACCAACGGCACATGGGATTTCGCAGTCTGCGGGTCATCAACGACGACCGAATCGCGGCCGGAAGAGGATTTCCGACGCACCCGCACCACGACATGGAGATCATCTCCTACGTGCTCAACGGATCGCTGCAACACAAAGACAGCACCGGCAAAGGAGCGATCATCACACCGGACGACATTCAGATGATGTCCGCCGGAACGGGGATCACCCACAGCGAGTACAACCCGTCTTCAACCGAGGCGAATCACTTCCTGCAAATCTGGATCCAGCCAGCAATGCGAGGTGTGCGGCCTCGCTATAGCGAAAACAAGGTTACCGACGACCAGAAAACGAACCAATGGAACTTGATCGCAGGTCCAGATGATTCGGGGGCGGCGGTCGGAATCTATCAAGATGCCAAGATTTTCGCCAGCAAATTACAAGCAGGCGAGAGCCTCGACTACACGCTCGAGCAAAACCGGCACGCTTGGCTACAAGTCGCTACGGGCGAGTTGACCGTCAACGGAACGACACTCAAAGCCGGTGACGCGGTGGCATCCAGCCGAGCTACATCGCTGCACGTTACCGCGAATCAATCGAGTGATGTGCTGCTGTTTGATCTGAGTTGAGATCACGGCGGTAACACCACTTCGCCAGCGAAGCTAACACGCTGGCAATTTCAACTACTTTGAAAAACTAACTTCAACACTTCCCAATCCTTACAGAGCGAACCATGTCCAAACTGCTTTACATTGAATCGTCCCCCAAACAAATCTCAGTCGGATTACTCGTGTTGCGAGTCGCGTTCGGCTTGTTCATGCTGGTGCATGGCATTCAGAAAGTGATGGGATTCAGCGCCATGTCCGAAGGGTTTCCCGACCCGATTGGGATGGGCAGCCAGCTCAGCTTGATCATGGCGATCGGCGCCGAAGTCGGTTGTTCGCTGCTGTTGATCCTGGGGCTGGGCACCCGTTTGGCAGTAATCCCACTGGCCTTCACGATGGTGATCGCTTTGTTTGTGGTGCATGGGGCTGATCCATGGAAAGTCAAAGAACTGGCGGCGATTTATTTGGCCACCTACGCGGTGCTGTTCATCACAGGCCCTGGCGAATTCTCACTCGACCACAAGTTCTGGGGCGGTAGCCGAGCGAAGTAAAACACGTGCGACACATCCCAAGCCGACTTCGTTTTGGTACCCGCGAAACAACGGCTATGAGTTTCGGCTGGTCTAAGCGTGATCAGCTTTGGCTATGTGGCCCACCGCATTGAGCACTGACGAGACCTCTTCCGCTTATCAATACGTTGCTGCGATGGCTCACCCCAGCGACAAGGCCCAAGCTCTACGCTGGCTGAGTGTGCGCAATCTCAGACCGACAAACGCGATTGGGCCACTGGCCGTGGAGACTCTATTAGTGATCCACCGGTCACATGACATCTTAGCGGGTTGAAGACAGCGACGAATGATGTCTGACAGACGAACGTGGGACAGACGAACGAATTCAGAGCGACGATTCGTCTGTCCTTCACTCGGCTGTCAGAATCGTCTTGGATCCGTTCCTTTCGAGAGAAAGTGACTGGCACCCCGCCAGCACACGATCTATTTCACCGGCATCATCGCAACGGTGGAGCGACCAGGATTTGTTACCCTCTCGATTCCGCCTGAGGAGCAGTGGAGCGAATCACTCTGCTGGCTCACACTAGAGCAGCAAGAGCGGTTTGCCACCGCCAATTTTTTCAAAATGTTGCAAACACAAATCACCTGCCGCTACCTAAAACTCCCCCGACGCCAGCCGGAGTAATCCGCCGCAACGGGGCGTTACCCAGCAAACGCTTCAGTCAAAACGTCAGTTCCGCCAGGAACGTCGCTGAGCGTTCGCATGTTTGGCGTCCCAGAATGCAAAACGCCCACGACAAACCGAATACTTTTGCAGCAACGAGCTGTACCCCAAGAGCAAAAAGGCGATTAAAATCAGCAATCCCATTTAGCGAGGCTCCACCGTGGAGCCTCCTACCCATAAAGTACGACACGTTGTCGTAAAAACCTTCCGTTGGGCGACTCAACCAATTAGCAGAAAACCGCGTAACGTCCATCCACAGTTCACGATTCGTGGTGCCCTCGCTGCCATCGCGTTCACCGCTGCATTCTTTGCGTTGGCCGTTCCGAATTACTCTGCGTGGCAGTCGACTTGGTACACGACGATTATCACGACCGCCCGCAGCTTTGCATTCTCGTGGTCCGTGGTTGTGGTATCCACACTGATTCTCATGCCGGTGTTCGTCCGCGTACGCGTTGCTGCATAGCTATTCTTCGCGATTGCCTGCATTGCGATGCTTTCCAATTACCTACTCCCTCTTGGGCAACTCTGAGATCACGCACCGTTGCATAACTGCTTAGGGTTTTGGGTCAGCGAGGGACGAGCCGGACCCAAAAATCATGTTCAAGGCGAGCCGCTTCGTGGCGGGAGGCGGCTGGTTCGTCAACGCGACGTCGCGTGACACTACGAAACGCTAGCGGGGAGTGCCGCTCGATGCATCGCACTACTCCGCTTAAATGCTTCGCCGGGTATTGCATTATCACACGGTCGGGAGAATACAGGAAAATGGATGACAGGAAAATGACGATCCTGCATTTGGTGTCTGACAATTTTCCTGTCCCTCATCTTCCTGTAAATTCAGCTTTGCTTGATTGATCAATGAAGCGATGCTTCGCAAGGTCAACTCCTACACACTGAGCTTATTAGCACCCCACAGTACCTTGCCAGCAACAATGGAATAGAATCGTGGCAATCAGAAGCGAGTCTCCAGCGTGGGGCCTCTTCCCCGTAAAGTACGACACCGAGTCGTACATAACTCCGTTGTACGCCCCTAGTCGAGTTGCCACCGCTTGAATCGTCGTCGTCTCATGACCGCTTTCGCTTCGGTCGCCGTTCTCGCAACAGCTGCGTTTTTCCTGCTGCCACCCGCTCCACCGGCTGTTGACGTTACAACACGCTCCATCGTTGTGGACGACGCTGAGCGTTCTTACCGCATCGCATCGCCGCTTGCACTTCCAGAGATCGCCCCCGTCGTTTTTGCATTTCACGGCATTGGCGATTCTCCCGATTCGATGGCAACTTACTCTCAACTGGATCGCTTGGCGTCCGATCATGGTTGCCTGCTGGTCTATCCAACGGGCCTCAACGCGATGTGGGCGGCGATTGACGTCGATCCTGAAACCCTCGACAACAACCGTGACGTTCGTTTTTTCGATGCAATGCTCGAGCATATTGCTGCCCAATACGCGATTGACCGCAAACGCATCTACCTGACTGGAATGTCCAACGGTGCGTCTTTCGCCCAACTTCTCGCCAACGTTCGGTCTGCTGATGTTGCTGCCGTTGTCGCTTGTTCCGGCCCGAGACCTCGTGCTCTCAACGACGCCCAACACCGGTTTCCAATTCTGTTGATCGTTGGCGATGACGATTTGGCGTCTGGCTCAATGCAATCCGACCTCGATTACTATCGGACCGCTGGACATGATGCAGAATTGATCGTTGTTCGCGGGCTCGGACACGAATGGTCAACCCAGCACAACACGGAAGCTTGGGCTTTCATGGTCGATCGCCAACTCTCCCAGTAGTGCCGGGGCGTACAACATGGTTTTTACGCTGGGGCCTCCGGCACACCTTCCACGTTTGGCCACGCGGGCTGGCCTTGGTACAACTTCTCGCAGTTCAGGCATCGTGCGCTTCGTTCAGGGCGGTGTCGTAAGATCCTTCCGTTGGTCGACCTACCGCAATCTCATGGCTGCCGACAAAGCACCATCGCAGCCCTGGGACGCAACTTGGCAAATTGCACTCGCTCGCTTCGACAAACTTGTTGTCGATTGGCTCGTTCTAGCGTCTGTGCGTGACGTGATCGCCACGTTGATTGACATGCCCGAAATTCGCGGGTTGTTCATTAATCTTCGATGTTCACCGCATTCCTCACTCCCTACTCCTGCTACCCCGACTTTTTCAATGGTCGCCGCATTACGATTGACGCGGACGGAGATTCGGCCGTCACGGTGCGATTTTTGCGTGTTGGTTTTGACCAATCCCCGTCCGAACACACGTTCACAGTTGACGTTGCCCCAACGCAAATTGCCGCGTTGTGCCGCGAACATCTTTGATTCGCCGGTCTCCTAACTTACTTAGGGTTTGGAGGCAGCGAGAGACGAGCCGGACCCCAAACCATGTTCAAGGCGAGCCGCTTCGTGGCGGGAGGCGGCTGGTTCGTTAAAGCGACGTCGTTTGCCACTACCAAACGATAGTGGGGAGTGCAGCTCGATGCATCGCAGTACTCCGCTTAAATGCTTCGCCGAGTATTGCATTATCACACGGTCGGGAGAATACAGGAAAATGGGTGACAGGAAAATGACGATGCTGCATTGGGGGCTGACCATTTTCCTGTCCCTCATCTTCCTGTAAATTCAGCTTTGCTTGATTGATTGATCAAAGAAGCGATGCTTCGCAAGGTCAACTCCTACACACTGAACTGATTAGCAACCCACAGTACCTTGCCAGCAAGAATGGAATAGAATCGGGGCAATCAGAAGCGAGTCTCCAGCGTGGGGCCTCCTCCCCGTAAAGTACGACACCGAGTCGTACATAACTCCATTGTGCGACCCAGTCACTCGTTGATGCAGCCTTCACCTCCGTTTGACGACGCTGTTTCGACGTTTCGCGAATTCCTCCGATCGCAGAACGTTTCCGACAATGTGCGCTGGATTTGGCGTGACTCGATCATCTCGCGGCGCGGTGTTGGCTCCCGCTATCTGGCCACTCGGCCTATCTATATCGACAACACACAACTTGCTGCCGAAACGGACATCCGCCGTTATTACCAGACTGGCGTTGAACGCAATCTTGGTATTCGACTCGCCGTATTCTGTATCGCCGACGGCGACCCATATTGCTACATCCAACTCCCCGAAGATCAGACTGACGCCGAATACATGATGATGTCGTCGCTCAAATGTTCAATTCCTAACCCACCGCCAATCGCCACTCTCGTTCGGTCTGTGTATTTCGCACGGTTGCTGCGGTTGTTCATTCGCATGCCGCAATCTTCTTGGGCCAATCAATGTGTCCCGCTGAACCCCAGCGCGTAGGGGCGTACAACATGGTTTTTACGCTGAGGCCTTCGGCACACCTTCCACGTTTGGCCACGCGGGCTGGCATTGGTACCATTTCTCGTAGTTCAGACATCGCTCGCTTCGTTTAGGGCGGTGTCGTAAAAACCTTCCGTTGGGCGACCTTGATCAATCATGTCGCAATTGTTTCCCGAAGTCATCGACGAGCTAAACGCGGAGTTGCGGCGTTTGCTCGACGCTGAGCTGTCGGCTGGCAACGTCGTGGTGGAGACTTGGCGCGGTTGGATTCCACTCCTGAGTATTCGTAAACAACTCAGGTAAATTTATTCATGCCGCTCGCCTTAGTGCCCGCGAATCTCGCGTAGGAGTTTCGGTTGGCCTAACCGGTGATCAGCTTCAACAGATCACCGATCGTGCAATGGGACTCGAGCGGATGACGGAGCGATTCTTGGGTTAACACTTGATAGTGGTTCTTGCGGCCTACTTTCTCGCGGCGAATGAATCCCTCGTCCTCAAGATCTTGAACGATCCGCTGGACCCCGCGCTCGGTGATACCGACTTGCAGAGCGACCTCGCGCAGCACCATGTCGGGGTTGCTATGCAGCACAAGCAACACGTGGGCGTGATTGGTCAGGAAGGTCCAGCGACTCGTCTCGCGAGTTGCGGACGGGGGGTGGGATGGCTTTGCCGTCTTGCTCATTTCGAACGCTCGTTACCGCAGCGGGGTGTCAGGGGGGGTTGGCTGCCTCAAGTATATCGCCAAATAGACGAAAGTAAATTCACGAACCACGATTCGTCATTAGTCCCTTGATTTGACGACCACTTTTGATGTATTGCCCACCACCATCTCAAGATCCTAGCAATCAAAAGACGAACATCAATTGACGACATACATGTCGCGTAATAAACTTCGTGCAACCAGCGAGTTAATTGGAAAGCGTATATTGGCGATTGCACGTTGAAGCCTGGCTTCGCCTTTGCGGTTGACTCTTTCGAACCAACAACATTTATGCATGAACCCGATTCGAGTCTCACTGTGCCTGATTCTGCTAAGCCGCAATCGGTCGTGCCCAGCGAAGAGACTTTATTCCGAGTGCTTACCCACATCGGCTTGGCGATTGGCGTGCCGATTCAGCGGTCGGACTTGCAAGCCAGCGGCGAACATGCGGATACCCAACCGGGCGATCCGTTAGCCCGGCTATTGGCCAGCGCGAAGCACGCGGAGTTAATCTTAAGCGAAACAAAATTTTCAACGGTTCAAGAGCTGTTCGGCTTCGTACAGGAACGCTACCCGATTCTGATTTGGCACCACGATGGCCGATTCGAGGTACTCGAGACGACTGCCGGGCGACGTATTCAAGGCAGCGAGGTCCTCGATCTGCCGCAGACGCCGATCACGACGAAATCGCGGACCTACTCGAAGTCACAGCTTCGCCAATGGCTACGGTCCGATCCTCCGCCACGCTGCTTCGCGTGTCGAAAAGCATTGCCATGCGTTTCGATATCGTCGGCGCGTAGCACGCGCGACTATTTTGTGTCGGATTCGCATGCTCACGATCATCACCTCTCGCCGTTCCGCCGCTTTCTTGGTTTGTTACACCTCGATCGACGCGACATCATCACGGTCGTGTTGTTTGCGTTTGTTGCTGGAATCCTAGCCTTGGCAACACCGTTGGCGGTGGAATCGCTGGTGAATGTGGTCAGTTGGGGAACCTACGTGCAACCGCTGATTGTGTTGGGGTTGATGTTGTTGACGTGTCTGGGAATCGCCGGAGTGCTGAAAGTGCTGCAAGCGATCGGAGTCGAGTTGATCCAGCGGCGGCAGTTCGTTCGCATCGTCAGTGATCTGGCACACCGTTTTCCGCGAGCCAATCAGGCATCGTTGATCGGCGAGTTTCCGCGAGAACTCGCCAATCGAGTCTTTGACATCATGACCATCCAAAAAGCGACCGCGGTCTTGTTGTTGGACGGGGTGACGATTGTGTTGACGACGGTGCTAGGGCTGTTTTTGTTGGCCTTCTACCATCCGTTTTTGCTTGGTTTTGACATCGTGCTGGTAATCTCGATGATTTCGATCACTTGGTTACTCGGCCGTGGCGGGATCGACACTTCGATTGACGAGTCGATCACGAAGTACCGTGTGGCGCATTGGTTGCAAGATGTGATCGCGTCCCCTTCGATTTTCAAGCTCGGCGGAGGCGAAACGCTTGCGGTGCAGCGAGCGAACCAATTAACCGCCCAGTACATTGCCGCGCGGCAACTTCAATTCCGCGTGGTGCTTCGACAAATCGTATTTGCGATCTCGCTACAAGTCATCGCATCGACAGTCCTCCTCGCACTGGGCGGATGGTTGGTGATCGATGGTCAACTAACGCTTGGCCAACTTGTTGCCAGCGAGTTGGTTGTGACGGTGGTGGTGGGGGCGTTCGCCAAAGCAGGCAAGTCGATCGAAAAATTTTACGACTTGATGGCTGGCATCGATAAAGTCGGCCACCTGATCGACATACCGGCAGACGCCAAGCAAGAACCTGCCGTCTTGCCCCATGGCCCCGCCGAGATTCAGTGGAGCGATCTTATCTTGGACGGAGGTCTGTCGAAATCGAGGGTGCCTGCGGCGACCATCGCTGCTGGCAGCCGTGTTGCGATTGTCGGTGACGATGTCAACGGTCGATCGTTGTTGGCCCGTGCAGTGGCCGGATTGACGAGTCCCGTCGAAGGGACCGCTCAAGTCGCTGGCCATGACCCTGTGCATGCAGCGGCAACGGGCGAGGGACGGTTCTTGGGTTACGCCGGAGCGAACGATCTTTTTCATGGATCGCTACGCGAGAACCTGGATTTGGCTCGTAGTGGAATGACAGCACATCGTCTCCGCGAAGCATTAGACCATGTAGGTTTGTTGGACTTGGTACTACAGATGCCCGACGGTCTGCAATCGCGATTGCAAACCCACGGGTATCCTCTAAGCGATATTCAATCACGGCAACTTGTGCTGGCGCGAGCGATTTTGATGAAACCGAAACTGTTGGTGGTGGACGGTTTACTCGACGACTTGGCAAGCGAAGATCGTCGGGCCATTTGGCAGAAAATTGCCGCCGAAGATGCTCCGTGGACCCTGGTGGTCACGACCAATCGCCAGGATGTCGCGGAATTGTGCGAGATACAAATCGCTGTTCGCAAAGGGGCGTAACCCTCGCAAATTTAGATCCATGTTTTATCGCCATTACCGCAGCCTCACTCATGTTTAACGAATTCGCAAATCAAGAAGACTTCTCGACCATGCAGATGGTGCGAACCGGGAACTTCATCCGGCGGTGCGGTCGCATAACATTTTGCGCTTTGGTCATTGCCATTCTTGCGATGTTGTTTGTGCCTTGGCGTCAAACCGCGCCCGGAATCGGAACCGTCGTCGCACTTGACCCGCAACAACGACCGCACCCGGTGCTAAGTCCATCCAAGGGTGTGGTCAGCTACGTGAAAGAGGGGTTGCGTGAAGGAAGCTATGTGAAACAGGGCGAATTGCTGCTGCGGCTCACCCCGTTTGCGGCTGAGGGCGTTTCTCAGATTGACACGCAAATCATCGCAACCGAATCCAAACAGGCGTCTGCGGTATCAAGTCTCGAAGTCGCCAAGCAGGCCGCGGTACTGCAAGAAAGCAGCGGTAAAAATTTAGCTCAATCGCTGAAGCAGGATTACCAAGCGGCCAAGCAGAAATGGGAGCAAGCCAAAGACGAAGTCACGTCGATCCAGGCAGAGCTCTCTGACAAACGCAACCAACTAAGAATCGCCGAAGAGGTCGCCGTTCGCGGCTTGGTTTCCAAAGAAGAATTATTTTCAAAACGACAAGCAGTTGAGTCTCAGCTCGCCAAACTCAATAAAGCCGAAAACGCGGTGCACGAACAGTCGGCGATATTACTTTCCAAAGAAGAAGAAATTGAAGCGAAACTGCAAGAGATCGATATCAAGAACCGCACCGCCAGCCAAAAAGTGCTGGAGCAGATGCAGAAGATCAATGTGATCGAAAAGGAGATACTCGACTTGAGAAACAAACGGGGTGAGCTGGATCGTTTGGAGGTGACGGCCCCGCGAAGCGGCTTCATCCAGCAGTGGTACGGTTTGACGGGCAGCGACACGATCAAGGAAGGCGATCAATTATTTGTGATCGTTCCTGATACCGATGAACTAGCCGTGGAGATGAGAGTCAGTGGTAACGACATGCCGCTGCTAAAAGAGGGGGACCGCGTACGCCTGCAATTCGAGGGCTGGCCCGCGGTTCAGTTCGTCGGCTGGCCTTCGGTCGCCGTCGGCACGTTTGGCGGCAAAATCAACCGGGTTTTCCCAACCGATGACGGAATGGGGAATTTTCGTGTGGTTGTGACGCCTGATAATCACTTTACGCGGGAGGATGGATGGCCGGATGACCGATACTTACGTCAAGGTGTGCGCGCCAATGGTTGGGTGCTACTGAAACAAGTTCCTCTCGGCTACGAGATATGGCGTCAATTGAACGGATTTCCACCCGTTGTCGCGAACAACGAACCAAACCAGTCGAAGGACAAGGACAAAGGCAGGAAAGTAAAACTGCCCAAACTTTAACGATTGTTCGCGTTGCAGCGGCGAGGCAATTAGTGCTGGTTTGCCTGCAACGTGGCGTCTTGCCCAGCGGTGAGCGGACACGTTTCTTAGCAACTCTACTGCTCGTGCTGCTCACACTGACGAGCAATGCGGGGGGGCAGGTTGTCCAGCTCGCCCCTGAAAACTCGTTCACTCAGTTTTTGATGTTGGTGGAAGACGACATCGAGAAAAATGCCGCTGACCAAGATCAGGGTGACGCTGAGGTGTCGTCCGCAGCCGGTTTGGCTGGCGCCACATCGCCGGATTCTGAAACCGCCGACGCTGCATTAACGTTGGCGGACGTCTTTGCCAGTCTGTACCGCTCGTACCCCGACATTCAACGAGCCCGACAGGAACCAAGCATCGCAAACGGGCAAGTATTGTCGGCCTACGGCGCGTATGACACCAAATTCAACGCTCACTCGATCTCCGAGCCAACCGGGTTCTACCAGAACTACCGCAACGGACTCGGTGTCGCCCGGCAAACATGGTGGGGCGGTTATGCCGCAGCCGGATATCGCATTGGCCGCGGCTATTACCAATCTTGGTACAAAGAACGTCAAACCGATGATGCAGGCGAATTCAAAGTTGCGTATTCGCAGCCATTGTTGCAGGGCCGGGCGATTGATCCCGAGCGTGTTGCCGTGTTCCAGGCCGCACTGGCTCAGCAGGCCGCAGGTCCAATCATCCAGCAAACGATTCTCAACATTTCGCGTGATGCCGCCGTGGTCTATTGGGACTGGGTTGCGATGGGCATCATTCTAGAGGCTCAACGCGAAATGCTCGACCTCGCCGAACTGCGTGGCGAGCAATACGACGTCGGCGTGCAAGCAGGCAAGTTTGCCGAAATCGACTTGATCTTGAATCAACAACTGATTGCCGAACGCAAGGCGAAAGTCTTGGAGACGGAGCAAAAGTATCGTGCGACCGCGTTCAAGCTTGGCCTGTACCTTCGCGACGACGGGGGTCAACCGATGGTCCCCAACGACGCGTGGTTGCCCAAGCAATTTCCCATCATTCAGCCGCCACCCGCTAGCGATCTACACACCGATTTGGCCGCAGCACTGAGCCGTCGTCCCGAACCACAGCTTTTGCGGTTTGAGATGCGACACGTGCAGCTCGATCGCCAATTAGCTCACAACGAACTGCTGCCGCGATTTGATTTCATCAGCGAAGCGTCCCAGGACATGGGAGAACCCGCGACGAAGTCCGATGACAAGGGTGAGTTTGAATTGGTGATCGGTTTCACCAGCGAGGTTCCGATCCAACGTCGCAAGGCCCGTGGCAAGATCCAGCAGACCAATGGCAAAATCATTCAGATCAACGAAAAGTTACGATTGACTCAAGACAAGATTGCCAACGAGCTGCAGATCGCGCACAACGCATTGCAATTGTCGTCGCAGATTGTCGAGCAAAGTGAAGTCTCGCTTCACGCTGCTCTTGAAACTCTCGATCGTTATCGATTCGCGTTTGACAAGGGCAAGATCGACCTGATCTATCTGAACCTGTTAGAAACCAAAGCGAATGAAACCGAGATTAAACTGGTCGAGGCTCAGCGTAATTGGTTTGCTGCGTTGGCACAGATGCAAATCGCACTTGGTCTGGATCCACTTGATCAAGCCATGATTGTCTCGTCACTTCCCGAAAGCGACATGCCGGGCCCTGGCAACCTTCCTCACCCCGATCTTCCCAAGGCCGAGGTGATGGAACGAGATTGGCAACTGCACTCGGGTTCCCCCGAAGCCGGCCAGACAAACCAATAAGATGGTCACGAATTCGAGCGATGGGCTATTTGGGATTTGAGAAGAACATTCTTCTACTGGAACGGGCTGGCTCTTTTTGATCGATTGATAACGACTCTCAATAACTAGTGAAATCGTGTTTGTCGGCTTCTTTGTGATTCGATTCGCAACAAGCGGATTCTCGCTTGTCACCCGCACGTCGCGCCGATAGAGTCCAAATAGAGGCAACCCACGCGACGGATTCGTTTGCGGGTACCGTTAACCCCCAACATGCAACTCCCCCCAACTTACATTTCACAGTGGAACACGTTTTGCGTGTTCCCTATCCATTAAAAACACTCCTCACTAGGAAATCGATCATGTCTAACGATGCCGTCATCACCCAGCTCAACGAAATCCTCAAACACGAATGGACGGGCGTCGCCCAGTATTCGCAAGCCTCCTTCATCATCGAAGGTCCGTGGCGTGAGGTTTACTCGGCGAAATTCGAAGAGGACGCCGAAGAATCGTTCAATCACGCCAAGCTGATTGGAAACAAGATCGTCGCACTCGGGGGCGTTCCCGTCGCTCAGCGAAACGAGATCAAGCAGACGCGTGATCTGCGAGAAATGCTCGACAATGCATTGGCGTTCGAGTCCAAAGCGGTCGAGATGTACGAAAAGGCCCTCGAATTGGCCGAAGGGACTCGCTCGCTTGTCGTTTTCCTCGAAGACATCCTGCTACAAGAGCAAGAAGGAGTCGACGAGTACTCCAAGCTGCTTCGTGAAAGCTCGACTGCACAAGCTGAATTGTCTGCTCGCAAGTCAGGCTAAACGCCTCGCGTTTTGAGCAGACCCTTTCACGAAAGTCTTGACGACTTTTTGATTTCATGAGCCGCGACGCGTGAGCGGCCGGGTCCCGCGTATTACCCGATGCCTTACGGCCCACGGCTCACCATTGCGATTTGCACTTTGCTTAACTCAACGATCCGTTGACCGCTTCCGCTTCGACGGTGAAGCGTTTACGCCGTTTTTGTTGCGGCGGCGAACGATAGAATCGACTGACCGCTCTGTTCGCGGTCGGTGGGCTGGATGTCGTGCAGCGTCTGGCTGCAAACTCGGGCCAGCGGCAGCCCCAATACGTTCTTGAGTCCGCTAAATTCCGATCGCGTTAATTCCAGCGATTGTTGAGTAAACCAGCCCACATTGGACGAAAATGTCTCCGTCCTCAGTTCAAACGGCTTGGCATGCCGCTCGCGAAGCACCAACAGCACACGATGTCCCTCGGACGAATTGACGACGCCGAGAATTTGTTCGGTAAAGGGCATTTGGCTCTCGAGTGATGGAACTTCCGGGCTTCGTCGGTGGCCCAGTGCCTCACTATTCTGCATCAAATTGCCCCATCGTCAATGCGTTATTGAGAATCATTTGCAATAGAGATCTCATTTGGGCGAAAAACTCTCCGCAAACATTTGGAAAATGGCACTCCGCCGGGAGCTTGGCTTCCTATGCCTCCTACCGCGTGGACGGCGTCTTTGACAGCGTCCCGCCAGGCAATTCACCGCAGGCCTGTAGGGCGAGGATCGCAAAGGCACTGCCCGCATTGGAGATAAGATTGCTGCACTCATTGACCGGAGAACGGGTGAACCACATGCCGTTTTTACGCTGATTCGCTTTCAGCCACGCGATACCGCGTTGCAGCCGCATGTCGTCCGCCGGCAGTCCAAGTTCTCGTGCGATGACGATCACTAGCCCTGTTCCATAACCGTCACTGGTCTCGGTCTGCAGCGGTCGTTCGTGGGGCCGGACGAGGTCTTTCCAGTCGGTGAGAAGTCCCGCGGTTGACCAACCGCCGTCATCAAGTTGCCGGCTAAGAAGTTCCGCGAGCGTTTCGTTGCAATCCGCTTCGCTGACGATGCCGTCGACTCGAATCGAGCCCCACGCCAACATTGCGCGATGATGCAGTGATTTTGGGGGATTGTCGTGAAAATACTTGCGAAGCTTTTCCAGTCCCACGCGAGCTTGCGGCGTGTCGGCGTAGCGATCCGGGGCAATGCCGACGGTCAGCGCCGCGAGGGTGACACCATAGTGATCGTCAATCTCCAGCGGCGCGTAATCGCAGTCGGGCCAATTCCATCCACCATCGGCTCGTTGCGTCGTCCACATCAGGTCGAGAGTCTCTCGCGCGACATCGCTCAGTTTGCCGGTGGTTTGCAAGTCATTCAAGGTTAGCCCTGTCGCGACCACGATCGTCCAGAAACCTTGGCCTTGCGAAGGCATCCGCTTCTGCCAACGCACCCGGCGATAGTCTTCGTAAAAACTGCGGACTTCGCCCGAGTCCGGCAAAATCGACTTCAGTGCGGGGCGCGCTGCCAAGTAGAACAGATTGGTATGGCAGGTGGCACACTTTTTAGTCTTTTGCCAATTCAGTGCAGAACGATCCAAGTATTGCGCCGCTCTTGTCGCCGAATATTCTTTCGAAATTGGTTCGCTTGCCGAGATCACTGGCAAGCCTTCTTCGACGTCATCTAGCGTGATTGGCTGTTGAGCACTGGCAGATTTGCTAATCAACAGAGTGCCAAGAATCATCAATGCAGCGACTTGCTTCGATAGGATCGGTCTCATCGCGGCAGGTTCCTTTTGTAAGGGTGGGAGGTCGTCCAGTGTAACGTTTTCTCACCCGGCGAGTGGATCGCTTACTCGTCTAGCAGTTCAGCGATCTTCTCGGTTGGACGACCGATGGCCGCTTTTTTACCATGCACAACGATTGGCCGTTCGATCAGTTTCGGGTGTTCCGCCAAGGTGGCGAGCCACTCTTTGTCGGACAACGTTTTGCCAGCGAGCTGCAGTTCGCCAAACAGCTTTTCTTTCTTGCGAACGAGTTGTTCCGGTTTGATCCCAAGCATCTTGACGATTTGCCCGAGTTCTTTCTCGCTCGGTGGATTTTCCAAGTATTTAACAACGTCAAATTCGCCCCCACGCGATTCAAGCAGTTCGACCGCTTGACGAGATTTGGTGCACCGGGGGTTGTGATAGATCGTGGTCATGGATGGGGCAAAAAAATGGAGGTTCGAAAACGCTTCGTCTGTTGAGAAACGGCTAAGGATCGTCGGAAGAATAACTGGCGGCGTCTTCCGTAGTGGACGAGGCAACGAGTCCTTTTTGGCTCCGTGAAGCTGCCGGACTCGTAGCCTCGCCCACTACCGCCCGCTATTCATTGTTCCGAACGTCCTTAGTGAGGTGCCTGATTGTACTCGTAACATGGATGGTTTGGAGGCCAGGCAATATTACCGAGAAGGGCTGGGCATCGTTCAACGATTTCGCCCGGATGCATGGCACTGATGGTGCAGTGCAGACAGCGGAACTTCTGCAATTAGGCACGAGTCCTGCGGCGAAGCACTCGCTACTTTGACGGAGCAAAAAGGCGACAATGGCGACTAATTCGGTTGTGGCAGCGGTGCGGAAATGGGGATCTCGTTTCTCAGCAACTTGCCCGCCTCGCCGACGAGCCGCAGATAGTAGTCACTTGGCAAACCTTCGTAGCCCAGGAACTGAACGCCGTTGCCGACCGGTGGCTGATCGGTGCATTTAAAGATCGCGGTTCCTTCATCGACTTCGTCAAACATGGCAACGTAAATCATCTCGCCGCCCATTTTCCTGGCCGCCACAATTTGGCTCCAAAGAAACTCGCCTTTGCGTCGTGGGATCGATGCCAAAGGATCGCCTTTGAGGTTATGCCAACTGAAACCGGGAAAGACAACGGGCAAGAAGTCCTGGTCGTGTTGCTGGCACCACGCTTGGTCTTTTGCCCAGACGTTTTCTGCGTGCCGCTTTGCTTCGGATGGTGATCGGTAGCGGCCGACACTCCATGGGCTGACAATATCTGCGAGCTGGATGATTTCGAGCAATCGTGCGTCGTCAACCGCGTCTCGCTCACGCGATCGCCAGAATGACGGCACCCCAATCATGACCGTGCATCCTTGGCTCTTGAACCAACGAATCAATTGATGGCAGTATTCCAAACTGTATTCCCGATTGTCATTGAATCCAATTCCCCAGATCGAGATGACGGGCTTGCCTTCGTGATGCAGATAAGCTTCATCATCGGTGATATGTTGCTTCGACTGGATCTCGCGCCAATCTTGTTGCACCAATTGAGTATCGTCTGCGCTGAGTCCTGACAAATCGTACATCACTGCGTAGACACGCCCCGAGCGCTGGGCTCCTTCGCGAACGTGATCCAGAACGCGGTCCTTGTGCTCTCGTTGTGACTGGTTTTTCAATCCGGAAGCGAACCGCTGCAAAAAGACGCCATCGATACCGTACTGCTGCATCCAATCAAAGTGCCGCAGCACCGTCTTTCGATTCGTGCTGCTAAAGACCTCGGCTGTACTGCCATCGGCGTGGCGAAACCCGGTCGCATAGCGTTCGTCGGCATCGTATTCGGTCATATCCGGCCACAGGTCGACCGTGACATTTCCGGCAGCCGGCAACCGTTGATGATTTCTCGTCCAATGTGTCCATCCGAGGTTCGCACCGTCGCCTTCACAATTGAACCAGCCTTGATAGCCGCACATTACTTTCCCCGTCAGAGTCGAGCGATCGACGGTGTGCTCTGGGACAGCATCGGCGACGCCGATGGCGGGAAGGCATAACAACAACAGCGTCGCAGTGATTTTTCTCATGCTAGACAAATAAGCGTAAACGGCAAAGGTTGCCGAGGGTATCATCGTTCGCGTTTCGAGCGATTGTGTCCGCTGCGGACGCACTGTTCCAAGCTCGCTCGCAACCGGTCGACAATTTCAGGGTGCTGGGCATACAGATTATGCTGCTCGGCCGGATCGCGGCGAAGGTTGTACAGCTGGCCTGTCACACCGTCCGGTTTCGGTTGGACTAACGTCGGTTTCGAAAACCCTCCTGATCCCAAACCCGTGATCAGTTTCCAGTCACCTTCGCGAATCATCATCATCGACGCGGCGCTGCCGGCCTGCATTACGAATTGAGTCCGTGCTTGGGCCGCGTTGCGTTTATCGCCTGTCAACGCTTGCAGAAAACTGATGCTGTCGCTTCCCGCCGCCGTGGGAATCGTCACGTTCAGCACGTCGGCAAAGGTCGCCAAAAAGTCGGTAAAGCAAACCAGCTGGTCGCTTGTGCTGCCGGCTTTGACGCGGCCGGGCCAGCGGACAATTAGCGGCATTCGATGTCCCGCTTCCCACGCATCCGATTTCATACCGCGAAACCCGCCCGCGGAATCGTGTCCGAATCGATCGACGTCCCTGTCATACCAAGTTGGCCCGTTGTCGGATGTAAAAACGAGCAGCGTATCGTCATCCATCCCCGAATCGTGAAGCGTTGTCAAGACTCGGCCGATCTGTGCATCCACCATCATCAAGAAGTCACCGTACATCCCAGCGCCACTCTTGCCGGCGAATTCTTTCGACGGAAGCCACGGTGTGTGCGGCGCCGGGTAGGCCAAGTACAGCATCAAGGGAGGTTTCGCACTCTCGTCAGCGGTGGTTTTATCAGCGGCATGATCCGCAATCACTTGCGTCGCCTCGTCGGTAAACCGCTCTAACACATCGTGCAATTGCAAATCGGCAGCGATTCCACCAGCTCGCCAGAACGCCCCTTGAATCGGAGACCATCCATCGCTGTGATTGGCATCGATGTGCTGCGTCGGAGGCTCGACCGCTCGGTCGTTGCGGATGTAAAAGTAGGGCGGAATATCAGTTGACGCACGAATTCCAAAAAAATCGTCGAACCCACGGTCCACTGGACCGCCCCGCAGCGGTTTGTCATAGCCCTCTTCGTTGAATCCCAGATGCCACTTGCCCACCATCGCGGTGCGATAGCCAGCGGATTTCGCCAGCGAAGCGATTGTCCATTGATCTTGTTGGATTAATGGTTTGCGGGGCCATACGCTCACATCAATGCGAAACGGGTATTGCCCCGTCATCAAACCGTAACGGGACATGTGGCACAGTGGTCCCGGTGCATGAGCGTCGGTAAAACGCATGCCGTCACGAGCGATCCGATCGATGTTCGGCGTTGGGATTTTCGAGTTTGGATTGAAGCAGCCTGGGTCACCGTAGCCCATGTCATCGACAAGAATCACGACGATATTCGGTTTCGAGACGCGTTGGACTTTCAAAGCCGCATCGAGTGCCGCAATCGTCGGCGGCGACGGTTTGACGCTGCCTGGTCGTTGACCGGCGGCGATTTCATGAGGCGTCCAGCCACGTTTGTTTTCCTGATTCCAAATCGCCGGATCGGCACCGACTTCGGCCAGCACCGCGACCGTGGTGGGGAACGTCCGCAGTGCCGCGCCATGCATTGCGGTTTCGCCTTTGCGATCGACCACGTTGGGATCGAGCCCCAAATCCACCAACTTGCGGATCGCCAAGTTGACTTCTTCGGGGGTGCCCGGTTCTTCGCCCACCGCGATCACGCCCACTCCTGCGGCGGCCATCAATGCCGTCGTCCCATCGGCATTCGTGATGGACGGGTCAGCACCGAGTTCGAGCAGCAGTTCCATCAAGGGAAGATCGGCGCCCCGCGACGCCAGTAAAAACGGTGTCGTCCCTTTGGGATTCAGCCGGGCGCCTCGGGGTGTTCCATTTTTCAACTGCAAATTGACATCGGCGCCGGCGGCAACAATCGCTCGCACGAAATCGAGTGTATTGAGCGATCCGGTGATTCGCGGCGCCGGATCGCCTGCGGGATCGTCGCCCAGTTCGGTTCGGCGCACCCAGGTGATCGCGTGCAGTGGCGCATAGCCGCTGCGTTGATCGTTTGGATCGGCTCCCCGCTGGATCAACTTGATCGCCAATTCCAAATGCCCACTTTCGACCGCTAGCATCAGAGCGGAGGTTCGTTTTCGCGGATCGCGTCCGCCACTACGACTCGGATTCATCACGGCGTTGACGTCGAGTCCCGCGTCCAGCAGTCGCATCACCACATCGGTTCGCCCGTGACGGGCGGCAAACATGATCGCCGAGAAGTCCGATTTTGGCAGGCGATCGTCCAATCGAGCGCCCCCTTGGATCAACGCGTCCACGGCATCGAGGTTGCCGGCCGCTGCAGCCCACATCAGTGCGGTTTGACCACCCACTTCTTTGGCGTTTACGTTCGCGCCATGCTTGACCAATGCCCGCACGATCGCGGCGTTGCCCGTTCGCGCGGCCAACATCAACGGCGTTTCTTTCCCCAGACGTGTCGCACTCACATCGGCATCGTGGCGGATCAAAGCAGCCACCGCATCCTCGCATCCGTATTCACAGGCGAGACTCAGCGGGCTGACTTGATATTCGTTCACCGCGTTGACGTTTCCGCCAGCATCAACCAACGACTCGATCACATCGGCTCGGTTGTGAAACGCGGCCCAGTGAACGGCCGTCATCCCATCGGCCTGGGACGCATTGACGTCGACATGATCGTCGGCCAAATGCTTTGTAACCGCATCCCAACGCTGGCGTTCGGCATCATCAGCAAGGTCAGCCGCCGAGGCGGGCGGCCATGTCATGCACAGCACGAATGCAACAAACGCTCGCACCACTGGAATACAGCAAGACAAGAATTTCATGTTCATCAATTACAACGTCACGGGGTCAAACAGATCATCCACGGTGCCGGTGCTGTCGGCGAACGTTTCCAGGGGCACGCCGACCTTATTGAGCAACGTCAGATGCACATTCGAAAGTGGCGTCGTTTCGGTGAACTTGATGTGACGCCCACCTTGCATCCCGCCCGCCGCGCCGCCAGCAACCAGGATGGGCAAATTGGTGTGGTCGTGCGCATCCGGGTCGCCCATGCCGCTACCGTACATGTAAAGCGAATGGTCCAGCAAAGTGCCATTGCCCTCAGGTGTTTCGGCCATGCGTTTCAGAAAATCGGCGAAAAGCGAAACGTGAAAGCGATTGATCTTGGCAACTTTTTCAAGTTTCTCGGGATCGTTGCCGTGATGCGTTACCGGGTGATGCGGATCGGGCACGCCGATTTCGGGGTACGTTCGTGTGCTGGCTTCACGAGCCAACTGGAACGAAACGACACGGGTAATGTCGCCTTGGAACGCCAACAATTGCAAATCGAACATCAATTTGGCATGTTCCGCGTAAGAGGCAGGGACACCTACGGGACGATCCAGATCCGGTAGCGGATTGTCCGCCGCGTTCGATTCGGCTAATTGAATCCGCCGCTCGACCTCTCGGATACTGTCCAGGTAACCGTCGATCTTATTGCGGTCGGCAGCCCCCACGCGGTTCTTGATTCGCTTGATTTCGGTCGTGACCAAATCTAACAAACTCGCTCGCTTCTGGCGTGCGGCCTGCATCTGCTCGGGAGTCCCCCCTTCGCCAAACAAACTTTCAAACACGAGCCGTGGATGAGCTTCCGAAGGCAGCGGTTGGGTGGGCGAGGACCACGACAAACTGTTTTGATAAACACAGGCGTAACCGTTGTCGCATTGTCCCACAGTCGACAACAAATCCATCGAAAGTTCCAGCGACGGCAACTGCGAATCGCGGCCGATCTGGCGACCAGCGATTTGATCCACCGTTGTACCGCTGCGATAATCACTGCTCTCGGTGCGTTTCGCCCGCGCCGCACTTAGGAACGTTGAGTTCGACGTCGCGTGCGAACCAGGATAAGCATTTTTCAGGTCGGTGTTGGAGATCACCGTCACTTGATTCTTCACCGATTCAAGCGGCTGCAGACTCGGCGGCAACTCGTCCAACGTCTCATCCTGCGGCGTCCAATTGGCCGGGTTGTACCCCATCGGAATATAGATGTAGCCGATCCGTTTCAAATTCTCTGGTGCGGCCACAGTCGCTGCCGATGCTGTCATCGCGGGGATCATCGCATCCAACAGCGGCAAGGCGATTGCCGTGCCGGTGCCTCGCAGCATCGTCCGTCGCGAAATCGAAATTCGTTTCATCATTCGTAGGGTCTCCACTTGCGAAACGGATCGCTGAGCACGATGCCGGTAATGAGAGAAGAAAGCGTGTAATGGTCGTCTGCTGCCGCATCGACAATGCGGCGAATCGTCGGGCCGTCGTCGGCTTGGACCGCACGACCTAAGGCGTAAGTTATCAGTTTCTCGGTGACGGTGTGAGCAAAAATCTCGGGCCGGGCAAGGACGCCAGCCTCCAATTGGTCAACGGATTCCAATTCGGTGCCATCGGGCAAATAGCCGCTTGAATCAATCGCCAAGGTGTCTTCAAACTCACGCCAACGCCCGACCGCATCAAAGTTTTCGAGCGCAAATCCAACCGGGTCCATCAAATCGTGACACGCTGCACACGCAGGGTTCGCCCGGTGTGCCGCCAATCGTTCACGCACCGAGGCGACTTGAATCGCGGTGTTTTCCTTTAGATTCGGAACATTCGGGGGCGGTGGAGGTGCGGGCGTACCAAAGACGTTCTCGAGCACCCAATTGCCGCGAATCGTGGGCGAGGTGCGAGTCGCATACGACGTCACCATCAAAATACTGCCATGCCGCAAAATGCCGCCACGGTGACTCGCGGGACTCACTTTCACAGGCCGAAACTCGCTGCCCGCGACGCCAGCAATGCCATAGTGCGTCGCCAGCCGCTCGTTCAAATAGGTTTGATCCGTACCGATCAAATCCAGTACGCTGCGGTTGTTCCGCAGCACGTCCTGAAAAAGTAATTTGGTTTCCTGAGCGAACGCTTGACGTAGATTGTCATCAAAATCGGGAAACAAACGCAGGTCCGGTGTGATCGAATCAAGATTGCGGAGGTACAACCACTGAGTCGCAAAATTGTCGACCAAGGCACGTGAGCGTTCATCGGACAACATCCGCTGAACCTCGGCCTGCAACGTGTCGTCGCGCTGCAGCAAACCTTGCTCGGCAAGATCGAGTAGTCGCTCGTCGGGTAAACTGCTCCACAAGAAGTAGGACAACCGCGACGCCAATTCGTAATCATCGACATCGGCAAGCCTCGAGTCCGCATCGTCGGCGATTCGTTGCTCGATGCGAAACAGAAAATTTGGATTGACCAGAATTGCGGTGACCGCCAATTCGATTCCAGCCTCAAAACCAGCTTCGCGATTCCCCTGATCAAAAAACTCCATCAGCAAATCGATATCCGTATCACTGACCGGTCGCCGGTACGCTCGTCGAGCGAGTCGTTGTAACATCGACTTGGCATCCGCCCGCGTCGCGGTGGCGGGATCGTAATGACGGCCAAAAATCCGATCACGGCTGGCCGTTTTACCTGGATCGTGAGCGTTGCCGGCCCCGTCTGAGTCGAGCGGCCCCACAATCGATACCTGATAGATCGCCGGCGTTCGTCGGGGGTGGCGATGCCGATTGAAGTTGGCGTCAAACGGCTGCCGTTTCTCTTCGGTCAAGGACGAGAACGTTTTGGGAAAGGTAACGCCAATGCTTCTCGCCCCCGCCTCGACGTGAATCCGAGTGTTCAGATGCGAATCGGCATGGGTGTAATCGTTTCCGCTCCAACCCTCCTGGCCTTTTAGCGGCTGCACCGTGAACCGATGCACACGATTGCGGTCCACCAACACATCGATGTGATGTTTTCGCTCGAGTCCTTCTACTTTTTCATCTCGGTCACGCGTCAATTTCAGCTCGATCGCATAATCGCCGGTCTGGTGAAAGTGATGTTGAATCAACACACCGCCTCGCGTGCCAAATGGCAATCCCGAAACATGGGTCTCTTGCGAACGATCCGCGGGCTGGCGAATCGTCACACCAACGGGCCCATTACCGCGACCGCCGACCGCCGCGCGACTGATGCTTTGGGCCGCCGAAAGATACCGATTCAGATGCGTCGGTGAGAGTTCTTCGACCGTGATGTTGTCAAACCCGTGACTTGATTCATCTTTGGGAAGATAATCCGCAGCATCAACGGCGATCCCTAGCAGATCACGAACCGAGTACTGGTATTCGAGCCGCGTCAGCCGCCGAATCGCTCCCACCCGGCCCGGACGCGGGAATTCCTTGGAACGTTGATCCAGTATGCTTCGCAGCGTGCTGGAAACCTGCTCGTATTCGCTTTCTGCGGGTCGATCCGACGTGGGTGGCGGCATTTGCCTTGTGTCGATCCGACGCAAGATTTTCTCCCAGCGATCGGTCTGCAGGTCCTCGCGTGAAAACTGGTCCGCCGAAAAATCAAATGCCTCCAAATCCAGGTCACCCGCAGCATCGCCTGTGGAATGACAATCTAGACAGTGCGACTGGACAAAGTCTTTGAACTCGCCAAGTCGTTCGTGCTGCGAATCGTCGGCGTTCGCCGCCACCGCGGTTGCCAACGTGCAAATACAAACGAGAGCCGTAATCGCAATGGTTTTCAGGTCATTCATGGATAGGATTCGCACACAGCGGACGCGGTTTTGGATTCCCCATTTTACTCTGCAAACTCACCGAACGGGCGGATTACGGACACCCCAGTGACCTGGCGAGCACTTTTTTAACTCCTCGGCGACCTTGGAGTTCCGTTCGAAACCGTAGCCGATCGGTTAGAGCGTGGCGTCGACCATGACGTCCACGAAGATCGAGCAGCCACCTAACGCCGCTTGTGAGTCCCGTTCATGAACGTAACCCAATTTCCATCGTCCGTTTGCATCGCGCTGTTCATCAACCAGCAGTCGGCGTTGATGATCTCGATCGTATCACGGTACTTGCACATCCCGCTGCCATCGAACTTCGGCCCTTCGGTATCCAGCGGCAATCGCTTGCCATCCGCGTCCCGGATGCCTTGGTAATACCAAATGTTGGACATCATTGATCCCACAAAAGTGCCAACGTAACACTTCCGAGCGATGTCAAAGCCAAGCGTCATGATCGATGACCACGCATCTCCCTCGACGGATTCGCCGCTGCTTTCGGCAATCAACCACATCCCGCCTAGCGAGCGACATTCGATTTTGCCCGTGGTCGTCGATGTATCGCCGTCGGGCATTTTGCATTCGTGCTGAAGACTCCAACTTCCAACCAGTTGATCGAGCCAGTGGTGCTCGGTTTGCGGCTTAGCAAACATACATGTTCCCTACTCGTTTGGACTGACGACTTGTATGGACTGAAAAATGGAAAGCAATTTGGTAATTGACCTGCCGATTTGATTTTATGCATGAATGTCCTCTCACCGGTTCGGCGATGTGTGGACAATATTTACGCTGATTTTATCGCCGCATGTTCATTGTCGAATAGCGAAATCGTGAATCGACCGTTTGGAAACCGAAAGAATTGAGATCAATTCCGACTCGGAATCGAACCGTCCCGTCGCCTTGGTCACAGAAAGTACCCCAGTTCCGTCGGTGGACGTCTGTGATTGCGGGGGTTTGTTCAATCACCGGCTTTTCCCTTCGATGACGGGATTTTTGGGTACAGAATCCACCGCCGGTCCGTTTCAACGGTGGTCTCCTAAAGCCCCCCCAAAGGATTCGGCATTCCCTCCGCTTCTCGAGCTCTCAGCTTCACGGGAATGCTCTTCGGCGGATTGATGGCAGCAGCGAGACGGCAGCCTTATCTTGCACTGCTATAATGGACGCTATGTCTTCTCTTTCTGATCACTCATCCTCTACGGCGTCGACTTCCCGCTCCGGGCGCGGTACCGACCGTTTTATCCTGGTCTCTAACGGGCTGGAGTTTTTTCTGATCCCGAAGGGGGAATTTTCCAGCTTGCAGGGGGAGGGTTTTTACCGTCCTGCCGAACGGGGAATGACCGTCATTCAAAAAGGCGACCAGCTGTATGAGTTGCCGATAGACAAGGCCAAGTCCTTGGTTGCCGATGGTGGCCGCGATTTATTGGCAAGAGAACGAAAGGGGCCCGCGTCGCTGCCGCCTGTACAGCCGCCCCCCTCGCCAACGCCCCCCTTGCCCACATCGGATGGACCAAGCGATCGGACGGCGACAAGTTTGCCATCCAGTGCCACCCCGCTACTTGAGGACGCGGCCTCAGACGGTTCCAGCGTCGTGCTCAGCGAATCCGAGTCGGTTGCAGTGCTTGATCCGCTCGCGGTGCTGGAGGGACTGAGCCAGTCCGAGCAATTAGCCGAACAAACGAGGCTCGAGCAAGAGTCACAAATCGCCGAGGAATCCGGTTGGCGTAAATACGCGTTGATCCTGCAATTTTGGTTGCAAGCTCGCAAAGCCAAATTGGTCCGACAACTCAGTGGCAGCGGCATCAGCATCGCGGTCCATGTAGCGATCTTGTTGCTATTGGCGAGCATGTTCTTGGTGACCGAGCAGCCTGACCAATTGGTATTAATGGCGTCACCGTCGAACAACGATGCGATCGTCGAAGAGGTGATCGTTGATATCCAGCCGCTCGAGATTACGGAGCCAACCGAAACATCGGAGCCAGAACCGGCTCCGGCAGCCGAAGCGTCCGAAGCTGCCGAACCGATCGAATCTCCCGACTTTCTTGCCAACGTCAGCGGTCTGGCGATCAAACCGCCCGCAGCGCCCAGCAAGGCAGCCGCCGAAGATGGCGATGGCATGGCCAAGGCCGCCGGAAAACCCACCGTCTTTGGAAGCAAATTTAGTGCGATCAACTATGTCTTCGTGATCGACAATTCCAACAGCATGACAAGAGGCCGCTTCGAAACCGCGCTGATTCAATTGATGTTGACCGTCAATCAATTGACACCCAAACAACGCTTCTATGTCATTTTCTATAGCGACACCGCCTACGGCATGATGCACCCCAACACCGTCAAGACGCTGGTCCCGGCCACTCAGCGAAACAAAAACTTGCTGGGGCAATGGCTACAAACGGTTCCGCTCTGTTTGCAGACGCGAGGTAGAAAGGCGATTCAAGCGGCGATCGATCTGGATCCCGATGTAATCTATATCCTCGGCGACGGAGCGTTCACCGATGGAGCGGATGATTACTTTACCAAGAATCCACACGAGCGAATTTTGATCCATACGCGAGGGATGGAGGTCGACAAGAAAAACGCCGAGTCCTTTCAAAAGCTGGCCAAAGCTCATCGAGGCAACTACCAAGATGTCGGCGTGATGCCCGAGGGAGCGCTGATGGCTCAGAAATATCCGCGGCCGCGGAACAGCGTTCGTGGACCGATCTGGGGCATCACCTTGCCGCTTAAGAAAAAGTAAGGATCACGGAACGATCATGAGTCGCAAAGCGGCGTGCCCAGTCTGTTTGAAACCCCATCCGTTGGACGATAGCCAAGCGGCGTCGGTCATTCGCTGTGATTGCGGATCGACGTTGTTCATCTCGCCCAAGGGGCGACTTGTTGCCACGCTGCAGCAAGATTCGCCCCCCGAGCTGACGGATGCCGCTGCGGTGATCCCCCCAGCGAATGCTCTCCAGGCGATCACTGCCCTAGATCTTGCCCCCAAATCTTCGCCAACGTCACCCCCAAAAAGCAAATCGGCCAATCGCAAGCCCACCGGCGACACCACCGCGAAGGGAAACGATCCTGCGGATGGACGTCCACATCAGAAAAAGCCCTGGTTGGCAATTGGCGGTATCGGCAGCGTCGCGCTGTTGTTGGTGATCGCCGTGATCTCGTTTCTGCTTCGCGATTCGACAAAATCGGCGCGTGCGATTGACGGGAAAAAATCGGCGACGACCGTATCGACCGTTGGCATGCGAACGATCCGCTTCAAACCGGGAACGTTCTCACAGCAGCTCGCCAAACTACCGCTTCCCGATGCGGACGAAGCGGATGATTCTTCGATCCATGTTACCTCCGCAGAACCGCCCCACCGGCAAGCAACGAATTCCAAAGCAACGACGCTGGATCAACGTTCGCCCTTTGGTGGCCCCACCGTCAAACGCGTGTCAACACGCCCCACGCCAACGAAGCTGCGTCCGCGAATTCCGATCGTGCCGGTCGCCCAGCGGCGAAACCAGCTTGACGACGCTTATGCCGACGCCTTCGAAAGCTACGAGGCGTTCACTGCGATCAGTGGCAATAACAAGAAAACCAACCGTGCCGGAAACGAAGACTACCGCCAGACGCTCGGGGAAACGATCGACTTGACTCAGCATGCGTACGCGTTGGCAATGCACAAAGGCGATCTACAGAAACGCAACGAGCTGTGTTACTTGTTGACCTACCTCTCCTTCACCGCAGGTCATGTGATCGAAGCAAGTTTGTATGGTGAATCGGTCGCCCGCTATGGCGACCCCAAAGAGAGCATGACTCGCGAAGCCGCATTGATTGCGTTAGCCGCCATCGATGAAGCCGCCTTGGCACAATGGGCTGACACCGAGATGCCGGGTGAGCTAAATCAGATGAGATTGTTGGCCGAACTGTTTGAAAAACGGTGGCCAAACGATCCTCAGCTCGATGCGATTTGGATGAATCTTGGCCAGCGTTTTGATGCGTTTGGCCGACCACTCGATGCGGCAGATGCCTACCAGCGGATCGAGAAAAAGTCGAAAATGTACGACCGCGCACAGATTTTCGCAGGCTCGGCGTACTGGGACCAATTTGTGGATGAAGCAAGCGAAGCGGACGCCAATCCTGACGCGATGGTAAAACGCCTCGAGTTAGCTCGCAACTTGATGGTCAGCGGAATACGATCGGCCGAACAACGAAAGTTGCCGCTGACGCCCCTGATCCTTAACGCGAAATACAAGGTCGCCTTGATCGGGGCTCGGCTTGGCAATCCTGAATCGACCGTCACTTGGCTCGAGAAAACCAAGACACCGCTGATCGATTCGATCACTACGGGCAAAGGCAACAAAAAGAAACTGACCGTCACGGACGAGTTTGCTCAAAACGTCTTTCAACTGCTGTATCAAGCAAAGACGAGTTTGAACGATTTGAATGGAGCCAAACAAGCGCTCGAGCGACTCGCCAAAGTGCTGGATTCGGACGCGACTGATCGATTGGACCGAATGTCGCTAGCCGTCGTTCAGCGACAAGTCAGCGGCATGCTCGCGGGTCCCAAGCTTTCTTTGACGGACATCAACAAGCTCGAACAGACACTCGCGGCGATTGATTCCGACAGCGATGTGCTGACCGCGTCGAACCAATTATGGATCGCCGAATCGTGGGCAAAATTAGCCCGCCGCAGCCAGACGCCCAAGATTGCTCGGCAGTGTTACGAAAATGCGGCGAAGACCTACGCTAGCAGTCTGTTGCAAAAAGATTTCCCCGCTGCGTCCCGTACCGCCGCCCTGATACGACAAGCGGAACTGTTGCGATTGGCCGGCAAGATCCCCGATTCGCTCGAGATCATGACGACCATTTTGGCGAAATCACCGGGGGCCATCGAGATGCAAATCCAAGCCGCCAAATCGCTCGAGCAAATCGCATTTCAGCAGCCATCCGCTGCAACGCTACGCGCCGCCATCTCGGGGCCGCCCGGCGAGGGCCGCAATTCCGCTGCATCGCCTCTTTGGGGATGGGCAAAATTGACCAGCCACCTGCATCGAATTCGCTATTCCGACAAAGGGACCGCCAAACACGCCGAACAGCTGCTCGAAGCTCACCTGCATCTTGCACGCTGTCGCTGGTTATTGGCAGGGATGACCAATGATGACGCAGAGAGCATTGAACTGGTAAAGAAGACGAGCATCCAACTATCGAGATTGCAGTCCGATGTCTCGGGGCGAACGGACGAATCGATCGCAGTTTGGTCCGAGGCGATCGAGCGACTTCAAAAACTACTCCATCCGTCAACGTCCTAGCGATCTGCCGCGACCGGCAACGGCGGTCCAATTGTCTCTCTGGCGGAGTGCAACCCGATCGCCGCCGGATCGACGAAGTGGAATGAGCTCGCCGATTGAGTTCGCCGCTTTGGCCGATTCTGTGATGGATGTCTTAGCATTTACGTTCGGTAGCTACGCTCGCCAGAGCATGGATGGTTGCCACCTAAATGCCAGTCACCCACTTCGGACGAAGGTAGCGACTACAGAATGCGTCACCACATTTCAGTCACCGCATTTCATAGGGAAAACTCGTCAAGAGTTGCGAAGAGCCAACCGCTTAATCGCTAGTACTTTGGTAGCGGTAGATCCTCCTGAGCCAACGCATGCTGGCTTTGATCGGCCAAATACCCCACCGCTTACCGGGGGTAAAAACCGTCAATTCAGACCGCACGCCCTCGATCAGGTCGTCCGATAACCCTGTTCATCGCGGGGGTTGCCGCAGATCTATGCTTTTGTTGTATTGGCATGCGATGTGCCGCGGGTGAAACTTGGCGGCACACCAAGCCCCGTTACAAGCATGACCACATTGCACATAACCGGATTGCAAATGGGAGCCGCTCTGGATAGATCCGTTCTAGACATGGGCGGTGCTGGGGCATGCGTTTATCGGCTTTGCAAATTGGCCATCAAGGTCATGGTTGCACTCTAGGCCGATACAGACCCGATGGTTCCAACGATTGAAAAGAGGTCGTCATGAAAACTTATCAATGGTGTTTTGCTTTGCTTCCTCTCTGCTTCCTTCCCCTGTCTGGATGCGGCGGCGAGAAAGAGAACAAGGTGATCGTGCAACCCGAGATGACCGAAGCGGAATACGAAGCGTACTCTGCAGAGCGTGAAGCGGCGAATGAGACAAGTCGCGAATAAGACTGACGCTGCCAACCGCCTCACTGCCCCCCACGGTGGCTCTCCCTCTTCTTGACCTGATTGGAAATCGGACACCGCGATTCATTATCAGTCATTCTTTTCTGGAGAATTTAATCATGTTTCAAGCAAATCAACGAGGTCCAAAACAACGGCATCGTTATCCACACGGATTTACGTTAGTCGAGCTGCTAGTGGTCATTGCAATCATCGGCGTTCTTGTCGGGTTGCTACTGCCGGCGGTCCAAGCGGCACGCGAGGCCGCACGCCGAATGAGCTGCAGTAACAACTTCAAACAGATCGGTCTTGGGCTGCACAACTATCACTCGGCATACAAACAGCTGCCGATCCAAAACGGTGGCACACTGGTTCCCGGCGGAGTGGACAACGCACTGCAGATGTCGATGCTAGTGGGACTGACTCCCTTCATCGAGCAACAAGCGATTTGGGAACAGCTCAGCAATCCGATGAGCGAAAAGGCGAACGGTTCGACGCAGAGTCCTCCCTACCCGCCCTTTGGACCTCCGCACTGGACGGGTCAATACATTCCTTGGGTGACCGAAATTGCCACCTTGCGTTGTCCAAGTGATCCTGGGACTGGGTTGCCGGCTCACGGACGTACAAACTATGCCGCGTGTATGGGCGATTCGATCGACTTCATGCGACAAGGGCCTGTGCAAATTTCGGGTGGCGCAGTGAAAGATCCGCCTGCGGCTTGGGTTGCCGGTCGCGCCCGTGAAGCATGCCGTGGCGTGTTCGTCGCACGCAAAGGCACCCGGTTCCGTGACATCCTGGATGGATTGTCCAACACGATTGCCGCAGGCGAAATTGCCACCGACATTGGTGACCGAGATAAACGAACGATCGCTTCGATCAACAATAAAACCGGGACCGTTCGCGAAACTCCGACGACGTGCCAATCCCAAGTCGATCCAGAGCGTCCTAATTTTTGGCGGACCGGGACTCCGCCGCAACTCGGCGCTGCCGCGACCGGTCGCGGATACCGTTGGGGCGCAGGCCCAACCCCATGGACCATGTGCAATACGATCCTGCCCCCGAATCGCGAACTCTGTTTTGGCGGGAACTCGGCGGGCAGCCCGAATGATACCGATGGCGTGGCTCCGATGAGCAGTCGGCATCAAGGCGGCGTGCATGTTTTGATGGCCGATGGCGCAGTTGTTTTCGTAACCGATTCGATCGAAGCAGGCGATTCCAACCACGAAAACGTTTGGCGAAATGGATCCGTCCCATCCGCAAAACCAGGCAACCCCAGCCCTTACGGATTGTGGGGAGCCTTGGGGACACGCGCCTCGAGCGAAATCATTGATTCCGAATGGAATTAGAGGCTCCCGCGTCGGCAAATCATACGGGACCGCATCGGTTCGATGCGGTCCGCCGACTCTCCGCTCGATACGCGGCTGCTGATTATTGAGCCAGCCCTCGCGGTTATTGCCCTACTGCGGTTATGCCGACCGCTTGCGAGTGCGACTGCTGCGTGATCGATAGTTGCCGCTGAGCATCTCTTCTTCACTCGCTTCACGGATCGCAGGTTGCGTAGGCTGAGTTGCCACCAGCAATTCTTTCTCACGCAAAAATTGTTTGACGATTTTCAATAGCGAATCGCGGAATCGGGATGGATCCTGCCCTTCTTCGATCCACGCCCGAACTTCGATTCGTTGAGACGTCTTGCCCACGCAAACCAAGGTCGCTTGCGGGGCCGGCGTCAGCAAAACATCGGGTTGATCGATCACCAACTCTTGTAACGTCCGACAAATATCCGCCGGCCGTTCATCGCGATTGACTGCGACTTCGATTGGAATCACATTCAAGCGGCCCGCGCCCATCCAATTGACCACGTCCTCGCTGACAAAATTCTTGTTCGGAATGATCACCTCGCGACCCTCGTCATCCGACAACACCGTCGTGCGAAACTTTTGCGATGCCACTCGTCCGGTGACCCGGCCAACGGTGATTAAATCTCCCAGTCGTGCCGGTTTTTCGAACAACACGATTAAACCGCCGAACAGGTTTCGCACCATGTCTTGCAGCCCGAATCCTAAACCAATCGTCAATCCGACAGCTAACCACTGAATCGTGTGCCAGCGAAGTCCCACCCACTGGCAGGCGACCAAAGCACCGACACCAAACAACAAACAGCGTCCGAGCACCAACGTAAAATGCTCCATCCCTTCGTCGAACGACACTCGCTGCAGCACCAAAGCGTCAAAGAGTGCCGGCAGCAGCTTGGCCAACTGGAACGCGACAAACAGGGTCGCCGCGGCCAGCAGTAGATGCAGCGCCGTGATCGGAGTATTTTCTATGACCGAGCTTGTTACCGTTTGGCCTGCGGCATCCAGCGACGATACCGTCACGGTGTCTTGCACCGTCCAAACGACGGGATTGCCCATGCGGACGTTGGGAAACACGTCAATCCACAACCAACCAAAACTAACCATCGCACCGACCACCAGTGCACATTGACAAAGGAATGCCAAATGATGTTTCAGTTCCAAAAAATGTTCGCCCAAAACTCCGGTTACCTGTGACCCCGCGGTGGTCCCCGCAGGGATGCGACCGTACTCGTCGTATTGCTGCGGTGAAGCGGTCCCCGTCAGCATCTGCCAAAGATGAGCCGAGGCAATTTTCACTCCGGACCACAATGTTGCTGCAATCATCAAACTGACAAGCGTGATGATCGCTCGCTGAACAAACTCGTTTGCAGTGTATCCGTAACCCAGCGAAGAAAGCACGACCATCGCTAGCGGGAATCCGACCCCCGCGATGTAAATCACAAAACGAACTCGATGAATGACACTGCCGCCGAATTTGGCAATGAAGGGTTCGAGAAAACCGCCAGTCGGTCGCAGTGAAAGGTGAGCGGTCCAGGCGACCACGAGCATGGCTGCGATGAATCCGAATCGGGCCACGGAGTCACGCCACAAGCCGTGGTCCAGTAGACTCATCAACGTCACCACGTAGGCGGCCAACACCAAGCCAAAACCGATCAACACCAAATACGCGGTCGCACGTTCACGCCCAGGCAATTCGATCGCGACATATTTGTCGATGTACCCATAGCTGCGAAGCAGTTGCCGCGGTACTTCGACCAACAACGCCACCAAGCTCGCGGCATAAAATCCACTCGATGTTTGTAGCGTCAACTCGGAAACGATTCCGCTGCCCAACCAGCGAGCGATCACGTACAACAGGGCTGGAAACGCGGCTGCCACGAGCGTCGTGAGCACACCGGTCGCCAATTTACGTGAATCTGGTGTCGCGTCTCGCATCCGTTTTCGGTTTCCGATGTCGATCAACCAAGACTTTGTTCGCCACCGCGCGACCGAAATCAAAACGATCCAGACCAACAGACCGATGCCGCCTACCGGATTGGCCTGCCATTTTTGCTTGATCGAACACCCCAATTCGCTACTGCGACGAAAATCGAACAACGCCCCCAACCCGTCGCCGAGATTCCGCACATCCTCAAGACCGATCGGGTCGCCACTGCGAATCCAAGTCACGTGACGATCGATTAGTTTGCGGTACTGGTTCGTCAGCGTCACCGATTCGGTTGTTGTTGAATCGAGCTCGCCCAATTTTCGTTGATAGTCTTGGTAGCCTTGCCCAAGCACGGTCAACCACTGCTGTCGCTGCTGCAGCAAACTCCTCACCTGAGACGCGACCACCACACTTTGCACACTGGACGGATCCAAACCGGCTGCGGTCAAAATCTCGTCGGTCTGCGAATTGGCATTGGCTCCGTCGTAACGGACCATCTCGAGTTCAAGCTGCTGCTGACGCGAACGCCCAAGTTCCTCGGTGACAAACAACGTGACCGATTCGTTGACCTGCCATGCATCGAGCTGTTCTTTTTTATGTCTCAACAGCAATCCGACCGTCGGAGTCAATCCGTAATGGTCAAGCTTGGTACGAACATCCTGATAGTCACGCTTCGTCGAATTTAGTTTGCTGGCTAACTTGCTGACGCGATCGGACAACGACTGGTAGGCTTCGGCGAGCTGAGTCCACTGATCAACAAAGTCCGCATTCTCTTGGGCGATCTTCGCAGCGACATCGGGCACCGACTGCGCCATTCTGCGGAACTGGGCCGCAGTGTCGCGAGCCGCTTGAATTTGCGACGGAGCGTACAACGAGACGGGCTCGATCTCACGCCATCCCGTACTCCGCGAGTCGACGGTGGGACGCAGTGAATCGGAATTCAGGGCCCCCGAACTCAGAGATCCGGTGCTGGCCAAACGAGTGACAGCATCGCGTTGGTTATTTAGATCCGAGCTGCGTGATGACAATCGCGGCGACGTCGTTTCAAAGGCGTTTTGAGAAACGCTGGGTTGTTGGGTAAACGTCGAAACCGACGATCGCGACGACGACGACGGAGAAGTTGAAGCGGAAGCGGAATCAAAGCTTGATTGCGGAGCTGTGTAACGGTTCTGTTCGGACAGATCACGGCGATCCGTCGTTGAATACGCGTTGTTGGGCGAAACGATTCGCGAGTCTTGGTTTCCGACGGCCTGGGATGGTGCGAGATAGCTACCGCTGGGGTACGTCGTCGGATAACTGGACGCCGGATAACTTGACGCCGGATAACTTGACGACGGATACGAATGCGACGAAGGATACGAGTGCGGATAGATGATGGTTTGGGCAGCGGATTGGTTGCCCGAAAATGCTATCAACAGCATCGTCGCCACGAGCAATTTGAAGATGACGAATCGCGTGCCGAGCATCATGATGAAACTGTTAGGAATAGAGGATTTCGAACGACCGCCAGCCAATAAAGCGGCATTGGCAGCTTTGCAAAGAGGCTCCGAAAACACGAAACCATGCCTCCGCGCAGGCGGTCATCCTTTGAAATACGAAAAATCCCCGATTCACTACCACACCGATCGTGTTTCACGGGCGAAAAAGAGACGGTTTCCCAAGAAAACCAGCTTTGAAGAGTGTCGTTGATCGCTCCCGTGATCAAAACGCAGGGCGACTTCAGTCTTTCCTGCGATCAAAAATTGCGAATCCGCGTCACGCGTTCTCACCCCTAAACGGATTCCGTTTCCTGGGGATCGATACGCTCGATTTGATTTTCTCAACGGCGATTGTCGCGGCCAACTCGACTCTGCTGCAATATGCCGAGACAGCTAAATGCCCGCAAACCGGCGGTGGTGTGCCAACTTGAGGTAGAGAGTCTTTCGTCTGTCCCCCCGTGATGTGCCGCATCCGTCAACGCTGAGGCTTCCAACTAATATCAGCTCGTTCGGCGTATCAGTCGCACGGCATGCCCTTCCAATCTCGAGCAGCCCATTTCCCTGCACGATCGATTTGATTTCCTTTTCCGTCGGCGAGGAGAAAACGACGCTGCATTTTAGTTTTGCCATTTCCCTGCCCCTCTCCATCTTCCTGCCCAACCTTCGGTTGCCTGTAGTGCCCCCTACCATCGCTTCGCAAGTTTGCTGCGACAGCGGCGTCGATGGCGTCTGGATTACGCGTTCGGGGAGTAGCCGACAATCGAACGATGCTGCGACTGCCATTTGATTCCCACCTTCAAATCTTTCTGTCGCACCAATTTTTCTGTCCTCACTTCCGCCATGACCAAATGCCGAACGCGGGGACAAGACCGACACGACTCTTGCGGACTAAAAGGAATGAGTAGCGCGCGGGGCTCACCGAAATTTTCGTTCGGCGGCCGCTCTGACGATAGGTAGACAGAAAGATTGATGCGACAGAAACATGAGTCTGCCATGCCGATTCGCGATTGGGCTTGAACACTCGCGTCGTTCCTGTCTTTCGACCTTCTGTATTTAAATCGCTGCTCGTTTCTCGGGTGCGAACGTCGGCGAGGAGAAAACGACGCTGCATTTTAGTTTTACCATTTCCCTGCCCCTCTCCATCTTCCTGCCCAACCTCCGGTTGCTTGGAGTGCCCCCTACCATCGCGTCGCAAGTTTGCTGCGACTGCGGCGTCGATGACGTCTGGATTATGCGTTCGGGGAATAGCCGACTATCGAACGACGGTGAGTTTTCCATTCGATTCCCTGCCTCTGAATTTTTCTGTCGCACCAATTTTTCTGTCGTCACTTCCGCCATGATCAAATGCCGAACGCGGAGACAAGACGACGTGACTCTTGCCGATTGACGGCATGTGCCGCGTGCGGGGCTCACCGAAGATTTCGTTCCGTGTTTGCTATGACAATGATGAGACAGAAAAATTGGTGCGACAGAAAAAGGAGACTGCCATTCCCATTCGCCATTGGGCTAGAACGGCCATCTCTTCCCCATTTTCTAACCCTCCATCTTTTAACCTTTTGCTGCATTTTATACCGGCGACATTGGGTTGGCGAAAGCAACACCTGCCGTCGCTTCGCGACTATCGCTTTCTTATGATGTCCGCGTTCCACGGACTCACGTCCGTGGCTACTGCATTTCGTCGCGTTGCGACTGGGGGCACGTTGAAGCGGTTAGCTTGGACAACCGCAAGCTAGACAGTCCACTCTTCCTGCCTTTGAATCTTTCTGTCGCACCAATCTTTCTGTCGTCACTTCCGCGATGATCAAATGCCGAACGCGGAGACTTGACCGACGCGACTCTTGCTGACTGAAGGCATGAGAAGCGCGCGGGGCTCACCGAAATTTTCGTCCGGCGGCCGCTCTGACGATAGGTAGACAGAAAGATTGATGCGACAGAAACATGAGTCTGCCATGCCGATTCGCGATTGGGCTTGAACACTCGCGTCGTTCCTGTCTTTCGACCTTCTGTATTTAAATCGCTGCTCGTTTCTCGGGTGCGAACGTCGGCGAGGAGAAAACAACGCTGCATTTTAGTTTTACCATTTCCCTGCCCCTCTCCATCTTCCTGCCCAACCTCCGGTTGCATGGAGTGCTCCTACCATCGCTTCGCAAGTTTGCTGCGACTGCGGCGTCGATGACGTCTGGATTATGCGTTCGGGGAATAGCCGACTATCGAACGACGGTGAGTTTTCCGTTCAATTCCCTGCCTTTGAACATTTCTGTCGCACCAATTTTTCTGTCGTCACTTCCGCCATGTTCAAATGCCGAACACGCGGGGACTTGACCGACGTGACTTTTGCCGACTAAAAGGCATAAGTAGCTCGAGAGGCTCACCAAAAATTTCGGTCAGTGATCTCTAAGACGATGGGTAGACAGAAAAATTGGTGCGACAGAAAATGGTGACTGCCATGCCGATTGGCCATTGGGCTAGAACGGCCATCTCTTCCCCATTTTCTAACCCTCCATTTTTTAACCTTTTGCTGCATTTTATACCGGCGACATCGTATTGGCGAAAGCAACACCTGCCGTCGCTTCGCGACTATTGCTTTCCTATGATGTCCGCGTTCCACGGACTCACGTCCGTGGCTACCGCATTTCGTCGCGTTGCGACTGGGGGCACGTTGAAGCGGTTAGCTTGGGCAACCGCAAGCTAGACAGTCCACTCTTCCTGCCTTTGAATCTTTCTGTCGCACCAATTTTTCTGTCCTCACTTCCGCCATGACCAAATGCCGAACGCGGGGACAAGACCGACACGACTCTTGCGGACTAAAAGCCATCAGTAGCTCGAGGGACTCACCAAAACCTTCGGTCGGTGCCCGCTCTGTTGATAGGTAGACAGAAAGATTGGTGCGACAGAAAAAGGAGACTGCCATGGCGATTCGCGATTGGGCTAGAACGGCCATCTCTTCCCCATTTTCTAACCCTCCATCTTTTAACCTTCGCTGCATTTTATACCGGCGACATTGGGTTGGCGAAAGCAACCCCTGCCGTCGCTTCGCGACTATCGCTTTCCTATGATGTCTGCGTTCCACGGACTCACGTCCGTGGCTACTGCATCTCGTCGCGTTGCGACTGGGGGCGCGTTGAAGCGGTTAGCTTGGGCAACCGCAAGCTAGACAGTCCAGTCGTCCTGCCTTTGAATCTTTCTGTCGCACCAATTTTTCTGTCGTCACTTCCGCCATGATCAAATGCCGAACACGCGAGGACTTGACCGACGTGACTTTTGCCGACTAAAAGACATGAGTAGCTCGAGAAGCTCACCAAAAATTTCGGTCAGTGATCTCTAAGACGATGGGTAGACAGAAAAATTGGTGCGACAGAAATAGGAGACTGCCATGGCGATTGGCCTTGAACACTCGCGTCGTTCCGATGTTTTGATCTTTCATCTTTTAGCCTCTCGCAAGATCTCCGGTGCCGTCCGCTTGCAACGGCAAGAGCCCCCCAGCCTGATCGCTCAAATATTTTCCTGCCCCTCTCCATCTTCCTGCCCAACCTTCGGTTGCATGGAGTGCCCCTGCCATCGCTTCGCAAGTTTCCAGCGACTACGGCGCCGAAATCGCCCGCACTCCAATCCAGGCTTGTTGTCGCTCATCGTGCTGTCACTGGATGTAAGCAGCGATCGCTACCGTGGCTTGCGTGCGTTGCTCATTCGCGTCCATTGGCGTGATTGGCGGGCGAGGGTTTAGACGCGTCATCAGGCCGGGTTAAAATCTTGTTGCATCACGCGAGGGGAAACCAGTGGCAAACAGGCAACACAGAGCTTAACTTAAATCATAGCGACCTCGGCTATTCACCCGAAACTGCTGATTACACGTTGTTCCTCAGGTCATCGCTTTCATGCGACGACTCGGTTACCGCACTCGTTCGTCAACGCAAAATGAAGACTTTCGCATCATCGCTGGTCCTCGCGCTTGTACTTGCTTCGCATGCATGTGCCGATTCAATCCGTGTTGCAACGTACAACCTGAATTGGGGCAACCGACGCGGCGACCAAGTGCTCGACGCTATCGCGACGGCGGCCCCCGACGTCATTTGCTTCCAAGAGACCACCGTTCATTCGGAACGGTTTCTTAGCAAACGGCTTGCCGCGACTTATCCGCACTTTCACTCGATCGGACACAACGGGCGTTACGCTGCCGAACGATTTGCCATCGCCTCCAAAGTCGAACTGGCGGATCTGAAATTCGCACCACCTAACGCTGGCCTCTTCGGATTCTATTCCGCAACGGTAAATTTTTCCGGCACGCGCATACGTCTGATCAATGTCCATTTGACGCCAATTCAGTTTCAACGCCGCGGCGGGATTCACGATGCAATGACGGCACTTTCGACGACCGAAGACAAGCATGCAGTCGAGATGAATGCAATCGTTGACGCAATCGACTGTCAACGTCCGGCGATTGTTGTTGGCGACTTCAACAGCATATCAACCTTTCATGCACCGAAACGCCTCGCTGAACTTGGCTTGATTGATGCGTACGCTTCGATTCACGACGACGCTGACGCTGATCCCACATGGCACTGGCCCACCCGACCGTTACCCCTCGCACTGCGGATCGACTACATTTTTCATACACCGCACTTTACCACCACGGATGCCAAGACGATTCGCCGCGATGGGTCGGATCATTCGTTGGTGGTGGCCACATTTAAAGTTGTCCCACCTTCCGATGCCACCGATTTGTCGAGCGAGGTTTTTTCGACAATGAAAAATCGTTCGCACCGACAGGGTGATCGATAACGGTATTCGAAAACGTTTGCTGTCATCAACGCGAACTGACGCCCGACATACCTCGGCGCCCGATGTACCTCGGATTTTCATCCGAGGTTTCTGCATTTCATCACGTTGCGATCGGTGGCGGCTGTGCGATAGCGGTTTGTTCCTCTTAGATCGGCGAGGAAACCTCGCTCGACCTCAGTGACAAACCGCCTTGAAGACACTTTCGTATCTGTTCCGATCACAGTTTTACGCGTGCTGGGTTTCGACCACATCGCCCTTGGGCTGCTTGATCTCACGAAGCAGGTTTCCGAACCAAGTCGAACCGATATCAAATGGCTTTCCACCTTTGATTCGCTCGAACTCAATCGCTCGCAATTCATCGCCGCGATCTTCGTCTTGTCCGACCACGCCGCTATCACCCGCCAGCGCACAGTCGACGGCTTTGTTGGCACATCGCGCGATCAATTCAATGTCTTGCTCGTTCGCTCGCGCGGCTCGGCTGTAGTAGCCACTCTTTTGGACCAGCACTTTTTCGGCCCCGATCATTTTGGCGAACTGTTCACCAAACCATTTACCGGGGTTCACGGCATCAAGTTTGTAGTGACCAAAGGCATCCTTGGGCACTTCTTCGCCACGCGATTCCATTTCTTGGACGATGGTGTCGACCCCCGCACCTTCGGAGATGAAGATGTTGACGCAATCGATCTCGTCCAAGATCGCCCGCAGCCGATCCGCTTCCTGCTGAAGCTCGAAATGCATTTCGGGAATGTAGACGCCATGCACCTCTTTGCGTTCACGGCTGAGCCCGGTTTCAGGCAAGAATTTGAGTGCGTCGAGACGCTCGCGGTATTTGTTCGCCGTCGCCGCAGTCAACCAACCGCAGTTACGCCCCATCACTTCGTGAACGATCAACATGCGTGGATTAGCGTTGTGTTCGGCCACCACGTTCTCGAAGAAACGAGCGCCTTGTTCGGCAGCCGTCCAAGCACCTAAGCTTTGCTTGATCGGGATGACGTCGTTGTCGATAGTCTTGGGTAATCCAACGACGGTCAGGTCATAGTCGTTTTGAGCGAGAAACGCTGCCAAGTCGGCTGCGGTGGTATTGGTGTCGTCGCCACCAATCGTATGCAACACATCGACACAATCGGTTTTCAGCTGTTCGGCCGCGACGTGCAGTGGATCCTGGCCCTCTTTGACCAAGCCACGTTTGACACAATCGGCAACATTGGTCAGCTTCACACGGCTGTTGCCGATCGGACTGCCACCGTGCTGATGCAATACCTTGGCATTTTCACGAACGGTCGGGGTGACCAGAAAGCTGTCGCCCAGCAAAAGTCCCTTGTAACCCGATCGGTAACAAAGGATTTCGATTTCAGGAGCCTTCTCTGTATAGGACTCGATGAGTGCACCGATGGCCGAAGAAAGGCACGGGGCCAATCCTCCGGCGGTAAGGATTCCGACTCGCTTGACCGACATGATTTTGGATCCTTGAAAAGGCTGTGTTTGAACGGAGTGGTTTCGCAGAGCATCACAAAGTCTGCGATGCCGCATGCGAATTGAATCAACCTACCCTCCTTTTTAGAAAATCGTCGCCGAAGGGACAATCGGGGCGAATTATTGCCAGCACCGGTGTTCGATCCCCGTTAGGGGGCCACAACGATCCGATGCGTGGCTGTGGGGGTAAAGTATTTTCCAGAATCGCTAGCCCAAACAGGGTAAATGCTATTTCTCACTTAATCTGGAATCTGATATTTCACTCTGCACAGGCACTTTCGCCTAAGAATTTCGTCAAGTTTCAAGTAGGAAACAAAAATGTCGAAGAACACCGCAGCCACCCAAACCACCTCGGCCGCTAAGAAGAGTCCCGCTAAGAAGACTCCTGTCGCCAAGGCACCTGTCGCTAAGACACCATCGGCTGCAAAAACGCCAACCCCAGCAAAAACTCCTTCGGTAGCGAAGGTCACCGCCGTTGCCGTAACGCCGTCGACTGAAAAGAAAACTTCGGTTGCGAAAAAGACGCCGGTTGCCAAGAAGCCCCCTGTCGCGAAATCAACGACGGTTGCTAAGAAACCTGTCGCCGCTAAGAAGCCCGCCGCTAAGAAGCCCGCCGCTGTGAAGCCCGTCGCTGAAAAAGCAACCAAGGTTGCAACAAGCAGCACGCCAAAAGTGACTCGCAAAGCGGCCTAGGCACGTGTGCAGATAAAACGCCAGTTGCGAGAGCACTGGCGTTTCTGAAATTCATACACCATCGTCACGCACTGATGCGTCGCGATGGTGTTTTCGTTGAACGATAAAGCTCGGCCCCACGCCGTTGGGCTGGGCCCAGGCAGACTACCGAGGGTTTGCCCCACATTACAAAACTCGTGTCGCGGGCTTGGATCGTGACACCGGCCGAAACTCTTGGCGAGTTTCGCGACGAATGGGGAAACGTTCGAATAGTGAAACGGTGCCGAATCACTTGCGAGTTTGGCGACGGTTGGTCACGCTTGGTCACGGAAGCTGGAGGGGGCCGGAATGATTGATACTCGTGGCACCCGAGGATTCTCCGGGCATCTCTCCGTGCTTGAACGCCTTGCGATCTTTCTGCGGCGATCCGGGCGGTGCATCACGATCGGGCGTGGGGTTCTCGGGGATCGTATCGCCCGTCTGCTCGGTCCACTGCGCTAACACCTCGCGTGCCTTTTCGAGGACTTGCTGCGTCTCGGGATTCGCGGCCAGATTCTTCAACTGATGAGCGTCTTTGCCCACGTGGTAAAGCTCTTCGGCCGGACAAGGGTTCAAGAACACATTCTGTTGCGGATTGGTCAAATCGTTAGCCGCTTTAGCTGCCCACAGATCCTCGCCTGCGCCCCCCGTATATGCTTCAACACAGAGGTTCGCTTGGTCGGTGAAATTGTTGCGAATGTACAACCAGTCGCCAAACCGGACGAGTCGTTCGTGATTGCGGTAAACATGCCAATTGTGCTCGGCAAACACGACTTCTCGAACGCTTGCCTTCGCGTCTTTTAAAATCGGGACGAAACTAACGCCTTGAATCCGTTCGTCTTTCTCGACCTCGGCCAGTTCCAGCACGGTAGCGGCGATGTCGATCGAACTGATCAAGCTGTCGGTAACTCCGTGGGTCGCCCCTTGCGGATAATGCACGACAAACGGCGTCTTGATTCCGCTGTCGTATAGCCGCGTTTTGCAGCGTGGAAAGGGACGGCCATTATCAGCCATCACGATCAGCAACGTGTTGTCGAACACTTTTTGGCGTTTCAGCTCCGCGACGACTTGCCCCACGTAATGGTCGAAACGGCTTACTTCGTGGTAATAGCTGGCGAGATCCTCGCGAGTCTTCTCGCTATCGACCAAGTAGGGTGGCACCACCACGTCAGCGGGATCGTACTTTGGCGCATCATCATTGATCGCCCAATCGCGATGGGCATCGGTCGACGCGAACCAACAGAAGAACGGTTTGTCCCGAGGGCGTTTTTCAAGGATCTGTACCCAATCTTCCTCTTTGCCGGGTCCTTTGCCTTTGGAAATCTTACTAAACGCGACATTGGCATTTTTGCCCATGTGGTGCTTACCCGACAACACGGTGTAATAGCCAGCGTCTTTGAGCAACTGCGGAAACAACACCGATCCAGCGGGCAGTTCGGTATGCAACTCAGGTGCACCGGTGTTATGCGGATAGCGGCCCGTGATCATACTGCAGCGACTCGGACTGCAACTGCTAGTTGTCAGATACGCCTGATCAAACCGCAGCCCGCTAGCTGCCAACGCATCGATGTGCGGTGTTTGAATCGTAGGGTGCCCATAACATCCGATGTCTTCCTGAGATATATCATCGGCCAAGAACAAGACGACATTCGGGCGATCCGCGGCGTGGGACGACGATCCGATCGTCGCAAGGCATAAAGTCACGACAAAAATACACAGGGTGTTTCTCATAGAGTCATACAATTGGGGGAGGGAGGGGCAGGTTTCGGATCCGATACGAATCGCCCCCAATTGTAATGTGAAACCACGCCGGTCGTGCACCCAAGCGTTTTAGGCGATGACGTCGTGGATCACATGCCCTTTGACATCGGTCAATCGCATGTCACGACCGCCAAAGCGGAAAGTGCTGCGTGTGTGATCGACGCCCATCAGATGCAACATCGTCGCGTGCAGATCATGGATCTCGGCTCGATTTTCGATCGCCTTGTACCCCCATTCGTCGGTGGCACCGTAAATCATCCCCGGTTTCACTCCGCCTCCGGCCATCCAAACGGTAAAGCCATATTGGTTGTGATCGCGACCATTTGCACCTTGCGCAAACGGCGTGCGTCCAAATTCACCCGCCCACACCACCAACGTCTCGTCAAGCAAACCACGTTGGCGAAGATCTTTTAGTAATGCTGCGATTGGTTGATCGACGGCGCGTGCGTTGTTTTCGTGCCCCGCCTTCAGGTTGGAGTGCTGATCCCAACGATCGCCACCAACTTTGGGGCAAGTCAACTCAACGAACCTCACGCCACTTTCGATCATTCGCCGGGCAATCAAACACTGAGCCGCATAGGTTCGCGTGGGCTCGTATTTTGAATCCATCCCATACATCTGTTGAATCGAAGCCGATTCCTCTTTCAGCGACATCACCTCGGGTACGGCCATCTGCATCGCATAAGCGAGTTCGTAGTTCTGGATCGCCGACTCGAGACTGTCGTGGTACCCAAAATTCTGTTTAGCAAACCCGTCCAACTGGCGGACGAAGTCCAATTTATCGCGTTGCCGTTTGTCACTTGGCTCCGTGCGTTCGATGTTTGCTACCCCCGATCCTGCGGGTTTAAAAACGGATCCCTGGTAGCTGGCAGGAAGAAATCCGCTGCCAAAACAATCGAGTCCTCCGGGCGGAATCAGCCCGCCATTGATGACCACAAATCCGGGCAGGTTCTGGCATTCGCTGCCCAAACCATAATTCACCCACGCGCCCATACTGGGCCGCCCCTGCAACCCGCTGCCGGTATGCAGAAAGTAATTTGCAAACGTGTGTTCGGGAAACTCCGATACCATCGACCGCATCACCGCCAACTCGTCAACACACGTTGCCACGTGAGGAAACAGATCGCTTACCGGGATACCGGATTCGCCGTATTGGTTGAACTTCCATGGACTTGCCAACACGTTGCCGTTGTTATTGAACTGAGTCGGCTCGACGCTAAACAGTTTGCCGGGATCTTGACCATCGTACTTGTCCAACATCGGCTTGGGATCGAAGGTATCGATCTGCGAAGGGCCGCCGTCCATGTACAAGAAGATCACATTTTTGGCGCGAACTTGGTGGTGCGGACCGTGGCCGGCAAAGCCAAGATCGGGGGAGGATCCATTGACCGCGAACGCTTTGTCTTGCCCGAGCGCAGCGAGTGCCAGCGCAGCAAAACCGCTGCCACATCGCGTCAGCATCTCACGGCGCGAAGTGGGGCCCGATCGATAACGTTCGCAGGGATAGGTGAATTGATTTGTCATCGCAGGAAAACAAACTCCTTGGTATTGATCAGAGCGTGAGCGAAATCGGCCCACGCATCCAATTCGGAATCACCGTGATCGGACGCCAAATAGGCTTCGGCAATCGCGGTTTCTTGTGCGGACGGTTGACGCGCAAACGCCGACTCGTACATCCACTTGATACGGTCCGCTGGGGCAGGATGATCCTGGATCACCCTCTCGGCCCATTGTCTGGCTTGCTGAACGACAAACGGATCGTTCATCAGGATCAGCGACTGCGCGGGCACGTTAGACACGTTGCGGCGTCCCATCGTGCTGAAGGGAACCGGTGTGTCAAAGGTCAGCATGAAGGGTGAAAGGAAATTACGACGCACCGCGATATAGAGCGACCGCCGTCCATCGCCGTCGATCGGACCGCTAACCTTTGGACGGCCGCGACCATCCATAAACGAGGTCAATTGAATGGGAACCGGTTCGCCATACATCGTTTTGTCCAATCGCCCGGACAACGCCAATAACGTGTCGCGGATCGCTTCCCCTTCGAGTCGTTTGGGCGGGCGATGGTGCCACAACAAGTTTTTGGGATCCGCCTCGGCTGCGACCGGACTCACCCGGCTGGACATTTGATAAGTACGCGACAACACAATGTAGCGGATCATTCGTTTGATGCTTTGGCCATCGTCTTGAAAACGAGTTGCCAAATGATCAAGAAGTTCAGGGTGGCTGGGTCTTTGTCCAAGCACACCAAAGTCGTCGGTCGTCGGCACGATGCCGCGTCCCATCAAGTAATGCCAAATGCGATTGACGATCACTCGCGGGGTCAGCGGGTTATTCGGGTCGTTGATGTGTTGTGCCAATTCGAGTCGTCCGCTGCCCGATTTGATCTCCATAGGACGATTCCCTGCCAACGCCGTCAGAAAATGACGCGGCTCGATATCGCCGGGCTTGGACGCATTACCGCGAATGAAGATTGCAGCGTCTTCACCGCTGCCGTCGAGCATCGCCATCGCAGTATGCGACGGTTTCATGATTTGCGAACGTAGCAGCTCGCGTTCATCCGCCCACGCATTCGCAAGTTGTTGCAATTGTTCGGCAAGTTCTTGTTTTGCCCCCAATCCGGCACCCGCAGCCCTGTCGCCAGCGATTTCGAACTTGCTTGCTTTATCCGCATTGCGAAACGCGGACGCCGCGTTTTGCTTGGCCTGTTTGATCTGCTCGGCGGATCCTTGAATTACCCACTGGACTTCGAGCTGTTTGTCGGTTTTAGGTGTGAATTCCAAATGTAATCGGTGGCCGAGATAACGAGCTAGATTCAATTCCACTGACGTCGCATTTTTGGGAATCGTTTGCACCGTTTCGCCGTGCAGTGGCCCCGCGATCAACCGATGCGAATCGACACACACCACGACGTGCCCTTCACCGCGAACCTTGCAGACGACTCGTTCCCCGGTCAACTCAAACGTCGGGGTTCGCAAGGTTCGGCCGCTGCGAGGCAGATTCTTCAGCTTGCTGCGATTTTGGATCCCGGTTTCTCGGAGTGATTGGAGCCCATTCCACAGCGGATCGCTCGTAGCCGAACCATGGGATGCCACACGGATCGTTGGCTCACCTTCGCTGACATCCAAATAAGCATCGCCGGCGCGTCGCGGAGAATCGCCGAAAATAAATCCGTCCTGCATGAAATGCTCGCGAGGCAACGTCTGGTAATCCAGCACAAGCAGGTCCGTGATCGCCGATGGCAACGCGATGGGTTCTGGCAGTTTACCGTCATGCTGACGGACCACTTCGCTGACTCGTTCGCGATAAGCTTCGTCGACTTTGGCAAGCCGCTCAGCCACACGACGGTTGTGTTCCAACGACTCAAAACGCACTTGCCGATAATCACTGCTCTGCAGAAATCCCGTTAACGAGTAGTAATCCGCCGTCGAGATCGCATCAAATTTGTGGTCGTGGCAACGTGCACAGGAAACGGTCACGCCCAAGAACGTTTTCGACATCACATCGACCATGTTGTCAAAGCGATCCGCTTCGTCTTTGCGGATATCGACCGGCGAATGCACCCATTCGCCGAGGAACCAGAATCCGGTTCCCAGTACCGATTCATTGTACCCGTCGTCGGGATTAAGCCGTGGCTGTGGCAATAAGTCGCCGGCGATATGTTCGCGGACAAGTTGGTCGTAGGGCACATCGGCGTTGAATGCGCGGATGACGTAGTCGCGATACTGAAACGCATTCAACGCATCATCGTCAAACTCGTGCCCTCGGGATTCGGCGTACCGCACCAAGTCCAACCAGTGCCGTCCCCAGCGCTCGCCAAACTGGGGCGATTCAAGCAGCTCGTCAACCAATCGCTCAAGGGCTCCTGGCGAAGTGTCACTCAGAAATTTCGCCGTTTGTTCAGGCGTGGGTGGCAGCCCGATGAGATCAAAGTACAAACGACGCAAGATCGCGGATCGATCGGCGGCTTCGGCCGGGTGCAGATCGCTCTGCTCGAGTTTCGACAAGATGAAGCGATCCAGATCCGCGGTCGGCCAAGTCGCGTTTTTGACAGCGGGAAGGGGCCGCGATTGGACAGGCTGCCAAACCCAATGATCTTTTTTCCGCTGCTGCAAATCAAAATCGGGTGCCGCCGTCTTTGTCTCGGGCGCCTCTTCGATGGGCCATGGTGCGCCGAGTTGGATCCATTTTTCAAACGTCGCGATCTGATCGTCGCTAAGTTTTCCCTTAGGCGGCATCTCGTACGATTCGTAGCGAATCGCTTCCATGAACAAACTGGCCTCGGGATCGCCAGGTTCGATCGATGCACCGGAGTCACCTCCATCGATCATTCCCGCCCGCGTATCGACCCGCAACCCCGCTTGCAGCTTCTCAGCCGATGCACTGTGACACGAGTAACAATGTTCAGCCAATAACGGGCGAACCTCTTTCTCAAAGAACTCTATTTGTTCCGCAGACGGTTCGGCTTGTTCCCCTGCCTGAGCTGAGGTCGAAGTGACACAAAGCAAGCCGGCAACCACGATCAAACGAACAGCGGAAAACAACAATTGCATCGGCGATGGTCCAAGGCGGCAAAAGGGTGCAGACAACATGGATAAACTCATGTCAAATGAATTGCGTCATGGGTGGCGGGAAGAAATACGGCGGGACCTTGAAGAAGGCAGGACACTAATTATGGCGTAAAAACGGCTTGTGTCGAGGACAATTTGCGTCAGTCCTTTAACGATTTGCGACACCGCCCCCCCCCGATCCAATGGAGACTGTTGGTGCTATTTACCGTTTTGACTAACGCTGTGAAGCAATTTCTTGTGGCTACCTTGGCCAGCAGATGGTGATTTCGTATTGGCCGGCAACCCTTTACGCTCTGGCGAGCGCCGCTACAAAACGCAAATACCTTCACGAAACTGCCGCTGCAAACGCACACACAAGCCGCCCGCTTAAAACAATTGATAGGCTTTGGCATCGAGCGTCTTGGCGAGCTCAGGATCGTTGGCCCTCTCCAGCAGGTCATAGTAGGCGTAGGGATACTTAAAAACGTGTCCGATGCCGAGCGTCTTGTCGCCTCGTTGTTGCCAGTAACTGACGTCGTTGGGCCTGAGTTTGCTGGGCTTGTGATCCGCGATTTTGCGGCTACTCGAATCGGGCCCTTGCCGCGTCACGGTCACGTATTTGCGAAACGCCGTGCGGCAGCTTTCGGCCCACTCGGCATCACCCATCGCAGCCATCTCGACGAGCGACTGTCCGAACGTCAACATGTGACCGGCAAAGCCTTGGCCAAAACCGACAAAGCGATCGATGGCATCACTCGCCTCTTGCAAGACGAATTTTGAGGCTGCGGCCGAATCCGTGAACGGTGGCGGATCGATATCCTCGTCGGGTTCGACATCTCGCCACGGCTTGAACGCGCGAATCAGATTGCACACGCCATCGACTCGTTGGCGTGTCGCCGCGGAGGGCAACATACGAAATGCCTTGATCGCATGCATCGCAAAAATTGCGTCGTGGCCAACCTCGCGAAGCACCCCGCTGTTTTCGGCAAGCGCCTTGCCGACTTGCTCGGCCGCGTCAGGAACAGGATCGCCTTCAGGAAACGGCTCGCACAGCTTTGTTGGCGCCCAATTCCGATCAAACAACTCGACAATCCGAGTGGCCGCTGCGTCGTCGAAATCATTATCCACACACATCATGTGTGCCGAGATCATTGCTGCACCACGATGTCCGTCGGCGAAATAGTTCATCTCCGGCGCTCTCGCCAACGCGTTCAGTCCCAATAAAACCAACCGCTTCTGCTGCAAACTTGGTTCTTCGGCAAACGATGTCGGAGTCCCCGGCATCAGACATCCGCCTAGAAATGCGGCACTGCCCAGCGAAAATCGGCGGCGATTGAGACGGGGATTTATCGGCGGATTCATCAGCAAGGCCTTAAAATCGGATTCGGATAACACGAGGAAGATCACCGATCATTTTACCTCAGCGAAACCTTCGACGCTGATGAAGACCGATCTACTTGACGCGTTTCATCAACAATTGGTGAGGGATCGCCATCAAGTCCACAGCAATGTCAGCGATGATCGTTCGCCCCTTGGTCAGCCACGCCGAGGCGAATGCCCACACCGCGATCCACTCCATCCAAAACAAAAAGTTGTATTCGTTTAACGTCCGCTTCCATTCGGGTGAGATCAGAAACAGATAGCCACCCATTGCTGCCATGCTCAGCAAAATCACCACACCGCTGGCCCGGTAAACAAAGTTCCGCTCGGCTTCATGCGGTTCCATTTCGCGGTTGTTCGCTTTGGAACTCGGAAAATGAAACAGCGAATAAGTGGCAAGCGTCAAAAAGAACACCCCGCCGCTGATCGAATGCAGGTAACCAATCAACGACTTTTGATACAGCGGATCACTATTCGGATCCAATGGAAACAGTGCCACTCCCAACGCGGAAACGCAGCCCAGATTGGCAGTCCAGCTCTCGATCCGGTCGTACCCCCGATAGCAGAACAAAAAGATTCCGATCGAACACATCGTGCCCACGAAGATGTCACGCAGACCGGTGTGATAGTAGCTGCTAATGTTGTCTTGGAAATCGATTCCAAAAAACAGCCAACCAACCGGCCCGAGCACGATCGGCAACAAAAATCCGCTGACACCAATTGCGCGTCGGATGCCCATGTACGAGAGCACGAGGGCGTTTGTCTTGTCAGAAAGATTGGGAATCATGTTGGGTTCGTTAAAAAAAAGCGAGCCACTCAGTTCATTTTGGAGGTCAGTTCATCTCGCGAGATTTGCGTTGGGCACGCTGCTTATCGCGAAACCGCTTTTTACGCTTCGCATCTTTTTCTTTGGACGCTTCTTCTTTCTCGGCAATCACCTTTGCCGTTTGCACCTGCTCGCGTCTCATCAACTCGGGCGTTTCGAGAGTTAACCGGCCAAGTTCACCGCCACGAATATCATTCACCAAAATCCGCGAGGCTCGATCGATGTCGACGAGATTACTTTTACCAAGACAACCTCGGCGTCGGCCGATCGCTTCGATCAGTTCTAAATCAGTGCCAGGCACTGAAGTCAAATCGTACCGCTGCATCAACCGTTCGGGATAGTTTGCGGCCAAGTAGCGAGCCCCAAAGAAACCGATGTCGGCGTAATCCATCGCGGTGTCTTTGATCGAACCGACCAAGCCCAGCCGATAACCGCTGTTCACATTATGCACGTTCGGCCACAGCACGCCGGGCGTATCCAACAGTGCAACGCTGTCGCCAATGTTGACACGTTGTTGCTGCTGAGTCACCGCGGGCGTGTTCCCCGTTTTGGCAATCTTTCGATTCGCCAGGAAATTGATAATTGTGGATTTGCCGACGTTCGGAATACCAACGATCATGGCGGTGATCGTCATGCCAGCGCGGTGCGGCACCATTTTGGCAACGATGTGTTTCAATCGCCGAATCGTTGGCACGTCTTCGGTCGTGACCGCATGGGCGCGGACGCCCACCGATTCCTCGAAATGCGAGATCCAGATCTCCGTCATCGCATCGTCGGCAAGGTCGCTCTTGGCCAACACCTTCAAACAAGGTTTGTCGCCACGCAGTTCAGCCAGCATCGGATTCTCGCTCGAATAGGGAATCCGCGCATCGAGCACCTCGATGACCACATCGACTTTGGGGAGCACCGATTGAATTTCGAGCCGGGCTTTGTGCATATGCCCCGGAAACCACTGAATTGACATAAGGGAGTCGTCGCTAACAAGGAAAATGTGGGATAGGCTTCCAGCCTGTCATCGGCAACCGCTCGCGTAGCGACAACAAGACAAGAGTTTCGGCCTGGGTCGTATTTGGCCTGCCCGTTTTTAGCCTGCGTCATTTCATCCCGCAACATTTCGGCCAATATCAGGGGGGGGACCGAAAGTCTTGGCGACTTTCGCTACGGGCAGACGGACTTTCGCTACGGGCAGACGGGCGCACGCAAGACAGCAAGTCTATCCCACAGTGTCACCGGTGGCGATCATCCTGGTAACCCCCTCTTGGCAGTGTTCCCGCCGATCTGCGGGTTTTCCCGCGTCTAAGTAGATGACATTAGCCGCGAACCTACTTGCCGCCGAACACCTGGTAGCCGGGAACCTCAGTTCGAACGCTCCACAACGTTCCTCCCGCGGTCACGAACAACGTCTTGCCGTCTTTCCCCCCGAACGCACAATTGGTGGTTTCGTCACGGGGGATCGCGAGAAAACCGATCTGTTTGCCCTCGGGCGAAAAGACGTAAATGCCTGCGGTCGGAGCATCCGCCGTTTGAGCCGGCGGCCGTGGCTTGTTCAGCCCGGCGGCCACATACAGCCGGCCTCGTTGGTCCAACTTCATGCCGTCGGGTCCTCGCGTAGTCCCCCAATCATGAATCAACGTTTGGGTTTCGAGATCGGGCGTCCCATCGGCGTGCATGCTAAACCGCCAAAGCTTCCTCGCGCCACCGAGTTCGTTGTTGTTGTCGGCCACGTATAGGTACCGATCGTCGGGTGTGATGATCAGCCCATTGGGGCGATCGACTTCGTGAGTGATAATGCGAGTCACACTGCCATCGGGATCAATTCGGTACACCCCTTCGACTTTTCGTCCCTGATCGTCCAACATCTCCATCCCGCTACGATCCCCGTATTGCGGATCGGTGAAGTAGATCCGGTTTTTGGAGTCGATCGTCAGATCATTGGGCTGATTGAATTTGCTTCCGTCGTAGGAGTCCGTCAGCACGTGGAGCGAACCATCCGCCTCGATTCGTTCGACCCGGCGGCGTTTGTTATCACAAATCAGTAACCGGCCTTGTCGATCGAACAGCAGACCATTGGACCCGGCGTCAGTTCGAAATACCGATGTCTGCCCCGCAAGATCACGGCGATTGATGTTCCCTTCGCCGCTGGTCAACAACCCCAACTGTGGATGCCACACCGGGCCTTCGCCTGCACCGTGGTGTTGCAATAGTTCCGGCTCGCCGACAAAGACCGAATCATCCGCCGCAACGGTGGATCGGAGACACAAACCAGCAAAAAGCGAGAACAGCAGAATCGAGAGCGGGTGACGATTTTCGAGGCAGCGGGCGAGCATGGATTTCAGTTCCATTGGCGAATAAAGAGGTGGATGTCATGATTCACCGTCGTTGACAACAATGCAAGTCAAAACAATGGCAAAGCAACGAATCGTATCGAGCTAGGATCAGTAACCCGATGGATGAAGACACAATTTACAGTATGTTGGGCGGCGAAACGGCCGTTCGCGGCCTCGTCGACCGTTTCTATGACCTGATGTCGGAATTGCCGGCAGCACGCCCGATTCGTGAAATGCATCCGCCAGATCTGACCGAGTCACGGGACAAGCTGTTCAAATTCTTGTCAGGGTTTTGGGGTGGGCCATCGTTGTACATCCAGCAGTACGGGCACCCAATGTTGCGAGCAAGACACCTGCCGTTTCCAATCGGCGATAGCGAACGCGATCAATGGATGATGTGCATGACCCAAGCGATCGACGAACGTGTCGAGAACAAACCGCTCGCCGATCATCTAAAAATGACGTTTCAACGCACGGCCGACCACATGCGAAACCAACACGAATAGGCTTCCGTCTGTGTGGGATAGGCTTCTTGCCTGTCATCGGTTTTCTCTTCTTAAATCGCGAGTCTTCGCGGCTTTCGCGACGACCAACTTGCCGACGCGATCGCATCTCTACGACAGATAGGAACGCCTGTTCTACCTTTCAGATTGGCACCATCGCAGACCCAAGACCTTCCCCGCATTGATGGGGGGCGGTGCAGTTCTAGAATGAAAGAAAGGGCTCGATCACGCTTCTTTTTTTCGAGGGAGGACTGAACGATGTGTCGCACTTACCTACTAAGCCTATTGTCGGCGGTATTTTTTGCTGGTGCGATTGGACTTGCCAACGACGCGAATCCAGAGATTCCATCCTCATCGCCCGGTTCGATCAGCGACCAGACACCGCCTGGAGCCCAGGCCCCGTTGCTGGTCGGCATCACGGTCCATCCGCGTGAAATCAGCACCAATTCGGCGGAGGCCCAGCGTTATTTTGACCATGGACTGAACCTCACCTATGCGTTCAATCATGACGAGGCGATTCGATCATTCCAGGAAGCCGTCCGTCACGATCCACAGTGTGCGATGGCGTGGTGGGGAATTGCACTTTGCAATGGACCTCACATCAACAATCCTCCGATGGACAAACCTCATTCGATCGCCGCTTGGCAGGCGCTCGAAAAAGCACAAGCCAACAGCAAGCTAGGCACGCCCGTCGAACGTGCTCTGATCGAAGCACTGACGCGACGCTATCGCAGTAATGTTGATGAAAACATCGCCGAACGAGAAACGCTGAACCAGAACTACGCCGACGCTATGCAGCGAGTCCACCAGCAATTCCCGGACGACCACGATGTTGCAGTACTTTACGCCGAGTCATTGATGGATTTACGCCCATGGGACTTGTGGTCCGACGAGGGCGAAGCACGAGTGGAAACGCATCAGGTTTTGCAGTTGCTTGAAAACGTGATGACCGCCGTCCCCAATCACCCTGGCGCGAACCATTTGTACATTCACGCGGTGGAAGCATCCCCACATCCGGAGCGCGGCTCCGCGGCAGCCGATCGACTCCGCACGCTAATGCCTGGATCGGGGCACATGGTTCACATGCCCGCTCATATTGACGTACGGACGGGCAAGTGGGCTCAGGCTGCCGAGCAAAACGAGATGTCGATGAAGGTCGACCGCGTCTATCGCCAAGTTTCACCGCACCAAAATTTCTACTCGATTTACATGCTCCACAATCCTCACTTCCTGTCGTTCGTTTGCATGATGCAGGGACGACGAGAGCGTGCGATCGAAGCGGCACAGCAAACGCTTGTCTCCATCCCGGCTGACTTCTTGAACCAGTCGCCTGAATTGGCGGATCCATTTATGTCGATCCAGTACCAAGTGATGGTCCGGTTCGGACAATGGGAGAAATTGCTCGCGATGCCTGCGCCAAGTGATCAATTACCGATCACGACGGCGATGTGGCGGTTTGCTCGAGCGACCGCATTGGCGGCCAAGCAAGACTTGGCAGCGGCCGAGCAAGAACAAACGCTTTTCCGCGAGGCCGTCGCCAAGGTGGATCGCGAGGCGAAAGGGGCAATCAACGCCGCTCATGACATTTTGAAAGTCGGCGAGCATACATTGGCGGGTGAAATCGCGTTCCAAAAAGGGGATATCGATACCGCGATATCGGAGCTACAAAAGGGTGTCGCCGCTGAAACGGAACTGCTGTACATGGAACCGCCCGAGTGGATTCAGCCGGTCCGCCATTCACTCGGCGCCGTCTTGGTCGCCGCGGAGCGATGGGACGAAGCCGAACAGGTGTACCGCAAAGACCTTTCGCTGTGGCCCGAAAACGGATGGTCGCTGTACGGATTATCGCAATGTTTAAAAGCGAAAGGCGACGATGCGGCCGCCAAAGAAATTGATGAACGATTCCGTGTCGCGTGGCGCGATGCCGACATCCGCATCGGAGCAACTTGCTTGTGCGTGCCGGACGCAAAACCGGGGTCGCCAAACGCAAAACGATGAACAGGAAATTTGGGCATGAGTAAACCCCACCCGAAACCGATTCCCGCAGGCGAAGTCCGGGGCCTTGCTTTGGATGTGATCAAACAGGATCGCTTTCCCTACTTGGCAACCATCGACGGCGATCAACCGCGACTGCGGCCGGTGTCGCCGGTTCGCACCGATGGCTTCACCGTCTACGTCGCCAATTTGCGTGGCTACCACAAAACAGAAGAGATTGCTGCGAATCCGAATGTTGAACTCTGCTACTTGAGTGACTCGCATGATCAAGTCCGAATCACCGGCGTTGCCACGATCGTGGATGACCGAGCGACCTTGGAATCAATCTGGAACGACAATCCGCTGCTGCGGCAATATCTCGGCAGCATCGACAATCCCGATCTGATCCTCTATCGCATTGCCCCTAACCGAGTCCGATTCATGCGTGAATGGGCGATCGAGTATCACGAGGTCGACATCCACGCGAAGACGAATCCGGTGGCCGATGCGTGAACTATTTCGCACGCTGCCCCTGATGTGTGTCGTCCTGCTGGTTCCCGTGCTGCCGTTCCTGTTTTTCGGAGGTCGATTGGAAGATTGGCTACGTGGCGTGGCGGAAGATCCGCCGTCGGTAACCTCCACAGCGGCGTTGATCATCGGGCTGTTGGCCACTGATATCCTGTTGCCGATTCCATCGAGCGTCGTCAGCACGCTGAGCGGTTGGCAACTCGGTTGGTGGCGTGGAACGATCGCAACTTGGGTGGGCATGAATCTGGGTGCCATCATTGGGTTCGCCTTGGCGCGGCGATGGGGTAAACCGTTTGCCCTTTGGTTCAGCAGCGGTGAGGATCTGCAGCGAATGCAGGCGATCAGCGATCGATATGGCCCCTATGTCTTGGTCATCACGCGTGCGGTCCCGGTGTTTGCCGAAGCGAGCGTGTTGATTGCCGGCATCCACCAATTGTCGTGGCGACGTTTTCTGCCGGCGGTGATGTTTAGCAATCTCGGCATCGCGATCGCGTACTCGGTTTTTGGCGACTTTGCCGAACGACATCAATGGCTGCCACTTGCGTTAGGGGTATCGGTCGCTGTCCCCGTGCTCGTTGCCGCAGCGGCGAAACGGTACCTCCCCCAATGAGTCATTGATGGCCCCAATGAGACATTGATGGCATAGACGGACACGATTCTTCGGTTAAACTTTCGTCGATGAATAAACGACTCACCAAAATCAGTAAATATCTAAGCTTCGTGCTGAAGCACCACCCCGAGGCAATCGGAATCCGCCTCGATCCGTACGGCTACGTGAACATCGAAGAGCTGGTAAAAAATGCAAACGCCAGCGGCAAATCGATCACGACGGAATTGGTTTACCAAGTCGTCGCCGAGAGCGAAGAACAGCGATTCAGCTTGAGCGACGATCGGCTTCGCATTCGCGCGACTTGACACCGTTTTTCGAGTCCGCTTGCCGCAGCCCCCCCAACCTGACAACGCTCCTGTGACGCTCGAACTTATCGCTATCCCAAAATCGATCAAAGCAAATCCGCTAACGCCACGCGAGATTGATTTAATCGATCAAACCAACGACCGCATCGAAGCGTTCATGTTGGGCGATTCCGCAGTGATCGAAACCTTTGTGCCTTGCGATTTCCAGTGGCTGGCTCAGTGTTTCGAGTGGATTGACCAGCAACGCTTGGCAGCGGGGACGCGGTTTTGCGAACTCGGCAGCGGATTCGGCGTTGCCGCGATGTTAGCCGCTCTGCGAGGGAAGACCTCCGTCGGAATCGAAATCGAATCGGCGTTGGTGGACCAGTCCAATCGACTGGCGAAGGACCTCGGGATTGCCGCTCGGTTTTACTGCGGTACCTTCGTGCCAAGTCCGATGGCGGGATCATTGGCGTCGTCACACGAGGTCGATCATATTGCAACCGGCGGCGATGATGTCTACGACGCTACCGGGATCGCGTTTAACGAGTTCGATCTATTCTTTGCCTTTCCATGGCCAGGCGAACACGAATTCTATGAAACGCTAGTCGACACCTGTGCCGCCCCCGGCGCATTGTTATTGACCTACAGCGAACTCGCAGGCATGAAGTTGTTTCGTAAGCCGTAATGGTGGTTGTAGCCCTCCTCGGACGCTAGAGACTGCTGTATTAGTGCCAGTTTAGCGTAGCGGAAGTCGTGCGTGACTTTCGTTCGATCGCGTATGCCCCCCGAAACTCTTGACGAGTTCCGCTACGAAATCCGTCACAACGTTTGGCCCAACCGGCTAACGTGATTGTTCGCGGCTTTGGCGCTAGCCACCGTTCCGTTGTTCAACCAAAACGCCTCCTCAAAAAGGCCGCAGCGGAACCGAGCCGCTCCGTGTTGGATTTGACAACGTGCCGATCCGGCGTCCCCACCGCGGCTCGAGATCCGTTATGCTGGGGACACTCCCGCCCCAAACGCCCCGCCACTGAATCGACCTTGTTAGCGTTTGCTCCGCTAACAAACGACGTTGAGAACCCCGCCTATGACTGTTCCACAAGATGCGCTGCGTCATGGCGATCCCGAATCGCCGCACGCCGCCAGCACCGTTCGCATGCGAGTTGTCGCGGTCAGCGTGCTGATGGCGTTTATGCTGTATCTGGACCGCGTCTGCTTGGGCGAGATCGTCAAAAGCGACTCCTTCCTTGGCGATTTCCCTGACGCCAGTAAAGAAGAGATTGGCGAGGTGCTCGGCGCATTCTTTTTCGCTTACGCCCTCTTCCAAGTCCCTTCGGGGTGGGCCAGCGATCGGTTTGGCGGCCGAGTGATGCTGACATTCTATATACTTGCTTGGTCGCTGCTCACCGGATTGTCGGGAATGGCTGGCACGCTCGGCGGACTGTTGATGGCCCGACTCGCCTTTGGCGTAGTCCAAGCCGGCGCGTATCCGACCAGCAGTGGAGTGATCCGCCGCTGGTTCCATTTTCGCAATCGAGCGATGGCCAGCTCGTTTGTGTCGATTGGCGGCCGTCTGGGCGGAACGCTTGCCCCGTTCCTGACCACGCTGTTGATTCTGCAGCTCAGTAGTTGGCGCTACGTGCTGTATCTGTACAGCATCGTTGGGATCGTTGCCGCAGCGGCCTATTGGATCATCGTTCGCAACCGTCCCGAGGATCACCCGAACGTCAATGCAAACGAAATCGAATTGATCGGAAAGCTCGACGCTGACGAAGCTAAAACCGATGCACGCGACATCTTGCCCATGCTAGGGGCGATTATCCAAAGCCGTTCACTGTGGCTCAATTCGCTTGCTCAATTTTGTCTTGTATTTGGCTGGGCATTTTTGATCACTTGGCTGCCCACCTATCTAAAAGAAGAAAAGGGAGTCGAATCGTTCTTGGGGTCATTGATGGTGACCGGGGTGCTTGCGATCGCGATCCCAGGGCAATTGATCGGAGGCTGGCTCGGCAATCGGGCAGTCCGCTCGCTCGGGCATCGCTGGGGACGCATCGCCCCGCTAAGTGCGACCTGTTTCTTAGCAGCACTTGCTTACGTCGGATGCTCGAGTTTTGATTCGGTTTGGATGATCGTCGCCTGCTGTGCGATGGTTTCGCTGATGACCGACATTGGAAACCCCACGGTGTGGGCATTCATGCAGGACGTCGGCGGACGCAACACGGCCGCCGTCTTTGGCTGGGGAAACATGTGGGGCAACTTTGGTGCCGCCGCCAGCGCGATCGCGGTGCCACGCTTGATGACCATGGGCCGATCGATCGACGGAGTGTCAAGCGACGGGCAATCGCTTGTCTTTCTCACTTGCGCGGGCATGTACATGATGGCGGGACTCGCCATTCTTGGAACCGACGCAACCCGACTGATTCGCCAACCCTCGACGCCCCAGCCCCCGACGCCCGATCCCTCGACGCCACCGCCTACTACAACTCTGGAATAAACTCAGCATGAAAATGATCTTCGATGCGCATCTCGACCTCAGCCTGAACGCACTGGAATGGAACCGCGATCTGCGGCAACCGGTGGCAAAAATTCGCGAAACCGAGCGACCGCTACCGCCACGTTTAAATGGCCAAGCCGCCGGCACCGTTTCGTTACCCGAGATGCGTCGCGGAGGCATCGGGTTGTGTGTGGCGACTCAGATCGGAGGCTGTATGAAGCCTCGGTCGTATGTCGCCAATTGGGAATCGCCATCGCAAGCATGGGCGATGACGCAGGGACAATTGGCCTGGTACCGCGAGATGGAACGACTCGGTGAAATGGTACAAATCACTGATCGCGATGGACTCGAAACTCATTTGCTACGCTGGGCGGATCCCGTTGCCGCAGCGGAGCGAAACGAACCGATTGGCTATGTCTTGAGTCTCGAAGGATCCGATTCGATCGTAACGCTTGATCATCTGCAACGTGCATGGCATTACGGACTGCGTGCACTCGGTCCCGCACACTATGGCATCGGACGCTATGCGATGGGACATGACGTGCAGGGAGAATTCCCAGCCAGCGGAATTGAATTGATACGTGCGATGGACCAGCTTGGCATGATTCTAGACGTGACCCACTTAAACGAGCCCTGTTTTTGGCAAGCGATCGAGATCTATGAAGGCCCAGTGTGGGCAAGCCATCAAAATTGCCGCGCGATCGTGGACGATGTACGGCAATTCAGCGACAAACAAATCAAAGCGATCATTGATCGCGATGGAGTGCTCGGGGCCGCCTTTGACGTTTGGATGGTCGTGCCGGGATTTGTTCGAGGGCAATCAACACCCGAATCCATCGGAGTCACGATGCAACACATCGCCGACCACATCGATCACATTTGCCAGTTGGCGGGAAATACAAAGCATTGCGGAATCGGCAGCGATTTGGACGGCGCCTTTGGCCGCGAGCAATCCCCCAGCGATCTTGATACGATTGCGGATCTGCAATCGCTCGACTCAATTCTCAGCGACCGTGGCTACAGCGACGACGATGTGTCCGCCATCTTTCACGGCAATTTCCTGCGGGTACTCAGACGTGCTTTTGCCTGAACCAGGGGCATTATGACGCAAATGGTTGCAAAACGGCGTCCTCTGCGTTCGTTGCTGCGTCTCTCGTTCCGCTGTATCTTAACAGGTAGGTCCAAGAGGATTGACAATCAAACTTTTGTCCTCGTACCCGATGCAGCCTTATCTCTACCTGGAATTCCATTATGCGAAACGTCATTCACGCTGGCTTCTTGTTTGCTTTGGCTGCATCGCTGGGTTGTCTCCCATCGACTTCGACGTCCGACTCGGCGGGTTCGTCGACACCAGGCGTCACGGCCGAAGAGGCGACTCCACGTGAAACGGTCGGCAAGACGACTCAAAACGTATTAGATCTGGAACAAGCGTTCCGCGACGGTGCCGAGCTAGCAAGCACAAAGATCGAATCCAAAAACCCATTGATGATCAACGCCGATGCCTATCGAACATCGGTCGGGAAAATTGGGGGCATGGGGGTTGAACACGCGATTCAACTTCGCAACGCGCAAAGCATCCAAGATCCCAAGCCATTAACGCACGACGTGTTCATGGCCGAGATCATCAAGAAGGATCAACCCGATGGCATCCGCTTGCCGATGCTGCCGTATTACCAAGAATACGCGTGGGATCAGAAGAATCAGAAATTGGTCGTGGTCGATTTCCCAGCCAGAAAAGCGGAACGCGAGAAGCAACGTTAAAAACACTCGGTTAGTGCCAAAGCAGATGGTATTTGACGCTAGCCGCGGGGCCCGTCGATTTTATTGAGACATATCCGCAGCGGGTGCTGCGATGCAGCTTGATTTCAGGGTAGCGGAACTCACGCGAGAGTACTTGTCCTGTCCAGGGATTCAACAAACATCTTGACGACATCCGCTACACCCAACCCTAATTTCAAGCGTTGCCGAAGCACGAACGCAATTTGACAAATGACCGGGACACCAACCATCGCAGTGTGAGAGAAACGGCAATGAGTGAAGAAAACCAACCTGCTGCGGTCGCCGTGCTTGATGCGGACGGCTGCCATTTCATCCGCTCTGTCGACCCTGACACGGCGTTGACGTTGTTCGCGGTCGCGTCGGAGGATCCGCACAGCTGGGACGAGATGGTCGACTACTGGCCCCGGTACCGGACACCGGTCGTTTGCGAATTCCTGAGTGGTTTGCCCGTCGAAAAGGTCGATCAAGCCTCGATGATGCAAACGATTCGGCAAACCGACGCATGGATGGTTCTGGATCTGATTCAAAAGCGGTTGATCACCGGCCCCGGCGTTTCCAAGACGGGTCGCGACGAAGCGTTTTCGATGGTCGATGACGACAATGACGATGACCAATCCTTCCCGCTCAGTATTCATTTGCCGCCGTGGTGGGAACTGCACGAACAGGTCGACGCGGCGGTAATTGACGCCATTCGCGAAACTCCGATCCATAAACCCCATGTCGACCGCGACGTGCTGTATGGCGATCCGCTGCTCGAGGACATTGCTTCGCGGGCACTGGACACCGTTCGCAGCGAAGCGTGGTTGACCAGCAATGCGGTCCATAACCCTCGAAGCCGCTATCCGTTTACGATCGCGGTCCATCGTGATTGGTTAATGACACCCCGTGAGGATCTCGGCGGCCGGATGCCCCGCCAATTACTGCACGGAGCTCACAGCTGGATCGGTCTTCTGGTTTGGGCACAACAGCTCCGACTGCATGAACGTGGTCCGATCGTGGCTGCGCCAGACCATGTATTCGGCTATGAAAACGCACCGATGGGGGACGAAGAAATGGTCGTTTATTTCGACATTTGCCGCGAACTCGTCGACGCCGCGTGGGATTGGTGCACAAGTGAACGAGGGATCTACGCCATCCAACACGATCCCGAATGCCATTTGCTATTGGTTCAGTGGCTGCGTGAAGTGAAACAGCAATGGCTTGACGCTCCGTTTGAAGGCGGCTCGCCACCAAGCTTTATTATCGAGTGCAGCCGACGCCGAGTGCCTCGCGGTGTCGGAGTTCCGATTGCAGGCATGACACGACAGGAAGAGAAGGATTCCCACGTGGCCGATTGCGATTGCCCGATTTGCAGCATGATGGCCGATGGAGTCTTCGGCATCGGCGTTGTCGGTCTTGATGGACACCACCTCGAAACCGACAACGAATTCGCCTTTTCGATGTTGGAAACACGCGAAGAGTGGGAAGAGGAACAACGTAGTTACGCAGAATTCGACAAAGAATTTGAGCGTGAAACAACGGGACACGTCGAAGACAACAACGACGAACTGGACGAATTCGAATCAGTATGGTCCGGAAACGTAACGGAGCAGCCGATCCCCGGTGATCCTCACGGACAACTGAAAATGGCTTTTTTGCTATCGGAAATCATTTCGGAAATGGACTCGCTGCAGACAGCCGAGGGCGAGATCCCGATTCTGAATGAACGGTTCCGCGATTACCGAAGCTGCGATGACGACCAGCTCGCAGCGGCGGCGGAACGCTTGAAACAACACTTGCAGTACCTCGCAAACCAACACCCTGAACTCACAGGAAGGTCAGCTGACTTTCAAAGCCGCATCGATGAACAGCTCCGCCAACGAGGCTCTGACGCATCCCCGTGACATCGCCTTAGATGATCGTTCGCACGATACGGTTAATCTTGGTTAGGCATACGTCAAATAGGCGAGCAGTCCAAGTTGAAACAAGGTGATTCCGGATGTGACGCAGTGCCAACTATGAAACCGGGTGCGAAAGAGTTGCACCAATACGCCGAGCACCGTCAGCGTTCCCAATGATTTCCCGATCACAAAGTAACTGAAAAACGTCGGTTCCATTTTCAGCAAGGCGAGGCAAACCGGATTCTTCTCCATTTCGAAGATCGTTTCCGAGTGCACAAACACGAGCAACATGTCGTAGCATGAAATCAGTCCAATCACAGTGCAGCAAACTGTGAAATACATGGAACGAAACCATGCAGGCAGCGTGGGCCACCCTTTAGAAAGTCCGACATATTCAAAAGAAGGTAAGACGTTCGACATCATGTCTCTCTCCATTTAGTTGAAGTGAAAACGTGGTGAGGCATTGGACTCGTCACACCTAACACAAGGCGCGAAGTCCTTCGATAGTTTTGGGGGAGTACGCACATGCCGTGCCACTCCTTCTCGAAGGAGCTGAGTGACCCCTTATCGTCGGCAAGCGGTAATCATCGACAACATTCATTTCTGGGAAGCGTAATGCTGCTTCAAATCGCTCTTTGCACTGCTGTGAAAATTGGCAATCGGCGAAGTCCGCGACCAGTCACAGTGCCAACTAATTAACGCAAAACGAATGAAAACGTGGCATTTGTCAGGAAAGCAAACGAGCTGCTCAAAAGACGGGCACTCGCCAGCGCCGGTTGAAGGGCCGAGAAATTGGCAGGGGAGGATAGAGGGATGCGGACGCAGCAACGGTTTGATAGCGAGGGGCAAATCGCCGCCACAAGTCAGATCAGCGTACGCGATGAAGGAGCGGTGATAGTGGGGATCTGGATTGAGTCACAATGCAGCCCGAAACTCTGGGCGAGTTTCGCTACGAGGTGTTTTGTCAGGCACGCCTTGCACACGACGACAGGCTGGAAGCCTATCCCACATTCGGAACGTGATATGCTGGTGCATCCACGTCGTACTTGCTTTTCTATCACACTCCTTTTGATTGCGATGACCTAATCACATGAGCATCTTGGCTGATTTCAAAAAGTTCGCATTACGTGGCAACATGATTGATCTGGCGATCGGCTTCACCGTCGGTGCCGCCTTTACCACCGTGGTCAAATCGTTGGTCAACGACATCATCATGCCGCCCATTGGATGGATTACGGGGAACGCCGATTTTTCCGACTTGTTTTGGGTACTGCATGTTCCCGAAAAAGTGACGGTGCCCGAGAAAGGCTTTCAGACATTGCAGGCAGCTCAAGATGCTGGCGTCGTCACCATCAACTACGGCATGTTTTTCAACACTTGCTTCTCGCTCGTGATTGTCGCGTTTGCAATGTTCCTGATCATCCGCGCTGTCAATCGTGTGGACGAAGAACTTGATGAGCGTTTTGGTGAACCGAAGCCATCCGAAGAACCGTCCGACAAAAAGTGTGATTTCTGTCGTTCGACGATTCCGTTTCGCGCGATCCGATGTCCTCAATGCACCTCGGAGTTAACCGTCCCAACCGTCAGCGATTCCGGTAAACCCGCCGAGCGACCGGCCACGTAACAGGTTCTGTGCGCCAACGTTTGGAGTGCTTCTCCCGGTGTGAATTTGTTTTGGAGAGGTCAGAACGAGCGGAGCAAGTTCATCAGTGTGCCATCGGCGTGTTAGAGATGACAACGTGCAAGTTCCACGTCACCAGGCCCTCTCCGAAAAACTCGCTGAAGGCTCGACTTCCGCCCCTCCCAACGTTGTTGGGAGGGTGAAGCAAGTCATTGCACGATCAAGCAAGCAAAATGCAATTGGATTACTCGGACGCAACCTCGTGCGACTTCATTCGCAATCGCACCAACAAGTCGTTTAGGGCATCACGAGCCGATGGCAACTCGGGAAGCTGCGAGCGATCATACTCGGCTTCCAGCGCTGCGATCAGCCTTTGATATTCGGATTCATAGAACGCCAAATCGGCTGATGCGAGTGTCGCCTTTTCGGGACCTTCCAACTTTTGACGCATCAAGTCGTCAAGGTACGAAAGCCTCGCATCCTCGTTCAACGTTCCCAAATTGGCTTCGACTACACCGGTTCGCATCAAGTGGATGCCGGTCAACAGCACTCGAAAAACATACAGCAGCGGCTTGACCCGCGGCGGAGATTCCTTGTGAAACAATCGCCACTGCGTTGCCGCGAAACCGAGATAATGATGCGCATGATGGCGTGTGATGCAATCGGCTGCAATCGTTTTCAACTCATCGTGCTCGGGCGTCGTCGACACCACCAGCGGTGAAAAGATTTGTTCAAGCACATAGCCATTGCGTCGCAGCATCAGTTTGAAAAACTTGGCGGCATCATGCGTCACCAAGTCAATCTCCAGTTCGTCGTAAATGCCTTCCTTCTCGACTGTCTCTCTTCCCCCGTCTAAACCGAGCACGGTCGACAGCGGCAGCAAGTGCACGCCACGAAGATCGAAGTCGGAATCGGGAGACGGAAACCCATACAGATGCGCTCCACTGATCGTGGCAAACACCAGCGGAAACGGATGCATCCGCACATGCTTCATCATCTGATCCTGTGGGATAGGCATCCTGCCTGTCATCGGCATTGCTTCCCCGGTGCTCTTTTCCTTAATCCTGTTTTCCCGCTCATCTGTCATCTCAATCCTCCGGTAACGGTCTTCGATTTACGCTGTCTTCCCTTTCACAGTTTTTCTGCCACCTCTCGATCACGGCAACTCGACCTGCAATGCCCGTCGACGTGCATCGACAAGAAACGCGTTGGCGCGTTCGTAATCCGGGCGATCAGGAAGCTTCGTCGACTTAAACGCCTTTTCAAATTCCGTTTGCAATTCCTGACGCCATCGATCCGCATCCGCAAATGACATCTCCCCTCGTTTGATCCTCAAAAGTGACTCGCGATGCTCGCCCACCTCGACCCGCACGACTCCTTCGCGAAGCACGTAGGTTCCCGACATCAGCAATCGCACCAAATGCATGACATGCTTCCATTTCACGCGACCTTGGTTTCGGATATCGGTTTGCATCTTTTTGAACTGCGACGCGACGTAACCTGAATAGGTTTGGAAGACTAGTTTGGACAAAAACGCATCGCGGATTTGCAACAATTCGCGTCCCAGCGGTGACACCGATTCAACGATGGGCGAATAGAGACACTCCAACACGTTGGGGTTCGCTTTGAGCGCCAGGATGATAAATTTCTGCAGTTCCCAATAAACCTCTTGCGTCTCGTCATTTTCTAACTGCTCGGGCACGCCATAGAGTGACCACTGCAATTCTGCTGGAGGCAGATAGACACCACGGCGATCGGTATCCGAGGCGTGATCGTCTAAACCGTAAGCCCGCGAACCAATCACGCAGCGATAGATCACTCGGTCGTACAATCCTGCACTCATCAGCGGCGAGGTGTCACTGCGAATCGACTGACTCTTGTACTCCGACAATCGGATCATTTGGTCGTGATGAATCGGAGCCTCGAAACCGTCCGCAAATTTCACTCGGTACGCATGGGTGCGGTCGACGGGACAGCGAACGATCACGCCGACCGCACCGGCCGGGTGCGCCACTCGGTCGTTTGTGGTCATCACGTCCTTTTGAGCGACGACCTGAGTGCCAGCGGAATAGATTAACGTACCAGTTGGTTTATGGTTCACTTGAAAAGATCTTCGGTGATTTTGTCTAAGAAAATTCGGTTAAGCTCGTTGCGATGAATGCCAAACAAATTGTCACGAGCTATTTGATTACCCAAGCGGTCGTTACGGCGGCTTGGTGGGGGTTGTTGTGGTTTGTGCCCAGCAGCGTGGGTTGGTTTCAACCCGAATCGTGGCCGCGACAATCGCTGCTGGGGTTTTGGCTCGCCGATTCTTTGTTGCTGGTCGCCGGATCGATCGTGACCGCGATTGCCATCGCGACCAGAAAAACGTGGGCGTCGATCGCGATCTGGTCACTCGCCGCGGCCGTCTGGTACCCGACATTCTACTGCATCGGGGTCAGCATCATCACGGACGAAGCCTGGATCGCCGCGTCGCTGATGGTCTCGATCGCTGGCCTGACGCTGGCGATGGCCACCATTCATGGCACCCCCAACCAATTGCCCGCCACGATTCGAGCGACACCGATGACGAGGACATCGGCGATCGCATGGACGTTCACTCAAACCGCGATCTTCTGGGGTATCTTTCTGTGGATTCTGCCGATGGGAATTATCGAATTCCAAACGCGAACCGGTTGGCCCTTTCTCGCACACCGGTTTGAACACGCTGGCCAGACCGCCGGCGCTGTTGCGTTGTTCGCTGCCGCTTCGATGTTGGGAATGTGGAGCGGATGGGCGATGGCGACGCACGGCGATGGCACACCGCTGCCCACGGCAACGGCGGCGAAATTGGTGGTTTCAGGACCGTACCGCTTTGTTCGTAATCCGATGGCGGTAGCGGGAATTGTGCAAAGGAATCGCGGTTGGATGGTACTGGGGAAGCGTTGTCGTGGTTGCCTATGCGATCGCAGGCGGCTTCGTTTGGCACGGCTGCGTTCGTCCGGTCGAAGAAGCCGATTTGAACCAACGGTTCGGCGAAAGCTACTCGCAATACAAACGCCACGTCATGCTGTGGATACCGCGTTAATTCGGCCGCGGATCGAAGCCTCGCGATTCGGTAATCGATAAGTTTTCGATTAACTTAGGTGTTCAGCCAGGTTCCAGCTAAACTACGAAATGCGACCGCCCCATTATCGAGGAGCGTTCGGCAACGATTACGGCTCCTCTGACGACCTTCGTCCCGAGATCGCGTCCATGGTTCTGAAACGCAACTTCACTCTCGTTCTGGTCACCCTTGCCATCGTTGGCATTCCCATCGGCATGACTGTGACAGAGTTGGGGGCACAGGAATCGACGTCACGAATCGAACCGATGCAGCTGCGAGCCGACGACGCCCCAAAACGTGCGATTCCCAAAGCGGTCCCAGGGTCGCACGTCAAAGTTTTTCTTCCCAGTCTGCCTTATCTGTACACTTCGCACGCGATCAACGGGGCCATGATCAAACCGTCTGACAATGCTCAAGGGTGGGAATACGACATGGCCGTTTCCCATCGCCAAATCGACGAAACGACCTATGAATTTCAGCTTCGCAAAGGAGTCCGATTTCAAGACGGCAGCCCCTTTAACGCGGACGCGGTCGTCGAAAACATGAATGCGTTTAAGCAGCAACCCACGACCTACAGCAAGATTGACCAAGTGTTTGACTACGTCGAAAAGATCGACGATCACACCGTACGGTTCCATTTGACGGAAGAGTACGGCTGTTTCATGAACGATCTGGTTTGGATGCAGTTTTACACCGCCGAGTATCTTCGCGTTTGTGGTGGCTGGAACGGCAAAGCAAGCTGTCCCAATCTATCGCGGCCCGGCCCCTACGGTTTGGGCCCGTACATCCTAAGTGAGGGCTATCTCGAAGGCGATCGGCAGACCGAAAAGGCGGTTTTGACCGCGAATCCTTACTACTGGAATTCCGAATATCCGAAAGTCGAAACGATCACGGTGTTCACCCAACTCGGCGCGTTGGATGCAAAGAACAAAACGCTGCACCGAGAGGGCGAAGTCGACATCACGGACATTCCGCCAGAATACAAGGTCGAGACGATTCTGTCGCCCTTTGCCAAAGTCATTACGTCTCCCTCGAACAACAACATCGCCATTCATATCAATATGATTAACGGCAATCCAAAACTTCGCGACACGTCGGTTCGCCGTGCACTGAACGAAGCATTGAACCAGCGGAACCTGCTGTACTTTGTCTTTGACAACGAAGGCGTGCTTTCGCCAACCATGGCGTCACCCTATTTCCCGGGGGTACGTGAAGTTGTCAAAAAATTAAAACCGTTTTCCGAAGTGAGGGATCCTTATGCACCGGCCCATCAAGCACGATTGAAATCGGTGCTTAACGGGCTGCAATTGAAAGTGCTGACGCAAAATCGCTTTCTTCCCTTGTGGCGTGGGATCGAATCCCAGTTAAAGAGAGTGGGCGTGACGCTGGAGATCACGACGACGTCGAGCGAAGCTGAGATTTTTGGACCTTTGCTAACGACCAACGCCGGCAAGAACGAAGTCGATTGGGATCTCTTGGTCTGGGGAAACGACGATTGGTTTTTCAACCATCCTTATACCGCATTTCTTGTCTACCGCACTTCCAATGTTTGGAGCACGGTGTATCCCGATCCGATCATGAACGATTACATCGATGACATGTTCCGCGTCAGTGTGAGCGATCCAAGATTTAGCGAGATCACAGCCAAGATCGTTCAGCGGGCCTATGACGAGGCGTACATGTTGTTCGTGCCGACCCCGAACCGAGTGATGGCGATTAACAAGGAAGTCGTGTTTCGTCCGTACAAAATGGCTTGCGCTCCGCTGTGGAAAATTCAAGTCACGGATCAACATTGGTCCGTCCGCCGCGGCCCCTACCCCGACACGTCCAAAAGCCCGGTGCGAATCACACGCATGGCAAATGACCAGGAGTCCAAGTAATGCGAAATCGCGGCGTCTGGATCAAATTGCTTCTACTAGTGACGATCTCGGTGATCGCTTTCTGTGTGATGGGGGTCTACGGAATCCTGACGGCACGAACCACCTTTCACTCGGTCAACGAAGTTCGTGACACGGCGTTGAAGTTACGCCGGGGGGCGGTCGAGATTGCCGAACCACTAAATGAACTTCGGCAATTGTCACTGACCCTGGTGATGGCGCCGGACAACGAATTACAACAGTCACTGAATCAGCAACAACAGTCTAAAACAAAACAAATTGACCTTGCCTTTGAAAACTGGAATACGTCATCGAGCGATCCCGCGGAAATCTTAGCCTTTCGGGACTTGCGAGACACATGGGGTCGGTACAAACGCCTCAAAGATGTGACGGCCAACAAGGTGCTCGACGACTATCGCGAAGAAGCATTCATCAATGCGATTCAAGCCGAACAGCAGCAGTTTGCCGAAGTCAAACAGGATTTAGATTTGTGGATGCAAGCGATCGAAGACAACGCCGACAGCGTATTTGAAGCCACTCAATCCGGCTACAATGGGGCTCGCCAAACTTACATCGTCGTCATCACTGCGTTGACGCTGCTTGTTGCCGCGCTGGGCTACTACACCGCGACGAGCATTATCGGTCCGCTTGAAACGATGCGTAATGTGGCTTCGCGGATTGCGGCAGTAGCTTCGGCCGCGTCCATCGACGGGCTGAACGAGCGAATTGAGATCAAATCCCATGATGAACTCGGCGCCCTGGCCACCGCGTTTAACCAGATGGTCGAGAACATGCAATCGACGTTAGGCCGATTGTCGTACGAAGAACGCCGAACCATGGCGGTTTTGAATTCAACCGCGGATGGGATCCTGACGATCGACTCTGATGGCACGCTACGGTCGATGAATGCCGCGGCAGAACGATTGCTCGAGTGCCGCAGTGACGAAACGATCGGAACCAATATTGCATCGATGGTTCCCGCCCTCGCCCAAATTCATAGCGGCGACTGGCATTCCGGTGACGACGCCCCGTTGGCGAGCAACCAGGAACACGAGGTCGTAGCACACACGTGCAAAGGACGCGAATACCCAATCGCGCTGCGGGTGCGTGAGATGAATTACATGGATCAAAAACTGTTTATTGCGACGCTGCAAGACATCACGGCACGAAAACAAATCGAGGCGGAGCGGCAAGAACTGTTTCACGCGATTCGCGATGCGGTCCAGCGGTTGGCGGTCGCTAGCGAACAGATTCTGGCCACCACATCAAAACAGGCCTCGGGGACTCAGGAGCAGGCGGCGAGTGTTTCGGAAACGGTGTCCACGGTCAACGAAATCGCACAAACCGCACAACAAGCGGCCGAGCGATCTCATGAGGTAGCCGAATCGGCTCGCCAAGCCGATGACGTCGGCAATGCCGGTCAGGCGGCAATCAAAGAATCGATCACTGCAATGTTGCAGGTGCAAAGCCGAGTGGAGTCGCTTGCGGAGAGAATTTTGTTGTTGGCCGAACGCGCCCAAGCGATCGGCGAAATCACGGCAACCGTCAAGGACATCGCCGAGCAAACCAATGTTCTAGCGCTTAATGCTGCGGTCGAAGCATCCCGCGCCGGCGAACATGGTCGCGGGTTCGCCGTCGTTGCATCGGAGGTGAAGTCATTAGCATTGCAGTCAAAACAAGCCACCAATCAAGTTCGTAAGATTCTGAGTGAGATCCAGGAGGCGACGAAGGACGCGGTGCATTCAACCGAAGAAGGGCACAACGCCGTGCGAGCCGCCAGCCGTGTGGTCGAGAGTGCTGGCGAAACCATCAATCAACTCGTCTCGTTGTTGGCGATTTCCGCAGAATCAGCGATGCGGATTTCCGCATCGGCCAACCAGCAAGCCGCTGGCGTCAGCCAATTGAACGAAGGCATTCGCGATATCAATCGTGTCACGCAAAACAACGTCGAGACGATCGGACAAATTGAACAAGCCGCGCGTAATCTGAACTCGCTCAGCCACGAATTGGCAAAATTGACCGCAAAATAGATTTCCTATCTAAATTACGTTGCATGACGACGCTTTTCTCGACCCTTGTGTTCGTAGCCGGCTCGCCGCGACATTGTATTTTGCTTGAGCTGCATCACCTCGCAGCGACATTCGCTGCGTGATGCACGCGATCGAAGCAGATCTTGCACAAGCGAATGTTGTCAAACAGGGCCGGCTTGTTGACCACTGGCAACGGTTCTCTCCTTAGCATCTGCCACAATGCCGGGATGAATGCTGTTACCGATGTCAACGCGTCGCGTCCATGATCCTCGGCACAGTCCTTGCACTTCGGAATGTCGCACTCGACACGGGTGCCGTGGATGCTGCACCAAACAGCATCATGGTCGCCCCGTTTTGTTGGTAACGTCGTTCCTTCTTGCAAATTCGATCGTCATGACCATTCGTGCCAGACAGTTGACAAAACGTGTCCCTTATCCTTCGTCGTGGATTCGCATCGAGTCGCGGCAACCCTGTGACTTGGCGTTTGAAATTGCCGACAACGTCAGCGGGATACGGGTCGATTGGGCGGGACATCAGCCTCGCTTCCGAGTTTATAGCCAAGTCGTGGACAACGCCGTCGTGGTCGAAGTCACCGATCCCCAGCGCTGCGCGTTTGAGCAAGACGGAATTTGGCGACTGCGATTGACGGCCGAAGAAACGGAGTTGCTGCCACTCGGAGGCATGCGTTTCACATTGGAACATCGCGAACCTCAGGGCGAATATTTGCAGGGCATCCAAGGTGGGTTCAGTTGCTGTGATAGCAATCGAAACGACGTTCGATAGACCGCAATGTTTCTTGCATCCGCTATTCCCTAAACAGGTCGATACGAGGCATTCCGCATAATGATCTGAGCCATCGCGAAGTGAGCCGCTGTAATCCCTGCGGTGATTGCACAAGTAGGAGAAGCACAATCAAATTTGTTAATTTGTTCCGCTGGTGCGGGAAATGCGGTGTAGGGTTGTAGGGTTACAAATCCTCATTTTCCGATGGATCAGACATGTTTCGACTCATTTTTATCCTGGCGGTAACGCTATGGGTCAGCAGCACCGGCGAAGTTCAGGCTCAAAACTATCGGAGTCATTCACACAGCCATCGCTGGCAACCGCAGACGACTTCGTCGAGATGGGGGATCAGTGCAGGGCAATCTTCATCCCGCTATCGCGGCGACATTAGCAATCCGTATGGCTACCCGTTTTACGGCTACGGATACGTTTACGATCCTTATCAAACGGGCAGTTTTCGTGCTCCCGATCTGTTGGACGATCCCTATTTCAACGCCCAGCACAAGTTCGACAGCCATTTTCCAGGCCGGTATTCTCGCCGCCCCCCGCTAGAGTTTCGTCATCCGATCCAGGATCCGCGATATCGATCGCAGCGATAAAACAGGCTGAAGCAGGCTGCATTCACCGGACGGCCGCCCACGAGTCGCTTTTGGTCCCTGTCGTTTTTTCACGCGATGCACTACGATTATCAGTTGCGCCCCACGCCGCCACCGACAATCCCGAGTGAAGCCCAAAGCATGAAACGCATCCGGAACTTTTGTATTATCGCCCATATTGACCACGGTAAATCGACGCTCGCCGATCGATTGATCCAGGCCTGTGGTGGGGTAACGCAGCGTGAGTTCCATGACCAAATGCTCGACTCGATGGATATCGAACGCGAACGTGGGATCACGATCAAAAGCAATACGGTGACGCTGAACTACACGGCAAAGGACGGTCACGACTATCAATTAAATTTGATTGATACGCCGGGGCATGTCGATTTTTCGCACGAAGTTCGCCGATCGTTGATGGCGTGCGAGGGCGCACTGATGGTCGTCGATGCGTCGCAAGGCGTCGAAGCTCAAACGGTCGCCAATCTGTATCTGGCCTTAGAATACGATCTTGAACTGTTGCCAGTGATCAACAAGATCGATTTGCCGGCCGCCGATGTGGAACGCGTTCGTGAAGAGATTGATGCCGATCTAGGGCTCGATCCATTCGCTGCGATTCCTGTATCAGCAAAAACCGGTGTCGGAATCGAAGATGTTTTGCAGGGCATTGTCGAACACCTGCCGCCGCCCAAGGGCGACCCGGATGCACCTCTGAAAGCGTTGGTCTTTGACGCTCATTTTGACAAGTACCGCGGCGTGATTCTGCAGTGCCGCGTGATGGAAGGGACGCTGAAACCTCGCGATACTATCCACTTTATGCATGCGGGCCGCGACTACAAAGTTGACGAATTGGGTTACAACCAATTCAAACTCGTCCCCAAAGAAAAACTCAGCGCCGGCGAGGTCGGTTACATCGTCGCAGGCGTCAAGAGTGTCCAAGACATTGAAATTGGCGACACGATCACGCTGTTGGATCGGCCCGCGGCCGAGCCGATTCCCGGTTATCAGCCCGCCAAACAGGTTGTTTTCTCGTCGGTCTACCCGATGAGCACGGACGAGTATCCGGACCTAACCAAGGCGTTGGAGAAACTGTCGATCAATGATGCTGCGTTGACGTTCGAAAAAGACAGCTCAGCCGCATTGGGGTTCGGATTCCGCTGCGGATTTCTCGGACTGTTGCATCTCGATGTGATCCAAGAGCGATTGCAACGTGAATTTGATCTCGGACTTGTCATTTCCGCTCCGTCGGTTAAATACCGCCTGCAACTCAATGACGGCAGCACGTTGGAAGTTGACAACCCGAGCTATTGGCCCGACCCGACCAACATCCAATCGTCGACCGAACCGTACATCAAGGCTTCGATCCTGATTCCCGAAGAGTACGTCGGCCCCGTGATGGAACTGTGTCGTGAACATCGTTCCGAAAGTCAAACGATGAACTACTTGTCCGCCGGCCGTTTAGAAGTGGTTAGCGAAATGCCGCTGGGCGAAGTGTTGTTCGATTTCTACGGCAAACTAAAGATGATCACGCGAGGGTACGGGTCGTTCGATTATGAACCGATCGAATACCGGCCCACCGACGTGGTGAAGGTCGATATTTTAGTCAACAAGGAACCGATCGATGCACTTTCGTATCTCGTGCATCGCGACAAGGCACGAACGCGAGCCCTGCATTACTGCGAACAATTAGCCGAAGCGATCCCACGGCATCAATTCAAAATTCCGATCCAAGGTGCGATCGGCGGAACGATCATCGCGCGCGCCACCATCCAACCGTACCGCAAAGACGTAACCGCAAAACTGTACGGGGGTGACGTTTCACGAAAGAAGAAACTGCTCGAGAAGCAGAAGAAAGGCAAAGCCAAGATGAAACAATTCGGCAGCGTCAACATTCCTCAAAAGGCTTTCGTCTCGGTTCTCCGCGCCGACAAAGATTAACGAAACCTGCAAATCGGAAGCACTCTCTTGATGGCGAAGCCCCTGGGGCTCTGGCATAATACTTGGCATCCAAAGCCGTTCGTAGCGTCAGCATGCCTAGTAGGGAGTCGCAGAGAATGTCCGTTCGCCAGCTTATTTTTTCAGACGGAACGTCGCATAAGTTCTGGAATATCGAATTGGAGGGCCAGTCACACACGGTGACATTCGGTCGCGTCGGAACCAGTGGCCAGTCTCAAACCAAAGAATTTGACGATGCCGCAGCGGCCAAAAAGTCGTTCGATAAACTGGTTCAACAGAAAGTCAAAAAGGGGTACGCGGACTCCGATGTGACCGCATCCTCGGCGGCGGCAAACAAACCGGCGAACAAATCAACGGGCAAGTCGGCGGCAACGAAAACGACGAAAGCCACCTCGAAAACCGCAACCGGCAAAACGACATCCAAAGCCAAGACCGATACCAAAACGGAATCCACTGCAGCGGCCGCCAACGTGGTCACCGAGGTCACTCACGCGATCGACCTCGACCCGACGGATTGGTTTCTGGCCAGTTTTCGCAATCGTGAACCACTCGAGCGTGGCACCCCGAAGCCATCCGACATTGATGCTGCGGTCAAGCGATTTACAAGCTTAAAAACCAGCCAGTACGGATGGACGATCCCGTATGAAAAACTGAATCTGCCGCCAATCCTGGCGCCCGAGGAGGCACATTTCTGGCTGTGTTTGATGACGGGCAACCCGAGTCGATTGGAAAACAAAGCAGCCCAAGAGAAATATGTCGCGAAAATCCTGAACGCAAACAAGTTCACCGGAAAAGTCTCGGTTGATGAAGCGATCAGTCAGGTCAGCCAAGTCGAGCGAGGCATCCCCGAGCCATTCATGCAGGCACTGTTTAGTTTGTTCAGCGCCGAGGATTGTTTACAGATTCTGTTGAAGGCTATCCACGGACACAAGAAGAAACAGAGCTACGATAAATCGGAATTAATGCGTTCGCTGTGCAACAGTTTTCGCAGTCACGTGCTTCCCTATTTGAAGCAAGCGGAGATCAACAAACTCAAAGCCAATTTACGCAAGAGTTTTGCCCCCGACTACGAACCGGCGGATTCGTATTCGTCTTATCCCGCCGAACATTACCTGGCCGCGATGCTGGGGATGCACGATGAAATTCATCAAGCCATCTCGAGCTGGGAGGACGACCGCTACAGCAAGGGTGACGAGTGGACCGATCATTACCACCGTCCTCAAGCGTTGCTGTTCGGGCTCGGAAGTGCGGAACTAGTCGAATCCGAATGGCGTCGGCTACGTCTGCGAATCAACACACCGGAAATCGCACGAGGCTTCCTGGCGTGTACCGAGTTTTCGGCACTTGATGTTCTCGCCGATCAGATCTGCAATCAATCGAACAAAGACGATTGCACCGCATTGTTAAAAGTCCTCGGACTGGTCCGTGCGCCCGAGGCTGCCGAACCGATGTTGCAGTGTCGGCTAAACGCCAAAACACCTGCCTTGGCTCGTGATTGGATGGCTCAGCAAGTCGGCAATGCGGTGTCCGGGCTGATCGATACAGCGGCATCCAAAGGCAAACTTGCTGACGCCGCGATCGAGTATTTGCGATCGGTCAAACGCAGCGGGTTGCAAAACGTGATTGCGGATGCCGTGAAAAAGGCTGGCAAAAAATCCGACGGGGCGGCCCGTGTCCAACGCGACGTGCTGGATTTTGAAGAGAAAACGTTTGCACCACTCGATGAAAAATCGACACCCAAATGGCTGAGCGATGCTTTGGCGACGGTCGAAATCGCTCGCCCCCCAAAATTGCCACCGTGGGCCAACGCCGCCCACCTACCGCCGCTGACCATGGGCGATCAACGGCTCAGTGACGTGCAACTGCTCACCGTCCTGCACACGCTTGCGGTCACGCCGGTCACCGAACGACATCCGTTGTTAACCGCGATCAAACAGAACGTGGACAAGAGCGTTCGCGATACCTTTGCATGGCGATTGTTTGAACTTTGGCAAGAAGATGGTTCAGTTTCAAAAAACAAATGGGCGATGGGAGCCATCGGTCACATCGGCGACGACGGTTGCGTGCTGAAGTTAACGCCGATGATCCGCGTCTGGCCTGGCGAAAGTCAGCACGCCCGAGCCGTATTCGGGCTGGAGTGTTTACGGGGCGTCGGCACCAACACGGCGCTGATGCAGTTGTCCGGCGTTGCTCAGAAATTGAAGTTCAAAGGATTGAAAACAAAAGCGGCCGCGTTTGTCGAGGACATCGCGAAAGAGAAGGGAATGACTCGCGCCGAACTCGAAGACCGCGTGATCCCGGATTGCGGACTGGACGAAATGGGGCGACGCGAGTTTTCATTCGGTCCTCGGTCGTTTTCATTCGCGTTGGGTGGTGATTTGAAGCCGATGGTTCGCGACGAGGCGGGCAAACTACGCCCCAACATGCCCAAGCCGGGGGCGAAGGACGATGAGAAAGTTGCCAACGAATCGCTGAGTGAATGGAAGCTAATCAAAAAGCAAATCAAAGAGGTGGCGACGCTACAGGCTGGGCGACTCGAACAAGCGATGGTCACCGGTCGTCGTTGGTCGGTCGACGATTTCGAGTCGTTGTTGGTCAAACATCCTTTGATGACGCACTTGGTGCAAAAATTGATTTGGGGCTCGTTTGACGCCAAGGGAAAACGCACGGGACTGTTCCGCGTCACCGAAGAGCGTGACTATGCCGATGCCAAGGACGCTGCGGTCTCGCTCGACAAAGCAGCTCAGATTGGTCTGATGCATCCATTGGATCTGTCCGAATCGGAACGCAGCACGTGGGGCGAGGTGCTGAGCGATTACGAAATCATCACTCCCTTTCCGCAGCTCGGACGCGAGGTTTATAGTCTGGAAAAAGGCGAAGAAAAAACGAAACAATTGGATCGGTTCGCGGGACTCTCTTTGGCCGCCCCGACGATGGTGTTCACGCTGGAGAAACTCGGCTACATCCGAGGCGAGGCAATGGATGGGGGATGTTTTGACGAGCATTCTAAACAGTTCCCCTCGGCGGATGTCACCGCGGTCGTCCATTACGATGGCGTCGTGGGAATGGGGTACATTGATCCCGATGAGATGCTAAAAACCGAGTCGATTCACTTCTGCAAGGGCATGCGTGCTCCGTCGGGATACGGCTGGGGCAGCGAAAAACCGATGAAGCTAAGCGAGGTTTCACCGATTGTGCTCAGCGAAGTCATGGCGGATCTTCACCTGCTGAAATCGAAAGCAAAATAGCGATGGCTAAGAAAAAAACGGTCTCACGAAAGGCGTCAAGCGAATCGAACAATGCGTCGCAGTCGCGGCAGCGTCCTCCGGCGGAGGTGCTGTTTGCCGACGAACTCGCAGAGTTGGCGAACGCCACCGCTGACGATCCGAAACCACCGGGTTGGCGAATGTCGCCGCGGGCGGTGTTGTCGTTTGTCTTGGGCGACGCACAACAAGGCAAGCCGCCCAAATTTGTCGGCCGGCGAGCGTTCCTGGAACGATGCATCGTATCGTTGGCCACCAACCGCGGTCTGATGTTGATTGGGGAACCTGGCACCGCGAAAAGCTACTTGAGCGAATTGTTGACGGCCGCGATCAGCGGCGATTCGACGCTGACGATCCAAGGCAGTGCCGGCACCACCGAAGACAATATTCGCTATTCGTGGAATTACGCGTTGCTGATCGCCGAAGGGCCGTGTGAGAACTCGCTTGTTCCCGCACCGCTGTACCTAGGGATGACTCACGGCAAATTGGTTCGTTTTGAAGAGATCACGCGTTGTGCATTGGAAATTCAAGACGTCCTGCTGTCGGTGCTCAGCGATCGCGTGATGGCAATTCCCGAATTGCCCGAACAAAACCGCAGTCTCTATGCTCAGGCCGGTTTCAATGTGATTGCAACCGCAAACACGCGTGACCGCGGGGTCAACGAGATGAGTGCGGCGTTGAAGCGGCGATTCAATTTTGAAACGGTGCATCCGATTGTGGACATTGCCGAAGAAATGCAATTGGTCCAGCGAGAAACCAACCGCAACCTCGACCGATCACAAGTTCCGGTCACGATCGATCAAGACTTAACCGAGTTGTTGGTCACGACGTTTCGCGAACTTCGCCAAGGCAAAACGATCGACGGTCAAGGCATCGATCCGCCGACCACCGTGCTCAGTACTGCCGAAGCGGTTGGCACCGCCTATGCTGCGGGCGTGCATGCGTACTATTACGCCGACGGCCAAATCGAACCGACTCATTTAGTTCGCCATTTGGTGGGCAGCGTACTGAAGGACAATCCCGACGACCTCAAAAAAGTCCGGCACTATTTTGACCACGTGATCAAAAAACGGAAACAAGGTCGCTGGAAAGAGTTCTATGATGCTCGTGATGAACTGACTTGAGTTTAGGACCTTTGGAACACTTACTGACGTAGCGGAACTCGTGCGTGAGTTTCGACCGGTTTGAGGATTCACGAAAGTCTTGACGACTTCCGCTACGAGTTATGCCACCCTTTAATGTTCCTACGGTCCTTAGCGAAGATGTGTCCTCGAAAAATCGCAACCGGATTTTTGAAAAGAAAATAACGTCGGATGCCAAAACGTGATCCAGCACCGGATGATCAACCGCTGATCGATCGGCTATGTGACACCACAGCGGACGTGGTCTATTTCCCCGTGCGGCACCACAGCCCGGCGTGCGCGATGTTGATCGCTCAGCTGATCGAGTCGCTCAAACCGACCGCGGTGTTGATCGAAGGCCCCAGCGACTACAACGAGCATCTCGACGAACTCTTGCTCGAGCACCAATTGCCGATCGCAATCTACAGCTACTTTCGAGCGGGCGTGGCAGTCGCGGATAGTCAAGCCGAAACCGAACTGATTCATCAGGGCGTCTATTATCCGTTTTGCGAATATTCGCCGGAATGGGTCGCAATTCAACACGGGCATCGTATCGATGCCGAGGTTCGTTTCATCGATCTGCCGTGGTCCGAAAGTGCGGGGGACGAACGTGCCTCACACCGTTACGCCGACGCGGAACTTCGTCGTGGACGTTATGTCAACGCGTTGTGCGAGCGGCTGCAAGTCGAAGATTTTGACGATCTTTGGGACCGACTGATCGAATCGCATCGGACGCTTGAACTCGCCGATTATTTGCGTCGCACCCATTCGTTGTGCTGGAACATCCGCACTTGGGAACCCAGCGTCAGTGTGAGCGACCGCCGACGCGAAGCGTTCATGGCGGAGCAAATTGCTAAAACGTCAACGCAAACGAGTGGCAAAACACTGGTCGTGACTGGCGGATTTCACAGCAGTGCATTGCTGGCTCGAAACGAAGGCTACGCGTGCGCGGGGATCGACGATCCACAGCCCAGCGAAGCGTCACAGGCGGTGATCGCGGCGATCATCGATCGTGGAGTCGCACTGACGACGTATTCGTACGAACGACTCGACAATCTGACCGGCTACAATGCAGGCATGCCGAGTCCAGGGTTTTACCACCATGCTTGGTCGCAACGAAATCAAGACACAACCTTTGACCACCAACCGTTGTTGACCGACTTGGTCACTGCGCTTCGCCAACGCAAACAGACACTCAGCACGGCGGACCTAATCGCAGTCGAAACGTCGGCTCGGGCACTTGCAGCACTTCGGGGGCGGCAACATGTATGGCGACGAGACCTGATCGACGCGGTAACATCATCGTTGATCAAAGATGAATTGGAATACGATTGCGAATCGCCGTTCATCGATGCCGTGCATGCGGTGTTGCGTGGTGACCAGCGTGGGCGGTTGGCAAGCGGGATTCGCATTCCTCCGCTGGTTCGCGAAATCCAACACCAACTCGAAATGCTCGGGCTCGAACCGACGCGGCGAAGTGAATCGATCGAACTGGATCTTTTGGATGCTGCCGATGTGCGAAAAAGTCGGCTGCTGCACCAATTGAGTGTGCTGGAGATCAAAGGATTTCGGCGCGACGGTGGAACCGACTTTCTCGCCCGTGACGAACTAGAGAGGCTCTGGGAAACGTGGAACCGCAGATGGACTCCCGAGTTTGAATCGTCCTGTATCGAAGCATCTCGCTACGGCATCACGATCGCCGAGGCGGTTGCGGCGTGTTTAACCGAACAATCCAACCGCCAGCAGCGTGACGCCGCGAAGGCAGCGGAATTGTTAGTCAAGGCATCTCAGTGTGGCGTCGAGTCGCTATCAAAACCGCTGCTCGAATCCCTTGAGCGTCTGATTGCATCGGAACCTCGCTTTGTCGCAGTCGCTCAATCGCTCGGACATTTGTTATACGTGTTTTGTTTCGACGAAGCCTTTGGGACGACGCGACTGCCTCAGCTGCAAAATCTGGTGCGTCAATCGTTTTCACGATCGCTGTGGTTACTCGAGTCGATCGGAAAGCAAACGCCGGCGGATGGCTCGATTTTGCGAGGCATGCAAGCGATGCTGGAAGCGTATCGACGTGTCGGCGACGTGCTGGAACTGGCCGAAAACGAATTCGCGAGCGTGTTGACGCGAATGCAAGCGGACGCGCACAAACCGCCCGCGGTCCGAGGGGCAGCAGCAGGCATCCTGTGGACGATCGGCCAAGCCAGCCCCGATCGAGTGCTGAAGGATCTGATGTTTTTCGCCAATCCTGACCATCTTGGCGATTTCCTAAACGGCTTGTTCACGCTCGCCCGCGAGGTCGCTCAGCGGCATCCGCCGCTGGTTCGTTCGATCGACCAAGTGTTGTTGCGGTTTGGCGGCGACGAATTTCAAACCGCGTTGCCATCGCTGCGATTGGCGTTCACCTCCTTCACGCCGCGAGAAAAGCATCACATGCTGTCCACGCTGTTCGATTCCCTTGGACTGAAACCCTCCAAGCCACTGAACCTCTTGCCGGCCGACGAGGCGACGGCGGCTGAATCGCTGGCGATCGAGGACCGTCTTTTCGAGGCGATTGCCAAATACGGACTGGAGCAAATCGATGGCCGACTCTAATTCACACGACGATCATTCGCCCGCGACCTCCGAAGCGACACCGCCGAACGAGGATGCGGCGCCCGAAACATTGGCCCAACGTCAGTCGCGTTGGCGATTAGTAATGGGATCGGGCAGCGAACAATTGTGTGGGGCGTTGTCGCATCAGGAACAACTGCAAGAAGAATGCTTAGGATTTCTGTATGATCGTGAAGGACGTGGGAAAAACGTGCGGGGCAAGGACGGTAATCGCTCCGGCAGCCTCGACGCCAGCTCGTTGACCGTGCCGGAGTGGATCAACCAAATCCACGAACTATTCCCCAAGTCGACTATCGAGCGTTTGGAAAAGGATGCACTCGAGCGGTATCAACTCGACGAAATGGTAACCAACCCCGATGTGCTAGCGCGGGCTCAACCCAACCAAACTCTGCTGAAAGCGGTGCTGCGAACCAAGCACCTAATGAACCAAGACGTGTTAAAGGCGGCACAACAACTTGTTCGCAAGGCGGTCGAGCAATTGATGGAAGAAATGGCCGAACAGGTTCGCAGTGCGTTTCAAGGATCGGTGGATCGACGCCATCGTTCGTTTTTGAGAATTGCTAAAAACTTTGATGTTCAAACGACGTTACGACGCAACTTGAAACACTACGATCCCGTCGAGCGACGCGTGCTGGTGGAAACACCGTACTTCTACTCACGCGTGCGGCGGCAAGTCGATCGTTGGCAAATCATTATCCTGGTAGATGAATCGGGCAGCATGCTCGATAGCGTGATCCACTCGGCCGTCACGGCGGCGGTGTTTTACATCATGCAAATGATGAAGGTCCACCTTTGCATTTTTGATACGTCGGTCGTCGATTTGACGGGCCAGATCCTCGATCCTGTCGAAACATTGATGAAAGTGCAACTCGGTGGTGGAACCGACATCGGGCAAGCGGTCGCGTATGCATCGACATTGGTGGAAAACCCGCAACGCACGATCGTCGCACTGATCACCGATTTTTACGAAGGCGGACCCACCGGGCGGCTCTATTCCGCCGCTCGCCAATTAGTCGAAAGTGGCGTGACGTGTTTAGGTTTGGCCGCCTTGGATGGGCAAGCCGATCCGACGTACGATGAACAAGTCGCGGCTCAAATGGTCAAAATCGGCTGGCACGTCGCGGCGATGACTCCCGGTGAATTGGCCAATTGGGTTGCCGAAAAGGTGCGGGCGTAAACCATGACTCGAGTCGATCTGCTCTCGTTATCCAGTGACGATTTGGCCTCACTGACCAACCGTGGCACCGTGAAGCGAGCCCAACGCGAATTGGACGAAGGTCAGTGGAGTTACGAAATCAACGAATCCGAGGACGATTCCGCCGTTCACGATTTAATCGTGACGTGGTCCGACGGGACCGTGTGCCAATTCGTATCGGGGCAAACCATTCACGAAGCCAAATGTTCGAGCGGCTCGATCGGGATCAGCCGCCATGTGATTCGATCCGTCCTGGCATATCAACGTCATGTCGCGAACGCTGCCCCGGCCGACAAAGGCGAGACCGACGAAGTTGACACCGATGTAACCACGGTCAACGAAGATCAAAACACCACCGCATCATCGTCCGCTTGGGATCCGGGTCAAATCAGTGACGACGATCTAGTCCAACATTTTCGCAAGGCGACGATCACGCGGGCGAGGAAAGTGTTTGACGATGGCGTGTTGGTCGAGCTGACGCGTGGCGAGAAACCGACCGCTCGATTTTTGCACGAATCGTGTACCGTCCGTTTTCCTGTGCCGGGCGATGCACGCTATGCACGAGCGGATTGTGCCGCGGCGATGCTGCCTCAGTGGACCGCGATGGCGGTGTGGGCGTTCCGCGAACTGGATCCCAAACGAAACGCCGGGCTGATCTCATTAGGCCAAAACGAGTTGCCCATTCCAAGCGATGAACTCGACCGACTTGAGGAACTGATCATCGATCTTTGCAGCGATGGGATGTCCGGCTGCAGTGCCACGTGGCCTCAGCGTTTATCGCGGCTGGAAAAACAGTTACGTGGGTGCGGCTTGGTATGGCCCGCCGAACTGGTGCTGCAATTGATCCACCAACATGAATGCTACGCTCAGAAGGATGCGAGATTCAGTCCCCTCGAAACGGTGCGGTTGGTAGGCGAGTTGATCGCACGGTCGCGGTCGATTCGCTCACAAAATGGATCGGTGCCTCAGCCGCTGGTGCGCGGCAACAAATCGGATCGCCGCACCGACATCAAGGCCGGGCGGTTTGTCGGGCTCGGGCTTGGCGTTCGCCCCGGACGATCACAAACCAAGATGCTCGCCTATTTCCAAGACGTCGATACCGGCACCGTGGTCGCGGTGCAGCGGGTGTTCGCCGACCCGGATCCGGAATCACAGCAAACGGCGAAATCCTTTGAGGAATTGGCGGCCCATTCACTCAGCCGCGGCGTGTCGTTGGGCGCGGCGGCAATGTCGCAAATGATGCTTGGTTCGGGAAAACGGACCGCGACCGACGAATTGATTCTGCCGCGTGGCAGCGGGAAATTGACGATCAATCCGCAAACGTTCCAATGGGAACAACTGCAACCTCCGCTGGCGATCGACCATTTTCAACAAGCGCGGGAACGATTCGAACGATTGCCACCGGATTGGTTGAGACCGCTGCGGCACACTGAAAACCTGCACGTATTGAAAGTCACGCGGATCAGCGATTCGGATTTTGACGTCGTCCATCAACAGTTGACCGCGACGATGCACGATACAAATTCCGAGACCGCCCGGATCATCTTTCCTTACCATCATCGCGGTGATGCGGGGTTCACGGAATTGAGCAACATGCTGGCCACCCATGGCAACGACGCACGTTTTGTCTGTGGTCATGTCCGTTGGGTACACCAGCAACTTGAAATCGAACCGATCTCGATCGTATTTGAATCGGCCGACCAAACGCGTCAAGCTGTGTCGACTTGGCTAGGCGGCCGCGGGGAAGTCCAGGCTGAAGCGAGTTCAGAGGACAGCGAGTTGACATCGCCGCAGTCGACGATCAAAGAATTTCTGACGACACTGAATATACATCTCAGCGAAATCCTGTTGACGGGACTTAGCCAAGCCGATGCCAAGGAATGGCAAGCGTTATCCGAAGCGGCTCAGCGACTCGGGTTCGTTCGACTGAACCAGCCGATTGAACGGTTGCGCGACGAGCTTTGCAAGCGGATGAACCAAGTTCGCTGGAACCCTGCGATAGCAGCACGAACGACTGTTCAGTTATGCATGTTCAGTCGACTGCTGGAGTAGCCCCCATTCGGCGCAAGGCACCTCGCCTGAGCATCAGCTCGGGAGAGGTCGAACGGGCCCCATAGGCCTCGTTCGGGTGAGGGCCGACCGCGCAACTTGACTTGCAGTTCGCCTCAACTTGCGCGGACAGCCCTCACCCGAGCAATCGCTGAAGGCTCTGCTCGACCTCTACCCAACTTCGTTTGGGAGAGGTGACAGAAGAATTGCGCAACCTCTAGCACGAGGCACCTGGCGTTTTGCGAGGCAACGAAACCGGGCGGCTTGCGCCGCACCGCTAACAAAATCGATGGGATCGGTGCCTAGCTTTCGAACGAAGACAATCTTGAACGGACGAGTTGTCTTGGCGGGATACCGTAGACGCGTTTAAAAGCTCGCGAGAACTGGAATGCATCGGAGAAACCGAGCCGCTCGGCGACTTCTTTGATCAGCAAGCGATCTTCGAGCAACATCTCGGCAGCCCGATTCATTTTTTTGCGAAGTAGAAAACGATACGCTCCGACGCCACCAAAGCGGCGAAATAATCGTGACAAATGAATCGGCGTGATGTCACACTGCGCCGCGACCTGTTCGACGGTATGCAGTTCGAGGTAATGCGTTTCGATGTATTCGCGAACACGTTCGTACGTGGCATAGGCTCGCGGCATCGCCGGGCTTTCGGCCAGACAACATTGGCGGACTTTGACCAACATCAAACGCAGCAGATGTTCACAGACCTCGCCGGCCACGTCGCTATCGCCACGAGCCTCGTGATCCAACATCTCAAACAGCTCGACTAATTCGTGCATCCGGGTCACGCGGAGCGGTTTGCCATCGAGAAGGCCAGCTGTCCTTAGAGCAGCCTCTGCTTCATGACCGACAAAATCGACATAAAACTTCCGCATCTGTGATGGCGGCACGTTCGCAATCCGGTGCGGCGTCTGGGGCCCATAGGCGAACATGATGCCCGGTGACAAGGCAAAATTGCGGTCGCGAAGCGTTAATTCGCCTCGTCCTTCGGTCACCATTTCGATGCCAAAATAGGGGAAACGATCACGCTGGACGACATATTCAGTCCGCGTTCGCTCGACGCCCCCACACACCACCGCAATCGCGGCGGAAACCGAGGGGTTCAAGTTCAGGTAATAACGCCGAGCCTTAGAAACTTGGACCGAGACAAAATCGGGCTCTTTCGTCGATCGCTTGTCCGTCGTCACCGGCGTCTCGTTGTTTGCGGGGGGTGAATCGCGTAACTTATCCCCTACCCAGGTTAAGAATTGACATGCAAAAGTCAACCTCGGCTATGGGCTGCCGGCGAACGCTTGGCAAAATAACACTGTTTAATCCCACCATTAAAGAGAGATAGATGCTCGTTATTGAAAAATTCACCTTTGGCGTTGGCGACCGTTTTGCGCATCAAGCGGCTGCTCAATTACGTGCTTTCGAGCAACTTGCCAAAGACGGCGTGGACGTCGCGCCGGTATGGAACAAGTCCAATCGCGAGCACACGTTTGTCGGATCGAAGCCGCAAAGCGTTTACGACGCTGCAAAAAATGCGATTGAAACCCGAGGTTGGAAAAAGCCTTGGCACGTCGATGCCGACCATATTCAACTTGCAACCGTCGATCCATTCATCCCCTGTAGCGATTTCTTTACCATTGACGTTGCTGATTCAATTGGCAAAGCGGCATCCCAAGAGGACATCACCGCGTTTGTCGATCGTCACCCCGAGCTTGTCGGCACCTTGACCCTCGATGGCTTGTCTTCGCCGCTAGAAGTCAGCAAAGAAGACGTCCAACGGGTCGCCGAGCAGTATTTGTTGGCGGTGAAAGAAGCGGGCGAAATTTATCGACACATCGCCAAGGCGAAAGGCGCCGACAACGTGATCGCCGAGATCTCGATGGACGAAACCGATTCGCCGCAAACGCCACCTGAGTTGTTGGTCATCCTGGCTGCGATTGCGGACGAAAAAGTCCCTGTACAAACGATCGCACCAAAATTCACCGGCCGCTTCAACAAAGGCGTCGACTACGTCGGCGATTTGCAGCAGTTCGAGCGTGAATTCAACGACGACGTTGCCGTGATCGCTCACGCGGTAAAAGCCTACGGTTTGCCCGAGACGTTGAAGCTAAGCGTTCATAGCGGCAGCGATAAATTCAGTCTGTATCCGATCATCCGCGAGTGCTTGCAACGCACTGGTGCCGGTTTGCACATCAAGACCGCAGGCACGACGTGGCTCGAAGAGATCATCGGATTGGCCGAAGCCGGTGGCGATGGGCTGGCGTTAGCAAAGGAGATCTACGCGTATGCACTCGAGCATGTCGAAGAGTTCTGTGCTCCTTACGCCAGCGTAATCGACATCGACAACAGCAAACTGCCTGACGCGGAAACCGTCAACGGTTGGTCGGGGCCTCGTTTGGCCAGTGCGATCCGTCACATCCAAGACAACGAGCACTTTAACGCCCACATGCGTCAACTGCTTCACGTCTCGTTCAAGGTCGCGGCAAAACATGGTGATCGTTACACCGATCTGCTGAAAAAGAACGAAGAGATTGTCGGCAACGAAGTGACCAAGAACATTTACGAACGTCACTTGCGTCCGCTGTTCGTCGGTTAAAACGCGAGTCAAGACAAGGCTCGCAATCAAAGTACGCGTAATGAAGTTTGCTCACAGACTTCCGTTACGCGAAGTACCGGGTGAGCCGTTGGCCGTAAGGCCCCGGGTAGCAGCGTGATACCCGGCCGCTTACGCGTCGCGGCTCACTAAGCACAATACACTGCTGCACCCCAAGCTCTTTTCTACGGCACGAACTGGATCCGTGCCATTTTGCAGGACCGTTCCTGAGGCGGTCCCCCGCCAATGATTGGCATCTCCCGATCAAAATCATCCCTGACGCTTTTACAGAGAGCCAATATGTTTTCGAAAAGTACGTATGTCGCCGCGATCGCGGTGTTGATGACGAGCGTGTCGTACGCTGAATCACCGCACCCTGCAACCCTGCCGCACCCTCAAGTCGAACCTTCGATCGCCAAGATCAATTCGGTGATCGACAAGGGACCGTTCAAAGCCGAGTGGTCCTCGTTGGAAGGTTACGAGATTCCGCAGTGGTACAAAGACGCCAAATTCGGCATCTTCATCCACTGGGGTGCCTACAGCGTGCCTGCGTTCGGCAGCGAGTGGTACCCGCGGCAAATGTACATCAAGCAAGAGCGACGTGGCGACAACTTCTACAAGCATCACATCGAAACGTACGGGCCTCAGAAGACGTTTGGCTACAAAGACTTCATTCCCGATTTCAAAGCCGAAAAGTTTGATGCCGCCCAGTGGGCCAAACTGTTCAAAGACACGGGTGCTCGTTACGTCATCCCCGTGGCGGAACATCACGACGGATTCCCCATGTACGACTGCTCGTTCACCGAGTGGGACGCAACCGAAATGGGTCCGAAACGGGACGTGATCGCGGAACTGTCCAAAGCCGTTCGCAGCGAAGGGATGAAGTTTGGCGTCAGCAGCCACCGTGCGTTCAACTGGATGTATTACGTTCGTGACAAAGACTTCGACAACGCCGACCCTCAATACGCACGCCTGTATGGCCGGCCAATGCCGTTCTTGTTCCAAGAAAACGCTTGGGACTACATGAATTTCTTTCCGCCCCAAGACCAACAATTCAAAGACGATTGGTTGGCTCGTTCGTGTGAACTGATCGACAAGTATCAACCCGATGTGTTCTGGTTCGACTTTGGAATCACTCCGAACCACGACACGACCTACGAAGCAAATTCGTACGCCGAGCATTTGAAAAAATTTGCAGCCTACTACTACAACGCTTCCTCCAAATCAGGCGACGACATCGGGATCATTAACTACAAGTTCAATGCGTTCCCCGAGTCCGCAGCAGTGCTGGACAAAGAGCGTTCGAAAATGGCCGAGATTCGCAAGCCGTTTTGGCAAACCGATACCGCGGTCAGTGCCAGTTCGTGGGGTTACACCGAGAATCAACGCTACAAAACGCCTGACCGTCTGGTCGACGACCTTGTCGACATCGTCAGCAAGAATGGTTGCTTGTTGCTGAACGTGGGACCTCGCGCCGATGGCACGATTCCTGATGAAGACCAAGCGATCCTGAAAGCAATCGGCAGCTGGTTGAAGATCAACGGCGAAGCGATCTACGACACCACGTACTGGAAAACGTTCGGCGAAGGCCCCACGGCGGTTTCGACCGGACACGTTTCGGAATCCAAGGACAAACCATTTACCGCACAGGACCTGCGATTCACCACACGTGAGAACGTCCTGTATGTGACCGGATTGGCATGGCCTAAGAACAATCAAATCACGGTCAAGACGCTTGCCCGCGGTAGCGAACATTACCCCGAAGAAATCGCTTCGGTCACGATGCTGGGTTCAGACCAAAAACTCGAGTGGACTCGTGACGAAAAAGGATTGACGGTCAAGCTGCCGACCGAAAAGCCGTCGCAGTTTGCCTACGTTCTGAAAGTTACTCAGTAGTCCTCCAAAGAGACGTTCTCGATGCAAGTCAATGCCACGCTGTCGCCGCTCGGGGCTACCGGTTTACAAATTCCTGCGATCGTGTTTGGCACAAGCGCGCTGGGGAATTTGTACCAAGCCCTTGATGACGAGGTGAAACGCGAAATCGTTTCCCAATGGTTCAAACAGTCGCCTGGGATTGTCGCCGCCGACTCGGCGGGCAAGTACGGCGCCGGGTTGGCGCTCGAGTCGATGGCAAAAGCGCTGTCGGAACTGAACGTGGAACCGTCGGACGTCGTTATCAGCAACAAGCTGGGATGGCGGCGGGTGCCACTGAAAACGCCCGAACCGACGTTTGAACCCGGGGCGTGGGTAGGACTCGAGCACGATGCGGTCCAAGACATCAGTTACGACGGGATTTTGCGTTGTTGGGAACAAGGCTGTGAATTACTCGGCCGCTATCGCCCGCAGATGGTATCGGTGCATGACCCCGATGAATATCTATTGGCGGCGATCGATGACCAAGACCGCACACGCCGCTGGGACGACGTCGTGGCTGCCTATCAAGCACTGCGAGAACTACGCGATCGAGGCGAGGTGGCCGCCATCGGTGTGGGGTCCAAGGATTGGCGGATTTCACAAAAACTTGCCGAGCAGTGTGATCTTGACTGGGTCATGCTGGCGACCAGCTTGACGATTTACACGCATCCGCGGGAATTGTTGGATTTCGTCCAATCGCTGCATGAACGCAATATCGGCGTGATCAATTCGGCGGTCTTTCACGCAGGTTTTCTGACCGGAGGTGACTTTTTCGATTACCGAAAGGTGACCGGTGACACCGCCGAAGACCAAGCGTTGATCGCGTGGCGTGAACGTTTCCGTGAAATTTGCGGGCGTTACGATGTCAGCCCCGCCGCAGCATGCGTTGCCTTTGGCATGTCGCCGCCCGGGGTTTTGGCGACGGCATTGAACAGCAGTCGGCCCGCACGGATCGAGCAAAATGTCGCTCTCGTCGCAACCAAGCCACCGCAAGAATTTTGGTTGGCGATGAAAGATGCAAATCTGATCAGCAACGGCTATCCCTTCGTAGGAAATTGACGTTATTTTAGAGGCAGACGGAATAGTGAGCCCGATGGGTATCGCTGCTCTCCGCCGCTTCTCTTCCCCCCGAACAACTCATCGCTTTTTTGGAACGAATTTATGTCCGACGGCATTGAAGTCCAGCCCTACGAATCGGCAGCCGAAGTCTCTGGCGAAGGAGAACCGCATAACACCTCGCCGCCGAAAGTCGTCCCCCGCCAATATTTGATGGCGTTCATTCTGACGACCTGCTGTTTCGCGTTGTGGGGATTTGCCAACGATATCACCAATCCATTGGTGAAAGTATTCAAGGAAGTTTTCCAGATCAGCAACACCCAGAGCTCGCTGGTTCAGTTCGCCTTTTACGGCGGCTACTTCACAATGGCTCTGCCCGCCGCCTACTTCATTCGCCGATTTTCGTACAAAGGTGCGATCATGGTCGGATTTGCGTTGTATGCCTTCGGCGCGCTGTTGAGCATCCCGGCCAGCCTGAATACGAACTTTTGGATTTTCATTGCTGGATTTTATATTCTGACGTTCGGTTTGGCGTTTTTGGAAACAAGTTGCAATCCTTACATCCTTGCGATGGGGCCGCCGGAAACGGCGACCCAGCGATTAAATTTGGCTCAAGCGTTTAACCCGATGGGTTCGCTAACCGGAATGATTGTCGCATCGACGATTATCGCGCCGAATCTGCAAGTCGGTGAGTTCCGCGACAAAATGGAAGCCAAATCGCCCGAGGTGGTGCAGTATGTCGAAGCGGATTACGCATCGGGACTGCCCGATTTCGATCAAGAATATGGAACATTGGACGCAGCCGTCAGCAAGGCCCTTGCCAACATGCAAGTCACATCGCCCGAGACATTTCAAGCGATCCAACAGCATGACCTTGGTGTCGTGCGTACTCCCTACGTCGTGATCGCATGTGTCGTGATTGGATTTCTGATCCTGTTTGCACTGACCAAAATGCCCACCTTCGCAGCGGATGAACCCGATGCCCCGGTAGGTGAATTAACGGTCCGATTATTTGGCAAAGCTCATTACCGTGAAGGGGTAATCGCGCAAGCGTTTTATGTCGGTGCCCAAATCACGTGCTGGACATTCATCATTCACTACGGCATGGAGCAAGTCGGATTGTCGCTTGCACAGGCACAGACGTGGAACATCGCCGCGATGATGATCTTTTTGATCAGCCGTTTCGTTTGCACGTTCATGTTGAAATTTGTCAGCCCTGGAAAGTTGTTATCGGCATTGGCGGTCACCGCTGCGATTTTGACCTTTGGCGCCATCATGCTGCCGGGCCAAACGGGCCTGATCTGCCTGGTTCTCATCTCGGCTTGCATGTCGCTGATGTTCCCCACGATCTACGGAATTGCCCTGAAAGGTTTGCCGGCCGAGGAAGCCAAATTGGGCTCGGCCGGATTGATCATGGCAATCGTCGGTGGGGCACTGCTGCCGTTGATGCAAGGTTGGTTTATCGACACGATCGGCGTCCGCAACTCGTTCTACCTGCCGTTGATCTGCTTTGTCGCCATTGCCATCTTTGGCGTTCGCACGTTCACGCGATTCGAAAAGGAATCCAATTTCCAAACCGTTTCCTAGGAGAGCTTCGTGAAGCTTCAAACTCTGAAACATCGATCGTTTCGATGCATCTGGCTGCGTGAGACTCTGCTGGCCGCGGTGGTGATGATCGTCATTGCCACCCCCACAATGCGAGCCGCGAAAGGATCGCAACCCAGCGAAACCTCTGCATCGCATCATTCGTTTAACGAGGGTTGGAAGTTCTACAAAGGAGAAGCGGAGGGAGCAGAATCGCCAGGGTTCGACGATTCGTCTTGGCGATCGTTGGACCTGCCGCATGACTGGGCGATCGAAGGCCCGTTCGATATCAAATACAACGCACGGGCGGGCGGATTGCCGTTTCACGGCACGGGATGGTATCGCAAAACCTTCGAGATACCTGCCGCCGCCAAGGACAAATTGGTGTTCGTCACCTTCGAAGGTGCGATGTACAACGCACATGTGTGGGTGAACGGACATTTCATTGGCAATCGGCCGTTCGGCTACATCGAATTTCAGTACGACATTACTGGCCATCTGAACTCCGACGGTCCCAATGTGATCGCCGTCAAGCTAACGCCCGAAGACCATTCATCACGCTGGTACCCCGGTGCGGGAATCTATCGCGATGTTTGGATCGATTACAAAAACACCGTCCATGTTGCACACATGGGGACCTTTGTCACCACGCCCGAGATTGATACGAATCACGCCACGGTGGCCGTTGAAACCAAAATCAAGGCGACGGGTAACAACCATGCAATCACTTCCAAATACGAAGTCCTTGCCTCCCGCGGCCAAGTCGTGGCAAGCACCGTCGCCACCGCCACCGATTCAGGTGGCGATACGATGGCGAGTGCCACAATGCAGATCGACAATCCGCAACTTTGGCAGCTCGATTCGCCAGTGCTATACACGCTTCGCACCACCGTTTTTGATCACGGCAACGTCGTTGACACCGTGCAAACACGGTTCGGCATCCGCACGTTAAAGTTCACGAAAGCCGGAGGGTTCTTTCTGAATGGCAAACACACACGCATTCAAGGCGTTTGTTTACACCACGACAACGGCCCGCTCGGCGCAGTCGCCAATCCACGCGCGATCGAACGCAAGTTGCAGATCATGAAACAGATGGGAGTAAATTCGGTTCGCACCAGCCACAACCCACCCTCCCGAACGCTACTGGACCGATGCGACGAAATGGGCATCCTGGTTCAGGTGGAAGCGTTTGATGTCTGGAAGATCGCCAAGGTGCCCAACGGATACAACAAGTTCTTTGACGAGTGGGCCGAGCGTGACATCAAGGACATGGTGCTCCGCGACCGGAATCATCCGTCGGTGTTTATGTGGAGCATCGGCAACGAGATACTGGAGCAGGGCAATGCCAAAGAAGGCAATCGGATCGCCAAACTGCTTAATGGCTACGTCAAATCCCTCGACACGACTCGACCGACGACATGCGGATTCAACTACTACCCCGCTCCTTATAAAACGGGGATGGCGGCGCAAGTCGATATCGCGGGCATGAACTACAAACCGCTGGCCTATGGGCCGGCCGTCGATGAATTCCTGCCAAACACTCCCGTCGTGGGCTCGGAGACTTCGTCGTGCACTAGCAGCCGAGGTGTTTACCATCTGCCGATCGAGAAATATCAAACGCATGAATCGCAACAAGTCACCAGCTACGACATCATCGGTCCACCGTGGGCCTACCCTCCGGACATCGAGTTCGCTGCATTGGCACAGCATCCCGAGGTGCTCGGTGAATACATGTGGACCGGATTTGATTATTTGGGCGAACCGACGCCGTACGGCGGCAAAGACAATAGCACCAACGGTTACTGGAACGCCGATTGGCCCGCGCGAAGTTCATATTTTGGCGCAGTCGACCTGAGCGGTTTTCCCAAAGACCGATTTTATCTGTACCAAAGCCAATGGACAAACGAGCCGATGGTTCACGTGCTGCCGCATTGGAATTGGCAAGACAGTGGCCACGAGACAATTCCTGTGTTCGCCTATACCAATTGCGAACAGGTGGAACTGTTTGTCAATGGAACATCAGCGGGCCGAAAGACCAAAGGCAAAGACCGGAGCGAGATCCCGGTCAAGTTTAACCGCTACGAAAAGGACCACATGCTGACGAAGTACCGTTTGTCGTGGGATGTCCCCTATTCGCCGGGTTCGATCCGCGTGGTGGGTTATGTCGACGGTAAACCGGTTGCACAGAAAGAGATCAAGACAGCGGGGGCACCGGCGCAAGTCAAACTGCAAGCCGATCGCACCACGATCTCGGCCGACGGTCGGGATCTGTCGTATGTCACCGTGCGGATCGAGGATCGCGACGGCAACCTTTGTCCCTTAGCGTCCAATCGCGTGCAGTTTTCGGTCCAAGGTGCAGGCAAAATCGCCGCAGTCGGCAACGGAAACGCGGCAACCACTGCTCCCTTTATCGCAGACCATCGCGATGCGTTTAACGGGCTCTGCATGCTGATCATTCAATCGGCAAAACAACCTGGCGAGATCATGATCAAGGCTGAATCCGAAGGTCTGTCGACGGACGAGCTTGCATTGTCGGTCAAATAGCCTGTGGTCATTCGCAGAACATTCAGGATGACCGGCGGTGATCCGGTCTATCAATTCACGTTAGCACTCGACTTGGTTGCCGCACTTTAGTCGGAGCTCAGAACGAGCTAAAAATTGCATCCTTTCATTTCGACGCTCCCACGCCAAAGACGAACACGATGAAATTTAAATGGTATTGTTTACTCGCTCTATTGATTCCGAGTGCGTTGTCGTCGCAGGCCGTGGGCGAAGAAATCAATGTCGCTGACCATGGCGTTCTGCCTGGCGAAGACGCGACTTACCCACTGCTTCGTTTGATTCAATCGGTCGAAGGCGAAAGCAACATTACCCTTGTCTTTCCCAAAGGCACGTATCGATTCGCCCCCGACAATGCGCTCGAACAATTTCGCGCCGTTACGAATCACGACAATAGTTTGAAACGAATGGGCTTCCCGCTATTTGGTTTTCAGAACATCACCATCGACGGCGGCGGTTCGACGTTTCTGTATCATGGTCGGATCAGCCCGATTGTCATTGAAAGCTGCACCGGGGCGACACTGAAAAACTTCTCGATCGACTGGGATCATCCGTTTCACAGCGAGCTAGCCGTCGTCGAAAACAACGAAGATGACGACACGTTTACCGTCGAAGTGGACCGCGATCGCTATCCGTACACGATCAAACATGGCGAGGTCCTGTTTGAACGCGATGGATGGAGCGACCCTTTTGGATCGAACATTGTGTTTGATCCCAAAACCCAATCGCCAATTTATGACACAAAAAAATATGGCGTTAACTACTCAAAACCGGTCAAAGTGACCGCCGTTGGTAAGAACCGGATTCGCTTTAATGCCAACGGACGGGCGCTGCCTCCGGTTGGATCGGTATTGATCACTTACGGGGTGAATCCAACCAGCCGACTGTGTCCGGCAATTCACATTGCAAATTCCAGTGACATTCGCGTCGAAAATGTGACAGTCTATGCGGCAGGGGGGATGGCATTGATCGCCGAGCGGACCGAGAACGTCACGCTTGAAAGGATGGTCGTCACCTCGACATCGGATCGGCTGGTTGCCACCCGCGCCGACGCCACTCACTTTGTCGGATGTCGAGGCACGGTCAAACTCGAAAACTGTCTGTTCGAACACATGCTTGATGACGGCATCAACGTTCACGGTGCCTACGTTAAAATCGAAGAGTATCTAGGTAACAACCGTTTCATCGGTGCGATCAGCCATCCACAACAATGGGGGCTGATGTTCGCCGCCCCTGGTGATAGGGTCGCCATCCTGTCTCGCGAAACCGTCCTGCCGTTTCACCAAACCTCGGTGGAAGAAGTCGAGGTCCTGAACGAAGAACGATTTGTAGTGACGGTTTTGGATGTCCCCGACGATCTGCCAGCCGGTCCACTGTCAATGGAAAATTTGACTTGGTATCCCGACGTGGTGATGAAACACAACACCATTCGCCAGAACCGAGCACGCGCGGCATTGATCACGACCAAGGGCAAAGTATTGATCGACAGCAACTATTTTTCCTCGCAGATGCATGGCATCCTGATCGAAGGCGACAACAAAAAATGGTACGAATCCGGTGGGGTCCAAGATGTCACGATCTCGAACAATGTTTTCGACAACATTGGCTTCGAAGGAGGTGCAGTCTATCCGCTGCTCGCTTCTCCGCTATTGACGGACGAACAACGCATGGGCGAAGGACATTTCCATCGCAATATCCGCTTCCTCAATAACACCATCCGCAGCTTCAATGGATTGGTTGCCCAGACGCGATCGGTCAGCGGTTTGACCATTGCCGGCAACGCCGTGGAATTCAGCAGCGACTACCCCGCCAATTCAGAATTCCCGTCGATCGACCTGCATTATTGCGACGACGTGCAAATCGTCGACAATACCGCCACCGGGTTTGACCACGCCCTGACGATCGCTCAGTCCGCCGACTCGACCGACGTCGAAATCGCAGATAACGTTGGCTTTCAAGCCGAGAGCAAATAGCGACGCCGAACTGCTGAAAACGGAACGAGCGAGGAAAGATTTTAATTAATCTATTAACGTGCAGATCTTTTCAGCGTGCAGTCACTCCAGCGAGCAGGCTTCGCTCTCGCCTCGTGCCGGCCGTGCGGTCGCTCAAGTCCTACCCAAAAAATCCCCTCTCTCAGGAATGTCATGAAATCGCTTCTGATTTGCCTACTCCAGTGCTGCCTCGCCAACCTGGTGGCCGTCGCGGTATTAGCGGATGAACCACGCACCCCCAATGTGATTTACATCCTTGCCGACGACCTCGGTTATGGCGACCTCAGCTGTTATGGGCAAACCAAATTCGAGACTCCGAACATTGATGCACTAGCCCAGCGGGGGATGCGTTTTACCCAGCACTATTCTGGCAGTACTGTTTGTGCTCCATCGCGTTGTGCACTGCTGACTGGATTTCACACTGGTCACACGGTAGTGCGAGGCAATGCGGAAGTTTCGCCGGAAGGCCAAGAACCGATGCCAGCGGACACCTACACCGTGGCAAAACATTTACAAAGTGCCGGATACAAGACCGGTCTCTTTGGCAAATGGGGATTGGGGGCACCCGGCACCGCCAGCGAGCCATTGAAGATGGGGTTTGATCGCTTCTACGGATACAATTGCCAGCGAATCGCTCACTGCTATTACCCCGCATTTTTGTGGAGCGACCAAGAGCGTGAATTGCTCTGGGGTAACGTCGCGTCACACAAACATGATTACGCACCGGATTTGATCCATGATCAAGCATTGAAGTTTATTCGTGAAAACAAAGACGAACCGTTTTTCTGTTACTACGCCGCCATCCAGCCACACGCCGATATGGTTGCGCCGGAATCGTACATGAAAAAGTACCGAGGTAAATTTCCGCCTGAGACCAACTACCCCGACGACTATTACTTGGGGCAATCCGAACCACACGCTGCGTTTGTCGCGATGGTCAATGTGCTGGACGATTATGTTGGCGAGATCACCGCGGAACTGGAAAGCCTGGGGATTGCGGAGGACACCCTGGTAATCTTCTCGTCCGACAATGGGCCTCACCAAGAAGGGGGCCATGCCCCCGCTTACTTCAATTCCAATGGGCCGCTGACCGGGCTGAAACGCGACCTCTACGAAGGTGGTATTCGGGTGCCGATGATCGCTGCTTGGCCCACGAAAATCGAAGCGGGAAGTGTCTCGGACGAGATTTCGGCGTTTTGGGATTTTTTGCCGACGATGGCCGATTTGGTCGACCAACCGCTGCCTGGCAAAACGGATGGCGTTTCGATCCTGCCCACGCTGCTTGGAAAACCGGAACAACAGCAAGAACACGATTACCTTTACTGGGAATTTCTCGAGAAGAAAGGTCGCGTGGCCATTCGCAAGGGCAAGTGGAAGGGGGTTCGCTACAATGTCGATCTCGACCCAAAATCACCGATCGAACTGTATGATTTGTCCGTCGATCCCGGCGAAAAGAACAACGTCGCCGCCCAACATCCCGAACAGGCGGCCGAGTTAAGCCGGCTGATATCCGAGGCACGGACCATGTCGGCGAATCCGCGATTTAACTTTCACTACCAACGTAAGTAAACTGAGTCGTGGCAACGCGACTTCGTTTGCTGTTTCACTGAAATCCCCAAAATTTCCCAGCCCTCTCTATATCGAGACACCTTTGATGAAAATCTCTCCCACCTGCCTACTGACCCTCGTCGCCACCCTCACGCTGGGGTCGCTGCAAAGCTCATCGATCGCGACGGCGGAAGAGGCGGCCAAGAAAGCTGAGCCGCTAAAGGTGCTGTTGGTCGCCGGCGGTTGTTGCCACGATTACGCGACGCAAACGAAGCTGTTGAAGCAAGGTATCGAAGAACGGCTGAATGCCGAAGTCACCGTCGAGCTGAGTGAAAGCACCACCACCACCGCCCGTTTTGACATCTACGAATCTGATGATTGGGCCAAGGGATACGATGTCGTTGTGCACGATGAATGTTCAGCCAACGTGATCGAGCGGCCTTACGTCGATCGCATCCTTGCTGCCCATCGCAATGGCACTCCGGCAGTCAATCTGCACTGTGCGATGCACAGCTACCGTTGGGGTGATTTCAAATCGCCGGTGCAGCCCGGCGCCGACAACGCGGGTTGGTACGAGATGCTTGGGCTGCAATCGACAGGCCACGGTCCGAAATTGCCCATCGATGTGCTGAGCACCGATTCGACACACCCGATCATGAAAGGGTTCGAGAATTGGACGACGATCAACGAAGAACTGTACAACAACATCCGTGTGTTTGCCGGTGCGAGTGCGTTGATCGAAGGCAAGCAAATGATGCCGCCGAACAAGAAGGTTTTGAAGAATAATCCCAATGCGGCTGCCACCGAATCGACCGCCGTGATCGCATGGACCAATCACTATGGTCCTCAGAAAACCAAGATCTTCAGCACCTCGCTTGGTCACCAAAACGACACCGTCGCCGATGCTCGCTACATGGACGTCGTCGTGCGAGGCATTTTGTGGGTCACCGACAACTTGGATGACGACGGCAAGGCGGATCCTGAGGTGACGAAGTAGTTCGCCTGATGCCGGTCATCACCGATATGGCTCGAAGCGCGTTAGCGTTTCGTTCTGAAAACAAGTCCTCAACATGAATGCAATCCATCCTCAACCAATGTCACCGACACCACGACGCTTGTTTCGCATGATCGCGTGCCTATTTGCCCTCGCATCCTTGATGCCTGAGGGTGCGACGGCGGACCAGCGTCCGAACGTTCTGTGGATCGTTTTGGATGACCTCGGGCCCGAAATTGGCTGTTATGGGATGCCGCATGTTTCAACGCCCGCGATGGATCGGCTTGCCAGCGAGGGCGTTCGCTACACCCGTTGTTTTTCCACCTCACCGGTCTGTTCATCATCGCGGAGTGCGATCGTCACCGGGATGTACCAAACCTCGATTGGTGCACACCACCATCGCACGCGGCAAATGAAGCCGTTGCCTGAGGGAGTGCAAACGGTGATGCAGCAGTTTGGTGATGCAGGCTATTTCGTCTGCGATCTGAAGCCTCCGGGTGTCAAAGGCAAAGCCAAGCGGGATTACAACTTCATCGCCGATGACGGATTGTTTCACGGTGACGATTGGTCAGAGCGTCGCGAAGGGCAACCGTTTTTTGCTCAGGTGCAAATCCACGAACCCCATCGCCCGTTTGTCCATAACCAGGATCCCGAGCGTGCTGCGAAACTAAGCTTATCGGCTAAGTATCCCGATCATCCGGTGGCCCGCGCTGACATGGCGGACTACTTGGCGTCCGTTGAAAAAGGAGACCAGCATGTTGCAGCGATTCTGGAACGTTTGGAGGCCGAAGGATTGCGTGAAAACACGCTAATCATGCTCTTTGGTGACCACGGTCGGCCTCATGTCTGGGGCAAACAATGGCTCTACGACGAGGGACTTCATACGCCCCTGATCGTTGCCGGACCGATGATTACTAATCCAGGCACAAGCAGCGATTTGCTGGTCAGTTTGATTGACGTGGCTCCGACGTGTTTACGCGCCGCCAACATCACACCACACGCACGGACCGAAGGGGTCAATATTCTGGCTGCCGATTTCAAAGGACGCGAGTTTGTGTTTGCCGCTCGCGATCGCTGTGGTGAAGCTGCCGACCGAATTCGCGCGATCCGAGACACACGCTACAAGTACATCCGCAACTTTTATCCGGACCGCCCCTACACGCAAACCAGCAGCTACAAGCTGCTCTCCTATCCGGTGGTCACGCTGTTGGATGTGCTGCACGCCGAAGGCAAACTTGCCCCTGATGCCGAGCGCATGATGCAGAAAACGCGACCCGCAGAGGAACTTTACGATTTGCAAACGGATCCTGACGAACTGCACAACCTCGCTGAGAATCCTGAACACGAATCAACACTGCAACGGATGCGAACTCAGCTGAATCAGTGGATTGAAACGAGCGGTGACCAAGGAGCAATTCGTGAAGGCGACCAAGCCTATCACGATGCAATCACCGCAGAAAAACGAAAGTGGTACGAAAACACCCAGCGCAAACGTGGACTCGATCCGAATCTGTCCGCCGAGCAGTATTTAGAGTGGTGGAAAAAAGAACTGCGGCTCTCTACGCCCTAGCCATAGCAGATCCGCGGACTGCGAAAGATTGGCGTTTCTGCGACTGCAACAAGGCTGCGTGGCAATGTGAGGATGGAAAGAATTCAGATCCTCGCGCCCTGATTGCTGCGTTTTGCTGCCTGAGGCCTTGATAGCTCGCTCTTTTGATTCACACCGCTGAAAACCTGGACAATTCGCATGGCCGCTGAGACCTCCGAGACGCTCGAACTCGATCTTTCCGAATTGTTCGCCGGCCCCGTCTCCGTCACGGTGCACCAGCAATCGCAGTTTGGTGATGCCCATTTGCACGTGGTCACGATGGGATACACCCGCGAGAATCGCTCGAGTGATGGGCCAACCACGACCAGCCATGTACGCCAATCCGCAGTCGTGTTAGAAGAATCCGCTCTTGATCTGCCTCAATTTGACTTAGCGCCGAAACCCAAAGGGATGGCCGGCAAAATGCTCTCGCTGCTCAGTTCTGCGGGGCTTGGCGGGCTGGGCACGCTGGATTTTGCTGATTCCCCCCAATTCGCCGACCACTATCGCTTGACCGCCTGGGCTGAATCACCGGTGCGGTTGATGTTCACTCGCAAGCTACGTGATTTTCTGATTCAACACCCAGGCTGGAACGTCAAAGGCCAGGGCCGGTACTTGGTCGTTTTCCGTCACAACGAGGTGATTGAGCAAACCGACCAGAACGACTTTGTGCAAACGGCATTGGCGATCGCCGAAAAGATACAACAAGGCGAAGAAACGCTCGACGCTCATCCCGACGTACACCGCGACACACGAATTGAGGATGTCCAGGCGACAGCCGATCGGATGGGCGGTTTGGCAGGCACGTTGCTAAAAAATCAACTGCGTAAATTGGCGGTCACCCGCGATCAATTAGAAACATTCCTCGCTGAATCGCGACCGCGGACCCTGCCGCCGGGAATGAAAACACAAGTGCTCGGCAACACTCTTCCGGTCGTCTTGTTCGGCATCGTCTTCCTGATTGTAGGAATTGCGATCGGCATTACCGCACTTGCGATTGGCGATGCAGAGAACCGACGCGTGGGGGTGGTGATGCTGGTGGTCTTGCCGTTGGTCGGCGGCATCATGCTGTATTTCGCACAGCGATTCCGCTGGCGTAAAGTACGTGTTTGTCGACATGGCGATCTGGTGCAAGGCGTTGTCAAAGATGTCAAACGCACAAGCACCACCGTAAACAATCAACGTCGCCATCATGTCGTGTTCGAGTTTGATCACTTGGGACGCCCCCACACGGCAACCGTCAATGCGTTTGGGATCAGCGTCAAACGAGCCGAAGGCTCTCGTGATCGTGGTGAACCGCTGCGGATCCTAGTCGATCCCAACGACCACTCCCATATTCTCTGTCCCGAACTGCTGATTCTCTGGGATTAAAGTGGAATTGGCTTCCAGCCTGGCCTTCTAGCCGCTCGAAACTATTGGCGAGTTTCGCTACCATCAGTTCGCGAAGAAAGCCTGACACTTGCTAACTGGCTGGAAGCTTACCCCACGGAAGGACGACAATGACCGAAACGGAAATAGTGGACCGAGTGCAGTGTCTTGTTCGCGAGCGGATGGCGGGACAACAGGCCGGACATGATGTCGATCATGTGTTGCGTGTGCTCAAATCGGCCCGTGAAATTCAAGCGGAAGTCGGCGGTAATCGCTTTGTCGTCGAATTGGCGGCACTGCTACATGATCTTGGCGATGCGAAATTTCATGATGGGCACGAGCGAAGTGCCGAATTTGCTCGCGATATTTTGTCGCAGTTGAATGTCGATTACGACACCATCGAGCATGTTGCGAGGATTGTCGATACCATTTCGTTTCGCAAGGCCGCCGATCCCGCCACGCTTTCGCTCGAAGCCAAGGTCGTTCAAGACGCCGATCGACTTGATGCCCTCGGCGCGATCGGAATCGTCAGGACGATCGAGTACGGTGCCGCTATTGGACAACCTTTCTATCTGTCGGATAACGCCGCTGGAAAACGGAAAACAGGGATCGACCATTTTGACGAAAAGCTCTTCAAGCTACATGATTTGCTGAACACCGATGCGGCTCGGCGAATCGCGGGTCAACGCGAGCAGTTCATGCGAACGTTTTTAGATCAATTTCGACACGAATGTGGTGAAACAAAATGAGTCTCAAGAACACCATCGACTGGGGCGATTTCGAACAAGTCGAGATGCGGGCGGGAACGATTGTCGCAGTCTTGGATTTTCCTGAAGCGAGGAAACCCGCTTACAAGGTGACCGTCGACTTTGGTCCTGAAATCGGCGTCAAACGCACAAGTGCTCAAATCACTTCGCTGTACACCAAAGAGGAATTGCTAGGCCGCCAAGTCATCGGCGTGGTCAACTTCCCCGTCAAACAGATTGGACCGTTTCTATCGGAATTTTTGATCGCCGGTTTCTATCGAGACGATGGATCTGTGGTGTTGGCGATCCCCGACAAATCGATCGATAACGGCGCGAAGTTGGCGTGAGCCGCGGGCCGCAAGGCACCGGGTAACGCGTAGACGCCGGCCGCTTACGCGCAAGCGGCTCACTAAATCAACTAGCCGCGAGCCGGATACCGGTGAATTGCCAACGTGCTTCGGGAGGAAAGAAGTTGCGATACGTATCGCGAATATGGTTGCTCGACGTGGCGACACTGCCGCCACGCAACACATATTGATTGCACATGAATTTGCCGTTGTACTCGCCTACCGCGCCAGCGGGCGGGCGATAGCCGGGATAGCCTGCATAACTGCTGCACGTCCATTGCCACGCGGTGCCCATCAACCCGGCCGGCGACCGTGTCGGATGAATGCACTTGTTTTGCTGCATCAGCACATCCGCAAACGGCTCTTGCGTCAGCGACACATTCGGCGACTGCGAAGCGATTCTACACGCGGCTTCCCACTCAAACTCGGTAGGCAACCGCTTGCCTGCCCAGCGAGCGAATGCATCGGCTTCGAAATAACTGACATGGGTGACTGGCCAAGCAGGTTCGACGGGGACTAAGCCTGCGAGCGAGAACTGATGCCAGCGACCATCTTGCTGTACCCAATAAAGCGGGGCATCCCAATCGTTCTGTTGGACAGTTGCCCAACCCATCGACAACCAAAACTCGGGCCGCTGGTAGCCGCCGCTTTCGATGAATTCGAGGTACTCGCCATTGGTCACTAGCGTTGCCGCAATTGACGTCGCATGTAGATGCGTATGATGCCGAGGTGATTCGTTGTCATAAGCAAACCCATCGCCCTCGTGACCGATCATGTGCAATCCCTCAGGCACCTCGATCCAATCCATCTGCTTTGCTTCACCACTCTCATCAAACGGATCGTCGCGATAGGTGGGCCAGATTGGATTACATGACAACATGTGCTTGGCGTCGGTCAACATCAATTCTTGGTGTTGTTGCTCGTGGTTGATCCCAATCCGCAATAACTCGGCTGCCTGAGTCGCAAACTCGTCACACTCCAGACGTTTCGCTAGCTCACGATCGACGTGGTTGCGATAATCCTCGACCTGCTGCATCCCCGGACGCGAGATCAATCCACGACGCGACCGAGGATATTGGCGACCAATCGAGTTGTAATACGAGTTGAACAGGAAATTGAATTCCGGATCAAACTCGCGATAGTCCGGCTGAGTCCGCAGGATGAAGGTTTCAAAAAACCAAGTGGTATGCGCGAGGTGCCACTTCGTGGGACTGGCGTCGTCCATCGACTGAACCGTGCAATCTTCCGCCGCCAACGGCTGAGCAATCTGGTCGGTAAAAGCTCGCGTCGCTAGGTAAGAAGCACGAAGTTGTTCCCCCGACGACAGGGCAGCAGCAGTACTACTCATGTTTTTATTCGATAACGAGGTGCAAGACTGCGAAATAGTTCTTTGGATCGGTCCAAGATTTATGCAGCTGAAATCCATACTGTCTAGCGAACTTCGCAAATCCTGCGACCGTGTATTTGTGCGAGTATTCGGTCAAAATCGCTTCGCCCGCGGCAAACTCAACCGCATGGTCGCCAATCGAAACCACTTGATCTTCGAGACTGACAATGCTGATCTCGATGCGATGATATCGAGAATTATAAATGGCTTGATGCTTGAAGCGACTGCAATCGAAATCGCCACCGAGTTCGCGATTGATCCGGGTCAACAAATTCAAACTGAACGCTGCCGTGACTCCTTCGCGATCATCATAAGCCGCATGTAAAACGTCGGTATCTTTCTGCAGATCAATACCAATCAACAACCCGCCTTGTTGTCCTAACATGGACGCCATTTGTTGCAATAACTTACCGGCTTGCGGTGGCGTAAAATTGCCAATCGTGGACCCTGGAAAGTAAAACGCAACGTGCGACGCCGGCGGCTCACAATCGGGCAATGTAAACGGTTGGGTAAAGTCGGCAACGACGGGCAGGACCTTCAAGTCCGAGTAGGCCAATCGCAGCTGCTCGGCGGTGTTCAGCAAATGTTCTTCCGAGATATCAACCGGCACATAGGCCGCAGGTCGCTCAAGCGCGTCCAGCAGCACTCGCGTTTTTAGACTGCTACCGCTGCCATATTCCACCAACATCACATCGGTATCAATCTGGCGTGAAATCGAAGTCGCATGCTGCTGCATAATCGCCAACTCGGTACGAGTCACATAGTACTCGTCGAGTTCACAGATTTGATCAAACAGATGCGAGCCACGCTCGTCATACAAATATTTGCTAGGTAGCGATTTATTGGGACGTGACAATCCATCGAGCACATCGTCAAGAAAAGTGTCCGCTCGGACCGCAGTGGACTGTACAACGTTGGCTTGGTTCATGTTCGTCAACTCTCGCTCGCGCCGAGACAGCGTTTGAAGGGGCTTGCAAAGAAGTCAATGCAGTGACTTCATGCGGGCACTCTTTCAGGATAGGCCCTCAGGCAAGCAGAGCACAAAGTATGCCAACTGCGGGACCGTCAGCGGAGATACCGGACGAACGGCGGAGATCCCGGGAAATACAGCAAAATTGGTCAACAAATAAATTTCTGATGAATAAATAACGCTGGTCGGCTACCGGTCATCGGACGACTGTTTCGCGACATTAGATGATCGCGTTGACAGTGCCACCGTCCACACGGAGCGCAGCACCGGTGATCGCGGAAGCCTGCTCCGATGCAACAAACACACACATATTCGCGATCTCGTCGACCGTTTCAAAACGCTGGATCAACGAGGTCGGGCGGACTTGCTCAAAGAACTCGGTCTCGACCTGATCTCGCGATTTGTTTCCATCACGTGCCAAGTCATCGACAAATTGCGACACCCCTTCCGATGCCGTCGGCCCAGGCAAAATTGCATTGACAGTGACTCCCGTTGCCGCAACGGTTGCGGCAAGACCACGCGAGATCGAAAGTAGTGCGGTTTTGGTCATCCCGTAATGAATCATCTCCGTGGGGATCGCGATCGCCGACTCGCTCGATAAAAACTGGACACGCCCCCAACCCCGATCAACCATCCCCGGCGTGTAATGACGCGACATCCGAATTGCACTCATCACATTGGTCTGAAAAAAGCGTTCCCAATCCTCATCCGGGATTTCGAAAAACGGCTTCGGTGCGAAGATGCCAAGGTTGTTGATCAAGATGTCAGCCTGAGGCACCTCGGCAACAAAACGTTTGTAACCATCGACCGTAGCAAGATCCGCAGCGACACCACGGATTGAACCGCGGTCCCCCCGATCAAGTTCCTTCAGTTCGCCTTCGAGCTTCTTGATTGCCTCGTCGACTCGTGATTGGCTGCGTCCATTAATGACCACGTCCGCCCCGGCGGCAGCCAATCCCTTTGCGATCGCGTATCCGATTCCTGCAGTCGAGCCTGTCACAACGGCTGTTTTGTTTTCGAATCTAATATGCATCGATTCCAGCTCCTAATGGGTGCCATTAGATGGCATTGTTCATGAACGATCCTGATACCAAAAAACATACGGTAACGCAGAAATATATTGTAGGGTGCACCGCATGACCGGCGCCGCCCCTGACTGTGATGTACCAGGGGGGCATTGCATTTTGGCGGTTGGGCCCTAGGATTCTAGATAGAGAGGTGTGGTAGCCAACGACCCCCACGAGACCTTGGTTTCTTCGGCTACGTTCAACACACACAATCTTCGATCAACCTCTCTTCGCGAGCTGCATGTGTCGCAGGTTTTGATTGATATTTGACTGTGTCCAAAGCAATGGTTCTTTGGATGAGTCGCCGGTGGACTGCCCAACAAAAGGTGGCGGTTGTGTTCGATTTCGTTGCGAAATTAGAGCTTCCCAGTTTCGGGCAAGCAATGGTGGGATTGGGGGTCGTCGCAGTCGTTATCGGCTTGCTGATCATCGCGATCTTTGCCAAGTGGGGCTCGTATTGGGTCCAAGCTTACATGTCGGGTGCCGACATCACGATGAAAAGCTTGATTGTGATGAGTTTCCTACGTGTCGAGCATCGCTTGATCGTTACGGCGAAGGTCATGGCACGGCAAGCTGGTTTGTCGATCGATCGCAAAACTGGGATGAGTACCAATCGATTGCAGGCGCACCACTTGGCGGGCGGCGACGTGATGAATGTGGTGCAGGCTCAAATTGCCGCCCATCGCGCGGGAATTGACTTGGATTTTGATCGTGCAGCGGCAATCGACCTCGCTGGCCGCGACGTGTTGTTGGCCGTGCAAACGAGCGTGTCGCCCAAAGTCATTCACTGTCCTCGTAACGATAGCGGCGGAGCGCATACGTTAAGCGCCGTTGCAAAAAACGGAGTGGAGTTGCGAGTCGGTGCGCGGGTGACCGTGCGAACCAATTTGGAACAACTGATCGGCGGTGCCACCGAAGAAACCATTATCGCTCGCGTGGGCCAAGGCATTATCACCGCAATTGGATCCGCGGAATCGCACATGGATGTCCTGGAGATGCCATCGACCATTTCCAAAGGAGCCATCACCAACGGCTTGGATGCAAACACGGCATTCGCCATCGTTTCCATCGACATCTACGACATCGATGTCGGTGAAAACATCGGCGCTCGATTGCAAAGCGACCAAGCCGATGCTGACACCCGGATCGCTCGCGCGTTAGCCGAGGGGCGTCGCGCCGAAGCGGTCGCGCTCGAGCAGAAGATGAAAGCCAACGTCAGCCGCAACCGAGCCGCGTTCGTCTTGGCCGAAGCGACTGTGCCCGCTGCACTCGCGGATGCCTTTCGCGCGGGCCCACTGCATCGCCTCTCATCCGATTCATCCTCACAACGACCTCGCGGCACCCCGATACTCTTGGCCGATCATTCTACATCACCTCCTCCAGAAACAAATTGACTCTGATGAATCCTATTACTATTGCCACACCCTGCTACGTGCTGATCTCCGATAAAGTACGTATCGGCCCGACGCTGACTCCCACCGAACCGCCGTCATCCTATCAGGTCATTTACGGCTTTTCGGACAAAGCACCGTACGACGCCTTTTGTGCAAACAGCCCGCTTCCGCTGACCCCGTATCCGCTGGTGAAAGGTTACTTGCAAAGCCAGATCGAGATGGAGGGCGACGTTGTTCATTTGGTTGTCGTTGACGCCAGTGGCCCGCAAGACGCTCAGCTGAATGCCGCAACAATGGCAGCGGTTTCCGATGCTCTGAAAACGCAGAGTAGCCAAGTCACAGCCTCGTTTCGGTTGACATTGAACTCCGACAACGAATCCTATGCAGTCAAGCCGCTCGACGAGCCCGCGTTGCTGTAACAAAAATGTGGAATTGGCTTCCAGCTTGTCATCATCGAACGCCTCCGTAGCGAAACTCGCCTAGAGTTTCGGAGTGTTGGGATCGATGCCGAAAGTCTTGGCGACTTTCGCTACAGAAGCCTATCCCACATTGGAACGATTTGTGCACCGCGTGATCGTCTGATGGCTTCAACTTTACTAACTTTAGCGTGGGCAAGCTTGTGACGTTTTGTATTGGTATCCAGGTGCGTGATGGAATCGTGGCACTTGCGGACACCCGCATTACCCGTGGCAGCGAACAGGTCAATAAACAAAAGCTCGCCGAGTTTCAGCACGGGGACGCATCTCTTTTCACGATGACCAGCGGGCTGCGTTCGGTTCGCGACAAGACGCTGATCTACGTCGAAGAAACGCTGCGACAATCTCAAAATTCGGTCGAGCGACTGTACCAATTTGCCAATTTGTTCGGCGAACAACTCAGGCGAGTTCGCAACGAAGACGGTCCCTCTCTTTCCTCCACCGGGCACACTTTCAATCTGCACGCGATCATTGGCGGCTGCTTGCTAGCCGACCAATCGCCGCAATTGTTCTACGTTTATCCAGAAGGCAATTGGGTCGAAGCCGCAATGGATTCTCCCTACTTCATGATCGGACGCACCTATTACGGCAAACCCATCCTGGATCGTCTGTTGAATTACGAAACCCCGCTTCGATCGGCGGTCGCATTGGCACTGCTGGCCTTTGATGCAACGCGAACCAGCGTGACGGACGTCGACTATCCGATCGATGTGGCGGTGATTCCTAGCCATTCACGCCATCCTCAATTCCAACGCTATACCGAATCCGACTTGGCGGAAACGACCCAGTGGTGGTCCGAAGTGCTAACGAACTCGTTGGCATCGATGCCGATGCGCTGGGCCGACTCGTTGCTCGGATTGCCAAGCGGTCAGTGATCTGTAACGATTTCGATCTCGTTACATGAAACCTGCGGAACTTCGATGCGAATCATCTCTCTTCTGCCCAGCGCGACCGAAATTGTCTGCGGCTTGGGGCTTCGCGACCAACTTGTCGGCGTCACGCACGAATGCGACTATCCGGCCGACGTTTCCGAATTGCCCAAAGTTACCCGGACGCTGATTCCGCATGATGCGTCCAGCGGCGAAATCGATTCGCTGGTTCGCGAACGACTCAAGACGGAAAAGGCACTCTATTCATTGGACATGCCAGTCGTGGAACGTCTGCGCCCCGATTTGATTGTTACGCAAGCTTTGTGTGACGTATGTGCGGTGGCGGAAAGCGAAGTGCGATCCGCAGCTTGCTCATTACCAGGCACGCCCCGTGTGATCAATCTCGAGCCCACCTCGTTCGCCGATGTGATGCAGTGCATTCGGCAAGTGGGTGAGGCGGCGGAGTGTCGGCCGCGTGCGGAACGCTACATCGCCGATCTTCAGCAGCGAGTCGATGCCGTGGCCGTCCGGACCGAATCGATTCAGTCGCGCCCCAGCGTGATGCTGCTGGAATGGATCGATCCTCCGTTTTGCGCGGGGCACTGGAGTCCCGAACTGGTCGCGATTGCCGGTGGTCGCGAAGCGATTGGAATCGAGGGCGAGCGTTCGGTGACCACCGCTTGGGAAAAGATCGTCGCGGCGAATCCCGAGGTGTTGATGATCGCGTGCTGCGGTTTTGACATCGAGCGAACAATGCAAGATGTCCCAATTTTAAAATCCTATCCAGGCTGGGAATCGCTCTCGTGCGTGAAAAACGATCGAGTCTACGTCGTCGATGGTTCAGCCTATTTCAGTCGCCCGGGACCACGACTGGTCGACAGCCTCGAGATCCTCGCTCATGCGCTGCATGACTCTGTCCATCCGCTGCCCAGTGGGTTGCCTGCGGCTCGAAAAGTCAGATAGGGTGCTTGTCACGAATATTGGTAGGACATCCTTGTAGCGACGTCCTGCGTTTTGCTCCGATGCCGGACGAAACTTTTGGCGAGCTTCGCTACGTGTGGTTTTGAAAAAGACTCGCTGGACGTCTATCCCCCATGCCTTACGCATGAACACAGGCTGGAAGCCTATCCTGCGGTTAACGTTTGACTTGGTCTTCGAGTGCTTGGCGGCATGCGATGGCAGCATTTTTCCAATCGCCTGCCTTCGCGGTCGCGATCATACTCATGATCGCCTGGTGCGATTCGCCCAGTGTCGCTTGACTCGCTTCGAGCTCTCGGATTTGCTCTTCGATTTTTTGCAACCCTTCGCTACTGCGTTGGTTGCAAACTCGATAGAGCGCAATCGTGACATCGTAACCATGTTCGTCAAGCTTGACGGGTGTATGCGACATCCACCAAGCGGCAGTGACAATCGCAAGCACGATGAAGGCGGCAAATGCAACGATTTTGAGTCTTGAATCCGATGTGGTGTGGGTGGAGTTGCGTGCCATTAAAATTTCTCCCAATCGACGACTTCGTGCTCATCCATACTGGACAATTCGGCCCATAGATACAAATCAACGAAATCGGTGACGAAACGCACCGATCCGTCCCCCATGCAAACGTAGCCGCCACCGAGGTGTTCGGCGAACATTTGCCCGACGTGATAGGTAGGGAAATTGACCGGATGAATAATGGGGCTGCCGGTAATATCGAGCTCGCCACCGGAGGGTCCTGCATGCACCAGTGTCAGCGTCGCGGCGGCGTCGGGGCCATTTTCAGGCGACGAAAACCGCGGGTGAGTGAACGCCCCAGGAATGACGCCGACCCACGTTTTCTCGCTCAGCGCCGAGCTATGTTCGCCAAAGAAAATGGTATTGGACGTGCCATCAAGCACATCGCGAAAACGAGTTTTGGAATTACGAAAAAACGGCCCGTCGGCAACGTTGGCGGCATCGCCATTGATCGGCACAATCTTGGTCGTTGACGTATAGATGTTCGTGAACACTTCGCCGGTCGCGGCCGAACCGCATTCACCCCAACAACTTTCTTGGCCGTGGCTTGCCACGTAATGGCTGCGTCCAAGCTTGATTGGCTGCCCCGCAACGAGTAGTGGATTTCCCGCTTGGTCTTTGACTTCAAATGGTTCATCGCCACCGGTCGCACTCGGACACAAGAACATCGGAATGCTTGCGGATATCGCTTGCCGATTGAACGAAGACCAAACCGGTTGATCATACCGCAGGCTTTCCGCCAACGCGTTGCCTTCGGCGAACGGCAATAGTCCGGCGGCCCATCCCCATCCCGGGCCGGCATCCCATGTGATCGGATCCATCATCACCGACGCCGGAGCCGATCCATCACGCGTTGGATGCGAGACATAACCAGCGGGAAAACGTTGGTAAGCCGAGTGATAATTTTGTGCCGCTAACCCCACTTGCCGCAAATTGTTGCTACATGACATCCGACGTGCCGCTTCACGTGCGGCTTGGACCGCAGGAAGCAGCAAGCCGACCAATACCCCGATGATCGCGATCACCACGAGCAATTCAACCAGCGTGAACCCACCGCAGCGACGACGATCGCGACGATGGATCGTGCATCCAGCGGAAACCGACGTATTGAAAACTGGTTTTTGCTTCACAAAAAAACTCTCTAACTTCAGCATTCGAAACCTCTATCTTCTTTGTCGACGTTTGCAATGAAGCGGGCACGCTAAGTTAGCTTCAACTAACTTTTGTTTGATAAAGAATAGGAACATTCGTTCCTGATCACGACTTGCCGTCCGCAAGCCCAATGTTAGCCTCAACTAACTTCATGGGCAGAGTCTACCGATCCCGACAGGCACAATCAAGGGGATTCAGCGTGAAAACAATTTTGTTAAGATATGGGGCTACCATAAAGGCACATTGCGGGTGGTGTTTACACCACTTAGGGCACACGAAGGGAACCATAACTTGCCATCGAAGACATATCAACGAATTCGATCGGACCACGCCAGCGAGGTTGCCGAGGACTATGTCGAAGCGATCGCCGACGCGATTACCGAGCGAGGCGTTTGCCGTGCCATCGATCTTGTCAAACATTTCGCGGTCACGCACGCCACGGTCAACAATACGATTGGCCGGCTGCAGCGTGATGGCTTTGTCGTGACCGAACCCTACCAACCGATCGAATTGACCGCTGCGGGCAAACGATTGGCGACACAGTCACGCCAACGCCACGAGATCGTGGAAAGTTTTCTGCGGCGAATGGGAGTCAGTGCGGCGACGGCGGCCGCCGACAGTGAGGGAATCGAGCACCATGTCAGCAAAGAAACGCTGGCGGCCATGAAACGCGTGCTGACAAAAGGCTGGCCTAGCGAGCCCTCGTAAGGAAAATGCCTCTTCCCAGCGGGATGACGCGGGGTCCAACGAGCGCGGCCGCGGCTGCTATTTGGTCAAAATCAGCTTGCCTTGGCGGGTTTCTCGCAACCGGTACAGCATCCCTTGATGCTCGATCCAAATCTCATCCCCACAACGGGCAAGATCTTTAAAACGGACGATCTTTGGCGCAATCTGGCTCGTCCAAACACCGTCAGCCACAGAAGTTTTTTTGGGATCGGGCGGCGTCGCCTCGTGTTGATTCGTCATAAGTCTTTAATTTTAGGTCGCTTACGCATTTCCATTTTTTAACTCAGCCATTCTTGCGAAAAAACCTCCGCAACACAATACTTATTGAGACTGATTCGCATTAGCGATTCACATTCGACGACGCAGCAAGCAACCGGAGTCACGCCCCCCACCAGCGAAGACTGCTGAATTAGTACAACATCACCGCGGTTAAGTTAGCCGTTTTGGGCGATAGCGCCGGTTTGATGACGACGAAGCCGTGGCTAGCGCCGCTACGGATTCCTAAATCAGCAGCCACCAAAGTTGGGGCGTCGACACCTTCGCCAGCCACGCTCGGATGCATCTCTTGTGTTCACGCCCGAACATCAAGAGTTTGTTTCCTTTCTCGTAGGCTCTTTGAAGGAGTTGTTTGATGACAACGTTACGCCCTCGGTCCGTTTACTCGCACGCTACCGAAAATGCAAATTCACCGCGTCACACACGACGTGGCTTCACTTTGGTTGAGTTGTTGGTGGTCATTGCGATCATCGGCATATTAGTCGGACTACTGTTGCCCGCAGTACAAGCCGCCCGCGAGGCGGCTCGCAAGATGTCTTGCACCAACAACATGCGCCAGATCGTGCTGGCGGCGCACAACTACCATGGCACGTTTGGCCAATTCCCGGCCGGCAGCATCCAGAGCAACTTTATCAGTCCCTTTGTCTCGGTGCTGCCGCATCTCGAGGAATCGAACAACTACCAGCAATGGGATTTCTCGAAAAGCTATAGCGATCCCTACAACGAACAAGTGTCGTCACAAAAGATCGCCAGCTATCTGTGCCCGTCGATGATCCTCAATCGTGACGCCCCCGATACTCGCATCGGAACCAACGGCCGTCCCGTCGAAACCGGCGGCCCTGCCAGCTATCTGTGGTGTGAAGGGACCGATGACTACATGGCAAAGGGTGATGGGCTGTTCGGATTGCATTGGCCTTCGTACGGATTTCAAAACCCGCCAAATCGATTCCGCGATTGCTTGGACGGAACCTCGTCGACCATCGCACTGGGCGAAACCGTCTACAACTACAACGATTATGTCTGGAGCGGCAGCACGATGCCGAGCGACATGGTCGGAACGGTCAAATGGGGCACCGCACGCTGGGTCGTCGGTTATCCCAAAATTGCTCTGGGGACAACGCTGTATCCGCTAAATGTCCACACCGCAGCCAACATCGGCGGTTTTGCAAGTCAACACGTTGGCGGGGCCCATTTCGTCTATGCCGATGGCAGTACACGATTCATCACCGATTCGATCGATTACGAAATCTACAATGCGTTAGCAAGCAAGAACGGTCACGAGGTGATTGCTGGAGGCGAGCAATGAGCCGGCGACTACCACTTGCCCGCCGGGTCGCCTGTACCGTGGCGGCCGCGATGTTGATCGCGACCGGTTGCAGCGACCAGGGCTCCGAGCGAATCGCGATCCAAGGAACCGTGCAGGTCGAGGGAACACCAATCGAGCATGCGACGTTGATTTTGATGCCAGCATCACAAGCGGGACCTCCCGTGACGACGCGAATCGAAGCGGGACGTTTCGCTTTTACTCGACAAACGGGTCCTCACGCTGGAGAATACATCGTCCGCGTGAACCCCGACGAAGCATCGATCGAATCGATCATCGAGGTTGCTGAGCAGAATCCACGCCAAGCGGCACGCGAATTTGGGGTACAACGCTCAAAAGGCTTGTCACATAAGCCGTCGTCCGACACGACTAAGCGAATCAAGATCACGCCGCAGCAGAAAAGTCCGCTGCGAATCGACCTGTAGTAAAACCGTGGGATTGGCTTCCAGCCTGCCTTTCTCCGTTCCACTTTTACACGACGCAAAATCCTCTCTTGAAAACATCAAAATGAAATCACACTATCTCCCCTCCATCGCCTGCCTGTTTGCCTTGCTTACTCTGCTTGGGGCTACCCCAGTTCACGCACACTTTCCTTGGCTTGCGTTGGACGACGAAGGAAAACCGATCTTGTTCTTTGGCGAAGGGCTGAATGATCGTACTTACCATTTGCCTGAATCGATGACGCACTTCGAGCTAAAGCATGCGCGCGGCGACGACGAATCGGAATCTCTGCAATTGCAACCCGTTTCAACTGACGATTTGGTCGGGTTGCAGGCCGCAGAGGCCGTCGAGCCAACCGGATGTATCTTCGGCACGCAAACGTACGGCATCTACCACGGTTCGAAATTGGTATATTACGTCCAGCATTTCCCCAGCACGAATCCAGCGACTTGGACGACACCTGCGACGGAAGGCAACTCAGGCGGCAACCAGCTTCGTGCCAAAATCACGGCGACGGACGAGGGAATCCGCGTATTGGTCGTTTGGCAGGAAAAACCGCTGCCGAACGCCGAAGTCAAACTGTTTTGTGACGAAGGTCATGAGGAAGGATCAGCAAAAACGAACGACGACGGAGTGGTGACGTTCACAAGCAAGCAAGTCGAACCAGGCCTGAACGCGATCATGGTTGGCTTCACGGACGACGATGCTTCGGGTACGTTCAAAGATGAGTCCTTTCAAGCGACCAGCAACTATCTGACCGCCACGTTTCCTCGGCCGCAAGTCGATGTGGACGCAAACCGCAACAACTCGGCCCACGTCAGCGAATCGAAAATGACGAAATCAAATGAATCGTCGGTAACCGTCAAAGCCTCGTCACTTCCGGATCTACCGCTCAAGCTGACCAGTTTCGGGGGTGCGGTCGCAAACGGAACGCTGTTTGTCTACGGCGGTCACATTGGGGATGCACACTCCTACTCCACCGCCGAGCAGTCCAATGCATTTTGGTCGCTCGAACTGCCCAATGGAAAGTCTTGGAACTCGTTGCCCTCGGGACCGAAACTGCAAGGCTTGGCGATGGTCGGCCACGGAAATTCGGTGGTGCGAATCGGCGGCTTTACTGCACGGAACGCCGAAGGCGAAACGCACGATTTGCAATCGCAAGCAACTGTCAGCCGTTATGACATTGCGTCTAAACAGTGGAAGGACGACACCCCGCTTCCTGAACCACGATCGTCGCACGCCGCTGCGGTGATCGGCGATCAAGTCTATGTCGTCGGTGGTTGGGCGATGTCGGGCGAAAATGAAACCAAGTGGCATAACACCGCTTGGACCGCCGACTTGAGCCAGCAACCACTACAGTGGAAAGCGATCGCAGCGCCACCGTTTGAGCGACGTGCGTTGTCAGTCGCTGCACACGACGGACGGATCTATGTCGTGGGCGGCATGGATCAGGAAGACGGCCCCAGCACCGAGGTCGATGTTTTTGATCCGAAATCGAACCAGTGGTCCAAGGGGGCTTCGCTAATCGGTGAAGCGATGACCGGTTTTGGATGTTGGGCTCAATCCCATGCCGGACATCTGTATGTCAGCACCGTCAATGGCACAATCCAGCGACTGACCGCGGAGGGTGACGATTGGGAGATCGTAGGCAGCTATGATCCCGGACGTTTCTTTCACTGCATGTTGCCACTTGATCCCACATCGATGCTGATGGTGGGAGGTGCCAACATGTCGATCGGACGCTTCACGAATCTCGAGATCGTCGAAATCAAGTAGCGACGAACGAAGCACCGAGTTGCCACAGGGTAGCGTCGCCCCGCCGCATGACGGGGCAGTTTTCCCCGGCAAATCCTAACCCGACAAATCCTAACCCGACGCGTCAGCGAGGGACCGAGTCAAGATAAAGATTCCCCCCGCGAACGCTTCGAGTGATGACGAATGGGGAAGTCGGAAACCACGCACCTTGGGATCGAAATCTTTACTGTCGTCGTCACGGAATCTCGCGAAAAACGCGTCCAAACGAAAACAAACGACATTGTGCTAGCAAAGCATTGACGTCGCCGCGTCAGCTGTTAGATTCTTAAGCGTTCGTGGTGACTTGCGGTGTTTCTACACTCGCGAGTGAACAGGGAACTCCGGTGAAATTCCGGGATGGTCCAGCCGCTGTGAACTGCCCTCGGATGCGTAAATCAAAAGCATCCAAACCGAAACTCTTTCATTAAAACACGCCATTGCTCGGGAAACCTGTGAGACAGGAAATCGGGGCGAGAAGGCTGCGAGAACTCGGTCGGCAGTGAGTCAGAAGACCTACCACGAAATAGACGATTTTGGGCCCTCTTGGATTGGGGTGATCGTTGCGATGTGATTCGACGGGACGTCTGCCGAAAGCCGATTGGCTGCTCTGGCAAATTGCTTTTCTGTGAATCGCCTCGATTTGTTTTTCATTGTTCGCAGAGCTTCTGCTCGATCACTGCCGTCGCCGTTTCGCCAAGCTAACTGAACGTCCATGCAGAAATGGTTTTCAGTATGTGCTGAGAGTACGCGCGAACCCATTGGGCCAACCCCGCCACGGTATTTGCAATCCGTCGCTGGCCAAAGATCGAACCGAGCTAGCACCGCAGACTTAGGATGACCATGTCTAAGACGACTTCGGCACAGGCAAGCCCCACCACCACCGTATTGAAAGTCCGCAAACGCGATGGTCGCGAAGTCGACATGGATCGCGGTCGCATCGAATCGGCAATCGAAAAAGCGTTTCGCGCGGAATTGAACCTCGCCGAAGGCCAACCGCTTGCCTCACAAATCGAGCAAGACGTGCTGGCGATCATCGACCAAGTCTACGACTTCGCCTCGGGGGATGCGGCGTCGGGCTGCCTGAGTGTCGAACAGATCCAGGACGTGGTCGAAATTGGATTGATGCAGCGAGAGCATTTTCGAGTCGCGCGTCGTTACATCCTGTACCGAACCGAACACGCACGACTGCGAGCGGTCCGTCACGTCGACTCGGGACTTGACGAATTGTCGATCGACAACAGCAGTTCCGTCCCGCAGTTGCGACTGCAGATTGAACCGGGGGTGTATGTCGCATTTTCCGAAGCCAAGTTAAAAGCATTTCTCGAATCGATTCCCGAGTCGACGCTACCGAACATCGAGACCAGCGAGATCGTCGCCGAAGTCATTCGCGGATCATTCGACGGAATGACCCCCGAAGACATCGCCCGCGCCCTCGTGCTTTCGGCTCGCAGTCGTATCGAGCGAAGCATGGACTACGACCGCTTTGCTGCGGCAATGCAGCTGGCCATCGTATATCGCCAAACGCTCGGATTGACACAAATTGACGAGGACTTTGCGGACACTTATCGCGATCGTTTTGAACACTACGTGATCGAAGGGATTCGCTGTGGTCGATTGTCCGAACAGCTGCGTAGTTTCGATCTTTCCAGAATCGCCGACGCCTTGCTCCCCGAACGAGACAAGTTGTTTCGCTATTTGGGCGTCCAGACGATTTACGACCGCTACCTGCTGCATGTCGATGGCCGCCGCATCGAAACCCCGCAATACTTTTGGATGCGAGTCGCGATGGGGTTAGCACTTCGTGAAGATGAAGACCAGCGAACCGACCGTGCAATCGAGTTCTATCAACTGCTGTCGTCGTTCCGGTTCACCAGTGCGACGCCGACCTTGTTCAACTCGGGAACTCAGCATCCGCAATTGAGCAGCTGCTATTTGACCACGGTGCAAGACGATTTGGCTCACATTTTCAAAAGCATTGGCGACAACGCGATGCTTTCCAAATGGGCGGGCGGGCTAGGCAACGATTGGACGAGCGTCCGTGCCACTGGATCATTGATCAAAGGAACCAACGGGACAAGCCAAGGGGTGATTCCGTTTCTAAAGATCGTCAACGACGCGGCGGTGGCGGTGAACCAAGGCGGCAAACGAAAGGGAGCCGTATGTGCGTATCTGGAACCGTGGCATCTTGATTTCGAAGAGTTCTTGGACCTGAGAAAGAATACCGGCGACGATCGGCGGCGGACGCACGACATGCATACCGCCGCGTGGATCCCCGATCTATTCATGCAGCGGGTTCGCGAAAATGGAACATGGACGCTGTTTAGCCCCGACGAAGCAAGCGATTTGCACGACACCTACGGGCGTCGTTTCCGCGAGCGGTACGAGCGCTACGAGCAACTCGCCGCTGCGGGGAAAATTAAACAACACCGCCAAGTTTCGGCAACCGAACTGTGGCGAAAACTGCTCACTCGCACATTTGAAACCGGCCACCCATGGGTGACGTTCAAAGACCCGTCGAACATCCGCAGCCCGCAGGACCACGCGGGCGTCGTCCACAGCAGTAACCTGTGCACCGAAATCTTGCTGAACACCAGCGAAGACGAAACCGCTGTCTGCAATTTGGGCAGCGTCAATCTGGCGGCCCATATCGTCGACGGTCGCCTGGATCACGATTTGTTAAAGGCGACGATCACCACCGCGATGCGGATGCTAGACAACGTGATCGACATCAATTTCTATCCCACCGTCGAAGCACGCAACGCCAATCTTCGCCATCGTCCCGTGGGTCTGGGGTTAATGGGATACCAAGACGCACTGCATCGCTTGCAGATTGCCGTGGCCAGTGACGAAGCGGTCGAGTTCGCTGATCGCAGCATGGAAGCGATCAGCTACTATGCTCTGTTGGCATCGAGCCAATTGGCGGCCGAGCGAGGCCGCTACGAATCGTACAACGGATCCAAATGGGATCGCGGCTTGTTACCGATCGATACGATTGAACTACTGCAACAAGAACGCGACACGCCGGTCGACGTTGACCGATCGACAACAATGGATTGGCAAGTAGTGCGAGACGCGATTGCCACCCATGGGATGCGAAACAGCAACTGCTTGGCGATCGCGCCGACCGCGACGATCTCGACCATCATCGGGGTGACTCAGTCGATCGAACCGACTTACAAATTGCTGTACGCCAAGAGCAATTTGTCGGGTGAGTTCACTCAGATCAACGAACCGCTTGTCGACGTATTGAGCGAACATGGATTGTGGGACGCACAAATGCTCGATTCACTAAAATACCACGATGGATCCTTGGCAGACATTCAGCGTATCCCCGAATCGCTCAAGCGATTGTTTGCCACTGCGATGGAGATCGAACCGAAATGGTTGATCGAAGCTGCCTCGCGACGCCAAAAATGGATCGACCAAGGGCAATCGCTGAACTTGTACTTGGCCAAACCGAGCGGGAAATCGATTGATGCGATGTACCACCTGGCATGGCAACGCGGGTTAAAAACGACGTACTACTTGCGTTCGCTAGCGGCCACCCAAGTTGAAAAGTCCACGGTCGATGTGAACCGGCACGGTATTCAGCCGCGGTGGATGAAATCACAGAGTCAATCGGGGCAAATCCGTGTCGATCGAATGCCCACCGCCGCTGCTTCGGCTTGCTCGATCGACGATCCTGATTGCGAGGCGTGTCAATAGTCACGACCCGAACGAATTCGACGCAATGCTGTTTTACGTCAATTGGCTTGAACGTGGTTTTCGTGTCGTTCACACCCCGGGCATCGCACGTGCGTTTGTTCGGGTCGAGAACAATGGCGACCTCTTTACGCTGACGGATCTAGGCGGATTCGATTTGCCGCAGCGGAACGGGCCATTCCAAGCAACGCACTTTAACAAACACGATGAAGTGATCGAAGGTCCGATCACTTGTAACACCCGTCTTGGCTTAGCCGCTTGGCTTCGCACTCGATCCACCATTCCCATTCCTACCGACCCGAGGATGTAGGCCATGAACGCACCCCAGAACACCAAACTTCAAGCCGATCGTTTTGCCGCTAACGAAAAACGTTTGATCAACTGCAGCCAGGTGGACGTCAACCAATTGATGCCACTGAAATACAATTGGGCGTGGGAACACTACCAAAACGGATGCGCCAACCACTGGATGCCGACCGAAGTGCCGATGACCAAGGACATCGAAACATGGCGTAGCGACCGATTGAGTGATGCCGAACGCCGCGTGATCATGCGAAACCTCGGATTCTTTTCGACCGCCGAAAGCCTGGTTGGCAACAACCTCGTACTCGCGATTTTTAAACACGTTACCAATGCGGAATGTCGTCAATACCTGTTGCGACAAGCGTTCGAAGAAGCCGTGCATTCGCACACGTTCTTGTACGTCGTCGATAGTCTAGGGCTGGACGAAGGCGAAGTGTTTAACATGTATCACGAAGTCCCCTCGATCGCTCGCAAGGATGCGTTTGAAACCGAGTTGACCGCCGAAGTGCTCGATCCGCACTTCACCACGTCCACGGACGATGGAGCTCAAGCGTTCCTGAAAAACTTGATCGGCTATTATTTGATCATGGAAGGGGTGTTCTTTTACACCGGCTTTGTGATGATGTTGTCGTTTCATCGCCGCAATCTGATGACTGGAATCGGAGAGCAGTTCCAATACATCTTGCGAGACGAAACGATTCACCTGAATTTTGGGATTGATTTGATCAACGGCATCAAGGCCGAGAATCCTCATTTGTGGACCGAAGCATTTCAAAACGCGATGATCGACCGCGTCAAGCAAGCGGTCGAATTGGAGCTCGATTATGCACGCGATTGTTTGCCGACCGGGATTTTGGGACTTAATCACGACCTGTTCCGCGACTACGTTCAATACATTGCCGACCGGCGACTCGAGCGAATCGGGTTGCCAATGCAGTATGGATCGTCCAATCCATTTCCCTGGATGAGCGAGACGATGGACTTGGCGAAAGAGAAAAACTTTTTCGAAACTCGCGTGACCGAGTACCAATCCGCCGGCAGTCTCAGCTGGGATTGACCCGCTTACGTCATGACGCTTGGCAACGCCGCGGGGACGTGCGATTAATAAGTTGCGCAATTTGCAGTCTTAGGCCGGAGGCCGACACGCCCCATGCCGGTGGCGTAAGCCTGGACTGCTAAAACGTTGGTATTGTCTTGATTTTTGGTTGCGCAGCTTTTCTGCCACCTCTCCAACTTCGTTGGGGGAGAGGTGACTGCGTTATAGGCTGGAAGAAAAACTCACCCCAATATCCGACATCAATACCAGAGTTTTAGCGGCTCAGCGCTAGCCACCGGTACCGAATTTCCGCCTATGTTCTCTCGCATGTCCGCATCGGCACCGCTGGATTACGGCCGTTCGTTTGGTGGAGCGAGGGTATATTCCGCGGGACCCTCATCGTCGCGGTAGAGTTCAAACGTTTTTTCCGCGACAACCTTTTCGTCCATCTCGATCGTCAACTGCCACAACCCTAGCTTGTCCTCGATCGGTTCCCAGACCGTATCGCCGAGGTAAAAATTCCAATCGTTTTGCTTGACGTACACGATCCCGTCAAACGGGGGCCTTTTCTTGCCCTCGGCATCCAGGATTCCTGGATGATCGATGCAATAACGCAGCGATTGGTTCTTGGCGTTTTTGATGTTGACGACAAAGCCAAATTCGACGCCCACCTCGGCTCGCACGGAGGTGGTTGATTTGCAGAACCGTGGAAGCTCTTTTGAGTCGGCATCCCACTGGGTGTAGATACCAAACGTACGCATCCGGATCTCAGGTTTTCGTTTCGCCATAGAAGGGTGGGAGAGGGAGAGCGTGTCGACGTCAGTATTTGGGTTCGGATCATACCCGGTGATCTGCCGAGTGGCGCCCCCTGAGATGATTTCTTACGCTATAAATAGCAGGCTGTTTTCGTTTATCGGATTGCCGCGCAGCCGGATGGTTTCCTACCATGCCCGTTGGTCGAAAAACAAGCCGCAAAACATTCCTTGTCGATTTTGCCAGAGTACTCTCATGACCCTCAATCTCCACTGCCAATGCGGAAAGCAATTGGCGATTCCTGAAACCTACGCCGGAAAACGAGTCAAATGCCCCTCGTGTGCGGCGGTCCTGCAAGTTCCTGCGTTGGCTGAGCCGATCGATGTCGTCGAGGATGCGCCAGCGAGTGCATTTCCGGTTGCTGCAGCCCCACGGAACATGACGCAACCGGGTTACGGCGGCGGTGGCGGCGGCGGTGGCGGCAATCGTCGTAGCCATGAAGTGGACTACGAGATCGTCGGCAACGACATGCAAATGGTGATCGTCGAATTGGATCCAGGTGAAACCGTGATCGCCGAAGCTGGCGCGATGACGTACATGGAAGAAGGCATCCAGTTCGAGGCCAAGATGGGTGATGGTTCGGCACCGGATACCGGTTTCTTTGGCAAAATGATGAGCGTGGGCAAACGAGCCATGACTGGCGAATCGCTGTTCATGACCCACTTTACCCACACTGGTGCGGGCAAGAGTCACGTTGCGTTTGCGGCGCCCTATCCCGGCAAAATTATTCCTATCGATCTCGCGTCCATTCCTGGCAACGATTTGATCTGTCAAAAGGATGCATTTTTATGCGCCGCGTTTGGCACCCAAGTCACCATCGCCTTTAACAAAAAGATTGGAACCGGTTTGTTTGGCGGTGAAGGTTTCATCATGCAAAAATTGGTCGGTGATGGGTTGGCATTTATCCATGCCGGCGGCACGATCATCGAACGGGAACTGCACGGCGAGACGCTGCGTGTAGATACCGGATGTTTGGTCGCGTTTGAACCGCACATGGAATACAACATTGAACGTGCCGGGAACCTGAAAAGCATGTTCCTCGGCGGTGAAGGCTTGTTCCTTGCCACGCTGCGAGGGCACGGGCGAGTTTGGTTGCAAAGTTTGCCAATGCGACGATTGTCCGAACGCATTGTCGCCAATGCAGGTCCGTCCGGGAAAGGCGAAGGTTCTATCCTCGGCTCGCTCGGCAATCTGTTGGACGGAGACTGAGTGTCCGCGTTGCTATGCCAAAACTAGATATTCGTTTGCGAACCGTCGCTGCTTTGATCAACCCGCACGATGATTCGTCCGTCGTCCATGGAGACATCGGTTCAGATCACGGTGGGTTGCTGGTGTCGCTGTTGCGAAGCAAGCGGATTGCAAAAGGGATCGCGGTCGAGAATAAAACGCAGCCGTACGACAATTCGTGCTGTGCACTAAAGGGGTTGTGCGCCGAAGTCCGATTCGGGGATGGATTGGCGGTGATCCAGCCGGGCGAATTGAGCAGTCTGAGTATCTGTGGCATGGGCGCTGAGAGTATCGTCAAGATCCTCGACGCGTTCCCTGATCGCGTTCCTGATCACGTTGTGCTGCAGCCCAATCGCCAACATGAACTCGTTCGCGACTGGGGATTGCGGAACGGTTTTCATTTAAACGAAGAACAGATCGCGTGGGGGCACTGGCCCTATGCCGTCATTTCGTTGCAACGAGCGGACGTGTCCGAGTTCGATGCTTCGACGCCAAAGGATCCCGCCTACGCTGATGTCGATTTCGAAGCCGCATTGTTGTTTGGGCCGTTGATTCTAAAGCGGTGGGAACCCAAGTTCGCGGCACGACTTTACGAAGAGCAAGCGTACTTGCAAGGGTTAACGCAATTGCGTGGCGACTACGAACACCGATTGCATCAGATCCAAAAAGTGCTGGCAGTGCATGCGGCTCGCTAAGGCTTAAGGCTCAATCTCTGCCTATTCTTGTGAGCTGACGACATTAGCCCGGACAGCTAAAACTTTGATGTCCTCGTGATTCTGGGTTGCCTTGGTTTTCTGCCACCTCTCCCCCAACTTCGTTGGGGGAGAGGTCGAACGGAGCCTTCAGCGACGTTCGGGTGAGGGGGCTGACCGAGCAATCGCTCGCCGACGATAACGCCGTTTGCAACGGAATTGCTCGGTTCATAGCGCGGTCGCCCCCTCACCCGAGCAACGCCTAAAGGGCGTGCTCGACCTCTCCCCCAACTTCGTCGGTGGAGAGGTAACTGCAGTGGAAACCGGTTAAAAACTTCCTCCAATATTCGCCCCCCCAAAAAAACGCTTTAGCAAAGCTCTCTCCCCGTTCCGACCCTCCAAATCGCTCTGGACGCCGCGGGCTCAAATAGGCGAAAAGATGCAAAACGCTTCCATTCTTTTGGATGTTCTATTGCATCATGTCGGAATCCATCCCCAACAAATACGCCTCAATCCGTGATGGATTCGCCGCGATTCGCGAGCTGATCATTGTCTTGGCGATGCTGGCACTGCTATTCGCCCCGGCGACCATTCGTGAAATTCTAAGTGACGCCGGGATTCGTTCGTTTGCGGGGGTCGAGTTTGATGAAGAAACTCTGGATGAAGTCGAATCAGCTCATTCACGCGTCGCCGAACTTGAACAACAGCTTGCCGTTACTCAGCAACAACTTGACAGCATGGCGCAATCGAGTGCCGTGCGTGCCGACCCTCGTTTTGGCACGGTCTCGAAAATGATCGCGGAAGCTCAACAGTACGCCTCCGAAACCGAAGACGATTTGCGTGAGGCCAAGGACAAACATTTGGAACTTTGGAAACGAGCCGGCCGACCGGCTCGCGGCCATCATTCCTCGGTGACCGCTGAAGCAGATCTCCCCGCAGAGCAGCAAGCCCTGCTATCGCCCAGCGAATTGCTCTCACGCTGAATCAAGTTCACTGCGACGACTGCGATTCAATTGCGTCGTACGCGTGTTATACTTGCAGCATGAATTCTCCTACCTCCGCAACACTGCCCACCTGCGTTGCTTCTAAAATGCTGTCACCTACGATGTTGCCCCCTGCGATGTTGCTCCTGGGGGTCTGCATGATCGCATGTTTTGCCCCGGCCACTTTGGATGCCGAGGACTGGTATCGATGGCGAGGCCCGGAGCTAAACGGCATTTCGAGCGAAACCGATTGGCAAGCCGAATGGCCGACCGGCAAGATGCCGATTGCATGGACGATCGACGTCGGAACGGGGTTTTCGTCGGTAGTGGTCCAAAACGATCGAGCCTACACGCTTGGCCATGTCGACGAACATGACGTGGTCTATTGCATCGACGTTACGGACGGTCATGCGATTTGGAAACATGCCTACCCCGCGTCCCTGGATGCTCGCGATTTTGAAGGCGGGCCTACCACCACGCCGACCATCGACGGTGACCGTGTGTATGTTCTCAGCCGCGCCGGTGAACTGTTCTGTTTTGACAACAAATCAGGCGAAGTCCGCTGGAAGAAACAGATTGCGGACGTCGCAGAGGTTCGACTTCCCGGTTGGGGATTTGCCGCCGCGCCGCTTGTTGTGGGTGACAAACTCGTACTCACCCTGGGTGAATCAGGAGCGGTCGTCAACAAACATGACGGCACTTTGATCTGGACTTCGGCGGACCGCGAGTGCGGCTACGCGTCTCCGGTTCAGATCCCAAACTCCGACACCTTCGTGTTCCCATCGGGTCGTGCCTTTGCCGGTGTCGATTTAAAAACGGGTGACCCCCAGTGGACGCTTCGCTGGTTAACCAGTTTTGGTTGCAACGCTGCCGAACCGATCATTCACGATGGCAAGATGTTCCTTTGCTCGGGATACAATCGAGGCGCAGCGTTATTCCAATTGACCGACGGCGAACCCGAGTTGATTTGGAAGAACAAGAACATGTTGAACCAACTGCATGGCTCGCTACTGTACCAAGGCCACTTGTACGGCATCGATGGCGACATGGAAGCCGGTGCCCGGCTGACCTGTTTGAACTGGGAAACCGGCGAGGTCGTGTGGTCTGAAGACGAGTTGAAGCCTGGCGGACTGAGCTTGGCCAACGGCAAATTGATTCTGTTGACCGAACCAGGCGAATTGGTCTTCGCCGCAGCAACGCCGGCAGGATTCAGCGAGATTTCGCGAGCCAAAGTGCTCGACGGCAAATGCTGGACAGTCCCCGTGTTGTCATCAGGCCGCGTTTTTTGCCGATCGATCCAGGGCCAGGTCGCTTGCGTCGATCTCCGCGATTAAGATAGGGAACTCGATAGGAGTCGTTCCATACAATGACCTGAGCCGCGGGCCGTAAGGCACCGGGTAATGCGTGGAACCCGGCCGCTTACGCGCGAGCGGCTCACTAAATCAACAGTCCGCTAGCGCCGTCGGCTCACCGAATAACCTGCTTAGAAGCCTCGCCCTTCCTTTCCCCATCCCAAGGATCACCACTCGATGTCTCTTGATCGACGTGCCTTTATTGCTTCCAGCGTTGCCGCCTCGACACTGGCAGCCGCCCCCAAAATCCATGCGGCATCGAAGGACAAAAAGTATCGCACCGCACTGATCGGATCGGGTTGGTGGGGCATGAACATTTTGCGAGAGGCGATGGCGTCGGGGCAAACCAAAGTTGTCGCCCTCTGCGATGTCGATCAAGACAAATTGGAAATCGCGGCCGAAGAGGTCAACGATCTTTCGGGCGAAGAACCGAAGCTGTATTCGGACTTTCGCGAGCTTTTCGAAAAGGAAGAAATCGAGATTGCGATCATCGCGACTCCGGATCATTGGCATGCTCTGAATACATTGGCGGCGATCGAAGCAGGAGCTCATATCTTTATCGAAAAACCGACCGGGCATACGATCGGAGAAAGCCAAGCGATCTTGAAGGCGTCACGCGCGGCCGATCGTATTGTCCAAGTGGGACTGCACCGCCGGATTGGACCGCACCATGTTTCGGGAATGAAATTTTTGAAAGACGGCGGAGCCGGCGACATCGGTCTGGTGCGGATGTTTGTCCACAGTCGCGGCGGCGCAGAAACACCGACCAAAAACAGTGCTCCGCCGGAGACACTTGATTGGGAAATGTATTGTGGTCCGGCCCCACTGCGGCCCTACAACCGCAAGATTCATCCCGGTGGCTTTCGCCAATACCTCGATTTCGCCAACGGCACACTCGGCGATTGGGGCGTGCACTGGTTGGATCAAATGTTGTGGTGGTGTGATCAACAATCCCCCAAAAGCGTCCATTCCACCGGCGGCCGTCCGGTTCGCGGCGAAGCTGTTTTGAATGAGGATGTGCAAACCACGGACGCTCCCGATTCGCAAATCGCGACCTATCAATTCGACGACTTCACCGCGATTTGGGAACACCGTCAATTTGGTGGACCCGGTCCAGAGAAATCGACTGTGGGATGCAATTTCTACGGCAGCAAGGGAACGTTCCACATGGGTTGGCGGGACGGGTGGACCTTCTATCCCGACGATGCTCGCAAGCCGGTGGTGCATGAAGACCATCAACTGCAAGAACCCGATGGGCACAATTTGAAATTGTTATGGGCCGACTTTTTGCAATCGATCGAATCGGGGCGTCGACCGACTGCGGATATCGAAATCGGTCATCAAGCCACCACGCTGAGTCTGCTGGGGATGTTGTCGTTAAAACTCGGACGCAGCGTGCGGTGGGACGGCGATGCGGAACGCATCATTGGCGATGACGAAGCCAACGGACTTTTGAAACGAAAATACCGAGCTCCGTGGACCTATCCTGAAATCGGTTAAATGCGATTTTCGATATTCCCAATCGTTCTGCGATCCGCGTTGCTGCTTTTCGTTTTCCCACTTTTCGGTACGGGTTCGACGTTTTGTTGGGCCCAGCAAAACGACCGTGAACACAAAATCGATTTCGACCGCGATGTTGCACCGATTTTCGTGTCCCATTGCCTCGAGTGTCATGCGGGCGATGACGCCGAAGGAGGCTTGTCGCTTATCGATGCAGACATGGCGATGTCGGAATCCGACAGCGGATTCGCGATCCTCCCGCACGATTCGAGCAACAGCGTCTTGTGGCAGCGAGTTGACGCCGACGAGATGCCGCCCAAACATCCGCTCGGCTTAGAAGACAAACGCACGCTAAAACAATGGATCGACGAAGGAGCCGCGTGGGGCACCAGCCCAATCGATCCGTATGCGACGTCGACGTCCACTCGCGCGGGACGCGATTGGTGGTCGCTGCAACCGCTTTCCGAACCGACGGTCCCTGCGGTTTCCAATGACCGGTGGTCTCGAAACCCGATGGATGCTTTTGTCTTGCACCGTTTGCAGGATGCGAATCTGACGCCTGCATCCGAAGCCGATCCTCGCACGCTGATTCGGCGCGTCTATTTTGATCTCATTGGACTTCCGCCGACACCGGAACAAGTCGCTACGTTTGTTTCGAATCCATCCGATGCTGCCTACGAAAACGTCGTCGCCGATCTACTGGCATCCAAGCACTATGGCCAGCGCTGGGGGCGACATTGGTTGGACGTGGTACGGTTCGGTGAAAGCGATGGCTTCGAACGAAACGCGGCCCGCAAAAATGCCTGGCACTATCGCGATTGGGTGATCGAGTCGCTCAACGCCGACATGCCCTACGACGAATTTGTGCGTCAGCAATTGATCGGAGATCAAATCACTGGCGGGATCACGGGAGCCGCAGCGACTGGATTTTGGGTTGCTGGAGTTCACAACACCGTCATCGGCGGTAGCCCGCGGATGCGTGAATTGGCTCGCCAAGACGAGATCGAAGAGGTGCTGGGCACGCTGAGCCAGAGCTTTCTTGGACTGACCGTTCATTGTGCGCGATGCCATGATCACAAATTTGATCCGATTTCGCAGGAAGAGTATTACCAAATGGCGTCGTCGGTCTCGGGGCTCGGCTTTGGTGAACGAGTCGAACAATCGTCCGAGGATCGAGACCGATTGGACAAACTGACATCCAAACTCTCCTCGCTACAGCATGAATTATCCGCGATCGATCAAACGGCACGTCGCGCGATCCTTGCCGACCGCAGCGGAGGGAAAACCGCACTCACCAAGCCTTTACCAGCGTTTGCACGGTGGGAATTTGACGATGATTTTTCGGACAGCACTGGCAATTTGCATGGCACACCGGTTGGAAACGCCAAGGTCGAATCCGGCATGTTGATTCTGGATGGCCAAAGTTTTGTTCAGACGCCAGCCATTGCGACGACGATCAACGAAAAAACACTCGAAGCCTGGGTTCAACTTGACACGTTGGACCAATCCGGCGGCGCGGCGATCTCGTTGCAGAGACCGGATGGCAGCGTTTTTGACGCGATAGTTTTTGGCGAGAAAGATCCGAAACAATGGATGGCGGGCAGTAACGGTTTTGCACGCACGGAATCCTTTGCGGCAAGCCAAGAAGTCGACGCGGTCACGCGTCCTGTGCACATTGCGATGGTCTATCAAACGGACGGAACGATCGTCGCTTATCGTGACGGGGTTGCTTACGGAACGTCGATTCGAAAATCGCCTTTGCAAACCTACGAGGCGGGGCAAGCTCAGATTTTGTTCGGGCTCAGGCATAAGCCGGCCGGCGGAAATCGATTCTTGCGTGCCAAATTGCATCGCGCCGCGTTCTACGACCGCGCGTTGTCGGCCGAGGAAATCCAGAGATCTTCGAAAACATTGGCCGATCACGTCACCGAACAACAGATCGTGGCATCACTAAGTCCGGCCGAACGCAACCATCGTGCGTCATTGCAGAACGCCATTTCAAATACGCGAGCGGCAATCGAGAAGCAGACTGCCGAGAGTCAGGCCAACATCTATACGCTAACGCCGGGGCCTGGCGTAACCACACATGTGTTAGTGCGTGGTGATCCCGCCAATGCCGGTGAAGAAGTGGCGCCCGCTGGATTGCAGGCAGTGTCGGGGCTTTCAGGCGATTTCGATTTGGCTGTGGATGCACCCGAAGCCGAGCGTCGCCGCAAACTCGCCGACTGGGTCACCAGCGATGCCAACCCGCTACTGGCTCGCGTGATGGTCAACCGCATTTGGCACTATCATTTTGGCGTTGGCATCGTCGATACTCCCAATGATCTCGGATTCAACGGCGGCCGTCCGACGCATCCCGAACTGCTTGAGTATCTTGCTTGGCAATTTCGCGCCGATAACTATCGGATGAAATCATTACATCGCGTGATTGTGACCTCGCAAACGTATCGGCAAGCTTCGCACGGTCTTGCACCGGAACAACACGCCAAAGGGCAGGCGATCGACGCGAATAACCGATTGTTGTGGAGAGGGACGACACGTCGGCTCGAGGCGGAAGTGATCCGAGATTCCATGTTGGCGGTCAGCGGGAAATTGGACACCGCCGCAGGCGGACCTAGTTTCATCGACGTCTCAGTGACGGAAAACAACGGCACGACCTATTACGAACCGCTCGATGCCAACAACGAAGCATTTTGGCGGCGAACGGTTTACCGTTTCAATCCGCGCGGTGGACGAAGTGCGTTGCTGGATACATTTGATTGTCCCGATTCCGCCTCCACCGCACCCCGTCGTGCCGTGACAACAACGCCGCTTCAGGCACTAAGTCTCTTAAACAACTCGTTTGTTCTACAGATGGCCGATGCAATGGCGGAACGAGTTCGATCCGAATTCCAGAATGACATTCGTGGGCAAGTGACGCGAGCATGGCAATTGGCGATCACGCGTGACCCCAGCGAAGAGGAGCGAGCTCTTTCCGAACAACTTGTTCGCAATCACGGTTTGGCGGCATTGTGCCGAGGCCTTTTTAATGTCAACGAATTTGTCATGAATTAAGAAAAGCTCCTGCGATGTCAAATAGAAGTTGTGCGATACCGCGTTTGAGATTGATTAGATGAACTCGACTACAACCCGTCGCGACTTTTTCAATTGGGGTGTTAGCGGTCTTGGGGCCACCGCGTTGGCATCGCTACTCCATCGCGAGACACCCTGCGCGTCGGCATCGGAAGTGTCGGTGCAGCCAAAAGCAAAACGGGCGATCCACATCTGTCTTGTCGGTGGACTCAGTCACGTTGACTCGTTTGATCCGAAGCCCGCGCTCACAAAGATGCACGGAAAATCGCTGCAGACCGACGAGCAGGTAGATTTGTTCTTTGGTCAAATGGGTTTGTTGCGCAGACAAGATTGGGAATTCAAACCTCGCGGAGAAAGTGGACTGCTTATCTCTGAGATGTTTCCCCACATCGCCGAGTTAGCCGACGACCTGACGATTTTGCGTTCGATGGAATCGAAGTCGGCGAATCATACTCCGGCACTGTTCTTGGCCAATAGTGGTTTTGAGTTCAACGGTTTCCCCTCAATGGGAAGCTGGATTTCCTATGGGATGGGAATGGAGAATGAAACGCTGCCCGCCTACGTCGTGTTGAATGATGAACGCGGGGCGCCGAACACGGGTGCATCAACGTGGAGTAGTTCGTTCTTGCCTTCAAACCATCAAGGCGTGGTGCTTCGAGGTGGCGATCAACCGGTTCGAGATTTATTCCCGGCACAGGATTTAAGCACGGCAGACACCGCAACCCGCGATTTTATCGACGCCGTCAACCGCGCTCACGCCGATCGCAACCCGCAGGATGCGGCGTTGATGGCGAGGGTAAAGGCATACGAATTAGCGGCCAAGATGCAAACGTCGATTCCCGCCGTCAGTCGCTTTTCGGATGAATCGCTGACCACGCAACAGGCGTACGGTATCCACGAGAAACAGACCGCCGATATGGGCAGACGTTGTTTGCTGGGACGTCGGTTATTGGAACAGGGCGTGCGTTTTGTGCAGTTGTTTTCCGGAGGCCCGATTGCGGGAAGTCCCCGCGCCAGCTGGGATGCTCATGAAAATGTCAAAGAAAACCACACGGTCGAAGCGGGACGTATCGACAAACCGATCGCTGCCCTACTGCGTGATTTGAAACAGCGTGGCATGTTGGACGATACACTGGTATTGTTCACTACCGAATTTGGTCGCACTCCGTTCGCTCAGTCTGCAGCGAATCAGGTCGGCCCCGGACGCGACCACAATCGTTACGGATTTAGTTGTTGGATGGCCGGAGCGGGATTGAAGCCAGGGATCGCGGTCGGCAGTACCGACGAACTTGGCTGGAAGGCGGTTGAGCGTCCCATCCCATGGCACGATTTCCATGCAACGGTACTGCACTTGTTTGGCATCGATCACGAAAAACTAACGTTCTATCACAACGGCATCCAGCGGCGTTTAACGAACGTCCATGGGGACGTGGTACGCGAGGTTTTGGCGTAGCGACTTGGTCTTGTCCATCGTCTGGCGACGGTAGCTACGCCGTTTAATTTCGTCGAATGGGTCTAGAGACAATAATCCAGCTCGTTTTTTGCGTTGCCGACACGGTTGCAACAACCGAGGGGGCGAAAATGGCGTTTGCCCGTGTTAGGATCTTGCAATCAACAATCAAAGCTTAACCTTGCATCTAAAAACCTTGTATCCAAAACAGGAATCAAAATGTTGTTTCAATCCATCACGGTTAGCAAACCGTCGATCATGTTTAGTCTCGTGTGCGGCATGGTCATCCACTGCAGCGTGGCCGCGGCCGGCGAAGTCGATCCGCAGCAAAAGGATTGGTACGAAAAGTACAAAAACCAACAAAACATTCCGCCCGCTGATGAGATGTTATTGAACACCGACGCGGAACCCGACTTGTCCGAAGGGTTCACGCCACTCTTTAACGGAAAAGATTTGACCGGTTGGTCCCCCAAGGGCGGCACCTGTAAGTTCGAAGCGAAAGACGGAGTGCTGAAGGGAACCTGCGTCCCTGGATCGCCTAGCACCTACTTGTCCACCAACAAAGATGACTATCGTGATTTCATCTTTACATGTGAGATGAAATGGGAAGTCAACGGCAACTCGGGTGTGATGTTTCGCGCTCAGTCGAAGACGTCCGAATCGAAAAAGGGCGTCAAGTCGGAAACCGTGTTTGGACCGCAAGCGGAAATGGAAGGGATTACCGGCGACCGCCGTTGGTCCGGCGGCATCTATGGGCAAAGCTGCGGTGGTTACTTCTACCCGCTGTGGTTGAAAGAGCATCAAGCGGTCCGTGCGGCACTAAAGAAAACCGACTGGAATCGCTTGACGATCATGGCCAAGGGCAACGTCGTCAAAACATGGCTCAACGGTGTCCCCGCAGCCCACTGGGTTGATGACGGCACTTATCCCGAAGGCTTCTTTGGACTGCAGATTCACAAAGGCAACAGCGGCACCGTGCTGTGGCGTGACATCCGCGTCAAAGAGCTGACGCAGTAACGAGCGGTAATACATGTTGCAATAGCCGAACTCGTCGCGAGTTCGGCTATCAGCGTCCTGCAGACGCAACATTCCTGCCTTTCGCTCCCCCCCCTCGCCCCACCTCAAGATCATTCCCCACCATGTTTTTCATTACCAAGACGCTACGTCCCACCCTCAGCGCTGGAGTGCTGCTGGTTGTCGCACTCCTGATGGGCATCACCTCTCCGTCCCATGCGGCGACCGAAGCCGATGTGATCGTTTATGGCTCGACGCCAGGCGGTTTTTGTGCGGCGATTGCTGCAGCACGTGAAGGCGCCTCGGTGATCATGCTTGAGCCCACTGATCACGTGGGCGGCGTCAACACCGGCGGTCTCTGCTTTAGTGATTCCAATCAAACCGTTCGCAGCACCGTGATGGGGCTGTTCGATGAATGGCATCGCCGCATCGAACAAGACTATCAATCCCGCGGCGTCACCTTGCCTTACGACGTCAGCGTCAAGGATCAAAGCAAGTGGTCTTACGAGCCACACGTTGCCGCGCGGGTGACCCAGCAAATGCTCGACGAGGCCGAGGTGACCGTGCTGACCGAGCGAGTACTCGAATCGGTGATCAAGTCCGGCAGTCGCATCCAAAGTTTGCGAACAAGCGATGGTGATTTCTCGGCAAAGGTGTTTATCGATGGAACCTACGAAGGCGATTTGATGGCCGCGGCGGGCGTCAGCTGGACAATCGGACGCGAGGGCAAAAGCGAATACGGCGAGTCGTTAGCGGGGAAACAATTCACCAAGCGGCAGATGAACATTTCGGGCTTGGACGACGATGGAAATCCATTGCCGCTGATCACCACGACCGACGCCGGCCCCGTGGACCAGGGCGACTCGAATGTGATGGTTTATAGTTTCCGGTTGTGCTTGACTGCCGATCCAAAGAATCGCGTCCCGATGCCCGAGCCCGACCATTATGATCCGGCTCGCTTCGAGGCCGTTCGCCGCCACTTGCGGAACAACGGCAGCGGTGTTGGTTTTGACCTGTACGATGTGCCTGGCGGAAAACTGGATGGCAACAATTCGATCGGCGGCCAATTTTCGTTTGGGTTTGTCGGGGCATGCAACGGATGGAGCGAAGCCGACGCGGCGAAGCGTCAACAGATCTGGGAAGCTCACAAACAATACACGCTTGAGTTCTTCAAATTCTTGACGACCGATCCTTCCGTGCCCGAGTCCACTCGCAAACACTACGCTCGACTCGGGTTGTGCAAAGACGAGTTCGCAAAGTACGGACACTTCTCGCCGCAGCTTTATGTTCGCGAAGGCCGCCGGATGAAGGGCATGTATGTAGTCAGCCAAAACGACATTTTGGTGGATCAACAGAAAGAGGATCCGATCGTGGTTTCCTCGTTTCCGATCGACTCGCATGATTGCCAGCGGGTTGCGCTGCGTGATGGGGGCGTGATCAACGAAGGCACGATTTTCCCCGTGCGGATGAAGGGAAAACGCCATGGCTATCCGTACCACATTCCCTATCCTGCAATTTTGCCAGTGCCGAGCGAATGTTCGAATCTATTAGTACCGGTGGCTCTTTCGTGCACTCATGTCGCCATTTCATCGATTCGGGTCGAACCGACTTGGATGATTCTCGGGCAGAGCGCCGGGATCGCTGCGGCGATGGCGGCCGACAAAGAGGTAGCGGTTCAGGAACTTGCTTATCCCGAACTACGCGAGCGGCTGCAGGGACAAAAACAGGTGCTGGAAATCCCTGAAGGAATTTTTGATCAAGACACTGTGGATGCGTCCAAGCTGGCGGGCATCGTGTTGGACGATGAAGCGGCTCAGCTGAGCGGTGTCTGGAAACACTCGACCAACTTCTCGCCCCATGTCGGCCGCGGCTACGTGCATGATGACAAGATCGCCGATGGCGGTTCAAAAGCGACATTTCGCTTTACCGCACCCGAATCGGGCAAGTACGAGGTGCGGATGGCCTATTCGGCCCACCCAACTCGCGCTAGCAACGTGCCCGTCGTTGTGACCAGCGGTTCGACGGAAGCGAAGTTCAGCGTCGACCAAACTCAAACGCTGCCCGCTGGCGGATTGTTCCGCTCGATCGGTGTCGCGGATCTAACCAACACCGCCGAAACCGTCATCACCGTGATCAACACCGGTACCGATGGATTCGTCATCTTAGACGCACTGCAATTGGTGCCGGTTGCGAGTGCCAAGTAAGCCCAAGGCTCAATTCAGAATCGTCATCGAACAACGTTTAGACGATTATCGATCTGTTCAACATGCAGCACGTGTCGAATCAATTCTTGAGCGGTTTGCTTCATGTGGAACGAGGGCACTTCGCCACTAAGAATCAGGACGCCTTCGTGAAAGCGGCACTGTACGTTTCGGATGGACGAATAGGGGCACGTGCGAAAGAGCTCGTTGGCCTTGAGGGCCACGTCCAACGAGATCACGGAGGGCAATTCGGGGGAGCGGGAGGAAGACGCAGTTGTTTGAATCATTACGGGAATCCGTAGGGAGATAGGATCGATACCGACGACGTTAATATTGAAAGCAATCTGATGATTGCATTTGTTGATGCGTGCCAGATCCTTTAGGGCAGCCAATGAAGAATTAGCGTGGCGACGCTCGTCAGATTGGGGTGCCACCGTCTGACGAGGAAAGCGACTTCCTGTCGATACGTTTTTTTTTGCTGTTCACCTTCTCGTTATTCAACTCTAGCGGGATCCCGCCATCGGTCAAGAACGATTGTCGAGAAGCGATTTAAACAGCCGGATCGCGATGCGATGGATCACTTTCGACAGTACTGTCCAGCGCAGAAACGATGCGAATCGGCTTGGATACCCCGTTACGGGAAATGCGATTAGGTATTCACGGGGGCCGTCGTGTTTGTGGCGGACAATGACTCGTGCAGAGGTGGAGAGACGACTTCGTTTTCCAGAACCACGCGTGCGATTCTTCGCGTCAGTGCATTGATTCGTTTAAGGTTCTCGATGATATCCGTTTCCACTTTAAAGGAAGCGAGCCGATTCGGTTCGTACGCCACCAGTCGCTGGGCCAAGTGAAACGCGGCCTTCTCGGCAATTTTGTTGACTTCGGTTTTACTTTCGGCTGCATCGCGGGCTGCGTCGAAGTCTCGCTCTCGAAGCGCCGTGATCAACCGATCAAAAGCCCAGCAGACCTGCTTGTGCACCGTGCTTAGCACTTCAATTGTCCTGGGGCTGACAGCCACATTGGACTGGATTCGCTTGGTCGCGTCGGTCAGCACATTGTTCTCGACGACATCCCCGACATTCTCCATGTAATTGGCGACACCGATGTAGCGGTACAGCTGAGTGGATTGAGGATCCATGATGCTCTTTTGTGAAAGCCGGGCCAGGAACGTGATAATTTCGCCGTGCAGGTGGTCCACATCGGCGACCCGCTCGCGAAGCCGGACGATGTCTCGACGATTGCCTTGCGTTGCCACGGCAAGCGATTGTTTCAACAAGTTCTGATTTAATTCGCCAAGACGCACGAGTTCACGATGCACTTGGTCAAGTGCCAAGGCAGGATGTTCGAGGAACATTGCGTCGAGATAGATCGCGTCGATTCCCTTGGGCTGTTCACGTTCGGGCACCATGCGATCGACCAATTTGGCCAACGGACCGGTGAACCCAATGAACAACAATGTATTCACCACGTTGAAAACAGTGTGGGCGTTGGCGATTTGACGCGGTGTATCCGCCGCCAATTTAGCGGCGTCCTGCAAGTCGTTAGCGGTCGGCGAAATCACACGCACGAGCTGGGCAAATTCGGGGATAAAAAACATCCACAACAGCACGCCACCGACGTTAAAGAGAACATGGATCCAGGCGGCTTGAACCGCTTCACGCGGTCGGCCAAATGCCGACAAGATCGCGGTCACACAGGTTCCGATATTGGCGCCAAAAATCAATCCGATCCCCGACTCAAGCGAAATCAGTCCTTGGCTAGCCAACACAATGACGATCCCCGTGGTTGCCGAAGAACTTTGCACGATGGCGGTAAAGACAAAACCGATCACGATGCTCATCAGCGGGTTTTGCATATTCTGGATCGCATCGATAAACAATGGCAACTGACGCAGCGGCGTGGTCGCCTCGCTCATCAGATTCATGCCAAAGAAGATCATCCCCAACCCCATCAAGACCATGCCCCACTGTTTGATCTTTTCGTTTCGGGCCACGACGTCGGTCAAGAAGCCAATTGCAATCAGCAACAAACCGTATTGATACACCTTGAAGGCGATGATTTGGGCGGTGATCGTGGTGCCTACATTTGCGCCAATAATCACTCCGATCGATTGGCTTAACGTCAACAAACCCGCCGAGACAAAGCCGACGATCAGTACCGTGGTGACCGACGAGGACTGAATCACCGCGGTGATAATCATGCCCGCCATCGCCGCGGTGAATCGGTTTGCGGTCAAGCGTGCCAGTAACGTCTTCATGCTGCTGCCGGCGACCGTCTTCAGACTCTCGGTCATCTGACGCATGCCAAACAGAAATAGAGCCAAGCCACCGCCGAGTCCCGTAATGAGATTTCCAGCTTCGATCGAGACGGCGGACATGAAAAGTAACCTTTCGTGGTGCGGGATGCGTGCAGCAGGTTCGTCAAGATGCGTCGAGGTATTCGCACGAAAGCACGGCGGAAATGGCAGCCACTTTGCCGAGCGCGATCAGCACGTCGTCCGCATCAATCACGCTGCTTCCCGACGGCGGCAACAACACCTCGCCATTGGGACGACGGATCGCAACGACGATCACGCCGCGACTGCGGAAATCAGTATCCGACAACGGGCGTCCCACACAAGGTGAGTTAGCACTGACGCGAATTTCAGCAAGATCCAACGTCGCTCCCGTTCCCGAGACAAACTCAAAAAAGTCTTCAACGTGCGGATTGATCAACAGTTGAGCCATCGTTGCCGCCCCGTTGGCGAACAGACTGACCACGCGATTGGCACCCGCCTTTTCCATCTTGTGAGCACTGCTTTCGTCCGAAGCGCGCGCGATGATTTGTAAGTCCGGCGCGATCAAACGGGCCGACAATACCACGTAGAGATTGTCGGCGTCACTGTCTAGAACCACCGCCAAACCGCGAGCACGGTCGATCCCCGCGTCCAGCAGCGTACAATCGCTCGTTGCGTCATCACGCACACACGGCCAACCATGTTGTTCACATTCGGCAAGCGTGTTTTCATTTTGGTCGATCACGACGAACGGCAGTTTACGATCCGCCAAATGACGACAGATCGTTCGCCCCATGCGGCCAAAACCACACACAATAAAATGGTTTTTGACCGATTGAAGTGTCGAATTCATTCCTCGTTTCCTTAACCAAGTTCGTAGCTCTGCACGGACGATCATCTCACCGAGTTGGACGACCGCAAAAAGAAAGACGCCTAAACCGCACACCAAGTAGATCATCACAAAGACACGACTACGGTCCGACAACGGTCGAACTTCGTTGTACCCCACCGTGCTCAACGTGATCACCGTCATGAACGCAGAATCGACCAGCGGCCAACCTTCGACAAGCCAAAACCATCCGGTTCCGACGCCGGTTAGAACCACGAGAACAACAATGATCCAGGCCAATTGACGCATCTTTGCTCCTCGTGCTTCGGCCCGATTCTAAAACAAGGGTGGATGATTGACGTCACACCGGGGTGATGTCATCGCATGGCGGCAAAACAATTGCATTCACCATGCCAAGCGTCGCAAGGACGCAAAACGCCCACTGTCACGTGCGACAGAGCACACAATCCTCCACAACAACGCTTTGCAATGGGACAATTACGCACACCCTAAAAGTTTCGATCGATTTACGAAACGCTGCTTCGGGGCGAAGCGGCATCGATACCTTGGTCACCCCGATTGGCACGCTGCGGCTTGGCACATCATTTGCCATTTTCTTTTTTGAATGGGGGCTAGGAAGCAAGACAATCAAACGCATCGAGAGCCTCTCGCTGTATCCACCCCATTGCGGCTTGCACCAAGACACACGAGATCTGAGATGAAGCGATTTAAATCCATTTTGGTGGGCGTTGATCTTGCCGAAGGCGACCGACATGTCGTCGACACGATTCCCCCGTCGTCATTGAAGGCGATCACGCGAGCGATTTGGTTGGCCAAGACCAATGCAGCGCATCTGACCTTTCTCAATGTGTTGTCTCCTTGGGCTCCGAATCTCGATGCGGAAACGCAGTTATTAGTTCAAGAGGGGCATGGCCGGCGAACCGTTCGCGATCACGCCAAGGAAGTGATGGCCAAGTTGGTCCAACATGCCAATGACGAAGGCGTCCGCGCGGACAATCGCGTCGTGTTTGGCAAGAGTTGGATGGAAACCATTCGGCAAGTGATTTGGAAACAGCACGATTTGGTGATCGTGGGAGCCAAAGACGCTTCCCCTACGCATCCTTTTGCCACCGGCAGTCATACGGTCAAGCTATTGCGGAAATGTCCCTGCGCGGTGTGGGTTACCAAGTCGCCGCCCGAGCAAAAGCTTCGCTCGGTCTTAGTGGCTCACGATCTAAGGCCTGTCGGCGACGAAGCGATGGAATTGGGCGGAGCGATGGCCGAGCTGCACGACGCCGAACTGCACGTGCTACACGCGATTGAGTACCCAGAACTGGACCACGTTTTTCCCGCCCCCGTTTCGGATGAAAAAGCGGCGGAATACCGTCACGAGGCCGAGCAAAAAATCAACGACCAATTGAAACAATTCAAACTCTCTCGCGAAGCCCATATCCACTTTGCTACACGCCCGCCGGACTTTGCGATCTGGCACTGCATCGAGCAGTATGACATCGACTTACTGGCCATGGGCACACTGGGCCGCTCGGGCATTTCAGGGCTGATTACTGGCAACACGGCGGAGCGTCTGTTGCCGCTGGTTCCCTGTTCGATCTTGGCTGTCAAACCGAGTGGGTTCGAGTCCCCCGTCACGCTACCGCATCATCATCCCTAAGCCACCGATGGTGCAGTTTCGAAGCGGCGCCGCGCCACGGGCGTTCTCCAAAACCAACCATCACAGCTTCATTCGCCTTCGGTTGTGTGATGGTGGCGCGAAATCCACACGCTGCAGGGTGCATGACGCAAGACGTATTTCGTGGTGCTGCCGAGAAACAGATCGTGCAGCAAACTGTGCCCTGTGTCCCCTAGAATCACCAGATCGCTTTGCTGATGCTCGCTAAAGCGAACGATCGCCTCGCCCTCGTGTTGGCTGCGAATCACATGCGGATGTGTGTTGGGCAACTTCTCAGCAAGCTGTTTGGCCATGTACTGGGCCTTGTCTTTCGTTTGTTCCAAGGCTTTCGCTTCGTCCTCCAGAACGCCCGCCGCCACTCCCTCACTCATCAGGTAGTCGTAACTTGGCGCTATGCTGAGCACACTGAACTCACAATCCGGATCCCAAGTTAACTGCATCATTTCGTTGATGGCTTCGCGTGACGCGATCGACCCATCGTAGGCAATCGTGATTTTCTTGGGACAGACATGGGGACGGTGATCTTTATCGGGCGGTCGCACGACCAACACCGAGCATTGTGCATGGGTCGCGACCCGATCCGAAATACTGCCCAACAACATGCGGGTGACCAACGAATGGCCGACCGCCCCGATCACGATTAGATCGGCAACGATGCGTCGTGAGACCTCCAAAATCGACTGAGCCACATTTCCCGTGTGATGCAGTTTCGAGAAATAGTCGGGACACTGATCTTTGAACATCGCTTCGAGATCGGCGTGATGCCGGGCGACGAACTCCTTTTCTTCTTCCTCGCGGGTCAAGTTCTGAGGATTACCGTGAATCGTCAACTCGGGGCCCAATGAAACGGTCAATACCGCAAGCTTCAGTGGTTGCTGGAATTTGAGATGGTGCAACAATTCCGCAGCGTTCTTCGCGAGCGAAGAACCATCAGACGCAAGCAAGACTTTCATCGCAGTTTCCCCCAAAAGAGACTCGTGGAGTACGCATGCATGATACCACGCTCCCGCTTGCAGTACCCCTAAAAATCGAATCGTTTCCTTGCGATTGCTGGAACGCTAAAAATCGACCAACTTTTTGGGCGGCAATGCCACTCGCAAGGCATTGAGCACCGCGATGACGTCGATCACCTCTTGGGTCACCGCGCCGGCGACTGGCGGCAGGTAACCGGCCGAAGCGATCAGCATTCCGATAAAGCTTAGCGCCATGCCTCCCACGGCGCTTTGCAACGCAATCGTTCGCATCCGCCGACTGATGTGCATGAACTCGTCCACCTTGGCCAGCGAACTGTCCATGATCACCACTCCAGCGGCTTCGCTTGTCACGTCACTGTTTTGGCCGAAGGCAATCCCGATCGTCGCGGCCATCAAGGCGGGGGCGTCGTTGATCCCGTCGCCGACAAAGATCGTCTTGTCTCGCTCGGTTTCCCGCCGCACAAATTCCAATTTATCTTCGGGACTTTGCCCACCATAGGATTCCGAGATCCCGACAAGTTCGGCTAAATACCGCACTTCGGATTCACGATCTCCCGAAAGCAAGACGACTCGCTCAATCTGATGTCGCCGCGACAAATGGTTGACAAACAGCGCCCCCTCGGTGCGTGGTGCATCCCTTAATCGGTACGTCGCTGCATAGTCGCCGTCGATCAAAATCAGGCATTCCAACCCGCCCACTTGCTGTGGCAATAAATCGTTCGCCTCAGGATGCCCAGCGACGTATTTTTGGCGGCTGGTGATGCGAATCTCCTTTCCCGCCACGATCCCGCGCAGTCCCTCGCCCGGACGCTCACTCATCTGACTGGATTCTTTGAGAACCACATTCGCATTTCGACCGGCCGCAACGATCGCTTCGGCCAGCGGGTGCTTGGAATATTGTTCCAAACTGGCGACCAGCGAAAGCACCTCTTGCGGTTCGTACTCTGGCGAACAAATCTGTTCGGTCAGCTGCGGCTTGCCGTAGGTCAGCGTTCCCGTTTTGTCAAAAATGATCGTCTTGCACCCATCAACTTGTTCCAGCACCGCAGGGTCACGGATGATGATGGCCCGGCGTGCCGCCAGCGAGATCGATCCGATGATCGCTACCGGAATGGCGATCAGCAGCGGACAAGGCGTCGCAACCACCATGACCGCAAGAAAGCGGATCGGGTCTCCGGAAACCACCCAGGCGGCAACCCCCAAGGCGACCGCAAGCGGCGTATAGAATGCGCCCAGTTGGTCGCCCAGTCGGCGAATTCGCGGTCGGTGTTGTTCGGACGACTGCATCACTTGCATGATCTTGGCGTAGCGTGAATCGACCGCCAACTTCTCTGCACGAATCGTCAAAGCGGAATCCCCATTGATCGCTCCGGACAACACCTGCGATCCAGGCGTCTTGGACATCATGTAGGGTTCACCGGTCAAATACGACTCGTCCATCACTCCGTGACCTTCGACCACCGTACCGTCGATCGGACAGATGTCATGAGGCAGCACGAGTAATTCATCGCCAATTTGCACCGCGTCCAGCGCGACGTCCTCGAGCATCGAGCCGCGTTTGCGATGAGCCACCGAGGGCATCCGTTTGGCCAGCGCGTGCAGGACCGACGATGCACTACGCACCGCGTATGCTTCGAGCGCTTCGCCGCCGGACAACATCAGCACCACCAACGTGCCCGCCAAATATTCATGTAAGACGACCGAGGTTACGATCGAAATGCCCGCCAACAGATCCGACCCGAATTCACGCCGGAACAACTTGACCAAAAGCTCCCAAACCAACGGAACACCGCCAAAGACCAAGGCAACCAACAGCGGCAATTCGGTGACAAAGCGATCGGTAACGATCACGAACCGCAATACCAAATGAACGAGAATCGCAACGACTGCGAGCGCGGCAATCATGCTTTGCTTTCGGCTGACGGAAGACTCCGTCACTGGCGTTTTTGGGGTGGGCACTGGATAGCGGCGGTGTGATGGGGGGAAGGTCTTCGGTTTCTGGACCGCAGATCAGGCAAACGTTGCGCCAAGCATGTGACGCATGATTGACAATGGCAAAGTTCACATCGCTTGTGCATTTTTTCCAATCCCCGAGGCAACAATTTAAACGCTTTCGGTGCGTCAACGGTGCACACGTGTGTCACAGCGTCACACATCAATGTCTCGCACTCGTTAAGGAGCGGATGTTTTCCGCAAGAAAACGGTACGGGACGCATCATCTACCGTGGTGGCACAACGTTTGCAAATCAATTAACCGTTGCAATCGCAACGTGAATCTAATGGGCAATCAACCGAGGAGTAAGTAATGGTGACGAAAGACGCATTCACCGATCGTCGTCAAGCATTGGAAGATGAATTTTTCCACCGAGTCGACGAGCGGCTCATTGCAGACATGCGGGCGAAGAAGGAGCTCGAAACCAATCGGCAACAACTCGCGGAGGTAACGGGGATTTCCGATGCCCATTTGATCGACGAACTCTTGGCTGGCGGTGCGAATGCCGAAACGGTCGCTGCGTTATCGTTGGTTCCTCTGGTCCTTGTTGCCTGGGCCGATGGGAAAATGGATCCCGAGGAACGCCAACCCATCTTGGCTGCGGCACACGAAAAAGGAATCACCGAAGGAACGCCGGCGGCGGATTTACTTGAGCACTGGTTGTCCGTCAAACCCAAAAAGAAGCTTGCCTTGACGTGGAAGCATTACATCACCGACTTGATCACCCGGATGAGTGATGAGTCGTTGCTGACGCTCCGTGCGGACATCATGGATCGAGCGAGGGCGGTGGCGAACGCTTCCGGCGGCGTGTTGGGGTTTGTCAAAACCACGATCGATGAACGACGCGTCCTTTCGTTTCTCGACGAGGTGCTAGGTCGCGAAGTCGCGCTTCCTCGAACCCCGAAGTAATTCGGCCAAGCAAGCCCGTTCGCAACGCAACGTTCACCCCAAACAACAGCAGGTGGCTGAGATGGTCGCGATTCAGTCGCATCAACCCGACGAGATTGCTCGCGAGATCGAAACGGTTTCCGAGTCGTCGCAGCATGCCTCGGAGAATCAAGCGATCGCAGAATTGCTTGACGAAATCGCCAACCTGTTGGCGGAACAAGGTGCGGGTGAATTTCGCGTTCGCGCGTATCAGAACGCCAGCAAGACACTCCATTCGCTGGCGACTCCGGTTCGCAACATCATGCTGCACGAGGGCGTGATGGGGTTGATTGACTTGCCGACGATTGGGCATTCGATCGCAAACTTAATCGAACAATATCTTCGATTGGGTCGCATTCCGCTATTGGATCGGCTGCGTGGCGATGAGACTGCGGAGCGATTGTTTGCGACATTGCCCAGCATCGGTCCCGAGCTAGCGCATCGGATTCATGAGGAGCTCGAGATCGAAACACTTCTGGAATTATGGGCCGCTGCGAAAGACGGACGGCTCGAAAAAGTACCGGGGATGGGACGCAAGCGAATTCGCGCCATTCGCGAAAGTTTGGCGGATCGTCTTCGTCATCGCGCCCCTGCTGGCCCTTCAGCCCTCGCTGCGGACATGACGCGGTCGGAGCCGGCCGTTTATGATCACACCGTTTCCGGTGCACGCGAATCGGACCACGAGGTTTCGGTCGCAGAATTGCTGGACGTCGACGAAGAGTATCGACGACTCGCTTCGCAAGGCAAGTTGACGAAGATCGCACCTCGCCATTTCAATCCTGGGGCAGTCGCTTGGCTTCCCATTCTTCATTGCCAGCGATCCGACCGGCACTACACCGCGATGTACTCTAACACCGCGCGTGCTCATCAGCTTAATACAACCAAGGATTGGGTCATCCTTTATCGCGACGATCCGAAGTCACATGATCGTTGGACGGTGATCACCTCGCAGTTTGGCAAACTTCGTGGCTGCCGTATCGTCCGAGGACGAGAAGAAGAATGTTGGCGACATTATCGCCCCCACTCTGCGGGGGACCCCCATCCATAGAACGCTCCGCCTTGCCAACCCGATTGCGGCGGCATGTTCACCGAGTGACCTGCTGAGTTGGATATCGGCAGGATCAATTTTTTGCCAACTCCGTTTTGCTTCCTTTTCCCCTTTCTGCCGCTGGAGTATCGATGATGAAAGTCGTGAGCGCCCTAATTTTTGCCCTGTTTTTCGCAACATTGGGTTCGCAACTCAGTAGTGCTGATCCCCCTAACGAAGCACCGCCTCATCGAATCACTCCTCTGATGAAAATGAAGCTCGATAAGTCAAAAGCGATACTGGAGGGGCTGACGCTCGAGGATTTCGAGGCGATCGCCAAGAATGCCAAAGCATTAAAACTGTTGAGTTTAGAAAGCGGCTGGAACGTGCTGCAGACACCGGAATATGTCACTCAAAGTCAGGAATTCCGACGCACCGCAGACATGATCGCCGAAGCCGCAAAGGAAAAGAACATTAGCCGAGCAACGCTGGGATATGTGTCGATGACGGTTCGCTGTGTTGAATGCCACTCGTACATGAGAAAGCATCGCATGGAGCTGAACTAAAAACGCAGCGAATCAACGGATTCGCACCTGCGAACCGCGTTGCGTTGATCACGTCATGGAGATGCAACGAGCTGGGCTTCGTTGACTTTTATTGGGAACTATTTGTGTCGGGTGCCCTATAATCAAAGACAAGAAACTCGTAAAAGTCACGTGGGCATTTTGTCGAGTTTCCTGTTCGCGATACAAGGGGTGCCAATGAGCATTGACCTGACCACACACTTTGGCGGCTTGAAGCTCAATTCCCCGATCATTGTCGGCGCTTGTCCATTGACCGCCGAAGAGCAGAGCCACGCCGCGATTGCCGCAGCAGGTGCGGGCGCGATCGTGCTTCCCTCGCTCTTTCAGGAACAGGTCCTGCAGTGGAATCAGCGAAGGGGACTCGAGGTTCATGAAGCTTCTCCCCAATTATTGGAACGCTGCAAATCGGGACCGACCGATACGTATTGCCAAAGTGCCGAATCGTATTTGTCGATGGTACAACGCGCAAGCTCTCACGCTTCGATTCCCATCATCGCCAGTCTGAATGGGGAATGTGGAGGTCATTGGCTGGACTTTGCCGGTGAGCTTCAGCAGGCGGGCGCCGCGGCGATCGAATTGAATGTGCATCATCCGCCACCAAGCGAATATGGCGGTCCGCGAGAAGTCGAAGACGCCATGACCGAGTTGGTCACCCAAATTGATGCCGCCATCACGATTCCGTTGTTCCTGAAACTCGACCGCTATTACACGAGCCCCAGCCATCTGGCACATCGATTATTGTCGGGCGCCCAAGGTTTGGTGTTGTTCGGTCGGGCCCCCGACGTCGACATCTGTCTTGACAGTTTCCAGCTGAAAACCAACTGGGAATTAACCCATGCGGGTTCGATCGTTCAATCGCTTGGAACGATCATGCGAATTCACAGCTATTGCCCTGCCATGCCGCTTGCGGCATGTGGTGGGATCGGCACTCCGAGCGACGTGATCCGCGTGCTGTTGGCCGGAGCCGACGTTGCCATGGTGACTTCGGCCGTGTACCGCGAAGGCCCTGGGGTGATTCGTACGCTGGTCGATGGATTGCGAATGTTCATGGACAAACATCACATCAAATCGATGCGAGAATTGGAGATGCAGCGTCCAATCGAATTCAATTCCGGCGAACAACGCCAACAATACATCCAGACGTTGTCCAGGCGACGCGAAGCGGACGAGATGGTCCACCCAGTTCATGCGATCCACGGCGACCGTTGGGGACATCCCACGCCGTAATCGGCGGCGGTCCAGTGCGACGGAGCTGGGGCACGTCCAGCACGACTGCGCCGGGTCACGTCCAGCGTCGCTTCTTGGAACTAGTTCACCTCGCGTTGCCACGTTCCCGGAACGACCTTCATCGTGACGGAGTCGGCATCGAATCCCGGCGGAGGATTTTCTAAGTAGCGGCTGTCATAGTTCAGGTTCAGCGATGTCGCCTGGACCTTGATCTTTTCGTGGGCAATAACAACGCCTCTAATCTTCGATTCGGCCGAGAACTTCAAGTCGCCGGTGGAGTAGATCAGCCCCGAAATTTCCGAGGGATACGAGTCGGTGTCAGAGAACGTGGTGTTGGATGTCCCGCCGTTGAACGGATAAGGCGTCTCGGGCGGATTTAAATTGGTGCCCACATTTGTCTCGTTAAAACCGGCTGATGACACCCCTATCCGCAGCGTGTCGTTGGTTAGCAGTGCGGGGTAATTCAGTTCGGCAGGTTCCCACACCAAGGGGCCTTGAATGATCGAATCTTGGCCGGGATTAAGAAACACCAACGTGCCAACGATCCTGGATTTTCCCACTCGCACGTCTTTGCCAGCGCAGTTGATCAGATAGATTCCTTTGGCGTTGGTCGCTCCGCCAAAGGGATTGTTGCTTGGCGTCAATAATCCATCCAACACGTACGAGTCCGACGGGTAGGTTGTATTACGCAAACTAACGCTGTCCATGAAATAATCGTTGGCAATATCGATTGAGAGTCGCAGCGTTGCCTGAGTGAGCGTTCCCGTCCAGGTCGGAGAGAAACTGCCACCAACGCTGCCCCATTTATTGATTTCAAGCGTGGTCACCGGAGTCATAAATGACAGCGTACTGGATTCGGATGTTTCGAGCGTCAACACGGCCTGAACTTTCGCATTGGCAGTAGGAAACACGTTCAGCAGGACATCGTAGGTATCGCCGCTGCGGAGACTTGCCAGCGATAGATTTTGTGCCGCCACCGCGTTATTGTCCGCGCGTCCAGTGACTCGCAGCGAGTAAAGCCCATCCTTTTTCTGTGTGAAACTGCGTTGCAGTGTACAGTCGCCCAACGCCCCCCAGTTTTGCGTGCCCGATTCGAACGTCGTGTTGACCAAGATCTCGGGTTGGGGCCAGGTTCGTAGCGACGAATAATCGATCGTCGTACCATGCGACAAGTAATAGTCCAGCGTGTGTAGCGGATCGGGCATGGTGCGCCGCGTCGAACGCAGTTGAGTTGATTTGGTATAGGTTGAACCGTTGATATCGTCGTACGCCTCGACGTTAGCATTGACAATAGAACCGCCGCCCGCGTCCACTTTTTCGTTAGCACAAATAGTTTGGTCGCTCGAGAGCGTGGCGCCGTCGACGTCCATATCGTCACCGCTGATCATCGACACCTCGAGACACGATCCCGTTCGCGGACCGACTTCTAAACGCACCGAGGTTTGGAACATTGCATCCCCTTGGCGGCCCGTCCCTGTCAGGATGATGGGATGGTTATCGCCGACCGCAACGTCGTCATCGACGGGATCGGTCGCGGACAGCGAATAGGTGCCACGATCAATCGTTTGCTGGGTGATCCAATCACCATTGCCAAAATGGGTTCGCCAAAAAGGATCGTTGCGAATCCGCAACATGCCGATATCCACCGCAGCCCGGGCGTAGACACGGGCGGCAATAAAGTCGTCACTCTCTTCGGCACTACGCCCCTGCAAACGCATCAATTGCAGTGACGCCAGTCCGATCGAGGCCACAATCAGCGACGAAAACAAAACGACCGCATAGATCGCTCCGTCGCGTGAGCGTGGTTGGCAGGGGTGCCGCCGGCGGTCGTCGAGACGACTGAGATTCACGTAATTGAGTCCGGTATCAAGGATTTTGTGTTAGTGGATATCGATATCACTCGCGACGCATCACGGTGCAATCACTACGGTCAACGCCGCAGACGCGGTTCCCCCACGACCATCGTAAACCGTTAACGTGCAGGTATAGTTTCCAGGTGTGTAGTAGAAATGAGTGGTACTGATTCCGCTGCCTTTGCTGCCGTCACCAAAGTCCCAAACGTAGGACAGGTAGTCGCCGTCTTGGTCGCTCGATCCATCGCCGTCAAACAGAACAGTCTGTCCCACATCGCGGCTCAGATCGGGGGACGTGGCGACGGCAACCGGCGCATGATTGCCGGTGGCGTCGGAGGGGGCGGGAATCGTTTGGACCCATCCGATGCTGCGATAACCGACTAACGTACTGACGACTTGGCCATTTTGAGAAACGGTCACGCGGATCTTCTTCAGCCCTGTATTGGTAGCGGTCGTTTCGCTTAACGTCTCGGCATCCGCCCAAGTAACATGAACGCTGCGTGACCATTGATCGAATCCGCTGATTGTCCCACCGCTGCGATCTTGTGGCGGCGATGCACTCCAATCATGAAAGTCATCCACGTCGTCAAACTGCGATCGATTGCCGGTTGATTCTGCCGATTCCGTTCCAAACGTCGCTTCTTCGTCCGTTTCGGGCTCGCGGTACGCTTGCAATAGGATCTCATTCATCATCGCACCCGCCAACTGTTGCCCCAACAAACGATCCAGCGTTACCCGTTCGCGCCGCTTGGACGCTCCGATCGTTTGCAATGCCCCAACCATCAAAATGCCGACCAGCATCACAGAAATCACAGCATCCAGCAGTGCAAAACCGTGACGTCGCTCGTTGTCGTCGCGGCGTGATTGTGACATCCCGATCATGGCTGTGGCTCCATCACCCGAATGCGTGCATACGAAAATTCGGCATCGCTCACGTCGGCACCAAGGCATGCCGACCGGTTGGCATCGGTCGATTCAAAGGGAGACAATGCGTATGTCCCGTACTGGACCTCGTCGATACTTAAACTGACACTGGAGGTATCCGGATCGAGGATCAAATGCAAGTACACCGGTTGATTCGGTAGCCCCGGCACCTTGATCAAGGTGCGAGTGTTCGCGTCGGACGATTTGGTCGCCAACGTCAACGTTTGACTGCCGTCGGATTGTTTTGTCAATGAAGCGAGCACCGGAGCACAGGTGGCTCCAGATCGAAACGCGTTGATCTTGAATGTCGCTCCGTTTCCTCCCACACTTGTGTTCTGGAATTTGACATCGACAACGGTTGGCGTATCAAAATTACAATCCGGAGTGGAATTCAACTGAGTTCGGTTTGTCCGCCAAACTCCATCGACGAGCGAGTCGGCATCAAATGTGTCACCGTCGTCGACGATCCAGTCGCCTGCGGCATCTCCGTTGACATCCACTGTCGTTGGATTTGCGTTGAACTTGGTTTCCCATTTATTGGAGAGTAACTCGGGATGATTCAAGCACGCAATCGTCCAATTCAATGTGGGGGTATTGGGTTTCATTCGCATCGTCACGCCCATCGACGTCAGATAATTGCTGCTCAGAGAAAGGCTTCCGCTGGCGCGAGTCAATTTCCCATACAATCGCGAAACCAAGGATTTTCCGTTGTTGTAGGACCACGACGTGCCACCGTTGGACGACTTAAGCAATCCAGACGCGTCACTCGTACTTTGTAATTCGACCCCGGAATTCGATTGGTTACGATCCAACACCAAACAGAGACCACCACCGGAGGCATGCGGATCAAGTTTGTCGAATCGGGCCTCGTACCACTCGTAACTACTCAGCAACACATACACCGTCTCTTGTTCATCCGAACTGCCGTAGGGAGTGAGATTGATCGACGCGGGAAGCATCTGAGCACGAATCGTACGATAAAAGAAGCTGAAGGAAGACTTCTGCGCTCTGAACTGCACACGCGTGGGACGCCATGTATAGGCTCCCGCAGGCAATGTCATTGCGTAATGTTGCCCCACCCAGTCGTCGGATTTAATTTCATTATTACCAAGCCCGCTGGTTGCCGAGCGATCGATCAATAGCGATTCATAGGTGTCTTCGATCCCCACGCTCGGATAGGTCTCGGCAACACTTTGAAAGTTGGGCGTCAAACTAAACAGCTCGACATCATCGGCGATTGTTAGCGGCGTTGACCCATTGTATTGCCGCGTCAGCGGTCCCCCCGGGGTTCCCGTCCATGCGTAACGAATTCGCTCGGCAAAACCATCGCCGTCGCGGTCCGGTACAGTAAATCCGATGGTGGTCGCCGAACGTTCGGTGATGTGGACCGCCGTTTCAAGTTCCGTCGCGAATTGATCGGCAATGCGAGTTCCGCGAAGTGCGGATGCGGTGCTGCCATCGGAATCAGGGATGCTGCGAACTGAAATCGCGAGACTCGCGTGAAGGCCTGCAATAATGATGCTCGACACCAACAACGCGACGACCAATTCCATCAGCAGCATGCCGCGACGTGGTCCACCGCCGCTTGCGACAGCTGCGACATATAACTGTAAGGTGCGAGACCGTTTCATTGAATCACCGCCGTTCCCGTGACAGCGTCCACGGTGATCGTCGTTTGCAAACGTCCAGACCCAACGATGATGTTTCCACCTCGATTGGGAATACCAAACCCGTTAAACGTCAGCGTCTGAGTACCGGTCCGGCCCCAAACCGAAACCAGCGACGATTTATAGGGCGACTCATTCAGCTTCACGAGGTAGTCCCCCGAGGGCCGTTCAAGCGGTCGGACATCCTCGATCGAGTATTGCTCGCGATCCACGTAAAACGTGACCGTCTTTGCAGTACTTGAGCGGAATGCTGTCAATTGTGCTCGTTTCAGATCGGCAACCATTCGGTTTGCCGTATTCGCGACACGGTAGCGTTGTAGCGAATCGGCCCAACGCGGCGCCGCAGCAGCGGCCATGATGCCCAGGATGACCAACACGATTGTGATCTCGATCAGCGAAAGCCCCGCGCGAACTGGGCCGCATGCCGATTGTTTTCGCGTCAATGTGGGGGACGCCGGCGTTGCTAGCGTTCTCGACGATTGCGATGCTGTCTTTTCTTTTGCAGCCTTCATCGAGTTGCCTAGCCGAAACGAAAATACGAGCCTATTGCTACCAATTCACCAAGCAACTCTAACCCGTAATTAGCGAATCAGCCCACGCAACCTCGTCGTTAAGCTAGGAAAGGCGTTCCGATTTTCCCGAGTTTTCTGATTATGCGGACCAGGGAGCGCCGATAGAAGCTGTAACGATTCTTCTGATTACCGACTCTGGACGAGCCTTACGCCCCCATGAAACTGCCGTCGTTGCAAAATCGAAACTGCGGCACCTTCGTTTCTCGAGGACCGGGGCGTTATGCAGCAATCCTGCTGCTGATGTGGATGGGGTGCTGCACCTCGACGGCGTATTGCGACACGTTTGCCGAGCAGATTCGTGCCCCACGATCACTGCAATCTTCTACAACCGCGGCAAATGGCGACCGTTCATCGCAACCGCTTAGCAAGCCCGATCCAAATTGGCGACAAAAGACAACGGCTGTCGCGCAAACCGCATGGCAGTCGCCTGTCCATTCCCGTGCCGATCGAGTCGGATTAGCGGCGCCGACAACGGATCAAGACCCTTTGTATTCCGACGCAATTCATCATGGAATCTCGATCAATATCACTGACGCCACGGTCGACTCGGTGTTGCATTTGATCGCCGAGCAACAGGGACTTAACGTGATCACCAGCGGCGATGTGAGCCAGCGGATTACCGTCAAACTGACCGACGTTTCGCTTTCGGACGCCCTGAATTCCATTCTTCCCGCCAACGGTTTGACCTGGACTCAGCGAAACAACATCATTGTCGTTTCTAATATCTCCAGCGAAACCAAAGGCCCAGCGAACCTGCAAGGACGCGAAATGCGTGTCTTCTCGTTGGACTATATCTCAGCCGAGGACGCGGAAAAAATCGTCAAGGGAATGCTCTCACCTGTTGGCCAAGTGTTCCTGAATCAATCGATGTCCACTGACCACCGACGGACGCAAGAGCAGTTGGTGGTCGAGGACTTGCCGATGTATCTGTGGCGAGTCGAAGAATACATTGCGCAGGTGGATCGTGCCCCACGTCAAGTGATTGTCGAAGCCCATGTGTTGCAAGTCGAACTGGGTGAAGACAACCGACACGGGATCGACATGAGTAACATGCTCCGCATCGCGGGGTCGCCAATCAAGTTGGAAGCGAAAAACTTTACCAAAGGTGGAACCCAGCCCACTGGGGTTTTAAGTGTCGAAGGCCGCGATCTTAACGGCGTGATCGAAGCAATCAAAAGTACGACCGATTCCAAAACGCTTGCGTCGCCTAAGATTGCCGTGCTCAACGGACAACAGGCTCGCATCCAAGTGGGCGGCCAAATTGGTTATCTGCTCACCACCACGACCCAGACAAGCACGCTGCAGAGTGTCAATTTCCTCGATGTCGGAGTGATTCTCGAAGTGACCCCCACCATCACCGACGACGGCCAGATTGTGATGCAGGTCAACCCCGAGGTCTCCACCGGACGAATCAATACCACCACCAGTCTTCCGGAGAGTGAAACGACGCAGTTACAAACGCGGATCATGTTGGCTGATGGCGAGGCGATGTTGATCGGCGGTTTGATCAAAGAAACCAACAACAATGGTCAAAGTCGGATTCCATGGCTCGGTGATTTGTGGCTGGTGGGTAAACTGTTTCAACGCCACGAACTGCAACGCGAGCGAAGCGAAATCATTATCGCGTTACTGCCACGCATCTTGCCAGACGTTCCTGGATGCCGCAGCATCCATCCCGCAGAGGTCGACCAGTCATCGACACCTCTGTTCCATGATGGATTGCAACCGACCGATCGACGCTATTGGGAACCGGAACTACCCGATCCCAGTAACACGCCGCGCAAATTCCAACCGTTCTCTTCTCATCCACGGCAAAGTCAATCGTCACGCACAAACAACCGACATTTTGTGGATCAATCCGCCGAAGCGGTGATGATCCAAGACCCAATCGGCAATGGCGATTATCCACCGGTCTATCACGAACCGGATCACACGTACATCTACCCTTCTGATTTGGATGTCCAGTAAGTGGGGTCCAAATGGCTTCTTAGCGCGGAGATTATCTAACGATGCCCAACGATCCCGAGATTCCCGAGGAACTACTCCATCTACTCGAGAAACGTGATAACCCCGAACGTCGAAAAGAGAATCGACGCAAAAACGAAACGAAGCTGCCCAAGTCGATGGAGCGACGCTCCGGCAATCGCCGCGTGAAATTGCGGCGAAAAAAATGACGCTTCGATCGGTGAAGGACAACGCTACTTGCTGAGCGACAAGTTCACCGCGACGTCAATTTCGTCCCATGCTGCATCGTTGCTAGGGCGATCACTGAGCAGCAGCGTCGGATGTTGACGATTGACCTGACAGATGCTGTACATCTCATCGGCACACTGCATGAACGCGTCGATAATTCGGGTGTCCCATTGCTCGCCCGCTCCGGCTCGTAGAATGGCTTCGGCTTTCGCTCGGGGCATTCCATTTCGATAAGGCCGCGTACTCGTCATCGCGTCGTAGGCATCGGCAACTGCCAAGATCCGCCCCATCAAAGGGATCTCTTCGCCAGCCAATCCATGCGGGTAGCCGCTTCCATCAAAGCACTCATGATGATGTAGCACGCCCGGAAGCACGAAGTCGAGTTGCTTCAGATGCTTCAGGATCGAATATCCGATTTCAGGATGGCGTTGGACAATCGCAAACTCTTCTTCGCTTAGCCGCGTCGGTTTACCGAGTACTGAATCGGGCACGCCAATTTTGCCAATGTCATGGAGCAACCCCGACATATAGACATCGTGTTGCTCTTGCGGATCAAGTCCCAATTTTGCAGCGAGCGTGCGTCCCATCGCAGCCACACGATCGCTATGACCGCGAGTGTAGGCGTCTTTTGCGTCGATCGAGTTGATCATCGCTCGAATGACTCCGACGACAAGGTCCTCGATCTGGCGGAACGATTGCAGATTGCTGGCGTGTGCCGCTAAGTTCAGCCCAGCGGACTGAAGCAACCCCGCTTCGAACGTACCGAATTCACGCAGTTGCGGTGATAGGTCAGCGAGGCAGTCCGCGTCGGGCCGAGCCAATTTGTTGACCATCACTAGCCAGCCAAACCGCTGAGAGTTGTTGGCAATCGGGACCAATGCACAACTGCGGATTCCCTCGAGGTCCTGCCACCCCCTGTGAAGGCTATTGGAATTTCGAACCACGGGTTGTTCGACGATTTGATCCGCAAACTGACCCACCAATTCCATCATCGTGTGGTCACGGACCTCCGTTTCGCCAGCACGGAATGCCAGCGTATCTGCACCTGTTTGCGTATCCGTTACGAACAGAAAAATTGCTTCAACGGACAAAACATCGCACAGCGGAGGCAGGATGACACTGGCAATATTTTGCAAATCGTTCTGCGGATGCCACAGCTCCGGCCTCTCGGCAAGCGAACGCAACCAACTGAGTTCTTCGAAATCTCGCGTGACTTGCGAAGCGTATTCATCGAGCTGCGAATCACGCGACGCAATCTCTTGTTTGCACTTTAAATTTTCGACCACCATATTTGCCAAAGGAATGCTCAAATTAGCATCACTTGCGGCAATGATTCCACACAAGGCAAAGGGCGTAATACGATTCCCCATCGGAATCGCCAAAACTGCATTTTCAGCGGAAATCGCGTGCACCGAGGGCTCTTTAGCCGCGAGTAACGCATCGATTTGCAGCGTCTCGGGGAGTGACAGATGAGTGTGTTCAAGTTGATCCGCCTGGAGCGGCGAAACACTCAGTCGCACCGAGCCCTGTTGCGTGACCAGGTGAAAGGGGGTGCGAAAATGTTTTTGCAGGATCTCAGCAACCTCTTGAGGACGCTGTAGATGTCTCGTTTCGAGCAAACGCTGAGCACGGTGTTCGGACATCGGAAGGACTCATATCAACTGGATTCGCGTGAACAAACGAGACGAGGGAAGTCTCGCAACTGTCCAAGGTTAGCCCGCAAAATCGAGAATCCCCCCGAAAATTACGTGAGAATAATTTCCTTGACTTTCCGGACACTCCTTAATTGCGTCCTATGTTTTTACGTAAGCCGGGAATGTTCAGTCACTCGGCATTAATCGTACTTCCGTAGGGGTAAATGCAAAGTGTTCAAGACAAGACGTTGGTGTCGCAAAGGGTTTACGTTGGTGGAATTGGTCGTCGTGGTGCTAATTCTGGGCATCTTGGCCGCCGTCGCCGCTCCCCGCATGTTCGATACCGCTGGCAATGCGCGTGACAACGCAACTCGACAATCGCTTGTCGTGATTCGCGATGCCATTGATTTGTATAAAGCGCAAACCGGCGACTACCCGGAACTATCCACCTTCACCACCGATTTGAAACCTTATTTGCAAGGCGCCTTTCCTGCGACTCAGGTAGGATCCAATCCAGGCGCCGGCATCGTGGCAGGAACGTCACCGCTTGAAACGGCCACCGCCGCCGGGGGTTGGATCTATGACGAATCCACCGGTGAGTTTTGTGTTAACGACTCGGGCTTTATCACGAAATGGTAGCCTCGCTGGCGTTTCGTCAGCCTTGGCTTCTGATCGCCCCACCCTACATCCACTTCAAAGCCCATCCATGACGATTGCGTTCATCGAGCTCCGCTCGGTGAACGCAATCATTCCTATTAGGCCAGTTTAATGAGTGATTTAAAAAGACGGATCTTAATCACAGAGGACAATCGTGTCCTTGGCGATGTGCTGCGATTCAATCTCCAGCGGTCCGGCTTTGACGTCACCATTGCCCACGATGGTGCCGAGGCAATGGAATCGCTCGCCAACCAATCGTTTGACCTGTTGATAACCGATTACCAAATGCCCAATGTCGACGGAGCGGAACTCTGTCATTACATCCGACAAAACCGATCACTGGATGCGATGTTCATCATCATGTGTTCGGCCAAAGGGATGGAATTGGATCGAGAACAACTGCGGCGAGATTGGAATATCGCCAAACTTGTTCTCAAGCCGTTTAGTATCCGAGAAATTGTTGCCATCGTAAACGACTTGCTCACAGCCAGCGAAGACACCAGCGCCGTGTATTCGTGAACCCCCAACCGCATTCATGAATAATATCTCCAACGCAATCCCGTCGCTAAGCAGCCGAATCGTTGACCGATATTTAATGTGCGGTCTGGCTTCGATCTTTGGAGTCGTCAGCGTTGCATTGACGCTGGCGTGGCGAGGAGCCCTGATTGAATCCGTCTCGATCACGGTGGCGGTTCCGCTGTTTTTGCTTTTAGTCGGCAGCTTTATCATGCGGCGCTCGGTTCAAATCAATGAATCGATCGAAAACCAACTGCAACATATCACCACCGGGGTCTGCAGTTCCCCGGCAGAGTTGGTCCCGCTGATTGCCACCACTCCTGTCGCGGCGGGATGGAACAAACTGCTACGACAAATCAACGAACAAGGAACGCTCTCGACGCTCGAAGAGCGGCTGCGTGAAACTCTCGACGCTTCGGCCGGCAAACGATGGGAAGGGATTTTCAACGCGTTATCCGAAGGGGTCGCATTGACCAATCCTAACGGCAATGTCGTGCTTGCCAACAATGCGTTGGTGGCAATGGTGGGCGCCGCGTCGGCAAGTGATGTCGTGGGACGCGAACTCGGCCAATGGTTCGCCGCGGCTGTCAGTCCCGCCAGCGCCGCGGAGCTGGATGAGCAGCAACAAAAATCAAACAGTTTCACGATCGAATTATTGCTTGGTAACGAACTTTCCGCTGGCGTTTGGCGATTGAGCCGCACCCCGTTGATCGGCGACGCGTTCGAGCAAGGCAGTTCGTTGTGGAGTCTTCGCGACGTCACGCAACAGAAACTTGCCGAAGAAATGCGGAACCAGTTTGTGTTCACCGCGACACATGAACTGCGAACGCCGCTGGCGAATATCAAAGCCTACGCCGAAACGTTGATCGACAATGACGACATCGATGTCGAACATCAAAAGGGCTTTTACAACATTTTGATGTCCGAAGCGACTCGGTTGGCCCGTTTTGTCGACGACCTGCTTGACGTTAGCCAGATGGAATCGGGTGCGATCTCGGTCGTGCGACACGAAACCGACATGCAGCGTTTGATTGATGAAGTGATCGAAAAAGTTCAGCCTTCGCTACAAGAGAAAACTTTAGCGTTCGAAAGCAAGTTGCCTGCGAAGTTGCCAAAACTGCGAATCGACAAAGACAAGATTGCCGGTGTGCTCGTCAATTTGCTTAGCAACGCGGCCAAATACACCCCCGCAGGCGGAAGTGTCCGTTTGCTGGTCGAGACCGATGCGGATGGGATTCAGTTGCAAGTCGAGGACACTGGTTTTGGCATTGCAGCGGAAGAGTTGCCGCGGCTTTGTGAAAAATTCTTCCGCAGCCATGACTCGCGTGTGCAAGAGATCAGCGGCAGCGGGCTAGGACTCGCCTTCTCGCAAGAAGTCGCACGACTGCACGGTGGCGAAATCGTCATCTCGAGTGAACTGAATGTGGGATCGCGTTTCACCCTGACCTTACCCCTGAACTAATTGGAGTGAATCGAATGTTCGAATGCTCCAAGCAAGGCAGTGTGTTTGTGCTCTCGGGGAATGATCCTTTAAGCCGTGACCATACCGTCGAATTAGCAGGTCATTGCGAGAAATGTTTTGGGCACGGTCAGCCCAAAATCGTATTTGATTTACGCAACATTCCGCTGCTGGACAGCGCCGGTCTGGAATTCTTGTTGGATTTGCGAGACCGCTGTCTGCAACACGGTGGAGCGATTCACCTGGCTGCACTCAATCCGCTGTGCACCGAGATATTGCAAGCGACCGAACTGGACCGCGACTTTGCGATTTCCGATGACGTTGTTTCCGCCGTCGGGAGTTTCTCGCGATGAGTTTGGTTATCGAACGTGCAAATCGGAATCACGCTGCTGCGCCGGAAACGCCGTTGCCGCTGGGCGAGCGTTTGGTCCGCGCCGGTGTACTTACCCGCGATGAACTCGAAGCCGCACTTACCGAACATACCGCCAAAGGTGCGCGGCTGGGTGAGACGCTGCTGGAATTGGGTTTGATCGATGAAGGCACATTGCTGCGTTTTTTGAGTCAACAACGCGGCGTTCCCTATGCGCTGCTGCGTGACGGAATGGTCGACCCTGCGGTTGTGCAGTTGTTGCCCAAGGCAAAAGCCGAATCGCTGGAGGCACTCGTCCTGTTCAAGGTGCGTGGCAAGCTAAGCGTTGCCATGGTCGACCCGCACAATCTTCAGCATGTCGACGAGATCGAACGAATCACCGGGCTGCAAGTAAAACCGGTATTGACGCTGCGCTCGGTGATCGAGCGGATGCTGCCCCGCTGCTACGAGAACGACTTTGCGGTCGATGCGGTCACTGCGGACATGGATCCCGATGCAGTGAATTTAGAGGCGGATCATTTCAATATCGACATTGCGGATTTGCAGTCGTTAGCCAACGGCAGCCCGATCATCAATCTCGTCAATTACATGATCGTCAGCGCGGTTCGTCAAAAGGCGAGCGACATTCACGTCGAACCGGGACAACGATGCACGTCAGTGCGTTTCCGAGTCGATGGCATGTTGCGGGAAACGCTGCGACCTCGTCGCGATTTTCACCCGGCGATTATCTCGCGGCTTAAGGTCATGGCAAAACTTGACATCGCCGAACACCGCATCCCCCAAGACGGACGCATTCACTTGACCGTCGAAGGTCGTGAAATCGATTTACGTGTTTCGACACTGCCAACCAATCACGGCGAAAAGGTCGTGATTCGGGTTCTCGATCGCCAAAACGTCACCTTCAATCTGGATGAACTGGGTGTTCCTCCGAAATTATTGAGCGACGTCAAAGGAATGTTGCATCGGCCCCATGGATTGGTGCTGGTCACGGGGCCAACCGGCAGCGGCAAAACGACCACGCTCTACTCGGCACTGGAGTTGATCAAATCGGTCGAACGCAACATCGTCACGGTGGAAGACCCGGTCGAATATGACTTGGACCAAATTGTTCAAGTCCCCGTCGGCGGTAACAAACCGATGTCCTTCCCCGGAGCGATGCGGGCGATACTGCGGCAAGACCCCGACGTGATCATGGTCGGAGAGATTCGTGACGCGGAAACCGCAGCCGTGGCCATCCAAGCTGCGTTGACCGGCCACTTGGTTCTTAGCACGCTGCACACCAACGATAGTTTCAGCGCCGTCACAAGGCTTCGCGACATGGGCGTCGAACCGTTCAAAATCGGAGCAGCATTATTGGGAGTCATCGCACAACGTTTGGTGCGAATGGTTTGTCCGACCTGCAAAGAAACCTACTTTCCCAGTCCCGAAATCCTGGACTCGTTCCAGTACAAAGGGGACCGCCGTCGTACGTTTGTTCGCGGGGAAGGATGTCGCAATTGTTACGACACCGGTTCACGCGGACGAACCGGACTGTACGAAGTCCTATGCGTTGACCGCGAAATGCGAGAAATCATCTCCGCAGGTGGCGACATCGAAGCGATTCGTAATCAACACGTGAAACAGTCCGGAACGTTTTTGGTTGATGAGGGAATGCGTTTAGCCGAGGAAGGCAAAGTCAGTCTCGAAGAAGTATCACGAGTGGCTTTCGTCGATTAAACCGTGAGGGAACCGATCATGAAATTCAACTATCGAGCCAAAGAACGCAGCGGGAAAATCACCCTCGGTGACATCGAAGCGAATTCGTTGGCCGAAGCGCGTTCCCAGTTGCGGCAACAGGGTTTGTTTTTGCTGCAAATCAGTGCCGATCAAGTCAAAGCGGTCCGTCCCGCATCGTTCTCGTTCAGCAACCGCATCAAAAAGAACGACATCGTGATGATGTTGTCACAGATCACGATCATGAGCCAATCGGGGGTCGATCTTTCCGAGGCTCTGAAATCGGTAGCCGGTCAGTGCACCAACCCTGCACTGCAAACCGTGATGAGCCGTGTTAGCGAAGACATCGAGGGGGGCTCGACGTTTGCCAGCGCACTTCGGAAACATCCTCACGTATTTGATGAAATGTTTGTCGCCGGCATTGCCGCGGGCGAACAAAGCGGTTCGATCACCGAGGTGCTCGAGCGGTTGACCTATTTGCTGCGCAGCGATTTGCGGATGCGACAAACGGTGGTGTCGACGTTGATGTACCCATTGGTGCTGTGCGTCGTGACGTTGGTGGTGCTGGTGGTGCTGTTCTTCTTTATCCTTCCTCAATTCGCAAAAGTTTTTGCGGACTTGGAAAAGGCGCCGCCCCCGTTCACCCAGCTGATGTTGAACATGGGTGAATTTGTTCGCGGCCATTTCGTTTTGCTCGGCGCAGTGTTCATTGGGTTGGCGTTTGCCGCATACGCGCTACGAAATGCAAACTTTGTCCGTGACGCCTGGGATTACGCATCGCTTAATTTTACATTTGCCAAAAAAGCCACTCGATCGCTGTCGACCGGACGGACCTTTCGATTGCTTGGAACCATGCTTAGCAGCGGTGTTCCCTTAGTCGAAAGCATTCGTCTGTGCCGCTCGGCATCAAGCAACAGCTTGTTTCGGTCGATGTACGAACGGCTTGAATCGGAGGTGCTTCGTGGCGAAGGCCTGGGACCGACGTTATTGTCGTCACCCTTCCTGCCTTCGGGAGCGGCGCAAATGGTTGCGACTGCGGAAAGGACCGGCAAGCTTGGCGATGTCTTGAAAATGGTCGGTGAGTATTTCGAGGACCAAGGCGAACGCCATCTGCGTGATTTGGTTAAGTTGCTCGAACCGGTCGTGATTGTCTTCCTAGGGATGGTGGTCGCCGGCGTGGCTTTCTCGGTCATCCTTCCACTGCTGGACGTGTCGTCCATGCCACAATAAAGGAATCGCCGCTATGTCCGTACTGACAACATTACAACACCGCGTGAGAACCCCATTTGCGTCGACGCCGCGAGGGTGGATCGGAATCGATATTGGTAGCCGGTCGATCAAATTCACACAGGTCGAACGGACGGGTGACCGATACCAGATTTGTCAACGCTGGTGTGTGACTCGCGAGGAAGATCCGCAGCCCAATTCGCAGCACAAGGCAATCAATCTGGCTGACAAAAAGCTACGAATCGCCGAACTACGCGAACTGTTTACCCGCTCGGAATGTGCAGCCGCGGTTTCGATGTCGTATCACTCGTTGCGATCGCTTGAATTGCCGGCAGCGTCTCTCGATGAAACGCGGGACATGGTTTGCGAGGAACTTGCTGCTGACAACGAATCCGGTGATGCCGACTATGTGTTCGGTTTCTGGAGTACCAGCGAAGCAGCGGATCAAGCGGCAAAAATCACCGCCCTGCGTATGCCCACAAGTCTCGCCATGGGAATCGCTGAGGATTTGACGTCGGCGGGTTATGAATGCCAAGTCCTCGATGGATTGCCATGTGCATTGGCTCGCGCGGTCACGATGATGAGCGGCAAACATACGACGCCCGTCGTCGCACTCGACTTGGGCGATAGCGAATTCACCTTCGTCTTAGTGGCCAATGGCAAACCGATCTACACGCGAGTGCTGCGTGGCGGTGGGCTCCGCACGCTGATGCGACCGATCCAGCAAGCACTCAATTTATCGCACGACCAAGCGATGCAGTTGCTAATCCGCTATGCGGTTTCACCACCGCACCCATCGGGACGCCCCGTGGTCTCGGGCCCAGCACAAATGCTCGAACAGCCGATTGCACAATTGATCAACGAATTGAAGCGGACGCTCGACTATGCAACGCAGCAATTCCGTATATCCAAGCCAAGCGAATTGGTCTTGTTGGGTGGCGGAGCGTCGATACGTCATCTGCCCGAATGTCTTAGTCACCAACTTGGGATCGCAGCACAGACGTGGTGTTTGCCGACGACCAAGCCGCACGAGGCTGCGGATGACGCACAATTTGGCGTCGCCGCTGCCCTGTCGGCCCTGCGTTGGGAGCAACGGTCATGTTCATAAATCTATTACCCGAAAAACTCGTCATCCAAATGCTGGTGCGGCGGCGACTGCGTCAATGGGCGTTGGTCTGGGCCGCGCTGTTGATTGGCGGAATCGTAGTCATGGCAGGAAACTATCGAGACGTCCAGCAAAGCCAACTGCAACTCGACGCGTTGACAAGCGAAATTCACCCGCTGCAGCAACTGCAAGTTCAGACAGCCAGCTTGGATTCGCAACTGGATGTTCTGCAACAAGAGGTCGACGTACTCGAGCACATTTGCGTCCCCGACCGCTCACTCGCGTTGCTGGCCATCTTGGGCAAAGCCACGAAATCGAGTGACGGCAAAGTCCAAATCGAACGAATGCATCTGTCGTCCAACGCAAGCCGCCAAATCAACAAGAAATCCCGATCAGCAGCGACGCCCGCAAACCTTAGCAGTTTGTCGCTACAAGGCGTTACCGATGGCGACAAGAGTTTGGCGAGTTTTGTCGAATCGTTACGCAATTCTAATGTGTTTCACCAAGTCGAACTGAGGTCGTCGTTGATGTACCAAATTGACGAGACACATGGACGTCAGTTCCAGATTGAGTGCAAGTTTGCGGAGTCACCGGGAAAATGAGTGAAATTTTTACCACAAAACGATCTTGTAACTTGATGCTGCACGGCGTGGGTATCGTGGGAATGTTGGTGATTCTGGCCCTGCTGGTGTTTGTCCGCCACGAACTTCAGGCAAAGCGATCACAGAACGACGCTGCCCAATCCGAGTCGCTCGCGCTACTTCGAAAAAGCAAAGACATTCATGCGGCGCATCGGGATACCGAGCAGCGAGTGCGAACGACCGAGACACGCGTTTCCGAGTTCAAAACCAAAATCCCAGCCAAAGCAGGCGAAATCGATTTCCTCAGCGAGCTGTCGGAACTTGCCAAAGCAAGCCAGTTCCAAATCCGCGATTTCCGCCCCGGTGCAGTGGTCAACGAATCGCTACACCGCGAGATGGACATTCGCTTTGTCGGCGAAGGTCCCTATTCTGGGTTTTGCCGATTCCTGGATGGTCTTCAACACCTGCCCCGAAGTTATCGGATTGCTCAGTTGAGCGTGACGGCACCTAAAAATAGCGAACAAACATTCTCGGCTGAATGCCAATTGCGACTGCTGTTCGATCTGAATCCAGAGCTGACCCCATCAGGGAAACTGCAATGAGCCAAACTGAGTTTCTATCCACATCGAGTCTGACTCCGAAAAAGTTTGCGTTGATCGCCGTGTTAGTCGGCGTTTTGGGTTTTGTGTTATTTGCCCCCAAGGATGAGGGTCAGGAATTCGACACGCCGCCGTCGCTGAGAACCAATCGCGCGATCACGAAGGTCTCGTTCCAGAAATCACCCGACAACTTGCATCCGCCCGTTCGTTGGCCCGACGTTCATTTGGACCACGTCTTAGCAACCAATCCATTTGAAACCATTTTTGTCAAAGAGAAAGCGCCGGTCGCGAAGCAGCCGAAGCTAGAAGCCCCCCCGGTCGTTGCGCAAGTGGTTGTCGATGAGACCATTGCAGTGGAACCCAAGACCACGATCGAACATCGGCCACACGAAGAAGTCAAGATCATTTACGAAAACACCTCGGGACGCGTCGCCGTAATTGGATCTACACGGGTTCGCGTCGGAGACGTATTGCCCGAAGGACGAGTCGTCGAGATCACGCCCAACCATGTGATCGTGGCAGTGGAAGTCGCTGTCGATCCAGAGTCGGGTGAGTCCGCGTCGGGTGATCCGGTACTGGACGAACCGGCACTGGACGAGGTATTGCCCGAGATTCCCGCAGCGTGATCTGATCCCAGCGGTTTTCAGATCCAGGCTACGCCTGGACCGCTAAAACTTTGGTATTGCCATCGGCTATTGGGGGTGAGTTTTTCTTCCAAGCTTTGCCGCAGTTACCTCTCCACCGACGAAGTCGGGGGAGAGGTGGCAGAAAACCAGCGCAACTAAAAATCACGACAATACCAATATTTTATCAGATCCAGGCTAAGCCCGTTCAATACAGCAGTTCGATCCAGCGGCCTTCGGCCTGCAGATCCTCTTTCCAGCGGAACCATGTCTGGTTCGCCCCCGCGATCTCGGCCATCACTTCGTCCAGTTGGTCGCGGATGACCTCCAGCCCTGCCACGTAGACGTACGTTGTCGGTTCCGAGAGTAATCGACACAGTTCTTCGCCACGATCTTCAATCGCCGCTCCCCAATCGGCCGTCTCGGACCAACCGGGGCGGTTACTTAACGCGTCAAACGCTTCGAACGTGTCGCGGTCGTAGTACAGCGCAAAATCGTCCTTCTCTTGATTGCGATACAACAAATCGACACCGGTTTGGCCACCGTGAAATAACCAAACACGGCCTTTGAAGTCACACGCCTCGGAATAGAGATATTTGACGAAAGCACGAAAGGGGGCGATCCCAGTTCCGGCGCAGATCAGAATCAGGGTAGCATCCGGATCCAAAGGGGCTTCAAACGCTTGTCCGTACGGCCCGGTAATCGTCAGTGTTTCGCCGCGGGTCAGGTCGCATAGGTAGTTCGACGCCACACCGGGGTACTGTTCGCCCGTGAATTCGTCGATCGTGTTGCAGCGACGCACACAAATGCGGATCTGCAGATAACCTTCGGGCGTGCTGTGCGGGACATCCGCGATACTGTACAGCCGGAAATGATACTCCTGGCCCATTTCCGCTTGCCCCGGCGCCAACACACAAATGTTCTGGCCCACGGCGACGTCGAATTCTTGACTTTCCACCTCGATCAAGATGTCGCGAACCTCCTCGTGGGAATCCACGGCAGTGATTCGTTTGCTGGCTCGCACCGTCGCTCGGTAGCGAGTTTTTGTATCGTAGTCTTGTAGTCGCATCCCAATTCTCCCTCGAAATCTAACCGTCATGCGTAGGATCGTGTGTCTCTGAATTTTGACATTGCGTTTTGCAGCCACATCCATGGCAACCGATTCGGCCAGCCAACGCATCGACGTCGGACGCGGCCCCCGTCACGGTTCGCCATCGGTTTTGGACCCACAGCCAACCGCCCAGGATGACCGTGACTCCGGCGATGGCTTTGACCAGTGCAATCATCATCTCACCCCATTAACCCCGCGAACCCCATGAAACAAATCGACAACAACCCCGCAATGATCAACGTCAATGCCGTCCCTTTGACAAGATCCGGTGGATGGGCGAGTTCAAGTTTTTCGCGAATTCCAGCCATCAGTACCAGGGCCAATGTGAAGCCCACTCCGGCACCGATCGCAAACACGATCGACTGAAGCCAGTCGTAGCCTCGGTTGGTTTGAAACAAGGCAACCGCCAGGATCGCACAGTTCGTGGTGATCAGCGGCAAAAAAATCCCCAATGATCGAAATAGACTTGGACTGACCTTTTTAATGAACATTTCGACCAACTGGACCATCGACGCGATCACCGCAATGAACGAAATCAGTTGCAAATAGGGTGCGTCCAAGCACACCAACAACGTGTGGATTCCCGACGCGGCAACCGAGCTAACGGTCATCACCAGCGTGACCGCCGCCCCCATCCCCAATGCGGTTTGGCGTTTGGCGGACACGCCCAAGAACGGACAAATCCCCAGGAAATAGGCCAGTACAAAATTGTTCACCAAACATGCGTTGATGAAGATCACGCCAAGGGACTCGTGGCTCATCGGATCACCTCGCGCTGGGTTTCGGTGCCACCACGACGTTGTTCAAACCAGTGGATGAGCAACAACCATGCTGCCAGCGTAAAAAATCCGCCCGGCGGCAGCATCATGATCGTCCACTCCTGGAACGACTCGCCGAACATTCGGAATCCAAACAGACTGCCGTTGCCGAGCAGTTCGCGGATGGCGCCCAAGCAGAGCAGTGCGATGGTGAAGCCGATGCCCATGCCAAGTGCGTCCATTGCAGAACGACCGACGCGATGCTTCGAAGCAAACGCTTCGGCACGTCCGAGAATCAAACAATTGACCACGATCAGCGAAATGAACGCCCCCAGCGATCGATGCAGTTGCAAACTGATGGCTTGGATCACGTAGTCGACGATCGTGACAAACGTGGCGATCACCAAAATGAACGTTACAATACGAACTTGGTTCGGAACGACGTGGCGAATCAGCGAGACAACGACGTTGGACATTAGCAACACAAACGAAGTCGCCAACCCCATCGCCAACGCGTTGATCGCAGTGTTGGAAACCGCTAACACCGGACACATGCCTAACACCTGGACAAAGACCGGATTCTGTTTCCAGATGCCGTTGACGAGATCGTCAGTCGCAGGCTGCACCGGTTCTTCGTGTGCGAAAGACATCATCGCGACTCCAGTGGGGTTGCCGTGAAATCGGCAAGACGAGGATAGACGCGAGGGATCCAGTCCGCTGCACTGTCACCGATCATCGCCGCGGTGGCTCGCGACGAGATCGTCGCCCCGGTGATTCCGTCGATCTGCCAAGGGTTGCTCTTATTTCCCGATTTAACAAACTCAATCGGATGAGCAAGCTGGTTCGAGGTGGAATCGAGCGAAACATCCAACCGTCGAAAGTGACTCAGGAAATTGGCATCCGTTTCAATGCGGTCGCCGAGCCCTGGCGTTTCACGGCTTTCTAAAACACGAATTCCGATGATCGCTTGCTCGTGTGGCGAGTATCCATACATCAGCCGAATCGTGTCCTGATACCCCATCCCCTCGGTCTCGATTGCCAAACCGACAAGTTCTCCGCTCGGACCAAAACCTGCGAACACAAGATTGGAATCGGCTGTATCCGTCGCAGCAGGCTGAAACCGTCCGCCGGCTTGGTCAAATTTGAATGGGATCACTGAAACCATATCGGGCAAAACCGCCAGAATGGCGTCGTGACGCATGGCCACTTGGTTGCGGAGAATCCGCGGAAGCGTCAACTGGTAAACCGTCACCGTTGCAAGACTGCACACGATCCCGACACTCAACACCACTCCGTAAATCGCCGCCGTTTGCGGAGCCGGCATGCTTGCCGATCCGGTCAACGTGGGGTCAGTGGGAAGCGAGGTTTTCATACCGCCCCTCCTTGAGATGCCGTTCCGTAAACTCGCGGCTGAATCCAATGGTCGATATGGGGCGAGGCGGCGTTGCCAATTAGGATTGCGTACATCACGCCTTCGGGCATGCCACCCCACACACGAATGACCACTACCAATAAACCGATCAAAATCCCGTAAACGACGCAGCCAAGATGAGTGATCGGCGAGGCAACCATATCGGTGGCCATGAAAACCGCCCCTAACATCAAGCCGCCTGAAAACAACATCAACGAGAGTCCCGCGTAGCGAGTTGGATCAATCGCTTGCAACAGCATGCTGCAAAGCGCAACGGTGGAAAGAATCGCAACGGGGATCCGCCAGCTCATCATTCGCCGAGCCACCAAGTAGACGCCTCCGAGTAAGATCAGGGCTGCACACGTTTCTCCGGTCGATCCCGATACCGTGCCCACAAACAGGTCGGCTGTATCGGTTGGAATCTGCTCGAACTTCCACTTCGCCAGCGGCGTTGCTGCCGAGATTCCATCGTAATCGGGCTTGGTCAGTGGCAGCGCAAGTGTTGATGAAGGAAGCGATGCGAACGAGGCGGCGGATTCGGATGGCCACGTCGTCATTGCCGCAGGAAAGGCGGCCTGCAAAATCGCGCGTCCCACCAAGGCAGGATTAAACGCGTTGTAGCCAAGTCCGCCAAAAAGGAACTTTCCCATCGCGACGCCGATCACCCCACCTGCAGCCACCATCCAGAGCGGCAAACTTGGTGGCAGAATTAGTCCATACAGGATGCCGGTGATCAGCACCGATCCATCGCTAACCGTGGTTGGTCGGCCAGCGGACCGACACATCAGGTGTTCCGTCAGCACACAGGACAACACGGCCATCATCAGGATCAACGCGGCGGAAATCCCAAAGCGGTAAATTGCAAACGCACAGAGCGGCAGCAACGCCAATACCACGTTCAGCATGATCGAGTCGACACTCGCCGCGGCACCGATGTGCGGCGAACTTTGGATCGTCAGCGTTTTGGATAACTTCGTCATCCCTCGCTCCTTGCCGCCTTGCGAATCGCAGCCTTGGCGACGCGAAATTGCTGGACCAAGGGAATGTGAGCAGGGCACACAAACGTGCAGCAGCCACACTCGAAACAGTCCATCAAGTGGTGGTCGTTGACCATTGACGAATAACGACCATGTTCGGCAAGCAGCCCCAGTTGCGACGGGTTCAAAAAGAGCGGACACACGTCGACGCAATCGCCGCACTTGATACAGGGAAACTGCTTTCGCGATCTCAGCTTGCCGGTTTCACGCTCAGTGAACGCGATCACGCCGGTGGAGCCTTTGGTGATCGGGATATCCAAACTCGAGGCGGCTGCTCCCATCATCGGTCCTCCCATCACGACGGTCGAAATGTCGGGTTCGGTGCCCACGGTTTCCAAAATAAACCGCAGCGTGGTACCGATTGGGATACGGTAATTGCCTTTCTGCTGGATCGCTGGTCCGCCCACCGTGACGACGCGTTCTTGCAGCCCTAGTCCGTGAGGAATCAATTTGCCGATTTCGGCCGCAGTCCCCACGTTGACACAAATCACATGCACATCGAGTGGCAATCCACGCGACGGAACCTCTCGGCCCAACAACGCGGTGATCAACATTTTCTCGGCACCTTGTGGATATTTCACAGGCAGGACTTCGATGGTGATCGGGACAGACGGGGGCAACATGCGGCGAAGCGATTCCGCCGCGTCGGTTTTGTTCGCCTCGACCGCGATGATCGCCCGCTGGGCTGCGGTCGCACGCAACAGGTAACCGATGCCGGTGATCACGTCGTTGGCATGTTCAAGCATCACGCGGTGATCGGTCGTCAGATACGGTTCGCACTCGATGCCATTGATCACCAGCGTGTCAACGAACTTACCATCGGGAATTTTCAGTTTCGCGTGGGTCGGAAATCCGGCGCCCCCGAGCCCGACAATGCCTGCGGACTGGATCGCGGCGAGGATCTGCTCGCGACTTGCCGAATCGATATCCAGCGGAGTTCCCTCAACCACCTCTTGAGTCGATGCCGCAAACGGCTCAAGAAAAAATGCGGGTTCCATCTTGCCATTGATGCTGGGGGTCGGGGCGATTCGGCGGATGATTCCTGATGCCGGAGCATGGATCGCCACCGACATGAATCCGTCTGCCGCGGCGATCAATTGGCCTCGCACCACTTCGTCGTCTTCACCAACCACGGGCACTGCCGGTTTGCCGATGTGCTGCGAAAGTGGCACGATCAATAGCGGTGCAAACGGGAATTGATGAATCTCGCGATGACATGTCTCCTGTTTCGATTCAGGAGGATGAATCCCATGGGCAAATGTCTTACCGCGAAAAAAGTCGAACCGTAGATTTCTCATTGGTTGAACCTCTCAGCACGAACGATCCATTTTTCAATGTCCTTTTCGCTGCGGTCTTTCGGCAACCCTGGATGAATAATTTGGGCTGTGCAGCGTTCGGCGGCCTTGACCAAATCCTTGTAAGGCCCTCCCTCTGGATTTTGAATGAATGCCTTTTTCTTGTCGTTGTAGGCAAAGATGTTGGGGTTCAAACGAACACACTCGTCACACGAGGTACACTCGGGCGTGTCGATCCAAGGGGCCATGGATTCGCTATTGGAATCCGCCGATGATTGATGATCAGGAATCGCCTGACTAGGGTCCGCGACGGCAACGGCCGACCCATTCGCTTCGCCAGTCAATAACTGCATCATTCCCGACGCGATACGGTTGGTCATTTCCCGTCGGACATCCGCTTCGATTGCGGTGCGATCCGGTTTGGTTTCGTTCACACGGGCGATCGCTCGCAGCATCGTCCAGAAATCGCGACGATCTTCGCAGGACGCGACGATTGGCGGCGCGACCAATAAACGCATCAATTCCTGTTTGCGATTGACGCTCCACACATAAGGAAACCGTCCTTCGCGTTCGCCCGCCGGAAGTTCTAAGAAATCGGACAGCAGGATCATCTTGTCGTTCCACGTTTCCGGCGGTGCCGTCCGGAAATGTTTACGGAATCGGATCTCGGTCGCGGCAAAATCCGCAAAGGTCATCGGCAACGACATCGTCTTGTGACGCCCGTTCTCGCTGTATTTCAACTCGTAGCTAGGCCAATCTTGGTCGATCGCGGGATTGCCTTCCAGATCGAAACACTGCTCAGGTCGATTGCCGTGATCGGGATTGTAGCGAAACAGCGGATAGGCTCGCGACTCCACCGCCAAGCGAGCCTGATTGGCACTCATGTCATCTCCGATGCCATGCTCGGGTTGACACGAGGTGTAGAGATTAAACAGCGCAGGTCGCCGCGACTTCAGCCCTTCGATAAATCCTTCGATTAAATGGTTCGGATGTGCAATCGTGCTCTGCATCACATAGGTCGTGCGATGTGCCATTCCGATCAAACCGATTTCTTTGCGAACCTCTTGTTTGCCCTGGATCGATTTGCCGTATTGAGCCATGTCAGAAATCTGCCCAAAGAATCCCGACGTGCAGGCTTGTCCGCCCGTATTGGAATAGACCTGCGTGTCCAAGATCAGCACTTTGATCGGCTTGCCCGACATCATGGCACGTGAAAGGTTTTGAAAACCGATATCGTACATCGCGCCATCGCCACCGATGGCGACCACCGGCGGACAAAGTTCCCATTCTTCATCATTGAAATGTCGCCAATTGAAATAGGTCAACGACGAATCGGCCGGATCATTGCCATTGCCCGACAACTCTTGCTCAGCCAAGCGGATTGCTTTAAACCCGTCGGCCATCTTGCTCATGTGCCCTTCGAAAACTCCCATCGCCATCGAAGCGGCATCTTGAAACAAATGATTGGCCCAGGGGAAGGGATACGGGTTGAAGGGAAACGTGCTACCCCACACCGACGAACACCCGGTCGAGTTCAATATCCCGGCGTTGGCACGCCCACGTCCTGTGACACCCTCGATGTAGTTCCAACGAAGTCGTTTTAGTTTCGCCAATAGGCTCGTGACCCGGCGAAGCCATTGCTGATCAATCGGCTCGCCACCCCGCTGGTTCTCGACTCGTTGAGCGATCCCTGAGAGCGTCACATCGGCGGTGCCTAATTCATCGACAATTTTCGCAAGCGATTCGGGATCGCCGACATCGATTTCCTGTACCAATCGATGTTGGATGTGAGTTTCCAGTTTCGCAATCAAGGCGGTCAACGAGGCGACATGCCGCTCGACGCGAGGTTGCATGAGTGCTTCGACCGTTGCGGTGAACAGATGAATGACGCTCTTTTCGCCGCAACCGTTACAGGCACCATCGCCGCTTGCCAACGACGAATAGTTTCGTTTGTCCAACAACAACGTTTCGAGCACGCCGATGCCCTCTTCGATGTTTTGCACGCGAATGTACTTTTTCGGGGTTGTGGGCAGGTCTTGCCAAACATCCCAATTTCGACGCAATGTGTTGAGCGACTCGTCCGTTTGTGGCACGACATGAAGTGCATCGTCGTCACACACTTGCACGCATTCCATACACCCTTTGCAGGTGTTGGGATTCACCGTGATACTCAATAGCCCGCCTTCGCCAGGCGACTCTTTTTCTTTCAGTGTGTAATAGGGACGCGACAGCGCGAACTGAAACTCGCCGATTTCTTCGCGGAACGCTTCGAGTTCGTGCTTGAGTTCATCACGCGAAACCTTCTCGAGCTTGCTGTCGCGAAGGGTCTTGTTGATCGCCTCTTGCAACATTCCCAACACGTTGTCGTTTTCGCTCGCCTCGGCAAAGATCGGACGCAAATTTTTCTCAACGTCGCGAACTGCTTTTGGCAGGTACTTTAAATCCATTCCACCTTTGCGAAGCCGAGCGATGATCGTGTCAAAGACCTGAGTAACCTCGTTGACTAGACCTGGAATCGCAGTGTCGGGGCAAACCGTATAGCAGCGTCCACATGCGGTACAGTTCTCGGCGATCCATTGAGGATGTTGAAAGCGAATTCCGCTCATGTCACGGAACATTGTGGTGACTGCGGGGATTGTTCCCAAACCGATAAAAGGATCGGTAATCGTGTCGGATCCCATCCCGCGTGCGTAAAGGTTGCCGGTTTGTTCCCAGAAACGATGAACGTCCGACAGACGCGACTTGCTTGTTGGTTGCGTTTTAAGCACCACGGGAAGTGCCGGTTCTTGCGTCGCGGTTTTACGCGGAGATTCCTCGTCGATCGCACCATAGGCAACCGATTTGACTTCGTCGAACCCTCGCTTGACGACCGCCATGTTTTCCTGGACGACGCGAGCCCCTTTGCTGCCAAATTTATGTTGCAATTGGCTGCGGATGGCTTCGATTAGACGTGTCTGAGACAATCCGGCTTTCTCAGCAACCGGGGACGCCGAGAAAAAAGCTCCTTGAAATGCAATGCCTTGCATTCGCAACTGCAGATCAGGGTCACTCGCCTCGTCGCGAGCAATTTGAAACGCGTCCAAGTAAAAGAATTTGATCTTCTTATCAATCAAAATCCGGCGATACGGCTCCGGCACACTCTTCCACACCTCGTCGGCAGTCGTCTTGTCACTTTGGATGATAAACACGCCGCCTTCCTTTAGTCCCGCCAAGGCGTTGGTGTGATGGAACACGTTTGGATCGGGCGACAATACCACGTCGACATAAAAGTACTCGCTATTGATGCGAATCGGTTCGGGAGCCGCGGACAAGTAGTAGGTTGTCGGTTGTCCCTTCTTTTCCGATCCATATTTGGGGTTGGCTTTGATATGAAATCCAAGCAAATCGTACAGCGTTAACGCCAAATTTTTGCCCGTCGTGATCGCGCCCCAGCCGCCGACCGAATGCATCCGCACTGTGATGCTGCTTTCGGGCATCAAGTTCGGATTCTCCGATCCGCGGATAGCAAGTTTACGGATGTCGGGATATTTCGATTCGATGTCTTGTTGGTGAATTCGTTGCTTGGGACTAACCGGGTTCTCGCGCAGAAAGTCGATCGACAGATAGAAGAACTTGCGATGTTGTCCTTGCGGAAGCATGTTCTCGATCGCCGCCACCACACCTTCGGGTTGCAAATCGCGGCTGCCCATTCCGAAGGAACCTGAATACAGCGAAGGTGCGTCGGTAAGCGAACAATAGGTTTCCAAGTTCGCAAACGCAGGCTTCGATGGCTCACGCCCATTCTCGAGACAGCGGCTCATGGTCGCGCGGACTTCCCGCATCAACGGCAAATCCACTGCGAGCGGTTGATCGAGCCGCTCTAGCACCGCAACGCCCTTTTTGCCCTTGAACATTTGACTGAGAAGATCGGCGGGAAAGGGGCGAAACATCACCAAGTTGATTACGCCGACTCGAATGCCGCGACTTTCACGCAGGTAGTCGGCCACCGCCTCGGCCGTTGGAATCAAACTGCCTTGACCGACGATCAGGTATTCCGCATCGTCGACACGGTAACCGATCACACGATCGTAGCGGCGGCCGGTCAGCTGATGAAATTGCTCGAACACTTGCTCGGTCAATTCCGGCAAATGATCAAAGAAATAGGGACGCTGGGCCGCGACGCTCTGCATGTACGAGTCTTGATTTTGAACCGTGCCTGTCATCACCGGGTTGTCGACGTCCCATACCTCGGGGATCCGTCTTCGCGTATCGCCGTAAATAATCTGCTGCGCCGGGGTGGGCGTTTGGATGATGTCGTCGGGACGCCCCAAAAATTCTCGAATCAATTCGCGTTCAGGAACTTGGATCGATTCGATCAAGTGAGTCGTTAGGAACCCATCCTGTGCGATAACGCCCGGCGACAATGCGAGTTCGGCGATACGATGGGCGATAATGTTTAAATCGGCGACGCTCTGCGCGTCTTTGGCAAACATTTGAAAGAAGCCGGTGTCGTCCATGCAGTGATAGTCGTCATGCCCCGCGTGCACATTCAACGTCGCTTTGGTCATTGCCCGTGCCCCGATATTCAGGACGTAGGTCAATCGCTTTCCCACCGCTGCGTACAGCGATTCGTGCATGTAGGCGATGCCTTGGCCGGACGAAAAATTGCTCGCTCGCAACCCCGTCATCGAGAGCCCTGCGGTAACCGCCGCAGCAGCATGCTCGCCTTCCGGTTCAATAAAAATCAGCGGCCGATCCGAAATATTCAAGTGGCCGCTTGCGGCAGCCTCGGCCCAATACTCGCCCATCTGTGTGGAGGGCGTGATCGGGTATGCCCCGGCCGCATCGGTCGACTCGCGTTCACACATCGCCACCGCAGTGTTGCCATCGACTGCGACCCGAGTCCCTGGGTATTTGAATTCCTGTTTTGATTTCGTCATGGCCACCATCGCTCACGGAAAAGACCGCTCCAATGCGATGCGGTTTGCGGCTCAAACGCCAAACCTCAAAATGCAAAGCATTCGTCAAGCAACATTTCAGAACGCAAAGCACATGCCGACGCAAAGCACATGCCGCCCCCTCGACGAGTCGCTTACGAGACCCCCTCACACACATTGCCTTGGCGAATGATTTTTTTGGCCGCTTGGCCTTTTACCGGTCCAAGCGTTTTGTCGAGCCAAACGATCGCGCCGGTTGGACATCGCTGGGTGGGCATCGCCGACAACGAACCTTTGCTGTAATCGATGACGGGCAAATGATGCTTCATCTGGATCTGGACCGGTGCATCCATCGCACAGCGACCACATCCCGTACAAGCGACTTCGCAATCGCTAAGGATTTCGTCGCCTTCGGCCAACGAAGCACACGCCACCCACAACCGCTGGTTCGCCGGGTGAAGTGAAAATAGATCCTTCGGGCACGCCTCGACACAATCGCCGCAGGCAGTACAGCGATCTTCGTCGACCACCGGAATCTGGTGAACATCCATTTCGATCGCATCAAAATCGCAGGCACGCTCGCAGTCGGCTAAACCAAGACATCCCCAAAAACAAGCTTTACCACCTCCGGCAACCAATGCCGCGGCGGCACACGAACCGAGTCCTTCGTAATGCGCGCGGTTTCGTGCCACATTGCTCCCACCCGCACACGCCAAACGTGCCACCTGCTTCGCTTGCGTGCCGACATCCACGCCTAAAAAGGTCGCGATTTTGACATGGTCCCCCGCCGTGCCGACGGTGCATTTCACCGGCAACGTCTCGCCCCGCACCAACGCCTCGGCAAACGCTCGGCATCCCGGATAGCCACATGCCCCGCAATTGGTGTGCGGTAACATCGATTCCAGCCGATCAATTCGCGGGTCTTCGTGAACGTGTAACCAGCGATTAGCGATCACGATCATCGACGCCAACGCGAACGTCAATCCGGCAATTACCGCTACGGAGGTCACGATCGTCATGGCACGAACTACTGGCGTCGGATCAGCTGATGACAATTGACACAGGTGTGCATCATCTGGGTATACGAGAGCATCGCTCCGTCGAGATTCTTTTGCTCCGCTGCCGTCATCAGCGTCCCGGTGGTAAACCAAAACACTTGGTTTTGAGTGCGGTAAGCGATCGAATCATTCTGCATCCACTTGTGTTTTGCCAGCGTGTTGAGCGATTTGGCGCTGGCGAGGATTTTGTCAAAATCTTCGGTCACCAAGCCATCGAGGATGTTTTTTGAATAGTCCAGCTTCTTTTGCATGTCCCGTTTCTGGACCTCCATCTGCGGTTCAGGCTTTTCCGCCTGTTGCGACCGCACGAACATCGCAGGCATCAAAACCATCGCGATACCACACACCATCAGGGGCAATCGAATGCGCATCACGGTCTCCGCTACAAGGGTCAATTTCGGTATGATCGGGCGAGAATTAAACGATCAACCACATCCGGTACACGTCGTGGCATAAGGCACGACCTCAAGTCTCTCTTGCGGAATTTGATTACCACAGCGAGTGCACTTGCCATACGTTCCTTCGTCGATCTCGTGCAGGGCATGCTTGATCTGTTCAATCTCTTTGATTGCGAGATCGGCTACCGAGGCCAGAACTTCGTCCCCTTCGGATTCCGCCGCCCGCTCTTCCCAATCTTCGTCGCCGGGTTTGCGGAGGTCGTTGTCGATCCCCTCGGCTCGGGCGACGAGGTCACTCAGTTGTGCTTCGAGTTCCGTTCTCAACTTGGTGTAGTTTGTCATGCGACTTTCCTCGGGTAGGTCAGACAAGTTGGATAATGATGAAAAGCAAATGGCATACCGCAGCGGCAAACCGGATCCCTGCCAAGGTGGATGACATGCGTGCAGTCGCCGATGCCGCAGGCTACAATAAGATCCCGCCATCCCGGTCGGCATGCCGAACCCTAATCCTTTCAAAAATCGCTTCTAGAGGCCCCTCGTGAAACGTAGCCCCCGCTCGACCTTTCTACTATTCTTCGTCCTGACATCGATCGTAGCGATCAATGCGGCAGCCCAGTCGCTCGCTGCGAATAACAACAACCGCCCGGCTGAAGCCAAACCCAACATCATCGTCTATATGGTCGACGACTTGGGATGGAATCACATCAGCGCAAAACAGGCGACCATGGGAACCACGAAAGAGGTCTACCAAACGCCGACGATCGAAAAAATCGCCGCTGGTGGACTCAGCTTTACGCATGCCTATGCCCAACCCAACTGTGCCCCCACTCGGGCGGCGATGTTGTCAGGCCAATATCCGGCCCGCGTTAACAACAATGTTTACGTGGTCGGACATCTGAACCGATTTGGCGGAGGCGGAATCAAAAGGGAAGCCGCCCACTTCAAAGGTCCCGAGCAATCCGAGGATGTTGCTCCGGAGGCGATCACGGTTGCCGAGGCGCTCAAGCAAAACGGCTACGCCACCGCTCATATTGGCAAATTCCACGTCGGCGGTCATCGCGGCGAAGCAACGATGCCCGAAAATGTCGGCTTCGATATCAACCTGGGCGGATTCAGCCAAGGGCATCAACCAACCTGTTTCGCATCCAAGAAGACCGGCGAATGGAAATTCAAAGGAGTCGGACTCGGGCACTTTGATCGCTACGCCGCTCCGTACGACAATGCCTATTTGTCGAAGCGTGGTCTACCCAAATCGCTGCTCGATACTCCCAAGCACATCAGTGATGCGTTAGGTGATGCGATGCAAGACACCGTCAAAGAGCTTGCCGATGGCGACAAACCTTTCTACTTGCAATTCCATACTTATGCGGTGCACGGACCTGTTCGTGCTCGCCCCGACTTAAAACAAGCAGCCATCGATCGCATCGGCGATGCAAATAAAAAGATGGCCGAGTATGTCGGCTTCATCGCAGGCGTCGACGAGAACATGGCTCGGATACTGGCGACGCTTGAGGACCCCGATGGCGATGGCAACCCCGATGACAGCATCGCGGCGAACACGCTGATTCTGTTTACCTCGGACAACGGCGGTACCCATGCAGACAATCAACCACTGCGAGGCGAAAAAGGAATGTTGACCGAAGGCGGCATTCGCGTTCCCTTGATCGCCTATTGGCCTGGCGTGATTCCGGCGGGCACCGTCACGGATCATAAAGTCCATTCGGTTGACTATTACCCAACCTATCTTGAATTAGCTGGAAAGGAATGGGTTCCCCCGTCGGACCAACATCCGCTGGACGGCGAGTCGTTTGCCGATGTGTTGCGAAATCCAAACACGCAGCGACCGCGAAACACCGTGTTCTATCTGTTCCCTGGCTACATGGACAAACGAGCCGAACCGGCCGTTTCTGCAATCGCAGACATCGATGGCCAACGTTACAAGTTGATGTACGTCTACGAAACCGATTCGTGGGAACTGTACTGTTTGAGTGACGATCAAGGTGAAACCAAGAATTTGATCAAGACACGCCCTGAAATTGCCTCGACGATTTCCAAACAAATGGATGCATGGCTAAATCAAAAACATCCCACTTGGCAACCGAAATATCCGATCGACAAGCAGACCGGGAAACCGGCCGGGCCTCCAAAATCGCTGTAAATTAGCAAGCGGCTTATCCATGCTTTGAAACAAAACGGAACAAGGAAATTCGATGCGTCCCCTCTTTGCATTTTCGCTGGCAATTTTGTCGGTTTTGGAAGCGACCGCTGCGGACAAACCCAACGTCATTTTGGTCATGTGTGATGATCTCGGCATCGGGGATCCCGGATGCTTCAACGCCGAGTCGCCCATCCACACGCCACACATTGACGCGATGGCAGCGGATGGATTGAAGTTCAATCGTTTTTACTCAGCCGCCCCCGTATGCAGCCCCACACGCGGCAGCTGTTTGACCGGCCGGCATCCGTATCGCTACGGAATTTACAACGCGAATACCGGGCATCTGAAAAAGGATGAGATCACGCTGTCTGAACTGCTAAAAACGCAAGGCTATGCCACGGGGCATTTTGGAAAATGGCACCTCGGAACGTTGACAACCACAGTCAAGGATGCCAATCGAGGCGGCCCCAAAGGCGCGAAACATTTCTCACCGCCGCGACAACATGGTTACGACGACAGCTTTGTGACCGAATCGAAAGTTCCCACCTATGATCCGATGATCAAACCGGCCAACGCCAGGGACAACGGCCACTGGGACGCGATTACCGACAAAGCGAATGCGAAGTCCTACGGGACGCACTACTGGGATCACACCGGCAATCCGGTCACCGAGAATCTCGAGGGCGATGATTCCCGCGTGATCATGGACCGCGCGATCCCGTTTATCGAAAACGCAGTGGCCAAAGAGACACCCTTTTTTGCTGCGGTTTGGTTCCACGCGCCGCACTTGCCAGTCGTCGCCGGTGAGAAGCACGCCAAACACTACCGGGATCACGAGAATTATGAACGCAACTATTACGGATGTGTGACGGCGCTGGACGAACAAGTGGGCCGACTGCGAGCGAAGCTGGCTGAATTGAACGTCGCCGACAATACGATGTTGTGGTTCTGTAGCGACAATGGCCCCGAGGGGAGTGCGGGCAAAGCTCCAGGTTCCGCGATCGACTTTCGCGGCCGTAAGCGTTCGTTGTACGAGGGAGGCGTTCGCGTGCCGGGGATTTTGGTGTGGCCGGGGCATACCAAGGCCGGATCGACGACCGACTTCCCCGCAGTCACTAGCGACTATCTACCGACCGTGCTCGCGGCGATCGGAGCCGAATATCCCGACTCGCGTCCGATCGATGGCATCTCGCTAATCGATGTGATTGCCAACCCAAATTTGCAGCGGAGTGAACCGCTTGGATTCCAATCCGGCAGACAGCTCGCCTGGCATCAAGGCCGACACAAGTTGATCAGCAGCGACAATGGCAAGACATGGCAATTGTACGATTTGGCTCAAGACCCAAGCGAGAGTCACGATTTGGCTGATCGCAATGCCGAACGAGTCAGCAGCATGAAGCAGGCCATCACAAAATGGCAAGCTTCGTGCAAGTCAAGTGACAACGGACAGGATTATTAAGTGAATCCCGCAGGGACGTCATGCCGCCACTTCGTGGCTGTTCGTGAGTCCCGCAGGGACGGCACGTTGTAGCCACGGGCGTCAGTCCGTGGATGCGGGGGCAAACGCGATCACAAAGCCCCGAAGGGGCGACAGGAATCGCAGTCATGGAATCTCCTGTCGTCCCTTCGGGACTTACGGCGCACGACGTGTACGCCTTCCATGGGCTGACGCCCATAGCTACAACATGTCGCCACTTCGTCGCTGTGATTAGTCCCAAAGGGACGGCACGATGTAGCCACGGGCGTGAGCCCGTGGATCTGGAGGCAAATACGATCACAAAGCCCCGAAGGGGCAACAGGAATCGCGATCATGGAATTCCCTGCCGTCCCTTCGGGACTTACGGCGCACGACGTGTACGCGTTCCATGGGCTGACGCCCATGGCTACATCATGTCGCCGCTTCGTGGCTGTTCGTGCTCGTCACCTCGTGACTGCCGAAGCGACAATCATTCAATGATCTCCTGCTCAAAGACGTACCGAGTGTCGAATTCGATGTTGTGTTTCCTCAAGATTGCAAGGAATTCTTCTTCAAAGGTCATCTTCCGATGATGCTCGGCTTGACTGGCGATGTAATCGGAAACGGACGGCGACTGAGATTCACTAACTGAGAACGCCGCATACCCGGATTGCCACTCAAACATTCTCGATACGTCTGGTCGTCCATTGATCCATTTCGACGAGTTCGATTTGATCTTTCTGAGCACATCTGAAATCGCGATTGTCGGACTGAGCTTCGCGAGCAAATGAACGTGGTCTTCAACGCCGCCAATTTTCAGAAGGGTTCCTTTCTGATCGCGGACGATTCCTCCGACGTAACCGTACAGTTCGTCCTGCCATTCAAGACGAATGGTTCGCTTTCGATATTTCGTGCTGTAAACAATGTGGAACAGCAAATTAGTGAAAGTCGACATGGCTACGCTCCGGTTCTTCCTGTCATCCCATTGGGACTAAGGGGTGAGGTGGTTACGAATTCCTACTTCCTAACGCCGCCACTTTGCAGCTGCCGGTTAGTCCCGTAGGGACGGCACGATGTAGCCACGGGCGCGAGCCCGTGGATGCGACGTGCAAATACGATCGTCAAGCCCCGAAGGGGCGACAGGAATCATGGTCATGGATTCTCCTGTCGTCCCTTCGGGACTTACGGCGCACGACGTGTACGCCTTCCATGGGCTGACGCCCATGGCTACAACATGTCGCCACTTCGTGGCTGTTCGTGAGTCCCGAAGGGACGGCTTGTTGTAGCCACGGGCGTGAGCCCGTGGATGCGAGTGCAAACGCGATCGCAAAGCCCCGAAGGGGCGACAGGAATCGCGTTCATGGAATCTCCTGTCGTCCCTTCGGGACTTACGGCGCACGACGTGTACGCCTTCCATGGGCTGACGCCCATAGCTACAACATGTCGCCACTTCGTGGCTGTCCTTGCTCTTGACGGGATCTTTAGCAAGATCCACTACGGGGTTAGGACTAGCTTGCCGGTGAGATTGCTTTGGTTTTCGAGCGTTTGTTTTTCTTGCAATGCGTGCGCCTCGGCGGCTTCGCTGAGCGGCATCACTCGGTCAATCAACGGGCGAAGCTGTTTTGCGGATAACCAGCGGTTGATGTCATCGGCGGCAGCTTGTTGTTCTTCCGCACTCGCCTTGAGCAGCATGAATCCGTGCAGCGAACAGCCTTTGACGTAGAACGGTCCCACAGGGAACTCCGGCCGCGCATCACGTCCCGCCATCACCACCATCCGGCCGCGTGCCGCCATGGCACTGATGGCAAAATCAAAATCGGGCTCTCGTAGCGTTTCAAAAAACACATCGACACCCTCCGCCGCCTACGCCTGTAACTCACTGGCAACATCACTGGCGTGATAATCGATGACGACATCTGCACCGAGATCGCGACACCGTTTCACCTTTTCTTCGCCGCCAGCGGTCGCGATCACGCGTGCTCCGATTGCTTTAGCCATTTGCACCACGGCCGAACCGACACCGCCAGTGCCGCCATGCACAAAGATCGTTTCGCCGGCCTGCAAACGCGCTTCGCGGACGATTCCCAAATGAGCCGTAATCCCAACCAACGCGATCGCCGCAGCGTCTTCGTCCCGAACATCCTTAGGAATCGCATGCATCCACTGTGCATCCACCGCACACAATTCTGAAAACGTGCCTTGGTGGCCAGCTGAACTCTGCTGCACTCCCCAAACTCGATCGCCGACTTTGAACTGCGTGACCTTGGCCCCCACTGCTTCGACAGTGCCAGCAAGGTCCGAACCAATCACGTAGGGACTTGGCAAATCGGCGGCCACCGCACCGCTGCGGATGTACAAATCGATCGGATTGACCGAGACCGCCCTCACTCGCACCAGCACCTGCGATTCGGTTATTTCCGGCGCCGGCAATTCGCCATATTGGATCGACTGTGCAGGTCCAGTCTGTTGAATAAAAGCAGCTTTCATATGCGGCAACTCAGATGAAAATGAGGGGATCGAGCCAGAGATTTTTGAAGAAGCACTATTGTAGCGTAGTGTCCCAGGCCGATTCACCCTCGATCAACATCCAACGTGTATCGCAAGCCAATCGCTCAAAAACCTGCTCTCGACCGCTTGGCCACACCACCGTGACTCGATCGACCGAATCGGCTGCGGCGAGTCCAAAGCAAAGCACCGATTCGTTCTTTGCACAATAGCCATCTCCGGTGTTGACCGTTTGCGTGATCGATCTCGAGTCAAACTCGGCCGTCACTCGCGCCCCAATCGCGTCTCGTTCCGATGTCGTCCCTACCAACTCAAGCTGCAGCCAATGGTGGGACGTGGAAGTTTGGTTTTCAAGCAAGACCGCATTCTGCTTTAGATCCGTGATGACAACATCGACGCGTCCATCACGGTTAAAGTCGCATTTGGCCATGGCGCGGGAAAAATGCATGCCGATCCAGTAACCATCGTCGCCTGAAACCTCTTGCAACACAAATCGGTTTCCCCGCCCGGCCAACAGTTGCGTCGGCATCGCAAACAGACTTCCGTTGGCGGTCAGATCTTCGATGTGTCCATTGCCCACGATCAAGTCCCACACCGTGTTGTTGTCATAATCGATCGTCTGGGTTCCAAAGCCCAACATCTTTCGTGACACCGTGTCCAATTGGTACGGCACCGCGGAATCGACAAACACGCCCGACTCGTTCTGCATGTATTGATTGGACCACTCATTTTCAAAATTCGTGATATGCAAATCGGTTCGTCCATTGCCATCGAAATCGGCTGAGGCAATTCCCATGCACGCCATCGGCTTGCCCGCACTTCCGTACGCCACGCCACGCGACACCGCAACATCCACCAGCGCCGAACGCATATCATCAGGATCGTGACGCACCCACAATTGATTGGCTCGCAGATCGTTTGCTACAAACACATCGTTACCAGGCGTTTGATCCAGGTCCGTGACCAACAATGCGAGCCCGGTACTAAAGTCGTCTGCATCTTGATCTCCGAGCGGTTGTGGCGTCATCGTTCCATCACCGCCGGAAACCCAGACGCGATCCATTGCAGGTTTAAATTGCAACGGCCCCGGCAACGAGACGGGTTTGCCATCGGCGTCATACTGGATCGGATCAAAAATGCTAGGATCATCCAGATAGTTGACCTCGATAAGGTCCGGAAGCGCGTCGCCCGTCACGTCGGCGATCGCCACACTGCTGGTGAACGACGACACCTCTGCGAGCGAGTCGTCAGCAAGCGGACGAAAACTACCATCTCCTTGGTTGATCAACAGTTCGTTTCGCCCCAAGTTGCCGATCATCAAATCGGCGAAACCGTCTTGGTTCCAATCCCCCGCAGTCACACCGACGGCGTACGCTCGATTATCCGCCGTGGCCTCCGTGATGACGTTTGTAAATTGACCGTCTTGATTTCGAAACAACGCATTGGAATAAGCCGAGATTCCATCAGGTGGAGTTGTCGCCGCTTGTCCAAAATAGAAGTCGACGTGTCCATCTCGATCAAAATCCAAACATGTCACTCCGCCACCGAAGGCTTGGAAGATTTGAAACTCACGTTCCACTGGGACGGCGGCATTGCGATAGCGAAACTCAATACCGACTTGCTCAGCGACGTTAGAAAATACGGCATCGATCTGGGGAAAATCGTCGCGAGCCGCTGTAACGTGCGAGACGGTTTGAATCGCAGCATCCGCGGTGGACGAGACAGGTTTGAGCATGGCGAACCAGCGATCCAGCGACGGCAACTCGCTTGGATCAAGCCCACACAAAATCGTTGATTCGTCGTTGCCAGAGGGAAATTCGGCTAGGACGCGTGACTTGTAACTGCCAATCTGATGACGCTGGGGTGATTGAGGCGAAAAAAGGGTCAGGGCAAACTCCTGCCATGCAATCGCCTCCAACGACCGTCCCACACTCATCAACCCAGTCGCCAAGTCGACGAATGCCTGCGAATTCGGATGCGTTGCATCGCGGATCGTTCTGACATTGTGTCCCAACGTATCGAGCGATTGAGATCGTGCACGAAACAATTCGGCCTGCGACGTGCGTCCCGCATTTTCGAGCGACTGAATCATCCCATAGTGAGCGTCCAAACTGTGCGGTTCCTTCTGGATTGCGTTCACAAAACATGCGATCGCTGCATCGTCTTTGTCGTGAATCGCCAAGTTCCCGCACGCGATCCAGTAATCGGGATAACGCTGGCACTGAATGGGCGCCGAGGCAACCCAATCCCTCAGTTGCGAGTACATCTGTGCGTCGGCCAGCGTACGGCCTTTCAATGCCAAGAACGCTGGATCGGTTCGCTGCCCACTCGGATCGTGCTCGTTCAAACACTGAAGTGCCCGGCGTGGATTCCCGTCGATGCGATAGGCCGAAGCGACACTCATCACACTCAATTGATGCTTCGGCCACTCGCTGCGATCTTGCGGAATATCCTTCACTGCGACCCACGACCGATCGGGAAAGATCAAGCTAACCAATTCGTCAAGTGTCATCGAATGGTCGCGAATCAGAATTCGAAGCTGCTCATTGGCGTCAAACATGTATCCTTGTTGATTCAGCATTTGAGCCAACCGCCGTCGGGCTTCGTAAAACTCAGGCGACCGCGTCAGCAGCGACTCGAGCCGCTCGATCGCTTCTTGGACCGCTCCGTCGTGGTACAACAGGTTTGCCGCATGAGCCTGCAGATCGTCATGACGTTGCGGATGCACATCCACCATCCGGTCCAACAGCGATACCGCGCCCGCGATGTCCTGATCGGCGACCATCACCCGCAGCATCAACGTATTGAATCGCAAATCATCAGGATCCTCGATCAACAAATCACGGATCACCAACGAGGCTTCGGACGTGGCCCCCGCCTCGATCAACTGTACGGCTGACTCCATTCGCTGCGGTTGCGTCGGAGACAAATCCGCTGCAGATTCCGAGTGGTTTGCGATCGGATCCACGTTTGCCGTGATTTCGTTTGCCTCGCGACACCCGACCAATCCCACGTTCACGACGAAACACAGCAGAGTCAACACGCAACTGCGGCTACACGCGTCCAATCGCCGTCTTGCACCGAGGCAATGGCCGCACCACAGCAGCAGAACGTTCAAGAAATCAAAGAGCGTGCTGGACCTCGACCGGCAAGCGGTATTACTAGACCAAGGGATTGTGATTCGCATCGTTACCACCTAAACGCGTCCGCGTCTCCCTGAACGAGCAACCAGCGAGAATTGAGCGAGAGTTGATGGAATCGCTGTTGTTGACCATCGGGCCAACTCACCACGACATCGCAATCGCCACTCGCGCTACCCATTCCGACTCGAATCACACGCTCGTTGCTACACAGAAATCCGTTACCTGAGATTTGCCCCGCGGTCCACTGTTGATTGCCCGACTGAAGATGAATTGTCGCACCAATCGCGTCTCGCGAACAATTGCGTCCGACAAGCTGCAATTCCAACCAATCGCCTGCTGGTTCGCTGTGGTTGATCAGCAGGGCAACGGGTTCGGTTTGATGGGTCACGACCAAATCGGTGCGTCCATCACGATTGGCATCCATTGTCCATAGGGCACGTCCGACGTGAGGCGACTTCAAATATTCGCCGGCGATCCGATCGGCGATCGAAACGAATTCGCCAGCGGACACACCATCGTCTAACCAACGTCGCTGAAACACCTGCATCGGCTGGGCATAGAACGCAGCACGGTCGTCACTCGGATAGTGATCCACATGTCCATTGGATACCACCAACTCGGGAACCGCGTCATTATCAAGATCAACCGCTTGCGTGCCAAAACCGACCATCGGTAGCGTCGGTTGATACAGGTGGTGGATGGCCGTTTGGTCACGCCACAACCCATCACGCTGTTGATCATGATAGGTGTTGCCTTCGTTGACAAAGTTCGTGACATAGAAATCGGTGTCGCCATCGCGGTCGAAATCAGCAACGGCAATGCCCATCGAACCTTGCGCCGCAGAGCGGTCATCGGATCCAAGGCCACGTAAAATAGCGGATTCGGACATTTGATAATCGGCGGCCGATTGCGAGTCGTGACTGCGGGTCCAGTAATGGTTGCTGGTCATGTCGTTTGCGACAAACACATCCACGCCCGGTTGCTGATCGAACTGGCCTGCGGTCACGCCCAGTCCACGCCCCTGAACCGAGGCCGTCGCATTCCACTGAGTTGTTTGATCCATAAAGTCTCCGTCGCCGTGACTTTTCATGAACGAATCGGCTGCGGCGGGAAAAACGATTGGCGAGCAGGCTCGCGCGATCTCGGCGTCCGCGCTGCGACAAATTTTGTGGACTGGTTCTAGCCCGTCGCAGTAGTTAACAATCACAAGGTCCGCTAAACCGTCTGCGTCCAAATCCGCGATCGCGGCACTTGTCGACCAGGTCGACGCATTGCGGTCGCCCAAACGCTCGCTTGCATCAGCGAAGGTGCCGTCGCCGTTGTTGACCCACAACGTGTTGGGGCCATAGTTCAACACCAAGATGTCGGGAAATCCATCTTCGTTGACATCACCGATCGCCACGCCTTGCCCAAAGCCTCGATCATCGGCCCCCGCCTGAATCGACACATCGGAAAACCGACCACCGAGATTTCTGATCAACCCGTTGGCGGCCGAATCGAATTTGCCCGGTGTTCCGCCAGCGGCGGCTAAGTAAAGATCAACCCAGCCATCAAGATCGAAATCGATCGCCCCGCCACCACATCCGACCGTTTGATAGAACATCACCCCCGGCCGGTCCAAATCATCACCGGTGCATCCAAAGAATTCCAAACCACGCTGGTTTGCTTCGTCGACCAACGCCAACGTTTCCGCTTGACCTGCACGCGGCATCGAAGGTGCCCCCGACGACGTGGGCATCGAGCCGTCTGTGATCGCAGCACGATCCGAGGCAAGCAATTGCGGCAGCGGCAAATCACTCAAATCGAGCGTCAGCTCAGGGTGCAACGTCAAACTTTGCCAAGACGTGTCCTTGCGAAGCGCGGCGATGATTGATTGACGTACTTGCTTTACCGGAACATCGTCGTCGTCCGCCAAAGTGGTGGCTAACGCAGCCCATGCCTCAGCTTCCCAAAGTCGCCCGAGTTGCTGCAACGTGGTGGCAATCTCGATCGTCGTGCGGCGATCCGGATGATCACGCCTCGTCATCGATGTTTTTAATTCAGCCAATCGGCTGAGCTGAACCGCCCGATTTTCGATCGCGGTGATCGTCTCGGCGTCCAGTCGATCGGGTAAATCCTGAAACCGCCTAAGCGACGTACTGAATTTCACCCACGCCTGGCGAACATCCGCATCGCAACGAGTTGCTTCCCAATACGCCCGCGTTGCTTCCGCATCGTGTTGCTGCGATCTTGCCAAATCTCCGATGGCGATCCAGAAATTTGGATAGCGATCGATGTCGTCACAGTGGGTTATGGCCAGTTGAATCAAGTCGCTTTCGCGTTGCTGAGCGAACAACACACGGCACTGAAGCGATAGCGCCGGGGCGTAATCCGGATGGAAGCGGAGACTATCCTGCAACCGTAACGCCGCGTCCTGCATTCTGCCAAGATCGTATTGAATCTTCGCTTCGGCGATCATCGGACGATGATCCTTCGCGTTACGCCGTGCCATCTCGGTCAATGGATCTGCGGTCTCGGTGCGAGTTTCGCTACTGCATAGTGCCAACAACAATGGCAAATCAAATTGGCGATGACGAACCAGAAAACGTCCGTGCGGGATGCCATGAACGTGATCTTCGACGCCGGTGTAAAAATTGAACAACATCCGCCGCATCGCGTGTTGTTGCGGATGCCGATCAATGCACTCGTCAAGCAGATCGATTGCGTCGTAGACCCGTCCGGTGACAGCGAGAGTTGCAATCGCTTGTTGTGTCCGTGATACGTTCTCGAGTGACTCGGCACGACAGGCGTCGATCATCAGATCGCCAGCCAAATGCGGCTTCTGGTTTTCCAATGCGACGCGAGCTACCGACGCGATCGTGTCAGCATCTCGCGGATAACGCGATAGTACGACGGGAGACAACTCCCATGCCTTCGCCCAATGTTGGCCGTCAATCGCGTCATTCAGCGATTGCAGTGAGTCAGAAGCTTGCTGTGAAGCAGTGAACCGCTGTGAACCGGAGGACTGCAGTGAATCCGAGCCCAACCGCAAATCAGCGTCACTTGACCGATCGCAGCCGCTGATTAGAAGCAGCCAGAGCAGCGTCAGCCGAATGATCATCCGAGACAACCAAGGGTGTGCGGCAGAGAGTCGATCCGCTAGAAATATCATAGAAAAAACCTCGTCAAGTCCCGACGAGTCATCGGTATCACGAGGTGGAAGCGAAGCGGGTCACCGCTTCGAACAAAGTACCAATCGGTGGCACGACAGGGCGAGGCGTCATAACACGCCCTGTCGACCATGCGATCCCGTTTCGCCTTTATTGGCTACGATCCCCTTTTCTTGATTCGGCCATCGATTTAGCGTAGTCGGAATCTCGAGCGTCAAGCTGTGCTTGGATTTCAGGCGTCGGGCCGCCCACGATCGTGGGAGAATCCGAATCGCCGCAGCCGGTGATGGTCAGCGTTCCGAGGAACAAAGCAGTGCAACAAAGTTGCGTCAATGGAATTTTCATAATTTGTTATTGTGTCGAGTGGGAAGTTTGAGAACAGTGAAAGCGGCGTGCAAAATTGATTGCCGCCTCGTGCAACCGAGGGTTGCACGAGAAAACTTGGGGTGCCGATCGGCGGATTAAAATTCGCTGACCGTCTCTTTGCTTGCTCGCGTGCCAAGCGCCCCCCACAATCCGTAAGGACTCTTTGAACCGGGAGCAGAAATCCCGGTTCGGCTGAATTCAACCATGTGAGCTTCTTGGTTACCCGATTCGATCGAATTGGTAATGAACTTGATCGCACCGTCGCCCATCAACACATGACAACCACCTTGGTGGCGACTGCTTGGGGGTGCAATACCTTCTTGTCCAGGCCATTCGCCTTGGTAGCACAGCGTGCTATTGGGCGGCAGGATGGTCATCATGCCGGTGTGCAAGTGCTCACCCGTCATCCATTGGTAACCACGACCGTAGATGGAACCGTGTGCCTTGATGATGGTATTTGTACCGGAGGCCCAGAAACGAGGACGTTGGGCATCGACCGATCCGTCGGTTCGACAAATCGACGGAGTCGCTTTGACCGCCTTGAAGATTGCCGCATCGGTTGTGATGTCACGATCGCCCAGATCCGTATTGATCTCGCCGGCAATGATCGTATTGGACAGTCCGTCCAAAATATCCCGAAATGCCATCTTTTGGTGCACCACAAAGGCGCCCCGTTGTCCCGCACGGCACCATTCGGCATCGCCGGTCGTGACGACCAATGTTTGATTGACCGCGCCCGATTCGGCTTTGGAGAAGGAATCGCCGAGGCAACATGCATAGTTGGTGCGTCCCATTCCTGGCAAGCCTGTGCCGGGGTCCGAAGGACAACGGAAACTTGGCAATTGGGTCATCCCCGGTGGATAGGTATAGTTGCTGCCCGGCTTGGGCCCCATCGCGGTCCACGATGGCGTTCGAGGCACGAGTCCACCAGCCGCACTGAGTTCAAAACCAAGCGGATTGGAGATCTGTTCCCAAATCGCTTGCTGCTCGACAAAGGGCGTGATCGGGACAAGCCAACTGAGTTGACTTTGAGTGGTCACACTCGTTCCGTCCCACCAAGCCCCAGTGGTGGGGTCCAACCCGGTCCCGGTTTTCTGCTTCGGCAACTGGTTGTACGCGGAGTGGTAATTGTGAACCGCAAGCCCAATTTGCTTGAAGTTATTGCTACAGCTCATGCGGCGAGCCGCCTCGCGAGCCGCTTGGACTGCTGGCAGCAGCAGACCAACTAACACGCCAATGATCGCGATCACGACGAGAAGTTCGACGAGCGTGAAGCCCGACTTGGAAGTTTGGGGACGGAACATAATAAGATAGCCTTTGGAAAGAAAAGAGAGAAAACACAACTGTGTTTTCAACTTGAGACACTTCGTAACATTTACTTTTTGTCGAAGCTCACTGATCACCCATGGATGCAACCGCGGGCGATGAGGAAGCCGGGGGGCTTTTTAACTTGGACCTCCTCGCCAGGGGCGTTGTAGGGATGATTGTGAGAAAACGAAGACGGGTTCATGAACGAAACATGCCGCAAAACCGGCCAATAGACGACGGAGTAAGGAGCGAGTATTCATCGCAATACCCTCGCTACCGATTCGCGACATTTCAGTTCGGCCTGTAACTTTGGCAGCACGCAGGGTTTGCCTTGCATTAATTGAACGAGTCCCGCGGCGGCGGCCGCTCCCATCTCCGTTCCCGGTTGTCGGACCGTGGTTAGCGGCGGAGTCACATAAGCCGACTCACCCTGGTCATCAAACCCGACAATGGACACATCCTCGGGCACACGAATCCCATGCCGCTGCAAAGCCAGTCTAGCGCCGTAGGCAACCATGTCATTTGCACAGAACACCGCAGTGAAGGATTTACCCCGCATCAACAGCGAACTGATCCCGACGATGCCCGACTGTGCCGAGAAGTCTCCTTCGAGCACCAAGCCCGGATCGAGCTCGATGCCCGCGTCGGCGAGCGCTCGTGCGTAGCCGTCGAATCGCCGCATCGCATCCTGATGCTGCTTGATCCCTTGAATGATCGCGATGTCGCGATGCCCAAAATCAATCAGGTGCTTTGTCGCATCGTAGGCGGCGCCGACGTTGTCGATATAAACACATTGGTTTTCCCAACCAGGTATCTCTTTGCCGACGACGATCGTTGGCAGCCGTTCTTTTAATTCACTCAATTGTTGCTCAGGAAGATCACCGCCCAGCAGCAACAACCCATCCACTTTTCGTCCCAGCACCGCTCGGATCACTTCCAATTCAGTGCTCTCTTCCCACTGACCGTCAACGAACAGCGGCGAGTAACCGGTTCCGGCAAAGCCTTGAATCACGCCTTGCATGATCATGTCGTAAAACGGGCTGCCAATTTTCTGTGTCACCACGCCCACCGTCATCGAACGCCCGCTGGCGAGACTGCGAGCGAACGCGTTGGCTTGATAGCCAAGCGACTCCATCGCCTCGAGCACAACTTTGCGTGTCTGCTGATTAACCACCGACTTGTCGTTCAAGACACGCGACACCGTACTCTTGCTGACGTTGGCTCGTGCCGCGATGTCGCTGATGGTGGTTCCGTTGAGTTTCATGTGGGCTCGCTTCGTGTAAGGCTTCTGCAACCGGTTTCATTAAATCTACGCACCTACCCCCATGCACTGCAACCGGTTTCTATGAAGTTTTCGCAAAACCCCGTTTTCGTGACGTGTTTCCGAAATCTTATTGCAACCGGTTTCATTCGTTGTTACGGTAACGTTCCAGAAGGGCTGAATCGACGCCGGTTGACTGCAACCGCGTCACTTATCACTGGTCTTTCTCGCTTTTCACCTACTGGATGACTGTGCCCGTGACTGCGATTGAACCCACCGAAAGTCCTGGAATCGCCACAACCCCCCCCGGCGATGGTGCGATCCAAGGCCCGGTTTCGTCGGACCCTCAAAGCGACCAACCGCTCAGCGTGGGTGAAAAACTGGGTTACGGTGTAGGGGACACCGCATCGAACCTGTACTGGAAAACGTTCGAATTTTTCCTGGTCTACTTCTATACCGACGTGTTTGGTTTGACGGCCAAGTCGGCGGGCACGCTGATGTTGGTGACCCGGATTTGGGACGCGATCAATGATCCGTTGGTCGGTTACCTTGCCGATCGCACACGTACAGCGTGGGGACGATTTCGGCCCTATTTAGTTTGGATGGCCGTCCCTTTTGCCATCACGGGGATGATGACGTTCTACACGCCGAATCTCGGCCCCACCGGAAAATTGGTTTACGCCTACGTCACGTACACCTTGGTGATGATGGCCTACACCGCGATCAACATTCCGTACGGAGCGTTGATGGGAGTGATCAGTTCGGATTCGATCGAGCGGACGAGCGTTTCGACTTACCGGTTTGTGGCTGCATTTTGCGGAGGCATTGTTGTCCAGTACTGCACGTTGGGGATGGTTCGCTACTTTGGTGGCACCGAAACCGCCGTCATCGATGGCGTGGCGAAAGAGGTCGTCATCAATGAACAAATGGGCTTTTTCTGGACGATGGCGATCTTTTCGGTTGCCGCAGTGATCCTATTTTTGATCACGTTTGCCACCACCAAAGAACGAGTGCAACCGGCGGTCGCGATGAAGTCGACCTTCCGCGCCGACTTGCGGTTTGTGCTGACAAGCCTTCGTGTCCATCAAGTGATGTTAGGCGGATTGGCTCTATTGGCATGTTTAGCCACCGCGTTTTCGCCAACGACGCTTTTGCCCATTTTGGGCGGTTACGTGTTGTTGAGTCTGGTGTCGTTGGCGGTACGCCAAGTGGCGCTACATCGCTTCGACGATGTCACCGAGGCATCCACCTTGGAAATGGACTTTAACGATTTGATTTCCAATCGTCCTTGGATGGTTCTGTTTGGTTTTGGGCTGTTGCAACTCTCTGGCTTGTTTGTTCGCGGCGGTGCCATTTTGTACTACTTCAAGTACTACTGTGGCGACGCCTCGCTCGCTCCGATGTTTTGGGTCTTGGGCAGTTTTGCTGCGATCGCCGGGATGTTGTTAACCAAACCGCTCACGCGAATCTTTGGCAAAAAGAATCTGATGATTGGGATGAACGCGGGAGTCGCCGTGCTGACGGCCTGCTTCCTGTTTCTTGAACCGGACCAGATTAAAACGATGTTTGCGTTGCAAATTGCCGCGTCGTTCATTGGCGGACCGGTTCCCGTGTTGTTGTGGGCGATGTACGCCGACACGGCGGACTATTCCGAGTGGCGTGGAGGTCGACGCGCCACCGGGCTTGTTTTCGCCGCCGCCACCTTCTCACAAAAAATGGGCTGCGCCGTTGGCGCTGCGATGACCGGATTCGCACTGGATTATTACGGTTATCTGCAACCTCTGTTAGGCATTGAGCAATTACAAACGTCCACGACGCTCGCAGGTTTGCGAATGATGATGAGCGTGATTCCTGCGATATTCCTGTTATCGGCCGCGGCCTGCCTGCTTTTGTACAACATCAACCAACCGCTTTCGGCGCAAATCGAGCGTGAATTGCAAGCGAGAAGATCTGAGGACTTGCAATCGGCATAACACGCTTATCGCGTCGGCATGGATCGTCCAATGACCTAGACACTTAGTTCGCCAGTCGCACTCTTTTCACAGCAGATTCCGTCTCCCTTCTATCACTGTTTCAATATGACTTCTCTTCACTCCCCTGCGATCACGCGGCCTAGTGTCTCGGGACAATACGTCCAGCTCGAAGGAGCAACGTGGTACAAGATCACCAACAGCCACTTGATGCCCCCGTTCTTCATGAGCGCGGTGAGTTCCAGCGACCACTGGATGTTCATTTCCAGTCGCGGGGCATTAACGGCGGGCCGACAGAACCCCGACTCGGCACTTTTCCCGTATTACTCGTCAGACAAGATCGCCGACACCGCCGCCCATACCGGGCCCAAGACGTTGTTGCGTGTTTTGCAAGACAATCACTGGGTGTTATGGGAGCCGTTTTCGACCGCGCCGATCCGTGATGGTGGGCGGTCGCAAAACCTTTACAAAAATTCATTTGGCAACCGCATCCTGTTCGAAGAGATTCATCATTCGCTCGGCATTGCGTTTCGCTACGTCTGGACTTCGGGTCACCATTTCGGTTTCATCCGCCGCTGTGAGCTGGTCAATCTGAACGACGGTGCGGTGCAAGTCGAAGTGACCGATGGGCTGCAGAATTTGTTGCCAGCGGATCTGGGAAAGGATTTCCAGCTGCGTTACAGCAATTTGGCCGACGCCTACAAAAAGAGCGAGCTGCTTTCCGATGCGGGCTTGGGGTTGTATTACCTCAGCTCCATTCCGACCGATCGCGCCGAACCTAGCGAAGGACTTCGTGCGACCGTGGCTTGGCAACATGGATTGGATTCGCCAGCAATTGCACTGAGCGATACTCAACTCGAGCAAGTCCGCAACGGCGCCGATCTGGTTTCTGAGCACGAGGTGCGGGGACGCCGAGGCGCATTTTTCGCATCGAAACGGCTTGAACTGCAACCGCTTGATCCTGTGCGGTGGAGCATCGTCGCGGATCTGAATAATGACCACTGCGACGTCATCAAACTGCAGCACCGTTTGACCGCCAGCGGAGATGTCGCCGCCGCGTTGGAACAGGACACTTCGGCCAACGAAACGCAACTCCTTAAAATCTTGTCTGCTGCGGATGGCCGTCAACTTGGGGCGAACCAACTGCGTATCCAACGTCATCAATCCAATGTGTTATTTAACGTGATGCGGGGTGGACTACCCGCCCATGGATACGAGATCAACACCACCGATTTCCACGCCCACGTGCAAGGCGCGAACCGCGTCGCGGAACAGCGTAACGCGACCCTATGGGACGATTTACCGAAGTCGATCTGCATGGACGAACTGCAATTACGAATCGCGGAAACCAAAGATCCTGATCTGATCCGCATCGCTTCGGAATACTTGCCGCTGTACTTCAGTCGTCGGCATGGTGACCCCACACGGCCATGGAACACCTACTCGATCGACGTTCGATCCGAGGACGGATCCGAGAAACTGAGTTACGAAGGAAATTGGCGAGATATTTTTCAAAACTGGGAAGCATTAGCGGTCGCGTATCCTCATTTCGCGACCAGCATGGTGTTTCGCTTTGTCAACGCATCGACCGCCGACGGCTACAACCCCTACCGCATCACCAAGGACGGATTCGATTGGGAAGTCCCCGATCCCAACGATCCATGGACCAACATCGGATACTGGGGTGACCATCAAATCATCTACTTATTGAAATTGCTCGAACGCTGCCGAGCGATGACTCCAGTCCAGCTAAACGCGTGTCTGTTTCAACCGTACTGCACGTACGCTGACATTCCTTACCGCATTCGCCCCTATGAACAAATTTGTCGTGATCCTCAAATCACGATCGATTTTGATTTTGAACATGCTGCCGAGATCAACCAACGTGTCAATTCCATTGGAAGCGATGGTAAACTGCTTTGGGGCGACGATGGCGAACCCTACCACGTGGGGCTAATTGAAAAGCTGCTAGTTCCAGCGCTCACCAAACTGACGAATTTTGTTCCTGAAGGAGGCGTTTGGCTAAATACCCAGCGGCCAGAGTGGAATGACGCCAACAATGCATTGGTCGGCCGAGGATTGTCGGTCGTCACAGCGTGTTACCTTCGCCGCTATCTGACGTTTCTAATCGATTGGTTCAGCAATCCCAGCGATGATCTGCCTAAAACGACACCAATATCCCAATCGGTGTGCCGGTTAGCCGAGGCGGTCAAACGCGTTTTGCAGCAGCACGCCGATGCGTTTGATGGCGTGATTCTGGACGACCGCCGCAAACAAATCCTCGATGCGCTGTCGATCGCCGGCGAGGACTATCGCGACCAAGTGTATCGCGGTGCGATTTGCAACGAACAAGAAGAGGTCGCCTTGGCGTCGTTGGTTGACCTGTTTCAACAAGCACGAACGATGATCGATCACACGATTCGCAGCAACCGTCGCGACGATGGACTTTATCATTCCTACAACTTGCTGCATCTCGAGGACGATTCCGCGTCGCTTTCGCATCTGTACGAAATGCTGGAGGGGCAGGTCGCGGTGCTCAGTAGCGGAATGTTGTCGCCTTTGGAATCGCTCGAAGTGCTCGATGCATTGCGGTCCAGCAAAATCTACCGCGAAGATCAGCAAAGTTACATGCTGTATCCCGACCGTGACTTACCTCGATTCCTGGAAAAGAACCGCATCTGTTCAAAAAATGCGTCACCTTCAGCTCTGCTTAAAAGCCTGCTCGCAAACAAGAACGTCGAGATTGTGCGGCAAGACATCCATGGCGATTTACACTTCAACAGCCACTTTCGCAACGCATCGGATCTGAACCTTGTGTTGGACCGATTACAGCATCACCCGCAATATGGCGAGTTGATACGTCAGGACCGGGCACTGTTAAACGAAATTTTTGAGCAAACCTTTGGGCATCGACACTTCACTGGTCGGTCCGGGACCTTTTTCGGCTACGAGGGACTCGGATCGATCTACTGGCATATGGTTTCCAAGCTCGCTTTGGCGGTCATGGAGCAGTGTATACACATCAGTGACACAACATCGCCGTCTAACTCTGACCTACGGAAGCGATTGCACGCGCACTATCGCGAAATCCGCGATGGGATCGGATTAACCAAGACTCCATCACAATACGGAGCCTTTCCCTCGGACCCCTATTCGCACACCCCACGGGGCGCCGGCGTCCAACAACCAGGGATGACGGGGCAAGTCAAAGAGGACATTCTCTGCCGCTGGGATGAACTTGGGATCCGCATCGATAAGGGCCAACTCCGCTTTGACCCGGTCTTTTTCGAAACAAGTGAACTGCTTCAAGCGGACGCGGAACTTGTCTATTTCGATGTCCTGCGGCGGCGGATCCACTTGAACGTTTCGTCAGGTTGTTTTGCCATGACGTTGTGCCAGGTGCCGATCATTTATCGCCCCAGCGACCGCCCTGGAATAAGCATCCATTACGCGGACCAGCCGACCGCCCACCGCGAAGAACTGATAATGACCGCTGCAGAGACGGACATGTTGTATCGTCGCCGTGGTGAGATCACTCGCATTGAGCTGACCTTTGTCGCTCCGGCGTGACGCCACGCCTGATTCTTTTTACGTCGTTCCCATCCTCGCAACCGAAAGCTAAAAACTATGATATCTCGAATCACCAAAGTAGCACTTAAAATGACAAGAAAGACAACAAACCGCGTGGTCTGCTTTGCGGCCATCACTTGCATCGGGATCGTCCCGGCGATGGGACAAGAGAAAGTCGATCCACAAGCGGCGTCCGCGGGCACCGCAATGAAGTTGGTCTGGCAAGACGAATTCGATGGTGACTCGCTGGACTACGCCAAGTGGGGAGTCGAGGTCAATGCGTTTGGAGGCGGCAATAGTGAGCTGCAGATTTACACCGACCGCTCGGAAAACGTCCGCGTGGAAGATGGCAATCTGGTGATCGAAGCTCGCAAAGATAACGCGGGAATCAGCGGTACCGAGCGTGAGTATTCATCGGGACGCGTGCGGACCAAACATCGCGGCGATTGGAAGTATGGCCGCATCGATGTGCGAGCGAAACTTCCTGAGGGAGCCGGAATTTGGTCCGCGATTTGGATGCTGCCCACCGACGATGCTTACGGCGGCTGGGCTGCCAGCGGTGAGATCGACATCATGGAAATGAAAGGGCAAGAACCCGATCAAGTCTTAGGCACGTTGCATTACGGCGATGTCTGGCCACGCAATGCATACAGCGGAGACAAGTACAAACTGCAAAACGGAACCTTTGCAGACGATTTCCATACCTTTTCCGTCGTCTGGAAACCGGGCCAAATCGATTGGCTAATCGATGGCAAGAAGTACCAAACGCAAACCAAATGGAGTAGCACCGGAGGTGAATTCCCGGCGCCGTTTGACCAAGAATTCCACTTGCTTTTGAACGTCGCAGTCGGCGGTAATTTCCTCGGTTCGCCCAACGACTCGACGCCGTTCCCTGCCCAAATGTTGGTCGACTACGTTCGCGTTTACCAATAGCAAAAGCTCAGAAAAGAAAAACGCGTCGCCAAAATTGACGACGCGTTTTGTTTTCGTTGCGTTTGACGTGAACGCGGTGAAGGATCTCCTAATAGCTACCTTCGCCAGAAGGTGGTGATCCCAAACCGACGGCAAACATCCACGCTCTGGCGAGCGTAACGACAAGATTGCCCTGCGATGGGCGCCGACTAATTCACCCCTGTCAATGCACCGCCCCCGCCGAGAGCTTGATACGCGTTGACCGTGGCAGCCAATTGCTCTTGCTTGGTGTCGATCAAGACCATCTTAGCCTCCATCATGTCACGCTGAGCCAACAGCACCTCCATGTATTCGGCCCGAGCGTTCTGAAACAACTTGGTTGCACTGTCGACCGATGCTTCCAACGACTCGAGTTGTCGCTTTTTGATCTCAATGCTCTTAGCATAGTTGTCGACTTTGCTCAGCTGATTGACCACTTCGGTATACGCATTTAGCACGGTACGTTGGTAGTCATACACCGCTTGCAGTTGCTGAGCATTCGCACTGCGATAGGCCGCCTTGATTGCCTTTTTGTTGATCAACGGGGCGACCAAGTCTCCGGCGACATTGTAAATCAATGATTCTGGTGTCGAGAACAGGTACCCGGCATCGAAGGCTCGGTAACCCACACCTGCACTAAGATTCAGCGAAGGATAGAAGCGAGCTCTGGCGACTTTCACATCCAACCCAGCCGCTGCCAATTCGCGTTCGGCTTGGCGGATGTCCGAGCGGTTACGCAGCAATTGTGCTGGCACCCCGGCGCTGAGCGTGTGGAGGTCCAAGTCGATGTATTCCACCGAGGATCGCTGGACGGGTTGGGGGTAGCGACCGAGCAGAAAATTAATGCGGTTCTCGGCTTCGACGATCCGCTGCTGGATGATCAGCTTTTCGCTTTGGTTCTTACGCACTTCGGCCAAAAATCGCTGGACGGCCAATTCGGTGCCGCGACCGGCATCCTTCATCTGTTGCGAGGTCTCGAGACTTCTCTGTTGGATCTCGATGGTCTTGTCGAGTGTTAGCAACTGGTTGTCAAGCGCCAACAGCTCGAAATAGTTCTCAGCCACCTCGGCGACCATACGGGTGACGATGTAATTTCGTCCGTCAATTGATCCGAGATAACGTAAACAAGCCGCGTCTCTCGCATTGCGAAGTTTACGCCAAATGTCGATCTCCCACGACACGTTGGTCGCAACCAAGAAATCGGGCAACGGATCGGGAAACGATTTGCCGCGAGCATCGAGATGTTCTTCGACAGCCCCTTCTCGCGAATAGGCACTGGATTTTTCAACACCTGCACCGGCGCCAAGCGTGACGAAGGGCAGGTATTCACCGCTTCGAGCCTGAACCTCGTTCGATGCGATCTGGATCTCTTCGTTCAGAATCTTCAGTTCCTGGTTGCCCGTCAACGCTTGGTGGATCAGACCGGTCAGGTAGGGATCGTTAAAGAATTCAAAGCGAGGCACCTGTGACGAATTTTCCCAGTTGGAAATCCCGATCTCCACGGCATCGTAGCCAATCTCCATCGGGTTCGGTCCAACCCCTGATCCGCCCGGCAGATCACTCAAGTAGTCGGTCTGATCCTTCACCGGACTCGTGTTGTCCGCTGAGTCATCAGCTTCGTTCAACTTCAGCGCACTTGCCGGTTTGACGAAGCTTGCCAGCTTGAAAGGGCCTAACAGGCTTTTCGATTCGCTTGGGGATTCGTCCGCGTCAACGAGATGCTCCGGGAGTGACGACGCATCGCTCTGGCTGACAATATCCGGATCCGCAGCATCTGGATCCCCAGTAGAAGCACTATTGATCCACTGAGTATTCAGGTTGTAGTTTTCTGGCATCGTCGGTCCCGGTTGGGCCCGGCGGAGCGGCGGGACAGAACACGACGGTAATACAACCAGAAAGCTTGTCACGACCGCCGTCGAAATGGCGACGTTCTTAAGCTTGGTACGCGGGAATTTTATTAACAGGTTCATCCGTCTACTCCTTGACGTTCTGATCCACGATCTTCAGCTCGCAGTTGTCGACCACATCCATGTGGACGAAACGCGCAACCACCCAATTTTTGAAAGAGCGTTTCTATCCCGAATTAAGACAACAACCGCTGTCCAATCGGGTCGCTTGATAAAAGCTCTGTCCCCCAAGGCTTGGTTTCGTCAACGACGGACGTTGCCCGGGGGTTTGCCTCGATGGCAAAACCTGCAACAAACTGCGAGCGATCGCCACTGCTTCTTCCTTCGACCGTTGCGACAGAGGGCCTTTATCGGTTGTACGTTTAAACCTCGTAAATTCCCGCGTAAAATCGTCCTGGACGCTGCAATTTTTTGCAGTCCATCGTCACTTATTGCCGATGGTCGCCACCGTCGGCGTCCGATTGCGTAGGAGGTATTGAGTTTGGCGATTATGCCGCCTTTATGCCTCGTGTTCGAATCGCTCGCTAAGGGGTTCATCGGTTTCATCTTGCAATAGTTTTTTACCGTCGGCCAACTTGCCAAAGATGTAATAGAGTCCGGGAATCAACAACACGCCAATCACGGTCCCCACCAGCATGCCGCCGACCGCGGTCGTACCGATCGTGCGGTTCCCGATTGCCCCAGGGCCAGTGGCACGGACCAACGGAATCAAACCGGCAATGAACGCAAACGAGGTCATCAGAATCGGCCGAAACCGCAGTTTCCCGCCTTCGATGGCTGCGTCCTTTAGCGACAATCCATCGTGGCGACGCTGCACCGCGAACTCGATGATCAGAATCGCATTCTTGCCCAGCAGTCCAACCAACATGACCAACCCTATTTGTGCGTAGACGTCGTTGGCTAAGCCCATTGCTTTAAGTAACGCAAAGGAACCGAACAGACCCACTGGCAACGAAATGATCACCGCCAACGGTAACAGAAAGCTTTCGTATTGCCCCACCAAAACGAGATAAACAAACATCACGACGACCAAAAAGATATAGACAGCCGTGTTCCCTTTTTTGGCCTCGTCATAAGAGAGACCTTGCCAATCGATATCGTAACCGCGTGGCAACACCTCCGCGGCCACTTCTTGGATCGCTGCAATGGCTTGCCCGGTACTGTAACCTTCAGCCGGTGCTCCCTGGATGGCTGCCGTCGTGTACAAGTTGTAACGGCTGATCTCATTGAGGCCCTGCATTTTCTTGAGCTTCATGAATGCCGAGTAGGGAACATTCTCTCCTTTATCGTTCTTGACGAACAGATTCTCTAAGTCTTCGGGATACCGACGAAACTCGGGTGCCGATTGAACATAGACCTTATAGAATTGGCCAAATCGGACGAAACCTTGCTCCCAAGTACTGCCTACGACGATGGAGAGATTCTCCATCGCATCGGCGATCGAAACGCCCTTTTGCATCGCCACATCGTTGTCGATGACGATTTCATACTGCGGGTAGTTGTTCGCAAAGAAAGTGAAAAGCCCCTTTAACTCTTTGCGTTTCCCCAAGGCTTCCATAAACGTTTCCGTCACTTCGCCCATCTGCTGGTAGTCGCCACTGTTTGTCTTGTCCAGCAAGTTCAAAGAGAAACCGCCGGCCGCACCAAAGCCGGGAACCGCCGGTGGTTCATAGAACTCGAGATGCACATTGGCAATATCGCGACCTTTTTCTTCGAGTTCTTCGATCAACTGCTTCGAAGTCAGTTTGCGTTCTTCCCAAGGCTTCAAGTTAATCAAACAAGTCCCTGCGTTGGATCCACGCCCTTGGGTAAGAACTTCGTAACCGGCAATCGAGGAGACCGAAGTGACCTCGTCAAAGCTTTTGCAAATATCGGCCAGCTCGTGCGATTTGCTGTTGGTGTACTCCAGTGTTGATCCCGGAGGCGTTTGGATAATCCCATAAATCATCCCCTGGTCCTCGAGCGGAATAAAGCCGGTGGGAAGCACGGTGTTCACCAGAAAGATACCGATGCTAAACCCCATAACGAGGACCATGGTGATCAAACGCTGGGTCACGATGCCCTTTAGAATCCAGGCATAACCGCCGGTGACTTTCTCGACACCTCGATCGAACACCCTCAAGAATAACGCCAGTGGACTTAGACTTTTCTTTTTGTTCGGATCGTGAGGTTTCAGAATCATCGCGCACAGCACCGGCGTGAGCGTCAGGGCGACCAAACCCGAAAGCACAATCGACATCGCCATGGTGAGTCCGAATTGGCGATAGAAAACGCCAACCGGCCCGGTCATGAAGGTCACCGGAATAAACACGGCGGTCATCACCATTGTGATCGCGATGATCGCGCCGCTGATTTCATGCATCACCTCTTGGGTCGCCTGGTAAGGCCCTAGGTGTTGCGAGTGCATCTTTTCGTGCACTGCTTCGACCACCACAATCGCGTCGTCCACCACGACACCGATTGCCAACACCAATGCGAAGAGCGTGATTAGGTTGATCGACATGCCGAACATCAACATGAAAAAGAACGCTCCGATCAACGACACGGGAACGGCCAGCGTCGGGATCAACGTGCTGCGAAAATCACCGAGAAACAAATAAACCACCAGCGAAACCAACACAAAAGCTTCGAGCAGCGTGTGCAGTACCTTTTCAATCGACGCGTCCAAAAAGTTGGAAACGTCATAGGTAACCGAATAGTCCATCCCCGGAGGGAACTGTGCCTCTTTGATCTCTTCAAGCTTCTCTTTGACCTTATCGATGACTTCGCTGGCGTTCGAACCAGGAGTTTGCTTGAGCACAATGGCGGCCGATGGGTCGCCGTCGATGTCCGAGTACAAATCGTAGAATGACGACCCGAGTTCGACCGTCGCAACGTCTTTGATCCTCAGGATTTCGCCTTCGGAATTGGACTTTAAAATGATGTCCCCATATTGCTCAGGCTTGTCGTAGCGTCCCACCCAAGTCAAAACGTACTCCAACGTCTGCGAAGTTTTACCCGTCGCTTGGCCGAGACGTCCAGGCGAACCGATGATACTTTGTTCCGCCAACGCATCCATCACATCCTTGGCGGATACGTTGTAAGCACGCAATCGTTCTAAATCGAGCTCGATCCGCATCGCATAGGCACGGTTGCCAAGGATCGTCGCACTACCAATCCCCTGGATCCGCTTGATTTCGGGCAACACGTTGACGGAAGCGTAGTTGTACAGAAAATTTTGGTCGACGTTTTTGTCTTTGCTAAACACATTCACGTACATCAGCATGCTGGACATGTTCTGCATGACGATGATGCCTTCTCGATCCACGATCGGAGGAAGGTTGTTCTTCACCGCTTGGATCCGATTATTGACGTTCATGACCGCCACGTTGGGATCCGTTCCAGGTTCAAAAACAATTTGAATCGTTGCCTCGCCAGCACTGGTTGCATCGGAGATCATGTAACGCATGTCCTGAACGCCATTGATCGCTTGTTCCAGGATCACCAAGGTCGAATCGACCAAGATTTTTGCACTCGATCCAGGAAACGACACCGAGACCACGACGCTTGGTGGCGCGACCGAGGGGAACTGAGAAATCGGCAGCGAAACGATCGACAACCCGCCCATAAACAGGATCAGCAGCGAGATAACGATGGCCAGCGCGGGACGATGCAGAATTCTTGCAAACATAGTTCTAGATGAAGCGGGGTTGGTTTCGGACTTGTGGTTGTAAGCAGGTAGGCAGGAATCATTGGGTGAACCCCCGTTAGCCGTGTGGGCGCTAACCCCGGTTCAGCGCCGGAACCGTGGCTAGCGCCAAAACGGCCAATACACTGAAAGGCTCCTGCCCAACTGCTTAGCGGCAATTTCGCGTGTTTTGGCCAACGTCGGGGTTCGTCGAATTTCTCGGCGACTTCCGCTACCGAACGGTCGGAACGCCTATTCGGCGTGGTATTTCAGATTGTCGAGAACGTCCTCGGCAGCTTGGAACTCGTACTGCACGTGCTCGCCGTCACGGACTTGTCGGATCCCTTCGAGCACAATTTTTTCGTTGACGTCGAGCCCCTGCTTGATCAGATAAATGTCGTCCTGTTCACTCTGAACAACGATTTCGCGTTGATGAGCAACCCCTTCGTCGTCGACAACAAACGTGTACCTCTTAGCAAGAATCTCGAAGGTGGCTCGCTGAGGGATCACAATCGCGTTTGGGACTACACGGCTGAGCAACACGGTGCCGGTTTGACCGTGCCGTAACAAATGTTGGGGGTTGGGAAAGTCGCCTCGGAACGCAATGTTGCCTGTCTCGTTATTGAAGTCGGCTTCGATCGCTCCGATCGCTCCCGCGTGAGGAAACTTGTTGCCGTCGGCCAAGACAAGCTCGACCTTGACATTGTCTTTATCTGGGGTGGCTTCGTATTGCAGATAGCGAGCTTCGGGAACGTTAAAGTAAGCCCACATCGTGCTGTTGTCGGACAAGGTGGTAAGCACGTCGCCTTCTTCGATTAGACTGCCTTGTTGTTCGTGTTGCTTGTCGACGATGCCATCAAATGGTGCTCGAATCGTGGCGAAGTTCAACTCTGCTTGCGCCAAATTGACCTTCGCTTGGGCCTTTGCCAACTTTGCTTTCGCCAATGCGACTTCGGGCTGGGCAACAATGTTTTGTTCAAACAACCTTTCTGTGTTTTGCAGTTCAATTCGTGCCAATTGGGCCTCGGCCATATCCGATTCCAATCGGGCTTCGTACAGCGTCGGAAGAATTTTGAATAACAACTCTCCCTGCTTCACCCGCTGCCCTTCCTGGACCGCAATGGTCTCGAGATACCCGCCTTCCAAAGCACAAACTTCGATGTGACGCCACGAATGAATTTGGCAAACGTACTGCTGGGTACTTACAACGTCCTTGGCAACCGGACTGGTGACCACGATTTTGTGTTCTCCGTGGTGCTCAGTCTGATGGCCTTCATGATGATCTGCTTGATGGCTTTCTTCCCCGTGGGAACTCGGCTCGGCATCATGATGCTCCGCGTGCGGCACCAAGCCCTCGCTCGAATACGCTTCAGAGTGCGATAGGTAGTACTGGTTCTTGAGATCGCTGAGCTTGTTACAAGCAGGAAGCAAAACAAGAAAGGACACTCCAAGGATGACGGTACGAAACGCTGCGATATTCATAAGATTGATGATTTGTAGTAGTTGGTTGTCGAGTGGATCGTCGTCGGACTTACTGGCCAACGTTCGTGGTCGTAGGAATCCACATGCTGGTGATCGCCAGCGTTTTCGTTTCCCTATGCCATGTCGTTCTCGTGCAACGCGGGCAACAAGAGGTGGTCTGCAATAAAGAGCACTGTCCTGCAAAACATTGCAGTCTTCGGTTTTCGTTTTCGGTAAATGACGTCACCCCGGTGGGGCGACAAAGAGGCGGAAAAACCAAGGAAAAACGGCTCCGTTTCGGCCTCAAACGGGCTAACCCCTGAAAGGATTTTCCGTTCGTTATGACCTTAAAGCAAAAGGGGGACCAAACCACGTTTTGCAGTCCCACGCCGGACGCGACAACCAACCTATGAGCGTGGAGAACGCCGCGAGTGGGGAGGGCGATTCCACTTGCAAGTGCAGATCCCCTGGCTCCGCAGAACGGATGCGTGCCAGGTTCCGCGGCTGGGGAAAAGAATGGCCTCGAGTTTGATCGAAGGGGCCAGAAAAAGGCAGCGCAGGGCTGGTTTACGGCACGCGTTTTATGATTGACATCGATGGCAACGACATCGATAAGTCGCGAAACCCGCCGAGCGAAACACGCAAGCCACGGCATCCGAAACGCGATGCGAGTTTCGCTACGTAAACAAAAAAAGTGTTCGACTACGGTGATTGCCGGATCCAATCGATGGCGGCCGTGGTCGAGTCGGCATCCGGTGAGCCTAGCGTTACCGCGTCCGGCTTTCCAAGCGTGTGAAAGGCCGTACTCACGATCGCGGGGATCGATTTCTCGCCATTGATCCACAGCGGGTGTGGGGCCGACAGTGCCAATAGCGTGGGCAGGTCACCATACTTGATTGCTCCGGGCAGAAAGTTCACGTGGCTCCAATCATTGAGCATTTCAAACCGAAACCCCTCGGTGTCGATTGCAACGCGATCCATTTTCGCTCCGGCAATCACACGAGCTGCGGCAACCAGCGGGCCGCCACCGTTGACGCCCAGCACATGTAACGAATTGGGTTCGTGATCGTCGCCACGAATCCAGGCCGTCACAGTCAGAATGTCATGGACGCGGCGAGCAAACACGGTGTCGTTGTAACCGTAGGTGTACCCCGCAAACGGACGCGGATTTTTGACCGTCGGATTCTCTGTGAGCGAATCCGATTCGCTTGTGAATTCGCCCTGGCCGTACAAATCGGCGCCAACGACTGCAAATCCTGCCTTCACCAACCGCAACAATTCCGCATGAGGATTTCCACCGGGAAACATTCCCGACTTGCCCTGGCCATCGATCCACAACACGACTTGCTTGTTCCACTTGTCCGGCTTCGGATAGACCGAAACGACGGGCAATTGTTCGCCTTTGTCTGTCAGCGTGATCAGATCGCCAAACTCGATGTACTGCTCGCGTGGTTCTTTCCAGACTTTGGTTCGCTTGATTTCCGAAGCCTCGGGCATCTCTCGTCCGATCAACGTCTGCCAAGCCGAGCGGACCGTGGCGAGGTAGGATCGCGTTTCACGATCGCCAGTAGGCGAGTGATTTGACAACACGGCCAAATCTCGCTCTTTTAATTGCTTCAGCAATTTGCGTTCGTAATCGTCGCCACCTTTGGGGGCCGGGTGTTTGTCGTTCCAGACGGTATATTCCTCGGGTGTCAGCGGTTTCCAATCGAGTTCTTTGATTGGCTCCTCTAATCCGAGGTCAAGATATTTATTCATCCACGAATACATCACACTGCGGCTGACAGCGTTGTAATTGTGAGGAAAATGCAGCATGGGTTCACAGTACACATCCCCGGCGACGCCAAGCATCGCGTACAGTTCACGAAGTTGCGGATAGCCCTTGGTCATCATCTCTTTGGTCCAATCATTCGCCGCCGTCATCGCTTGCGGCCGCGGGGCAAACAAGGCCGCAAGTTCGACGTTGCCGGTGCCGATGCGAAGCAGGCTGCAGTTTTCGCAGGTGCAGCCTCCCTGCATGCTGGTCGAAACCATGCCATTAGGAAAACCAACGATGTGGCGATCGTCGATCGCGCCCATCAGAATCGTCTGCGTTCCGCCGCCGCTGCCACCGGTGACCGCCAAGCGAGCCGGATCGACATCATCCAGACTCTCTAAAAAATCAAGCGACCGGATACAGTTCCACGTTTGCAAACCAAGAATGCTGTGCAGCCGGCCTTCGGCTTGAGCGGAGTAAAAGCCATAGTTGTCCCTGCCTTCTAATTCCGCGTCGTGCTTGGCATATCCATGCGCACGATCCTTCGAAATTTGTTGGCTGTCGACGTAGCCGAGCATATCAAAGATAAATGTGACACAGCCCATTCGAGCAAGTTGAGCGCAGCGAGCCAGTTTTGGAAAACGACCCGATTCGCGATGCAGCTCGGCACCCGATTTGATCAGTTCGTCCATCTTGGCTTCGCCGTAGTCGTACTGTCGCCCGCCGTGACCGTGAGGCGACAAGACCGCAGGCCGCTTGTGGGTCACTTCGCCCTCAGGCCGAAACAATAGTCCCGAAACAAAATGTCCGGGCAAGCTTTCGAAATAGACCTTTTCGACCGTAAAACCGTCACGCTCGACTTTGCCGTGAATCACTGCGTTGAGCGGCGTCTTCTCGGGCATCGGGAACAAGCCGGTCGCTACCAATACCCGTTGCTTCAATCCTGCCTGACGCTGCTGCCATGCCTCTTTCGATTCGGGAACCTCAAACGGAAAGTAGCCATTCAGATCCTTCGGTTCGCTCAGCCGAGCGTCATCGGGGCGAGTGTCGGCGTCGAGAACACGATGATGGGTGGGATCGCCAGCGAACAACGCAGATGAACCACAAACCACGAAACCAATCGCAACAGCGAGGAACGTAATTTGGGCACGGACAATGAGAAATGAGACTTTCACGGAGGGCTCCGAATCAGGTAGGAGAGTGTAGAAGCGGACGCCCATTGTAACCGATTTCGCACCACGAAAATCGTGAAGCCAGCAAAAGTGCATAGAGTTCACGGTGTCCGATTTCGAGGATGACGATCCAGCTCGGCCCAGGCTTATACCAACAGATCGTGAACCACACTTGCTTCTTCGACACCCGTCAACCGCTGGTCCAGCCCTTGGAAACGGTGGGTGAAACGCGAATGATCGATTCCTAGCAGATGCAGGATCGTGGCTTGCAAGTCATGGACTTCAACCGGGTTGTGGGCGACGTTGAATCCAAAGTCGTCCGACTCGCCGTAAGTGAACCCACGTTTGACGCCGCCGCCGGCCATCCATAGCGAAAAAGCATAGGGATGATGATCGCGTCCGCGATTGGCACCAGGCCGGTTTTGCTGAAACGGAGTTCGCCCGAACTCGCCGCCCCAAATTACCAACGTGTCCTCGAGCAGCCCGCGTTGCTGTAAGTCCTTGACCAACGCCGCCGAGGGCGCATCGGTGTCTTGGCATTGGATTTCAAGCTGCGTGTCCAAATTGGTATGCTGATCCCAACCCGCGTGCATCAGTTGGATAAACCGGCAACCACGCTCTGCTAACCGACGCGCCATCAAGCAGTTGTAGGCAAAGCTGCCTTTCTCGTGAACTTGCGGTCCGTACATATCCAGCACATGTTGCGGTTCGTCACGCATATCGGTCAACTCGGGCACCGACGACTGCATCTTGTACGCCATTTCGTACTGCGCGATGCGAGCGGAAATCTCGGGATCACCAAGGCGATCTAAGTTCATTTGATTTAGCGCTGCTAAATCGTCAAGTTGGGTTCGCCGTGTCGAGCGAGTGATCCCATCAGGATTGGAAAGATACAGCACCGGGTCGCCTGCACCACGAAACTTGACGCCTTGATACTTGCTAGGCAGAAAACCATTGCCCCAATAGAAGTCATAGAAAATTTGACCACACGAAGCTTGGCGATCACGGCTGGTCATGACCGTAAAGGCGGGCAAGTTTTCGGTTTCACTTCCTAGCCCGTAGGTCAACCATGCTCCCATGCTCGGTTTGCCAGGCAGTTCGGACCCGGTCAAAAAATAGGTAATCGCGGGCGCATGGTTCACCTGCGTCGTCTTCATCGACTGGACAAAACAGAGGTCGTCAACGATCTCGGCGGTACGAGGCAGAAAGTTATCGGCTATCCATTTGCCACATTCGCCATGACGAGCAAATTGGGTGATCTCGGGCAAAAACGCCTTTTCCTGATTCGCGGTCATCGTGCTAAATCGTTTGCCTGCGGTCAGTTCATCAGGCAGCCCTTGTCCGGCAAGCTCGCGCAGCTTTGGCTTGTGATCGAACAGATCGACGTGCGACGGCCCGCCGTTTTGAAACAAATAGATTACCCGTTTCGCTTTGGCGGGAAAATTCGGCAGCGTCGGCGCCGCTGGATCTGGTAGCGCCGCGTGCGTCTGGGCACCGACCAGCGTGCTAAGCGCAGCCGCACCAACGCCCAATCCCATTTTCCCTAATAGATGACGGCGGGTAACGAGGGCGGCGTGTTCATGGATTGGATTCATGGTTTTACCAAAACCTCGTCGAGATTCATCAGAGTGTTGTACAGAGTTGTATAAGCCGCGTGTTCGGCGGGATCCAACGACGTGTCACGCGGGTTGTCACCGATCGCCAATAACTTCGCAGCATCCTCGGGTGATTTCTCGAACGCTTCGATATAACCATCGACCCGATTCGTTAGCAGTTCGAGCTCCAACCGCGTGGGGGGACGCGAGGTCAACAGGAGGAACGCCGAAGTGATCCGCTGCGTCTTATTATCATGATCTTTGATCGTTTGTTCTGCCAACACGCGAGCCGCTTCGACGAACGTAACGTCGTTTAACGTGGTCAGCGCGTGCAGCGGCGTATTGGTCAAATTCATTTTGACCTCGCACGTTTGTCGTTTGGCCGAATCAAAGAACACCGTCGGTCCCACGATTCGCCGCCAAAATGTGTACAGCGATCGGCGATACAGTTTCTCGCCCGTATCCGCTTGATAGCGTATTTTGCCAAACGTCGCTTCGGCCCAGATCCCGTCGGGTTGATACGGTTTGACCGGCGGTCCACCCCGCGACGGATTCAATAACCCGCTTGCCGCCAACGCATGATCGCGAATCATCCACGACGGCATGCGATAGCGTGGTGCTCGTGAAAGCAGAATGTTCTCGGGGTCCTGTTCTAGCAACTCGGACGTCACCTGGGCGGATTGCCGATACGTTTCGCTGGTCACGATCAAGCGATGCATCTTCTTGACATCCCAGCCCGACTCGACAAATTCAACCGCCAACCAATCCAGCAGATCGGGGTGCGTAGCCTGCGTCCCCTGCAAACCAAAATCGTCCATGGTGGAAACGATTCCGCGGCCAAAGAATGTCTGCCAGTAACGGTTCACGGTCACGCGTGCCGTCAACGGGTTCTCGGGCGATACGATCCAGCGGGCGAGATCGAGTCGTGTTGGCGGAGCACCATCAGGCTTTTCAGGTAGCGGCGGCAGCATGTTGGGAACATTGGCGACCACTTTTTGATCCGTCACATCGTTGTAAATTCCTTTGACCAGCACGAACGTTTCGCGAGGTTTCTCTCGCGTGTCCATCACCATCACCCGTACCGGTTTCGCGTTGGCCTTGAGCTTGCCGAGCCTGCTGCGAGCGGCGTTCAACTGGCGAGCGATTTCGCCCATCGGCGGCCAATGATGCAGACGAAAATGTTCTCGCAGTGCCGCTCGATCCGCATCACTTCGCTGCTCGGGCTGCTTCAGTAAGCTCTCAGCAATCTTGGCATCGATCCCCTCGGGTTGTTTTTCGTCGCTGACACTGATGCGGAACAGAGCCAAGGTGTGCTGAGTATGTTGGGATTCAAATCGCAACTTGACGCTCAACTCGGTCCCCGCATCGAATCCGACCGCCTGCTCAAAAAAGAACTTGCCCCAACGAGGTTCCTTTTTTGTATGCCCGCTGACAGACCATCCGTTGTCGTTTCCGCTTTTACCGTCAATCGCCTCGCTGACCGGCAGCCCGGCTTGGGAAAAATCGGCTTCGGCGCGGACGAGTTTGATCGGCTTGAAGTCCTCCTTCGCGGCATCCGCAGGGCGAGCCGCGACCTCGATTTCGCTCAAGACAAAGTTGCCATTTTTATCGCGTCCGGTCCCTTTACCGGGCGACGAGGGGTCCACGAACGCGTCAATCCGGATGCCGCTGATGTCCCGTAGGTCAGTCGCAAAGGTGAGCTCATACACATCTTTCCCAGGACGCTGGCCGGTCACGTGCAGCGCCAAGTCGTCGCGTTTGGTGATCGTGGCCCCGCCGGTCGAACGCGAATCGATTGCATCAAGCGGAATCCACCGCTGCGTCTGCTCGCGCGAACTCGGTTCATTCCAGGGCGATTCCCATTTCGCTTGAGCCGCATCGGCTTCGTCCGACGCCGCCATCAGTTGTTTCGTCAATTGATCAATTTGACGCTGCTGATCCTGCAACTGATGACGTGTTTCGGCTGGCACATAGTCCATTGCCGGAGGAACCGCGAGCCCACCGACGATACGTCCTTCTTCGGAGGTTTGGTTGAAGAAATCGGTGAAGGCGAAGTAGTCCAAGTTGGAGGTCGGATCGAATTTATGATCGTGACAACGAGCACACTGCAGCGTCAGCCCCAACCAAACCGTGCCCGTCGTTTCGGTGCGATCAAAAACATTATCGACACGCGTCTCTTCGGCGATTCGGCCTCCTTCGCCATTATGCATGTGATTGCGATTGAACCCAGATGCGAGCTGCTGTTCCGGAGTGCAGTTCGGAAGCAAATCGCCCGCAATTTGCTGAATCGTGAATTCATCAAACGGCATGTTTTCGTTCAGCGCATTGACCACCCAATCACGCCACGGCCACATCGAACGCACCGGATCGCCTTGGTAACCGCTGGTGTCGGCATAGCGAGCTGCATCGAGCCACGGCCATGCCATCCGCTCGCCATAGTGAGGCGACTGCAACAATCGGTCGACTAGGTTTTCGTAGGCGGCAGGGGATTCATCGGCAAGAAAGGCGTCGACGTCCGCCGGTGTGGGCGGTAATCCGATCAAATCTAACGAGACACGGCGAATCAGAGTCCGCCGGTCGGCTTCGGCCGCGGGGCGTAAACCATGTTGCGTGAGTCGTTTGCGAACGAAGAAATCGATTGCATTCGCTTCCGACTTCGGCACTTCCGGACGCACCGGTTTCTCAAACGACCAATGGCTGCCCCACTCGGCTCCCTCGGCAATCCAGCGTCGTAGAATCTCGATCTCCGATTGGCTCAGCGGTTTACGATGCGACTGCGGCGGTGGCATCAACATGTCTTCGTCGTCGCTGATGATCCGCGAAAGCAATTCGCTTTCATCAGGCTGCATCGGCACGATCGCCCCGATCTGATCAACGGCCGATTCACGTCGGTCTAATCTGAGATCGGCTTCGCGATGTTCTTCATCGGGCCCGTGACAATGAAAACAACGGTCCGACAAAATCGGCAACACATCCCTGCTAAACCGCACCGGTTCGTCCGCAGCACGGACACGATGGGGCATCAACAAGGAAACGGACAAAAGCAGAATGAAGGTGGGAAAGCGTGGTGGGATCATGCACGCCAGTTTAAACGACAATGAGGGCGAGTTCATGCAGGTTTGCACACCTAAGAGCTGGATTTTTAACATCCCCATTCTTGATGTTTGATTTCGGACTGTTTTTGTGATGTTTCGGACGTGGATCACGTTCTCGTTTCCGCCGTCCTGATCACTGCATCGCGGTTGTTTCAGCTTACGTGACGGCGAGCGTGCGTGACGCTAAGATGGTTTGCCGCTCCCACTGCCCCCCAATCCTGGTTACCGAATGCCCAATCGCAGCATCAAAATCACCTCCGCAAACGTTTTTGATCTCCGCGTTCCGACGTCCGACCAAATGTTAGGCTCCGATCCCTTTCATCTTCAGCCCGACTACTCGTCGGCGGTCTTGCATTTGGAAACCGACTCGGGGCTGCGAGGCGTATCCATTGTGTTCACGGTCGGTGCGGGCACGGACTGGATTTGTCACGGCATTGCCGATCTTGGTCAACTCTTGATCGGGATGACGCTCGAGGAGTTTGCGGAATCTCCGATCACCTTGTATCGACGACTGATCGATCACCATCAATTGCGTTGGCTGCACGATGGTGTATTCCGCATGGCCGCAGGCGCCATAATCAATGCGATGTGGGACCTGTGGGCCAAGTCGCTGCAGAAGCCTCTTTGGAAATTGCTCGTTGATCTCGAACCTGAATTTATTGTCAATTGCATCGATTGGCGAAACCTTCGCGATGCGTTAACTGAACAAGAAGCGTTGGCCATCTTGCAAAACGCACGCAGTCGCGTCGCCGATCGAGAAACTCAATTACGAGAACGTGGCCCCAAGGCGTACTGCACCGCAGGATGGCTGGGGCTAAGTGACGACGAAATCGTTGCTACGATCGACAAGTTACGTGAGCAGGGATTTGATTCGTTTAAACTGAAAGTCGGTCGCGACCTCGATCATGACGTCAAACGCATTGCGTTTCTTCGTAGCGTCGTCGGATCCGAGTGCAATTTGATGGTCGATGCCAACCAATACTGGGGCGTCCCCGAAGCGAAGCAACATTTGGAACAATACCGTGATTTTGATTTGAAATGGGTCGAAGAACCGATCGCCCGCGACGATGTCCTGGGCTACGTCGATCTCGCTGAAACGTTCGCTGATGCAAGTTTTGGATTTGCTTGTGGCGAACATGCCGCGTCGCCTGTGATTTTCAAACAACTACTCAAAAGTCAGGCGATCAAATATTGCCAGATCGATGCCACTCGCGTCGCCGGAGTAAACGACGTGATGGCAATCATCTTGCTGGCAGCAAAGTTCGGCGTTCCAGTTTGTCCCCACGGCGGGGGAATCGCATTGTGCAACATGATTCAGCACTACAGCGTTTGGGACCAAATCGCCGTCTCGGGAACTTCCGACACCCAGTTGGTGGAATACATCGACTTTCTACAGGAAGCGGTCGAGCATCCGGTTCGCACTCACAACGGACACTACGTCACCCCCGCCGCCGCCGGCTGGGGCTTGGAATTTGTACCATCCTTTATCGATCAGTATCAATTTCCTGACGGAACGGCATGGCGAGACCGTAGTCACTTGCGTAAAGGCGCTGCCTTTGAGGCCATCCCGCCTCAATTGACTCAGTAGCACCGTGGCGGCCGACTCTTCATCGCACACTTCCCGACATCCGATCAATCTTCATCCTTCCCCGGTATTGCCTACATGATTCGCTCGATCCTTTGCGTGCTTGTCCTATCGATTATCGGCCACCAATGTTTGCATGCGCAATCCGCAGATGTCGCAACGAAGAAGTTGCCTACTGCTGACGCGGCGGACGTCGGCATGTCGGCCGACGTGCTCGCCAAAGTAGACGAGGCGATGCAGGAATCGATTGACGAAAACCGCATCCCCGGCGGGATCGTGATGATCGCCCGTCACGGCAAAATCGTGATGCATAAAGCCTATGGCAAAATGGATCTCGAAGCCGACAAGCCAATGAAGCCCGATACGATCGTGCGAATCTATTCGATGAGCAAAGCGATCACGACCGCGGCGGCGCTGATGCTGCACGAAGAAGGAAAATTGGATGTAAACGACCCCGTCTCGAAATATCTTCCTGAACTTAAAAACGTGCAGGTTGCTACAGACGACAAAACGCATCCTGCAACACAGACAATGACGATCGCCGATCTGATGCGGCATACTGCGGGCTACACGTATGGTCGTTCGGGGAATTCGCCACATGACGAAGCGTTCAAGGAACTCGACATGCTGCAACGTGACGATTCGCTCGAAACGATGCAAACCAAACTCAGCAAATTGCCGGTGGCATTTGAACCGGGCACCGATTGGCAGTACGGGATCTCGATCGATGTGCTTGGCCGCGTCGTCGAAGTCGTCTCAGGTGAATCGCTTGGCGACTTTCTTCGCAAACGAATCTTCGATCCGCTTGGAATGAAGGACACTGGATTTTTTGTTCCTGCCGACAAGGTCGACCGTTTTGCAGCGAACTACAACACCGATGGCAAAGGCAAATTGACGCTCGGCGATGCGCCGGACGAAAGCCCCTATTTGAAAGCCCCCGCGTTTGAATCGGGTGGCGGCGGCTTGGTCTCTACCGCCGAAGACTACATGCGATTCTTGCTGATGATCACGGCGGGCGGAACATTCGATGGCACTCGCTTGCTGAAGCCTGAAACGGTCGCATTGATGACGACCAACCAAGTCCCCGAAAGTGTTGGCTGGATCAAATTTGGCGAAGAGGTTCGCGGCGGAGTCGGCTTTGGATTTGGATTCTCGGTACGTGAATCGATGAGCGACTGGGATCCCGATGGCCGCGTTGGCGAGTACGGCTGGGGCGGCGCCGCCAGCACGCATTACTGGGTGTCCCCCAAAGACAACTTGGTTGTGATCACGATCGAACAGATCATGCCATACCAGTGGCTGACCGAATTCAAGCTAAAAGGTCTGATCTACGACGCGATTGCCCCGTAGAATTCCGTCCAGTAGAATCCCCCGTCCGTCCCAGCCCGTCCATCCCAGCTCTGCCATCTCGCCCTCCTTACCACCCGCTTCTTTATGAACTCACTCCGTTTGATACCGGTGATCGCCGCGTCGCTCTGTTTCGCGGCGACTGCGGGGCCAAGCTTTGCCGACGCCCCTGCCCCTAAGCCGCTTCGAGCGTTATTGATCGCGGGCGGTTGTTGCCACGATTACGCCAACCAACAAGAAGCGTTGTGCAAGGGAATTCAGTCGCGGGCCAATATCCAAGTCGATGTCTATTGGACTGACAATTCGACCACCGCCCCGGTATTGCCGATCTATGAAAATCCAAACTGGGCAAAACGCTACGACGTGATCATTCACGATGAATGTGCCGCGGACATCAAGGATCAAGCGATTGTCGACCGGATCGTGCAAACGCATCAAACGATTCCCGCCGTGCATCTGCATTGCGCCATGCACAGCTTTCGTACCGGAAGCGACGCGTGGTTCGAACACCTCGGTTTACAATCGAGTGGTCATGGACCGCAAGAACCGATCGAAATTCAGTTCGTCGACACAAAGCATCCGATCACCGAAACATTAAGCGATTGGACAACGATCAAGGAAGAGCTTTACAACAACGTCAAACTGTTCGGTGCTCATCCCTTGGCCATCGGCAAACAAGCCGTCAGCAGTGGTGACAACGCACGTGTCGACCAAGCGGTCGTGGCGTGGACCAATGAAACGCAAGGGGCACGCAGCTTTAGCACCACAATCGGTCACAATACCGAAACAGTCGAGGATCCACGCTACTTGGAATTGGTCACGCGAGGAGTGTTGTGGGCGTGTGGAAAATTGTCACCTGAGTATCTGCATCCGTTCGCTGGCCAGAACAAAGTCACGTTCATCGACAAAGAAAAATTCAAAGCACCGGTTTCGATCAACCTAGGCGACATGCCTGATGACGCGACGCTCGTGAAAGCCAAAGCATCGTCCACTCAAACGTCTCAAGACGCCTACCTTGCGGTCGATGGCAACGCGGAAACGCGTTGGTGTGCCGATGGTGGTAGTTATCCCCAGTGGTTGCAACTTGAACTGGACAAGCCGCACGTGCTTGGTGAGATTGAAATCACATGGGAGTTCCCCAATCGTCCCTATCAATACAAAGTCGAAGGCTCGATTGACCGCAAATCGTGGTCAATGCTTTTGGACCAATCCAGTGCATCCACTGCGATCAACGAACCTCAAACATTGATCGCCAATTCGCCATCGAAGTTCGTCCGCATCACCGGTATTTCAAGCGATGCGGGGTGGTGCAGCATTCGCGAAGTCAAATTGAGCGGCCAGGGCGTTGGCCCGCTGTGGCCGGCCGACGCAGAGAAGAAAAAGTTTGTTCCGCTGAGTCCGGATCCGTACGCAAAACAAGGCAACGTCTATCCAACGATTGAAAAGATGTCAGCGGATCAGGAAGCAGCGCTGTTGTCCGATGTGAAAGTCCCCGACGGTTTCGAGGCGACACTATTCGCGGCTCCTCCGGCGGTGAACTATCCCGTCTTTGTCGCGGCCGACGTCGATGGCACCTTGTACGTCAGCTCGGATGGCAATGGCTCGCTCGGCCGCAATCCACGCCGCGGCCGCGTGATCCGGTTGCGTGACCTCGACAACGACGGCCGCGCCGACGAAACGAAAGTGTTTTGCGAAGTCGATGCGCCGCGTGGCTTGGTGTGGGACCACGACCGCTTGTACTTGATGCACCCGCCGCACCTCAGTGCGTTCATTGACCACGATGGCGACGGCGAAGCGGACGAGCAAAAGATACTCGTCAAAAACTTGGCCTTTGATTACGGCAAACGGCCCGCCGACCACACCACTAACGGTGTCAGTCTTGGGGTGGATGGATGGCTTTACATTGCCGGAGGCGACTTTGGCTTTATTAATGCCGAAGGTACCGATGGCCGGCGGCTGACACACCGCGGCGGCGGAGTGATCCGGGTGCGTCCCGATGGTACGGGATTGGAAATCTATTCGACCGGAACCCGCAACATCCTGGAGGTGGCGATCAGCCCCGAAATGGAAATGTTCGCCCGCGACAATACCAACGACGGCGGCGGATGGGACGTTCGTCTGCATCACTTCACCGGCACTGATGACCACGGCTACCCGCGTCTTTACAAAAACTTTTCTGATGAATGTGTCCAGCCGTTGGCCGATTACGGCGGTGGTTCTGGGTGCGGCGCGGTTTACATCGACGAGCCTGGTTTTGGTGATTGGAACCATGCCCCGTTTACAGCAGACTGGGGCACCGGAGCCCTCTACCGTCACACCGTCGCTCCCAGTGGAGCCAGTTACGAAGAGACGAAATCGCCTGAGCCGTTCATCCGCATGACACGTCCCACCGATGCCGACGTCGACGGCAACAGTCGGGTGTATTGTGCCAGTTGGCGAGGCGCGACATTTGATTGGAACGGTCCCAACGTAGGATACATTGTTTGCGTGAAACCCAAAGCGTTTAGCCCCACCCCGTTACCAAAATTTGAAAGTCTAAGCGACGACCAGCTTGTTGACGAGATGAACTCGCCGAGTGCACGCCGGCGAATGGAAGCCAAGCGTGAATTGATGCGACGTGGAAACACGGCTCATCGCCAACTGCTTCAGCGTGGACTGGCAAAACGAAACGAACAGCGAAACATTGCCGAGTCACTGCAAGGCGACGCAACCGATCCCGCCTCCATCGCACGCTGTATCGCGGCACTCCGCAGCGATGACCCTGTGATTGTCCACGTGGCGATTCGCAGTCTGGCAAAACGCAATGCGTTCGACGCGTGCTTTGCGTCGTTGGACGACCATTCCGTTTCCCCACGACCAGTGCTTCGCAGTTTGGCGATGATGCACCAACCGTCGGTGGTCGACGGTTTGATCCAACGGCTTGCTAAGGAAACCGCCCCAGATCGACGCGAGGCGATTTTGGAAGCCCTTTGCCGGTTGCATTTCCAAGAGGGCCAGTGGAATGGCGATTCGTGGGGCACCCGTCCTGATACGCGAGGCCCTTATTACCAGCCGAGCCCTTGGAGCGAAACCAACAAGATCGCGGCAGTGCTGAAGCAAGCACTTCGCGACGCCTCGGGAGACGCCGCGGCGGAGCTGATCTCGCTGATGAACCGCAACCGGATTGAATCGAGCGATTCACTCACCCGCTTGGTTCAACTGGCCAAACAAGACCCGAGCTTAGTGGGTCAGTTGGTTACCCAATTGACCGCCGCCAGCGATGTTCCGCGTGACGCGATCACGGTACTGGTTGCCGCCGCGAAACGCAGCGACCTGCCAGCCGCCACGATGGCGGACCTAGTCAACGTGTTGGCAAGTGTGGATGACCGCGACGCGCCGGCCTCGATGATCGCCGCCCTGGTGACACTGCAGCGCACCGTCGATGCGACGAACAAGCAATCAAAAGAGCTCGTTCGTGCTCGCAACGCGTTTATCAATGCACCGAGGCTGGATACTCAAACATCGACCTTCGCCACGGTGGCCTCGTCATCGGATCCGGAAACCGCGTTTTGGGCCGAGGCAGCGTTAATCGCTGTAGCGTCCAGCGGAAACGCAAGTCCTGAAAATCGCGAACTCGCAAAGCAATCACTTGACGCAGCATGGCAAGACGCCAACCGCCGAGTGCGGTTGATGCAAGCGGCCGCAAAAATCGAGAACCATTACCTCGATGCTAAAATCCTGGCTGCTCGCTCCGACTCCGATGCATCCATCGCCGACACGGCGAGGTCAATCGTAAAACAAATGCAGATCGCCGATATCGCACAGGATGATTCGGCCATGATCAGCTCATTGACCACAAGCGAAGCCGCCGAACAAGCGGTCGCGATGAAAGGGAACATTGCCGTTGGCCAGCAAATCTTTACGAAAGCGAATTGTGTGGCGTGCCATACCATCAGCGAAGATGAAGTGCAAAAAGGGCCTTTCTTGGGCAACATTGCCAAGACGTACAAACGTCCCGATCTAGCGACTGCGATTTTGGAACCCAGCAAAACGATCGCTCAAGGCTTCGTCACCAATTCGATTTTGACACTCGATGGCGTGGTCTTGACCGGGTTCGTCACGAACGAGCAAAGTGATCGCGTGACAATCCGAGACCAGCAGGGCAAAGAGACGACGATCTTAAAAGACGAAATCGAAGTGCGTCAAACGTCGCCGATCTCGGTCATGCCCGAAGGGGTAATGAAGGACTACACGACGCACGAGTTGGCGTCGTTGCTGGATTACCTCGAATCGTTGGCGGCGGCAAACGCGAAAGAATGATGTTGTGAGCCGCTCGCGTGTGAGCGGCCGGAGCCTGCGTCATTCACACTCCCCGGTGCCTAACGGCTGCCCCTTGATCTGCCGAAACTCTTGGCGAGTTTCGCTACGGAGAATTTCGCTGCGGCGAGTTTTCTCGACACAATCGGTCGCTGCGAAATCGGCTTAGGCCAAGTCGCTCAGCGATTGGATTTCTTCCTTCGTAAACTTCCGTTCCAATCGTGCTCCCATTTGGGACACGACGCGTGCGGATGCTTGCGAAGCCAAGTGGCCTGCTTGTCGCCATGTCATGCCGTTGGTGATGCCGTACAGCAATGCACCGGCGTACATGTCGCCCGCTCCGGTGGTGTCGATCGCTTTGACTTCGACGCCTTCGATCGGGAATGCTTCGCCGCCGTGCATCACAATCGACCCCTTGGGGCCGAGCGTTAATGCGACGTTTTCCGCGTGGTCATGAATTTTTGCAGCACAAGCGATCGGGTCCGCTTCTCCGGTCAAACTCTTCGCTTCTTCTTCGTTACAGAAGAACAAATCAACAGGTCCGGTGATCAAGTCCCAAATTTCGTCACGGATCATGTTGACCAAGAACGGATCCGAAGCGGTGAACGCGACTTTAACACCATGCTGCTTGGCGATGTCCATCGCGCGGTATGCCGCCGCTTTGGTGGTTTCGCCCGTCAACAAGTAGCCTTCGATGTAAACGTACTTGGCCGCCTTGATCAGTGACTCGTCGATATCGGATGATTGCAACGTGGCCGAAGCGCCAAGGTTGGTCATCATTGATCGCTGAGCGTCGTCGGTGATCAAAACGGCACACGTTCCGGTCGGCGATCCTTTGGCGGGATCGACGTCCATCTTGACCCCCAAGTCTCGCATGTCCTTGATAAAGAACTCGCCGACTTCGTCATCGCCGATTTTCGCGATAAACGCCCCCGTGCCACCAAATTCAGCGAGTGCGACAATCGTGTTCGCAGCCGATCCGCCCGCACAACGATTCAAAGGTCGTCCATCAAGCCGACTCAAAACACTCGCTTGTTGTTGATCATCGACAAGCGTCATAATCCCCTTGTCGATCGACAATTCGCTCAGAATCGAATCTTCTACCTGTGCTTGGATATCAACCAGTGCGTTCCCTACACCCAATACATCGTACGACGTCATTCGCTTTGCAGCCTTCAATTAACAGGTTTTCAATAGTGCGTTCACAGGCCCACAACTTAGTCCGTCCGGGCGTCAACGTGTAGAACCCTAACCAAAACACCGTGTTTTACGCGGTTTTGTCAGACGCGGATTCTTCTCGATCGCTAACTTCGGGGGGAATCGCGATGGGATCAAGGAGATTGATTTAAATGGGGACCGAAACTCTTGGCGAGTTTCACTTGGGTGAGCCGCAGATGCGGCGAGCGGCAGGTGCGGCGAGGTTTGGCAATTGCGACCAGCTAGGCTTTGTTCATGCTGCGCAATAGTGGGGTCGCAAGACCTGGAAACAGCCGCAGTGTTCCTGCGGCGATGCGACACGCGGCCGGCGACCGCAGCGCCGTGGTGACGACGCGACATGTCCGTTTTCGGCATCGCAGCAAGGCCGCGAGTTTTTGCTCCCACACGTCACCAACATCGTTCAAATCATTTCGCTTCGCCGCGATCAAGTCTGCTGCAGCCATCCCCCCCTGCATGCCCCATGTCATCCCTTCGCCGGTAAACGGTTCGACGTAACCGGCCGCGTCCCCGATCGCCAAAACACGACCATGCCCGGCCCGGCGTGATCGCCGCAGCGGCGGCGTGGTCATCACAGGACTAAAATCCGAAAGCTCGACCGAGGCAAATTCGCTCGTCGCGAGTATTCGCTGCACGCGTGTGACCGGATCGCCGGTCGCAAAGGAAGATTGACCGGACTGAAGCGCCGCGGCCACATCGACGCGTCCATCAGCAAGTTTGACAAGTCCGACATAACCATCTGGGTTGCAGGCCATATAGATGACGCCAGGTTCAACATCCACCGACGATGCCATCATCGAAATCCCAAAAGGGCCATGCGGCACTTCGGTCCAAGGCAACAAACCGCCACAGTTGCCCGAACGAAGACCTGATGCGACCACCACACACGAATAGTCTTGACGAATGGTCGTGGCGTTTTGATCAAGCTGAACTGAAACGACATCGTACGAACTGTTTTTGATGGTTGCGGTGCAGTTCATTGATACGTTGGCACCGGAGCGAACTGCGGCCTGCATCATCAGCGGATCCAGCACTTCGCGAGAGATCGCCACTCCGAGCGGAATCGCCAACTCGATGCGTCGTCCCGCAAGTGAAGCACACCAACGCCGCGTGGGCATCCCGAGATCCAGTACCTCGTCACGAATCCCCAATTGCGTAAAGGCATTCAGCCCCGCTTCACCGATACAGCAACCACACACCTTGGCACGCGGAAACGTAGCTTTTTCGACCAAGTCCACTGCGACGCCGAGCGATCGTAAACGAATGGCACAAGCCGCGCCGGCGACGCCGCTGCCGATAACCAACACCGGCGAACGAGACGACGACGCCACCGCCATGTCGCTACTCATACCGCGACACTCGACACCGTTGGCACAGCCGCGACGTTGGCGATTATCTGGGGATCGGCCGGAGCCGGTTTCTCATACGACGCAAGGAAACGACAGGGAAAAGCCGGGTGCATTTCGATCGAGCCACCGAGGACAGCTTGTGCCAATGTTTGAAACTCAGCTTGTGTGTACGCCCCTTGGACGCTGAGCACGCTATCGGTGTGAACCACCGGCGACCGTGACAAGACACGCCCGGCAAAGGCAACCATTGCGAGGTTCATTCGAGACCGATGCAGGTCACAAACTAAAATGGTCGCGTCCGTCGCAACTTTCATCGCCCGCAATAACGTCCCAGCTTGTTCATCGTTCAAATGATGCATGAACAGCGAACTGGTGACGACATCAAAACCGCCCGGCAATGGATGAGCAAGACAATCCGCTTGAACCGATTGCACTTCCACGCCCGCCTGGGCGGCTCGTTGCTGTTGCGTATCGACCGCAACCTCGCTGACGTCGAGCAGCGTGATTTCCATCTCGACGCCATCGCGACGAGCGCGTCGGGCCCAATAAATCGGAACGTCTCCCGCCCCGCTGGCGACATCCAGAATTCGCAGTGGTCGCTGAGCGTTCACATCGACACGTCGGCGCAAGTGGCGATACATCAATGCGGCGACCCCCGTGAAGCGGTTCAGCCGCGACAATCCCTTTAACGCCAATTCGTGTTGGTCCCGAGGCAAGTGAGGATCATCCATCAATTCGTGCTGGAGATTCCGATGCAACATATAACATCCTTTTAGAAGCGAATATTGGCGCAACAGGTTGAGCAAACTTTGGGCCAAGCTTGGTCATCCGCAACCATTGGGATTATCGAGGATCGAATTCTACGAAGCAATGAGATTATCAGAAAATCAGATTCAGCGGCCCTAATCCCTTGCCCAGCTTGGGCGTTGTACGAATCGCCTCGACGATAAATTGCTTCGCGTGCTCGACCGCATCAAGCAAGGGCTTGTTTCTGGCAAGACTTGCCGTGATGGCTGCCGAAAGTACACATCCGCTGCCATGCGTGTTTTCGCTGTGGATTCGCTCGCCGCCAATCCGATGGAAACGATTGTCAGTTAACAGCAAATCGACCGATTCGGTTCCGATTTCTCCGCCTTTGACCAGCACGTTTTTCGCCCCCATCGCATGGATCGTTTTGGCAGCCGTTTCCATCGATTCCCAATCATCCACCTTGGTGTTGGTCAAACGAGCCGCCTCCATTCGGTTCGGCGTCACCAAAAACGCATGCGGCAACAGCAGTCGCTCGAGCACATCCACCGCAGCATCGTCTAGCAGCGGCACTCGATGTTTGCTGATCATGACAGGATCGACCACCAAAGGAAAACGAAACGAAGCAGCACGCTCGGCGATCGCTTCGATCATCGCGGCGTTTCCCAGGGCACCTGTCTTGGCGGCCGTCGGCGGAATGTCGTCAAGCACAGCGTCCAACTGAGCCAGCACAAAGTTGGGCTCAATCATTTTGATGGCGTCAACGGTTTGCGTGTTTTGAACCGTCAACAAGGTCACCACACTGGTTCCGTAAACATGATTGGCGTGAAATGTCTTCAAATCCGCTTGCAAGCCCGCCCCGCCCGAAGGGTCCGAACCGGCGATCGTCAAGGCAACATGCATCGTAGGGGCCCTCGAAGTCAAGAGTCAATTAAAACCGTTATGTTAGAATAGATGCGTGTCGAGTGTTGCATAAGTCGACGGTCTTTTTGAGTAGCAATAGCCTAAACCGCAGGTTGGATTGCCGTAGGTGGCATTTGGTCCCCGTCCGCTTACGCCCCCGCAGATCACTCGGTCAACTAGAGCTCTTTCGGACGGTTAGCAGTTTTGGCGATAGCGGCTTGTCCACCTCGTTTCGTTGACACGCTTCATCTGTGACAAAAAAGACTTGCACCATGATCAGTCTGTTTGATTTGTTGAAAATCGGGATCGGCCCAAGCAGTTCCCACACCGTGGGCCCGATGATTGCAACGCAGCGTTTTGCCAAAGCGTTGGACCAGGCAGCTACGGCAAAATCCGTAGCCCGGATTGTCATTGATCTTTATGGATCGTTGGCATTGACGGGAAAAGGGCACCGCACCGACCGGGCGGCTGTGCTTGGACTGTGCGGCGAACATCCTCGCACCGTCGATCCCGAATCGATCGACCCGCGTTTTGCCAAAATCCAATCCGATCGCGTCCTGCTTTGGATCGGGAAACACTCAATCGATTTCGATATCGAACGAGACCTACTGTTTCATCGCGATACCTTTCTTCCCGAGCATCCTAATGGGATCCGTTGCACCGCGTTGACGGGATCGGGTGAGACCTTATTGCAAAAGACGTATCTGTCGGTCGGTGGCGGATTTGTGGTCGAGGATGATGAAATCGCAGACGCCGCCAATCCACTCAGCCGGGATCGTACTGCGCCGTTCCCATTTCACAGCGCCGCCGAGTTGCTGCGTCAATGCGACGAAAACAAGCTGACGATCAGCGAACTGGTGCAACACAACGAACTGACGTTTCGCAGTGCCGAGGAAATCGAATACGAATTAAATCAGATTTGGGAAGCGATGAACCACAGCATCGAAATGGGATGTCGACACGAAGGTATCTTGCCAGGCGGATTGAACATTCAGCGTCGAGCCCCTGGGATCTACAAAAAATTGTCGGGCATTTCGCCAGTCGAAGGGACGTTGTCGTTGCCCAACGGCAGCATCGATCCGCTCGCCCATATCGACTGGGTGACTCTGTTCGCACTGGCAGTGAACGAAGAAAACGCCGCCGGAGGCCGTGTCGTGACGGCACCCACCAACGGGGCAGCCGGAGTGATTCCGGCCGTATTGGCCTATTTCGCTCGCTTCGATCCTAGCGTCGATCGGCAAGCGATCCACACCTTCTTGAGAACGGCCGCGGCGATCGGCATGCTCTATAAACGCAACGCTTCGTTGTCGGCGGCGGAAATGGGATGCCAGGGCGAAGTAGGAGTCGCTTGTTCGATGGCTGCGGGAGGACTCGCCGCGGTCATGGGCGGGACCCCGGCTCAGATCGAAAACGCCGCGGAAATCGGCATGGAACACAATCTCGGGCTGACCTGCGATCCAGTCGCGGGGTTGGTGCAGGTGCCCTGTATTGAACGCAATGCGATGGGTGCCGTCAAAGCGATCAACGCCGCTCGTCTTGCCGTGCTGTACGGTAACGGCGAACACTGTGTTTCGCTGGACAAAGTGATCGAGACGATGCGGCAAACCGGCGTCGATATGCAATCGAAGTACAAAGAGACAAGCCTCGGCGGTTTGGCGGTCAACGTCATCAACTGCTAAATGAAGCCGGCAAAAGTCTTTTGAAAGCGTGTCCGCATCGCGTCCCTTGGGCCGGGGACTGGGGGGATTTGGCTTCCGACGATTTTCTTGGCGTCGCAACCAAACAGTCAATCGGTTAGAAACAGCCGCTGATTTGTATTTCGTTTTCGGCTAGGAAGGCGCTCAAATGTCCCCGCTTGTCATTCTGCTTTGTATTATTGCAGCCGGTCTGTTTCTTGGCCGAATGTCGATTCTAGGGATCTCGTTTGGAACCTCGGCGATTCTGTTCGTCGCATTGCTGGTTGGCCACTTTGGTTGGACAATCCCCGATGGCTTTGGGACGCTGGGGTTAGCGCTGTTTGTTTACTGTGTCGGCATCTCTGCAGGGCCTACTTTTTTTCGCGGCTTGGCATCACGAGGCAAGGTGATGGCGTGTCTCGGTGCTGTCATCGTCGTCACCGGCGCCGCGATAACATGGTGCTGTGCCAAGCTTTTGGACCTCCCTGCGGATCTGGCAGGCGGATTGATGGCCGGATCGATGACCAGCACTCCGGCACTCGGAGCGATCAGCGAATCGGTCGAGGATCCTGCCGCTGTCGCCGTTGGATTTGGGGTCGCTTATCCGATCGGAATTATTAGCGTTGTCTTATTTGTGCAGCTCGCATTCAAATGGGCCTCGCCCGAATCGATCGCTCCCACGCCCTCCAGCAGCGATTCCGATGCCCTCCGAGATTCGTCAATTCAGCGACGCATGGTTGAAATCGTGAATCCAGGAATCGTGGGAAAACGGCCAAGCCAAGTGGAAGTGCTATCGGATTCTCGCTGCCAAATTTCGCGAGTCTTGGTCCAATCGAGATGGACACCGACGCCACCGGACTATGCATTCGCCATCGGAGATCGCGTGATGCTGCTCGGCGAGTACAGCGAGATTGCTCGCGTTGCCGAGACACTCGGGGTGCTGCATGAAGAGGAAAAAGCGATTCTAGATGCGGACCACGAACGCAAAACCGTGGTGGTCACGTCGCCAGAGATCTACGGACATACGCTCAAGGCTTTGAAACTTCGCTCGCGTTATGGGGTCACGGTCGCAAGAATCCGTCGCTATGAAATCGAGTTTGTCCCCTCCTCGCAAACTCAAATCTTGTTCGGCGACCGTCTCACGTTGGTGGGCGAGTCGTCCAACCTTGCCAATATCGAGCCCATTGTCGGGCATCGACCGCGGACACTAAACGAGACCGACTTGCTATCGGTTGTGATTGGAATTGCGATTGGAATTTTAGTCGGTCATGCCGAATTGGATTTCGAAGGACTGACGGTTTCACTTGGAATCGCCGGAGGTCCTTTGATGGTCGGACTGCTGCTAGGACATTTTCGCAAGGTCGGCCCGATCCGAGGCTCCTTTCCTCCTGCGGCAATGATGTTGATGACCGAAAGCGGGTTGGCATTATTTTTAGCGGATGCCGGAATCAAAGCAGGCAAAAACGTGGGCCCCGTTCTGGCGGAACATGGATTGGTGCTCTGTTTCGCGGCGCTGGCGATCGTTAGTTTCCCGTTACTGATCGGCTACTGCATGGCACGATTCGTGTTTGGGTTATCGCTGCTGCAGAATCTCGGCGCCACCTGTGGCGGCATGACCTCGACCCCAGGGCTTGCGGTTTTGACCGGGGCGACCGAATCAAGCCAACCGGTGACCAGTTACGTCGCGGCGTATCCGGTTGCCTTGGTCATGATCACGATTCTAGGCCCGTTGTTGGTCGAGATCTTGAACTGGATGTAAGCAAAGTCGGACACGCCTGGGGTGCCACGATGATGTGGCCACAACGCTTGCCGCTTTTTCCAGCTCGACAACCTCCGCTGCAACCGTGATTGCGAGGACATCGGCGCATAAAAAAACACCGAGAGTTTTAAGGCTCTCAGTGCTTATGTTAGATATCGATCAGATTGATCAATCAGTCTTCAATCAGTTGTACGTTTTCAGCACGAGGGCCTTTCGGTCCGCTGCCCACGTTGTACGAAACGAGTTGACCTTCACGTAGGTCGTCATAGTTAACACCTTCCAGTGCCGAACTATGAAAGAACATGTCGCTACCCGAGTCGGTTTCAATGAAACCAAATCCCTTGTCGGTAACTCGCTTGATTTTGCCTTCTGCCATCTCTTCTCTTCCAATACTCTCAAAACAATTGTGCCGTTTTCAATCGCAAGAAACGTTCTTGCGAATCGAACTGCACCGAGGTCTACGTTAACGACTCCGTCCTCGTAGGTAATAAACCATCCTTAGGCGGGGTCGATTATATCAAATCAAATCGTGTGTTGTTGAACTTTAAACGTCGTTATCCAAATCTTCTTCGGATTCTTCGTCGATTGCAACGACCGGAACAACTCCGTTCTCCTGATCAAGCTTGCGCTGTGCACGTCGGTTCAGCTTTTCCTGAGCCTTGTACTTCTTTTCCATCTCGCGTTGTCGCTTGGCGAAGGTATTTTGGTTTTTTGCGATAGTCTCTCTCCAAAAAGGGATCGTTCTGTCGTGCTGCTTTAACCCCGCGGATTAAAGCAAATTGCTTCATTTTTCCTGGTTTACACCGCCGCAAAGCGGACATTTCTGCGAAACCTAGTTAATTTGCTTTGCGCGTTGTTTGCGTCTTGGGCGACGACTTCCTTGGCTGGCCGCCGCGGCGGCATGCGAACTGCCGCGATTGGCTCGACCGCCACCGCGATACGGTGCACGACGTGCCCCGCCGCCCTGTTTCGGTTTGGCGGCATTCGGATCGCGGGGTTGTTGTGGCGGCTGATTCGGCGCCAGCGGTAATTTCAACCCGATAAATTTCTCGATTTCCCGCAACTCACCTCGCTCGGCATCACTACAGAACGAAATCGCGACCCCTTCGGCACCCGCTCGCCCGGTTCGCCCGATGCGGTGTACATAACTTTCGGGTTCGTTGGGAATGTCGTAATTGACCACGTGCGTGACGCCATCAATATCGATACCGCGAGCCGCAACATCAGTCGCCACGAGGACTTGAACCTTATTGCGACGAAACGCTTCGAGTGCACGTTGGCGAGCACTTTGTGACTTGTTGCCGTGAATCGCAACCGCCTTGAATCCGTTGCGATCCAGTTTTTCCGCCAAGACGTTTGCGCCACGCTTGGTGCGAGTAAAGACAATGGCTCGATCGGCTTTTTCGTCGACCAAAATCTTTTCCAACAACTTTAACTTTCCGCCCTTTTCGACGAAGTACAGCTGTTGGGCAATTCGTTCGACGCTGGTCGATTTGGGAGTCACGTTTACGGTCACCGGATCACGCAACAAACTTTGCGAAAGATCCGTAATTTTCGGTGGCATCGTCGCCGAGAAAAACAGCGATTGGCGACGCTGCGGCAATTCGCTGATGATGCGGCGAAGTGCAGGCAAAAAGCCCATGTCGAGCATGCGGTCGGCTTCGTCGAGCACGAACATTTCAAGTTGGCGAAGATCAATGTGGCCTTGGTCCATCAAGTCAATCAAGCGGCCCGGAGTGGCAACCAAAATATGGGCTCCCCGATTCAGGGCGCGGACTTGGTTGCCTTGGCTAACGCCACCGTAAACCAGCACTTGCCGTAAACGGAGATGTTTGCCGTAGGTGGCAAAGCTTTCACCAATCTGGATAGCAAGTTCACGCGTCGGAGCGAGCACGAGGACCAACGGTCGATTGGGAGCCGCTTTGCGATGCTCGCCACCGATCTGGTTCAAGATCGGCAACGCAAATGCAGCAGTTTTTCCGGTACCCGTTTGGGCACAGCCAAGGACGTCGCGTCCTTCGAGTGCTGCAGGAATGGTTTGAGCTTGGATGGGGGTTGGCGTGGTGTACTTCTCGTCGGAAATTGCACGTTTCAGGGGAGCAATCAAATCGAGTTCGTCAAATGTCTTCAAAAAAGTTTTCCTAGGAAGATTGTTTTGGGGATCCATCGACGCCTCACTGCCTACCCACACATTGCGGAACAGGCTCGACCCACGCTTGGCATTCAATGCAACCGCGTCAGTCTAAAATGGGGGGATGGAGTAATCGTTGTGTTAGAATCCGCAAGCCCTGCATCCGCTTTTCCGATAGGAACGCGAGCGCACCGACAATTGGAATCGTTTAACCGTCCGTAAGGACGATAACTCTGGACAAACAAGAAAGTCACAGAATCCGGAGCGTCGAATCGTCGACGCCGGCAGCTTTCCAGAGCGGTTAACACAACCGATAGTTGGCAGCAATATTGTGCGGCGAATGTGCCGGCACCCATTTTACGGGGTAGCAAGAGGGTCCAACTCTGCAATCAGAAATCCCGTTTGGCCGAAAAACGCTTCCGTTTCAAGCGAGACTCCCGGAGTTAAAAAACCCCGCTCTCACTCGAAAAATCCGCGTTACTCGCTTATTTTCGACCATCACCCCCAGAAAATCAGTACGAAATGCTGGGGCTTCTCTGCGAAGTGTACTCACCTGGCACAGTTAAGCCAAGTGACAATCCAAAGATTCTCGGTGCATAATAGATGCACGCGAAGGGATCCTAGGGCTTATGACACTATTTTATTACGACTACCTGTTCCAAGAACACGAAACCGGCGAGCATCCCGAGAATCCGGGACGGCTCGCAGCGGTGATGCGTCGACTGAACTTTCTCGGGCTCGATGCCCTTTGCCACCGCCCCGCCTGGGAACCGGCGTCGATGGAACAGCTGAGGCTTGTCCATACCGCCGACCATATTCAAGCGGTTCGCAGCCTATCCGAACGTGGGGGAGGCGCGGTCGATGAAGACACCGTCGTCAGCCTGCGGTCCTATGATGCCGCGACGCTTGGCGCCGGAGCCGTCGCCGATGCCGTCCAGCGCGTGGTCGCCGGTGAAGACAAGACCGCATTCTGCTTGATCCGGCCGCCCGGCCACCATGCCACGTGCGATCGAGCGATGGGATTCTGCTTGTTCAACAACATCGCAATCGGAGCTCGCATCGCCACCCAAACGCTGGGGCTCGAACATGTCATGATCGTCGACTTTGACGTTCATCACGGCAACGGCACCCAAGATATCTTTTATGCCGACCCTCGAGTCAGCTTTCTCTCGATGCACCGATCTCCGCTTTATCCCTACAGCGGAATGGAAGACGAAACAGGCATCGGGGAAGCGTCAGGCATGACACTCAATCTGCCGATCGAATTTGGCACCTCTGCTGAAATTCAGCGTCAAAGGTTTCGCGATGCAATGTTCAGTCTCGCCGAAAAAAACGCCCCCCAATTGCTGTTGGTCAGTGCAGGCTTTGACAGCCATCGACTCGACCCGATCGGATCACTTGGTCTGTCGAGCGAAGATTTTACTTTGATCACCCAAGACATTGTTTCGGTTGCCAAGCAATACACCGACGGACGGATCGTCAGCGTTCTCGAAGGAGGCTACAACCCGCACGCGTTAGCCGAAAGCGTCAGCAATCACCTCGAAACGTTGCTGGAAGAGAGCTAGGAATTGCAGTCGCGGCACGCCCAACACGTTACAGATCTTTCTTTGCAACCACGACGTCTGCGGCGATCATGCGATTAAGAATAAAGCCTCGCTTGGAAAACATCTCCAGCATACGACGGTTTTGAGGAGCGATCTCGGCGACGATTCGCTTCCATTTCATTTGCCGGCTGATCTGCAAACAGTAATCCATCAATGCGGCACCAAGTCCGTGCCCCTGCCACGCATCGCCCACCAAAATTGCAAATTCAGCTTCGTGATGGTCGGCATCGGCAACCAACCGCCCCACCCCGGCTAGCATTTTGCGTCCGCCTTGCTCGATCTCGGCGACAATCGCTATCTCGCGGTCGTAATCATTAAAGCAGTAACGTGACGCCAACTCATGCGTTGCCGAGCGAAACATGTAGCGAAATCGCATCTGGATCGACTCGGGCGAACAGCTAGAGATCAATTCGCACCACATCGGTTCGTCTTCGGGCTGAATTGCTCGCATCAACACCTCCGTGCCATCGACAAGCTGCATGGGACGCGTGAATTGAGTTGGGTAGGGACAAATCGCGAGATGCGAATAGGGGGCGGGAGGATGCAAGACGGCTTCTCGCTGAAACGCAATTCGCGCATCCAACGCAAGCACTTCGTTGGGTGTCGCCAACAATGGATTGATATCCATTTCCATGATTTCGGGGGCATCGGCAACCAGATAGCTAATCCGCATCAAGACCTCGATCAAGCGGTCGAGATCCACGGGGGCTTGGCCGCGATAGGCGCCCAGCAGCGGCCAAGCGCGTAGCGACTCGAGCATCCTCCGCGCCAATCGTTCGCTCAGCGGCGGCAGTTCAAAGGTGCGGTCCCACAGCAATTCGGTCGCGGTTCCTCCCAGCCCTACCATCAACACGCTGCCAAACACCGGGCCTCGCTTGGCCCCGACAAAAAGCTCTCGTCCCCACGGGGCGACCACCATTCGCTGAACCGTGACTCCTTCGATTCTCGCGTCCGGACGCTTTTGCTTAGCCTGCAACATGATCTGGTCATACGCCTTGGCTGCTGCATTGCGGTCGATCAAGTTGAGAGCCACTCCGCCGACATCGGTTTTATGCACAATTGATGGCGAGTGAATTTTCATCACCACCGGGTACCCGATCTGATCGGCGATCTTAAGTGCCGCAGCCTGATCCGCCGCAGGAAATGATTGACAGACCGGAATTCCGTAGGCATCGAGTAGCGATTTTGAATCCAGTTCTGACAGTGTTTCATAATCATTCGAATCGCTGTCACAGGCCGCAACGCGTTCACGAAAAATCGCATGCAAATGCTCACGATCAATCTGAAATTCAATCGGCACCGAACGAGGGGTCTCGTACAACATGCTTCGATTGCGAGCGTACTGGACCAAATACATGAACGAGGCAACCGCTTTTTCGGGTGTCGCGTACGAGGGCACTCCGGCTTGGCTGAACCGCTCGATTCCCGCTTGCACTCGGACGCCGCCCATCCAAGACGTGAGCACCGGTTTCCGTGACCGATTCGCCGCTTTGATCACGGCGTCCGCGGTTTCCAGCGGCTGGGTCCAGATCTGCGGCGATAATACGACCAACACGCCATCGACGTTTTTGTCGGCCAGCGCGATCGCCACGGCGTCGCCGAAACGTGATGCGTCTGCGTCGCTGAGAACATCGATCGGATTCCCGTGTGACCACGCCGCAGGAAGCAAGCGATCGAGTTTCTCGAGACTCGCTTCGCTCAATTCGGCCAGCGTCCCGTTGCGTTGCAGCAGCGCGTCGGTTGCCATCACCCCCGGGCCCCCTGCGTTGGTGACAATCGCAAGCCGGGGACCTGCGGGAGCTTCTTGGCCAGCCAACAATTCGGCACAGTCAAACAGATCCGCAAGCTCGCTGACACGCACAGCCCCGGCGCGTGTCAACGCGGCTTCGTAAGCATTGTCCAGCCCAATCATTGCACCGGTGTGCGTTGCAGCTGCTTTTTCGGACGCTCCAAAACGCCCTGCCTTGTAAACAATAATCGGTTTACTGCGGGTAAAGGCGCGTGCCGCCGACATGAATTGGCGAGCGTGCGGAATCGATTCCACATACAAGATGATCGAATCGGTCCAGCGGTCTTGGGCGAAGTAGTCGATCAGGTCGGCGACACCGACATCGAGCATGTTGCCGATCGAGACGAAATGGGAAAACCCAATCCCTTCTCGGGCCGCCCAATCCAAGACCGAAGCACAGAGGGCGCCCGATTGAGAGATGAATGCAACTCGTCCCCGCGTGGCAACGTCCGCCGCAAAGCTGGCGTTCAGTTGATGGTAGGGCGACATCAGCCCGAGCGAGTTGGGCCCGATGATTCGCAGCCCCTCAAAACACTTGGCGGTTTTGCGGATCTCCGCTTCGATCTGCTCGCCCTGGCTGCCCACTTCGCGGAAACCGGCCGACAGGATCACCACTCCTAACACCCCCGCCTCACCACATTGCCGGACCACATTGGGCACGCTGGCTGCAGGAGTACAGATGATGGCGAGATCGATCGGGGAACCACTGGCGTCAATCTCAGCCAGTGATGGATAACAACGATACCCTTCTAGCTCGCTGTAATTTGCATTGACGGGATAGATCTCTCCGGCAAATCCCCCGGCGACCAAATTCCGCAACGCTCGCTGCCCAACACTTTCATCGCGGTTGCTGGCGCCGATAACGGCAACCTTTTTTGGCTTAAAGATTTTCGCGAGATTACGCGTCGGCATTTGAAAGGCTCCTTGCCGTAGGGAAGCAGCGAATCATCTGCAGGATCAGATAGACCCTACGACAACATCACCGCGTCCGCTCGATGAGACTCGGTCTAGTGTAGCAAACGAGCCAAGTTCTCGCAGCCAACGCAGCCCCTGGGCGGCAACCCTATGACGCCATCCGACATGCCCAGCAAAGAAAAACAGCGTGCGACTCATTGCGAGCCGCACGCTGATGTGCATTCAATTAGATGACGGATCGGTGATCACCATGGGGTGGTCACCTCTGCCGGGGAAGGGAGCTTAGCGACGTCCGCCGCCGCCACCACCACTGCGTCCACGACCACCACCACCGCCGCCGCCGCTGCCGCCACGACGTCGACGTGGGCGATCTTCATCGCTGCCGCCACGGTCTTCACCGCCACGATCTTCGTCGTCGCCTTCGACTGCGGATGCCAATTCATCTTCCTCGCCAAGCTCTTCCAACGCACGGCGTCGGCTCAGCTTCACGCGATCGTGCTCATCGACATCGATGACCAAAACCTTCATTGGATCGCCAACGGCAACAACCTTGTCGATGCTGCTGATGTAACCGGTGCTGATTTCGCTGATGTGACACAGTCCGTCACGCCCTGGCAGGATTTCGACGAATGCACCAAAGTCCTTGATGCTGCTGACGACGCCATCGTAGATCTTGCCGATCTGAACGGTTGCCGTGCAAGCTTCGACTTGACGCATCGCTTCGGCAGCCGACTCTTTGTTCGAACTTGCGACCAAAACGGTTCCGTCGTCGTCCACTTCGATCACACATCCAGTGGTTTCTTGGATGCCACGAATGTTCTTTCCGCCAGGACCGATCAGAGCACCGATCTTGTCCGGAGCAATCTTGGTGCGAAGCAAACGAGGTGCGGTGGACGAGATCTCGCGTCGAGGACGTTGGATCGTCGTCAACATCTTGCGAAGGATCTCGATACGAGCTTCGCGAGATTGCTTCAACGTCGCACGAATCACGTCATCGCCAATGCCCGTGACCTTCAGGTCGAGCTGGATGCCGGTGATCCCGTTCTGAGTTCCCGCAATCTTGAAGTCCATGTCGCCGAAGTGATCTTCGGTACCGAGGATGTCGGTCAACAAGACCCAATTGTCAGGCGAGCTTTGCACCAAGCCGACCGAAATACCAGCAACAGGGTTGCTGATCGGAACGCCTGCAGCCATCAAGCCAAGGGTCGCTCCACAAACCGAAGCCATCGAGCTACTTCCGTTGGATTCCAAAATGTCACTGATGACACGGATCGTGTAGGGGAAGTCTTCGGCGGCTGGCAATACAGGGGCAACGCTTCGTTCTGCCAAACAGCCGTGGCCGATTTCACGACGTCCAGGGCCACGAATGGGGCGACATTCGCCAACCGAGAACGATGGAAAGTTGTAGTCCAGCATGAATTTCTTGCTGTACTCTTCTTGCAAACCATCCACACGTTGCTCGTCACGTGCGGTTCCCAGCGTGATCGTGATCAACGCCTGAGTTTCGCCACGCTGGAACAATGCCGAACCGTGAACGCGAGGCAACAGGTCGGTTTCACAGTAGATTTGACGCAAGCTATTGTTGTCACGTCCGTCGGGGCGAGTGCCGGCGAGGATCAAATCGCGAACGACCTTTTCTTCCAAGTCGTGCCAAACCGATTTGAAGCGGTTAACGCAGATGGCGCCGTCGGCCTTAGGATCAGGAATCACTTCGCCCATCGCGCGGTCACGCAGATTGCGAACCGCTTCGGCGCGATCTTGCTTGCCCGAAGTTTGTTGGGCGGCACGGAAATCGTCGTAGTAGGCGTCGTTCAGACGTTGGAACAATCCATCGTCTTCCGCAGCAACGTACTCTTTCTTCTTAGGATTGACCTTCTTGTACAGCTCGTCTTGCAGTTCGATGATTTCACGAATCACATCATGGGCAAAATTAATTGCTTCCATCATGTCGTCTTCGGCCATTTCGTTGGCGAAGCCTTCAATCATCGCGACCTTGTCACGCGAACCGCTGACGATCATGTCGAGTTCGCTCGACTCGAGGTCTTCGAAGGTTGGGAAGGCAACCAATTTGCCGTCCACTTTACCAACGCGGACCGAAGCCACGGGGCCTTGGAAAGGCAGTTCGCTGATGTGCAGTGCAACGCCCGCACCGTTCATCGCCAACACGTCGCCGTCGTTTTGCATGTCGCTGGCGACAACAAACGCCTGCACTTGAACTTCGTCTTTGTAGCCCGCAGGCCAAAGAGGACGGATCGGGCGATCCATCAAACGAGCACTGAGGGTTTCTTTGGTGCTCGGACGGCCTTCTCGCTTCAGAAAACCACCAGGAAATTTACCAGCCGCGGCCAAACGCTCGCGGTAATCACACATCAGGGGAAAGAAATCGAGACCAGGACGCGGGTCGCTCGATGCGGCAGCAACGAGGACCGAAGTCTCACCATACTGAACCATCACACTACCGGCAGCCTGCTTCGCTAATTGGCCGGTCTCGAACGACAACACGCTGTGTCCGATTTTCTTTTCAACTCTAATTTTATTCACAGTCACTTTGGAAACCTTCCTTCCACCTACATTCAATTACAACAACAAGAGATCGCTCGAACCGCGCTTGCGGCTCCCATCAACGGGACTCCCTCGTAGGGAGCGGAGCAATTCAAACAAAGGGGTGCGGCTTGCCGGGTTAGAAAGAGAGGGGGTGAGGGCAGGCAGTCTAGCCATTGGCCCAGGCAAACCCCCATCTCGGTCAGCGCACGGCGCTACCGCCGTCTACCGCACGGAGCGCGAAAAAGAGAGAAAAGAATCTCGGCTCGCCACCAGAGGGCGAGCGGAGTTGTTTGCCAACCATCGCACCAATGCGGCGTCTTTGTGGGCTATTTACGGATGCCCAACTTACCGATGATATCGAGGTACCGCTGTGGGTCCTCGCCTCGCACGTAATCCAGCAGACGTCGACGGCGACTCACCAAACCCAACAATCCACGCCGTGAAGCGTAATCTTTGCGATGGGTTCGCATGTGTTCCGTCAAACCATTAATACGCTCGGTTAGGATCGCAATTTGAACTTCCGGCGAGCCAGTGTCATCGTTGGCTTTTCCGTGTTCCTTAATGACTTCGGACTTACGTTCTTTCGAAATCGTCATTCGTATTACTTTTCGCTTCGTTTCAGTACGTTTGTTTTGTACAGTCTTTTCTTACAGACTTCGACAATTTACCAGCAGTTTCTACAAGCGGGGTAGTTTAGCGGTCCGCGCCAAACACGCAACGCCAAATTGCCCCCTGGCCAAGAAAAGAAACCACCGATTTCTCATTTTGCGGCCTACAGTACCGCTGCGGATTATTGGGCTTCATCCAGCCGCAGACCACTTCGCCCCCCATTGTCCGGGCAAATCGCTCGTGTCCGGGCAAATGGCTCGGAAAATCTCGAGCAGAACAAGCTGCAGCTCACGTCACCCCGATGCAAATAACCGGTGTGCCGACGTTTCCGCCAACCCCAGCTTGCTAGCTATCCCTGCAAACCTCGCATCCACTTGCATCATCCTGCCCACGAAGACTGCGGATTTCGTTAGCCGTCCAGCTACTTAACGAGCCGACTTGGAGGGAACGGGCGGAATGGGTGCGTCCACGTTTCCGGCATCGGATTCCGGCTGACGAACGGCCACCGGCATGGTCTCCACAGGCCCTATCCCGCTCATTTTGGGGGCATCGTCCTGAGCAGGCGAATCTTTGCCGTAGAACCGCCAATGTTTCTCTAAAATCAATCGCGCTCCGCGTCGGAACGAGATGAACGACCATGTCCAGCTGAGGATCACGAACAACCGATTTCGGAACCCGGTCAAGAAATAAATATGGACCACCAACCACGCCAACCAGGCGGGGAAGCCGGTCAAGCGGTACTTGCCGACTTCGGCAATCGCCCGGCTGCGGCCGATCGTGGCCATCTGGCCCTTATCGACATAATGAAACTCAGGCCTCGGCTTTTGATCCAATTCACAGCGTATGACCTTGGCAAAGTGACGTCCCTGCTGCATCGCCACCGGCGCGATGCCGGGCAAAGGACGCTCGTTGTCTCCTGCAAAGCTGCACAAATCGCCTGCCACAAAAACTTCTGGATGCTCGGCGATCGAGAGGTCTTTTTGTACTTGGATGCGGCCTTGGCGATCCCGCTGGAATCCGTCTTGGTTGCCGATTTCCGACGCTTGCACCCCCGCAGCCCACAACACGGTAGCGGCGTTAATTCGGTCCCCCGACACATCCACTCCGTTTTCGTCGATCCGCGTCACTCGGCTGTCCGTCCAAGTTTGGACACCTAGCGATTCCAGATCACGCATCGCTCGACTGGACAGTGTTTCCGAGAACATCGGCAAAATCCGCGGCCCCGCTTCGATCAAGATAATACGTGCAAGTTTGGAATCGACGTTGCGGAAATCGCGAGCCAAGGTGAAACGGCTCATCTCGCCGATCGCTCCGGCCAACTCGACTCCCGTCGGCCCAGCTCCGACGACGACAAACGTCAACTGTTTGCGACGCTCGTCCAAATCTTTCGTCAATTCCGCCTTTTCAAATGCTTCTAGAACGCGGCGGCGAATCTCCGTAGCTTGCTCGAGCGTCTTTAATCCGGGAGCATTCGCCTCCCATTCGTTATGCCCAAAATAACTGTGCTGAGCACCACAGGCGACCAGCAAGTAATCGTAGCTGACCTTGCCGAACGTCGCGGTCACGGTCCGTTCGGCCAATTGGATCGAATCGACTCGGCCACATAACACGCGAACATTCGTTTCTTTGGACAGGATGCTTCGCAGGGGGGCGGCGATATCCGCAGGACTCAACCCCGCCATCGCCACCTGATACAGCAACGGCTGAAACAAATGATGGTTACGACGGTCGATCAGAGTGACCGAGACGCGATTGTCGCGGCCTAAAGCCTTGGCCGCATTCAAACCGGCGAATCCACCTCCGATAATCACCACATGCTTCAACGATTCATTCATCCCATTTTCCAACGTTCATTTGCGGATCTCGACACCTCCATAATACGAACGATGAAGGCGACGGCGAGGGGAGATTCCCAGTGCGGTGCACGGCTGCCCCACGCACCGGCCGTCCGGCGTGACTAATGGGAGATCGTCTGCCGTTGGCAGGGGATGAGACGCAACAATCTAATTTCCCTTCGTCTAGGCTACCCGTCGCGATTACTTGCGGGCACGCTCACCCACCACCCCACACGACGCGGCACACCGTTGCTGAACCTGGTTTACGCGTGAGCATGACTGAACGAGGGCGGATCGCTGGCAGGGAAGCTCTCGTCGGACGCCTCGTCGATCATCTCTTCCTCGTGGGCGTGCACCGCTTCCGCGTGAGTCTGCACCGCTTCCGCGTGAGTCTGCTCCGTGCCCGCCTGAGCCGGCAGCGTGCCTGCGTCCGTCGGCGTCTCCTCGCCTCGCTGCTGTTGCCACTGCACCGCCAACTCGGCCGCCTCGGCCGTTTTTCGGAGCAGGCCGGGATAACGATCAGGCGGCTCTTGATTGGCAAACGTCTCGGATTGGCGGGCAAATTCCTCCGCATCCTCCTCGGACACCGCGATCGCTCTCGCACATCGCCGGAGGTCCTCACAGAGTATCTGCCACTGGGATTTCACAAATGGATCATTCATCATTGCACCTTCGGGTTGCTTTTCGTGTCAAAAGTCGACCATCGAAGTCGTTCCAACAGAAACAGTGCAAGTTTGATGCCGCTATCGCTGCGGTCGGGCCGACCACGACAACTTACAAACTAACGCAAACCGATTTGGTTTGCAGATAGTTCTCCAATACCGCATGCCCCATCTCGCGTCCCCAACCCGATTGTTTGTAACCGCCAAACGGCAACGCCGCATCAAACACACTGTAACAATTGATCCACACCGACCCCGCTTTGACCGCTTTGGCAAACCGATGCGCCTTGGAAATGTCACGCGTCCAAATGCCTGCCGCCAATCCGTAAGCGGTGTTGTTGGCCTGACCGACGAGTTCGGCCTCATCGCTAAACGGCATTGCCGCAACGACGGGTCCAAAAATCTCTTCGCGGACCACCGACATCTCCTCTGATGCGTTTTTCAGCACCGTCGGCTGAACAAAGTAGCCTGGACGATCCAGTGCCGAGCCGCCTGCGGAGGCCTCGGCGCCTTCTGCCACTCCGGCTTTCAAAAAGCCCTTCACGCGATCGAATTGTTCCCGCGAAACGAGCGGGCCCATTTGAGTCGATGCGTCAAAGCCGCTGCCGACCTTCAAATTCTTCGCAATCTCGCTGACGCCAGCGACCACTTCGTCGTAGACGCCTTTCTGTACAAACAGCCGTGATCCTGCGCTACAAACCTCGCCTTGGTTAAAGAAGATGGCATCCGCCGCACCGGCGATCGCGGAATCAAGATCGGCGTCGTCATAGATCACATTGGGACTCTTGCCACCCAGTTCGAGACTGACGCGTTTCAAATTGCCAGTGGCCGCATTGATGATTAACTTGCCGACTTCGGTGGATCCGGTGAATGCGACCTTGTCGATTTGGTCATGCGATGCGATCGCGGCTCCGGCCGTTTCACCAAAGCCCGTGACGATATTGACGACGCCGTCCGGCACACCGGCTTCGACGATCAATTCGCCCAGTCGCAGCGCCGAGAGCGGTGTCTGTTCGGCAGGCTTTAGGATTACGGTGCAACCGGTCGTCAGCGCCGGAGCCAATTTCCAGGCGGCCATCAGCAGCGGGAAATTCCAAGGAATGATCTGGCCGACCACCCCGACAGGTTCTCGCAGTGTGAACGCATGAAACTCGGCACCGGGAGCATAGGGCAAGCTGATCGGTATCGTGTTGCCTTCGATCTTGGTGGCCCAGCCCGCCATGTAGCGAAACATGTCGGCCGCCAATGCGACATCCGCTGCCTTGGCCACGGCGAACGGTTTGCCATTGTCGAGCGTTTCAATCTGCGCCAATTCGTCGGCGTGCTCTTCGATCAGTTCACCGATTTTCCAGATCAAACGCGAACGCTCTGATCCGCCCATTTTCGACCACGGACCTTGGTCGAACGCCTTTCTCGCAGCGGCGACCGCCAGCTCGACATCTGCCGCTTCCCCCTCCGCGGCTTGAGCAACCACCTGATCGGTTGCAGGGTCATAAACGTCGAATGTTTTGCCGCTTTTGGCCTCGACCCATTTGCCGCCAATCAACATTTTCTTGGGCGAACTCAGGAACGACTGTAGCGACTCGGGAACGGGTGAGTTTGTTGCGACGGACATCGGACACTCCTTCGAAATATGGACTGGACAGTAGTCTTAGTTTTGGAGACGCAATTTGATTTTCGGGCACAGTCGTAGCGAAAGTCGCAGAGACTTTCGGCAATTCACGTGCAAACCGAAACTCTCCGCGAGTTTCGCTACCTAACACGAAGCAGCCCCCATTGGTCTGCTTGCGAGATAAAAACGTTCTCTACTTCTATTGAATGCCAAGCACTAACGCCTGACAAGTGTTTTCACATACTCTCACTTCTCGCCGCGGTGCCGGAACTCCGCTATCGCTGCGGTCATCCTACGACTCGCCCTTATCCTTCTTGGCTCTTCGCTTGGCCTCCAGCAGACGCTCGGTGTAACTCGGCCCCGCCGATTCCGGTTTGGATTCGGCAATCGGCTTCGTTTCGCTGCGGGGGCCACTAATCGATGACGTATCGACCGGCGTCCCCTCCATTTCCGTCGGCTCGAACCGGACGCTTGCTCGACGCCGCTCGAGTGAATCGCCCAGCGAGTCTTTGCTCTTTTGCAGTGCATCAAGCCGCGCGGTCACGCTGGCATCGCGATCCTGTTTTTGCCCTCGCAGGCGACCGACCGCTCGGCCGATCCAATCCAAATTGATGGCCACTCGGCGAACGAACACGTCACCGAGAAATAGTCCACAGCTAGCCAGGACGAACCAAGGCCACACATCACGGAAACTTCTGGCCAGTGCCAAACCGCCACGAAAAGCGTTGGTATCGACCAGCGACTCACTGAGTTGATTCTCCAGCGGCGGCGTCACTTCGCCTGGTTTGCCGCCACGGGGTGTCAGTGCCGCCAGTGATTCCATTAACGCTCGATTGGTTTCTCGCACGCGGAATTCGTCGCTGTAGGGAACCGTCACACCGGTGGTCAGCGGTGACGCTCCTGGTCCTGGGACCACGTTGACAAAATAGCTGCCGGTTTCGTCCGCTGGAAAGGATCCGACGTAGCGGCCGGGCGCGGTTTGTCGCATTCGTAGCGGCACCGGTTTCAAACTCGGATCGAGTGCGGAGGCATTCATATCCAAAAAGTTCAGAAACGAATCGTCTTGATCCAATGCATTGACGACCACTTGGACCTCGCCATCACGGACCTGCGTCGCAATCGAAAATTTCCCAGTGTCACCGGTCGGCCGCATCAACCAACGGACCAATTGTGCATAAAACTTGTCATAGCCTGCCCACTCGGTCCAATCAGCGGCCCAACGTGCTCCCGCATCGGTGGTCATCACCGCGGTACGTCCCAGTCCGTATGTCCAGACCGCTAATACCGTCGCGTTCTCGGGTGAATCGGGCTTCGGCGATTGGATCAAAACTTGAGCCAGCGGGCTGTCTTTGGTCTGCGTCAACACAAAGCCATTGATATTCGGCAGCACACGATCGACGCCCTCGAGCATCGCGTGGGGGAAAATGACTTGTGGGTTCGCCCCCCCAGGCGGTTCGTAGACCAACGGCCGCGACACGCGACGAGCTTCACGCTGAAAGATTCGCGGCAGTGCTTTTCCGCTGGCGGCTTGATAGTACTTGCCCCCGGTGTCTTGGGCAATTTTGCGCAGCCGCGCACTCTCGGTCAAACCATGCGACGCGACCGCCACGGTGCTGATCGTGATGTTATTGGTTTTAAACGAGCTGATGGTGCCGGGTGATGGGTCGCTCGGGTCGCCGTCGCTGATGATGATGCAGTGCTTGGTCGAAGCGGGGGTGCGAGTCAAACCGGCGACGGCCATTCGCATCGCGGGATCAAATTGCGGCATATCGCCTGGGGTCATCCGTCCGATCGCAGTTAACATCGCCTTGCGATTCGGGCCCACTTCGAGCAGTCCGTTGCGACCGCCCCACAGCCATGCGTCCCCCGTCATGGTCCAGTGCAAAACGCCGGCGTAATCGGCTGGCCCCAGCTGTTCCACGGCTGCCCGCGCGATCACTTTTTGCCAATGGTTGCCTTCGGCCATCTCGCTGGCGTGCATGATGCACGCCAATGCTCCGACGGCTTGGATTTTGGTGTTTTTGATTTTGAAGTCGACCGGCATCGCCTTTTCCAGCTCGGTGCCCGACCATCCGCCCGCCCCGAACGCCTCGGGACCGCCGATCATTAGCAGCCCCGCGCCGAGCTGCTGCGTATTGCGAACGAGCATGTCGATTTGTTCGTCGGTGAAGGACGAGATTTGTTCGCTACTGTCGCCCGCCGCTCGCGGAACGCCGGCCAAGATCACCGCGTCATACGCTTGCAGCTCCGCCAGCGAACCGAACAATTCGTCACTCGGTTGCTGGACGACTTCGATGTTCGCATCCCGCAGCGCGTCGGTCATCAAATCAAAGTCGCCGATATGCGATTTGTCTTCGATCAACAACACACGCCCTTTGCCACGGACGTAGGTGTACGCCGTCGCACTGTTGTTTTGGCGAATACCGTCATCGTCGGCCGCGTCGGGCACAAATTCGGCTTCGTAGGTGTAACCCGCTGGCTGTTCGATTTGATGGCGAAGCGGGAAGACATTTTTCCCGTCATCGAGCGTCACCGATTGTTCTAACAGCAACGACTCTTGGCCACCGACACGCTGTTTGACTCGCAATTTTCCTTCGACCGGCTCGCCACTTCCCGCCTCGGAATAATTGCTGACAACAATCCGCGCCTCAAACGGCTGTCCTTTGCGGATGTTATCGGGCAGGTCGATTTTCTCGACCAAGACTTCACTTTTGGTATCGATGATCACGGGAACCACATCGATTCCGATTCCGGCTTGGGCCGCACGCGCAGCCAACTTGCGAGCTTGCCCGATGTTCTCGTTGCCATCGGTGACAATCACAATACGTCGCGAGGTGTCTTCGGGCATCGACGCCTGAGCCAGATTCAGAGCCGATTCCAAATTGGTCGCATCGGTGCGATCCCGCAAGCTTTCGAGCCGACGCAGCGGAGGAATATCGTCGTCAAATGGCGGAATCTCGATCGATGCATCGCGTCCAAAGACGACAATCCCTGCACGGTCTTCGCGAGTGCCGTCACGATGCCGACGGACATTGCGGATCACATAATCCAGCATCACTTGGCGTTTGACTCGTGGGATACTCTCGCTTTGGTCCAACAAGTACATCACGGTCACGCGATCGCTGACCCAGACCAATTGCACTCCGGCCAGCGCCAACACGATGCCGGTCCAAACCACGGTGCGAAACAGCAAGGCGAAGCCGCGGCGAAACCGCCCCAACGCTCCGAGCGACCGATATCCGTACCACCACAACAGTGGCAAAAACAGCAGCAACCACAAGTAGCCGGGCTGGTCAAAACCGAGTCGCGTGGGAAGCATCATGAGCAGATTATCAACCAAAGGTGTGGGATAGGCTTCCAGCCTGTCATCCGTAGCAACGCTATTCCGCCGTCACTTTTACCCGATCGTTTCCGGATCACGGTAATAAACCGAGGCAAAGAAGACGGAGGCAATGCCCACTATACCAAATCCCAGAATGAAAACCGAGATTGCGATACTTGGCATCCCCAGCACATCGGTCTTATCAGCCGGCGCCAAACAGACCGCCACGACGCTGATCACATTGTTGACAAAATGGGCCAGCATGGCGGGAAACAGCGATCCGCTTTTCCACGACAAAAACCCCAAATAGACGCCCAGCGGAAAGACGGCAACGATGTGGACAAAGTCCATGTGGAAGGCGGCAAATAGAAACGACGAAACCAAAATGCCGGCAAGCGGGCCGAAGGATTTCGCCAATCGAGTCTGCACATAACCGCGAAACAAGATTTCTTCGCAGAGCGCCGGAGTCGCTCCGATCAACAGTGCGATTGGAATCAAAAAGCCGTTGTGACCGTGGAAACGAAACGCCTCGCTCATCACTTTCAAGCTTTCGCTCTCTTCCATAAAGCCGCCGACGACCAGTGACGAAATCAATCCCACCAACGGCGTGGCCAAGGCGGCAGCGAACCAAACCCAGACGGGCCAGCGACCGCGGACCAACGACAAACGCTTGCGTGTTTCCACAGGCGACAGCAGTGCAGCAAACAACGATGGCACAATCATGGCTAGTTGAGGAATCAAGATGATCATCACGATTCCGGTTCGCGACTTCATCACATCGCCCAGTGCATTGGGATCCGAGACCAATTGAGGGTTGAAACCACCATGAACGATCAAAAACGCAAGCACTGAGGTCAGCATGCTGACGAACAAAAAGACGCCTAGCGAGGCCGCGACGACGGCGATGGTGGTCCACCAGCGGAAACGCTCGGGGGACAAGTCGATCGAACTGTGGAGCGGAGGAGCAAGCTCATCCACCGTGGACAGAGGATGTGGCGCACGCGGCAACGCCGGAGCATACGGATTGGCCGGCTCGAGCGGTTGTGATTCGGAAGGGGGCAAATGGTGTGGCGATTCGGTATCGGGCCTTGCACTGGCATCCGAGTCGGGGGGGTGAGATTGATCGTCTTCAGGCGGACGAGGATCCATGGTGAAACATTCCTAGAGATCGCACGCGGGAAACGGCGGCAACGCGAGACATCCATTGGCCGCCGTATGCGTGATGGGCTTTGGGCGAGCCCGTAGTGTACGCGACAAACCGGTCGCCGGGTATTCACGACGATTCCGATGGCGTCGACGAAATTTTCGCCACCGTGATGCTCGAAAAGAAGTTTGAAAAAGCGAAGTTGCGGATGGTAGAGTGAAAACCGGTTTGTCCATGTGGGCGTGACCGACAAAGCATCGGCCAGCAGTGCACTTTAAAACCTCCAGTTTTTTGCCTGCTTTTACTTATTACTCTTAATCGTACTCTTCTCCGCTGGTCACCGGACAAACTTGGCTACCGCAGACGGGATTAAGAGTAAGATTAGGATCAAGACTAAGAGTTGCTAACCAAAGGGTCTGAGCCATTGTCGCTCGGCTTTCCAAGCCGTTGGCGGTCATTTCCCCGAAACAAGATCGCTCAATCGGCAATCAATCATTAACCCCGTAAAAATGACGGGGCGGTACCTGCGTCCCGCGGTGGAGCTCACAAGTATGAGCGGTTGGTACGCAGCGACGAATGATTTCGGACAGCCGAATGACGCTGGATTGAGTGAACGAAACTGCTCGCTTTAAGACTCCAGTGCAGTGCGGATCATCGCAATGATCGCGGACTCGGACTCGCTGACTCGGCCATCGCCGGAGACGACGTTGGCGATCGCGACCAGCAACGACTCGATTGATGACGGCGGAGCTAGAGACATCCGTTGCACTGCGGATTCAAATTCGTCCCAGCTTAACTCGGCCGCTGGCAAACGCGATGTATCGGCGAATCGCAACTGCGACCAGCCTCGCATGAACTCGTAATCCGCCATGCCATCGTCGCCATCGCAGACCGCCAACACTGACAAGATGATCCGCGAGTATCCGGCCACCTCGTGCGGCGGGACGAACGCAGAGGAGGCTTCGGGTGGATTCGGCTCAGATGCTCGCACGATCATCCACAGCGACGCGTGACGCGCCCAGTCACGATCGCCCAGACGACGACGACACTGCTCTGCTGCCAAGCGAAGTTGACTACGTTCCTTGGGTGACATCATTTCGGCGTCGCTGCAAAGCTGTGCCAACCATGCGATCTGAGTCGCTGCGTCTGCGTCGCAGATTGTTTTCAACCATGCGGGATCACACGCTGAAGTCGACTGCTGTGGCTCGAGACCGACCAACATCGGAATCGAAATCGCAAAGGTCTCTGGACGAAACAATGACGTCACCACTGCTGCGGGTTCGGCAAGCATTGCGACCGCTGCACCACCCCCATACGTATCTGCAATCGCGGGCTGAGGCGAACTTGGCGTCAACGGTTCGGGCATGCCATCATCCGCGTCGTTATCTCCAAACAGCAATTCCATCACAGCCACCGTTTTGGGCGCATGATCTTCACGCCGCCGCTTCGTAACCGGTTCGTGATAAATCGGCGTCGCATCGCCAAGCGGATCGAGAGCGAACAATCGCGTTTCTATCGGCGGATGCGTGGCGTACCAACATGGCTTGTCGTGGTAGTCCACAAACAACATCGGTGCAACGATAGTCGTCTGCGGATGCAGCAATTGACCACGTTGCGGATGCCCGACGATGCGGCGCAGCGCCTTGGCCATCGCGGCGGGATTGCGAGTCTTTTGCACGGCTTCGGCATCCGCTAATGTTTCGCGTGATCGGGTGATCGCCAACGTTAACATCGCGGCGGCAAAGGCGCCGGCCAACCCAAACGGCCAGATCGCGATCCCTACCAACATCCACACGTAACCCCACGAAGCCCCTTCTTCGTTGGATTCGCTGGTTTCGTGTCCTATACGAAAAATCCATTCGGCACACAGACGAACCGAATTGAGTCCATATAGAATCGCAGTCAACTGAGTTCCCAGCCGTGTGTCGCCTTGCGTCAAATGGCTGAACTCGTGCGCGATCACGCCTTGCAGTTCTTCGCGTGGCAAACACTTGATTGCTCCGGCGGTAACGCACAGGATACTGTCGTCGGTCGCCAGCCCCGCAGCAAACACATTGATTCCAGGTTCATGGTCGAGCACGACAATCGCTGGCGGAGTTGTTCCAAATGCGATCGCCATTTCCTCGACAACGTTGACCAGTTTTCGTTCGTTGGCGGAGCGTGGTTGATTGAGATGTCGGCCGCCCAGTGCCAAGCCGATTGCCCAGCCGCCTTCGCCGACAATCCGCCGCCGCTCGTAGAAAGTCGCTGCCAGGATCCCAAGACTGCTTAGCGAAATCCCAAACAGCGAGGTGTACCAAAATACGATCGCCGGATCGACACAGCGCGTGTCGGGGGTCGTGGGTTGCTCGAACGCGTGGACGAACCGCCTCAGGATTTCTTGAGTATTGCGATGACGCCGCGAATACCTTGACGGCGATTCGGTAACGGACGACTGAAACACGGATCGCGGCGGCTGTTTGCCGGCATCGACGGCGGCAGCCACATACACCACCGGGAACATCAATAAATAACCGACTGCCATGCCGGTCGCGACCGCGGTTAAGCCTTGTGCCAACAAAACCAATGCGTAGAACCGCGAACTGCTGCGACGCGCACGCGTTTGCCGCGATAGAAAATCAAACATCGATCGTCTTTCTCATTTCGATTCCAAGCAGATCGCATCCCATCACCAGAGCTCCCTCGATGACGCTTCGAGCTGGGACAAACGCGTCACTGCAATCATCACGCAGGAGGTTGACGCGTGGAGACGGGACGCGATGACGCGGTCCCCAGAGGACTTACGGATCACGGCGGCGAGGTCCTATGCACCGACAAGTTCAAATTTAGGCACACGCTGGATCTCGACTTGGTCGTCGAATTGCAACAACTCCACGTTCTCTGAAAATCCGACCAGCGACGAAAACGCAACGGTGGGGAACGTTTGTCGGCGGATGTTAAAGCGAGTCGCCAAGTCGTTGTACAATTGGCGAGCGTACGAGATCCGGTTTTCAGTACTGGTTAGTTCTTCGGTCAATTGAGCGATCGACTCGTTCGCTTTTAGCTCGGGATAGGACTCGATCACCATCGACAAACGGCCCATCGCACTGCCGAGTGCCCCTTCGGATGCCGCCCATGATTTGACGGCCCCCGCGTCGGTGAGATTGTTTTGCAGACCACTCAGTTTCGAGGAAGCTTGTTGGCGAGCCGCGATCACCGCTTCGAGTGTTTCCCGTTCGTGCGTCAAGTAGGCTCGTGCCGCTTCGACCAAGGAAGGAATCAAATCGTAGCGGCGTTTCAATTGGACTTCGATCTGGGCAAAGCTGTTTCGCGTTTCTTCGAACGACGCCAGCAAGACGTTGTAGATGCGAGCAACGAAGATCGCGGCGGCAAACAGCAGCCCCGCAGCAAGGCCGACAACAACAGCATTGATCATAACAAGAACTCGTGAGGTAATGACTTTTGGAGAGGGGAGGGGCTCAGCCGCGAGGAGCCGTTTCCCGGCGGCGGTGCCGAGCTCGAGAGGAAGAAACTTCCTTAGCGAACCCGCTGTGAAAGCCTAGGTTCAAAGCCAATTCGATTTGGTCACAAAGAGTTTCAAAAAGCTTGGCTCGATCCGCAAACGCGTGCTGATTCGAAGTGCTGGTTCGGTTGCGCGGGTTATGCGGCTGCGAACCGTGTGAGTGCACGTGCGAGGGTGATGTGGAGGTAGACTTAAAGCGATACGCGGCGAGCCCTCCGCTGGAAATCTCGCTGAAGGCTCGATTTCCGACCCTCCCCACTTCGTCGAGAGGGTAAAGCAAGTTGATGCGACGGCAAATTAAAAAACGGCAGGACTGTTTGGGACGTTAGGAACAATCAGAGACTGCTGAAATAAAATCCGGCGTTGGGCAAGCGTACTGTCACCTCTCCCAAACGCAGGTTTGGGAGAGGTCGAGCAGAGCCCACAGCGATGCTCGGGTGAGGGCCGACCGAGCAAGTCGAGTCCACTGCACGCCATGTTGCGCGGTCGGCCCTCACCCGAACGAGGCCTAAAGGGCCCGCTGGACCTCTCCCAGCTTCGCCGGGAGAGGTGACTCGCTACAGCTACCGCTGTCGCGGTGATAGCGGGCATCATGACAGGCATTTGAAATAGACTACTTCAGCATTCTCAATCAATCGGGGGCGGTAGTGGACGAGGCAACGAGTCCTGCAGCTTCATTCAGCCCAAAAGGACTCGTTGCCTCGTCCACTACGGAAAATGCCGCCAGCTATTCTTCGGACGGCTTGCGAGCTACGTGAATTGGCCGTGCAGGAACCATTGGGGTTGGTCACCCGAGGAGATGTCTCGATAAATCCACCACCACGTGCCACAGTCGGTTTCGGCGCGGTAGTAGTCACGGCGGACCGCAGGGCCGCTCCACCAACGTGTCTCGATTCGCTCGGGCCCCCAATACCCCACAATCTGAGTCTCGCGGCCTCGCAAACGAAACGACTCGGGGACTTGCGAGGACGCCAAAGGAACGACTGGCGAGAGCGGTTGAGGTGGATCGAGGATCGTCAGCGGCCGTCGCATCGCATCCTCGGGCGATGGCGTGCGATAACGCGATGCGGAACGATGCGAATTCACCGGCGACGATGGCGACGAGGTCTTTGCACGTTTTGAAACGCGCCGCGATTTGACAGGTTGACCGGTCATCGGCAGCGTTAAATGAGCATTCTCGGGCAACGGATCGGCATTCAATTTCACCCGCAACACCGCATCACGTCCGAGTCGACCACTCAGCTTGTCAACAAAACGCGAAACCGCGGTTCCGCCCAAGGTGTGCGAATCAACCGGCCCATCACTCAACAGCGACGTCTGCACACTACGCAAGGGGCCTGTCAGAGCGACTGACAGTGTCAATCGGGTCACGTCATGCCGCAGTGCCAAATTTTCAAACCGCATTGCCACCAGCGAACCAAGATGCTTGACATCTTGGCTAGGAGCAAACAAGCCGATCTCGATGTGCTTGGAAGGAGGCTTTGAGAAATCGAGATTGCAAAGCAAACGCAGGGCTCCGAGTTTGCGTTTCGCCAACCCAGCCTTGGCTTGCTGCAATAGTCCCTCCATGCGGTGCAGCAGAATTGGCAAATCGCGTGTCGGATACTCCAGTTCGTGCGAGTATGTTAATTCGTCGGGGGCAAGGTCGGTGACCAGCGGTTCGTCGATTTCACCAATCGCTTGACTGATCCGCTGGACCAGCGGTTTGCCTAACCGTGTGGCCAAACCGCCACGTGGCAAACGCAGCAATTGGTCGACACGCTCGACACCAAGCCGGTGCAGAGTCATTGTGGTTTCACGAGCCAACCGCAGCGATTCGATCGGAAACGATGCAATCGCCGCAGTCGGTTCATCGGTAGACTGGGCATCGTGTTGACCGAAATGAGCGATCGCCCAGGCGGCAGCCAAGTTCGGAGCGATCGCGATGCGGGCGTGTAGCGGGACGTCGAAGTGACAGGTCAGTAAATTTTGCACGGTGGCGATCAGCCCGTGCTCATCACCAAACAAATGTTCGACTCCGGTGATATCACACAACAACGATTCGGGTTGATGACGTGGGAAACCGGCCCAAGGTTGATCGTCGAGTGATTCGATCGCGACTCGCGGTGTGATCGATTGTTGAATTTGGTAGCTGAGCTGCTTGAGCATTTCACGATCGATGAACGGATCGTGGGGGCGAATGTCGGCAGCGACGGTGCTGGGTGAAGCTTTTTCGCTTGAGGATTGGTGGTGCTGTAACAGCGGCGTCGTCTCGACCAACGGCATCGCGATGCGGACCCCCAACATCGATGCGCGAGGGCAACAGGCGACGACGATGCGTCCGCGACGAGGATCGTCAGCCCACAGCAGGGTGGGAGCGTTCGTTTTGATCGCGGCGCGATCTACGACATTGGATTCCTTAACCGGCTCGGTGTTGGCGGCTTCGCGAAGCCGCACGCTTTGGATGGGCCAGTTGGGAAGCCAGATGCACAGCAGCCGTTTCATGTCTTGTCTCTTGCGGTACTGCCACTTCGTGTGGAGCCGTGACTTCGATTAGCCGCGTCTGGTCATCAATTTGAATCCAAACGCTTTTTCCCAGCGGACCGCCACGCGCCCGATCCAGCGTGACTTGCAGTGGCGTGCTGTGATTAAGAATTTCAGGATCCTGCCACGACCGACCGGTTCCCTTTTTAACATGCAGACGAACTTCAGCGAAACTCGGTTTTCCGCGTTCTCGCAGAGGGCGAACAAAAAAGCCAGGCGTGCGTCCTTGTTCGGCCGCCAATTGGAAACGCCGAGCATCGCGATCGTCCAGCCGCGTATCAATCGTCGCCCACACGGCCGCGACCGCTTCGCACCGCAGCGATTGGTCAATCGCCCAAACCGCATCAGCAGCACAGCGAGGTTGCACCAGAATCATGCGGGCGGCGGGGATCCCCAACGCGATTGCCGCCGGAGGATAAAAGGTTTGGCGTGAATCGATGATCACAATCGGGCTACTCGAATCCCCCGCCTGCTGGTCGTGAGCACGCAGGGCATTGGCAGCCACGATCATCGATAGTGCCGCCGCACCGCAACCCTCGGCGTCGGCGATCCATTCGGAAATCGCATCTTGCCGCAGCCCGCCGCGAAGCAAAGTTTGATCGAGGGCGGACGAGCCGGTCGAGAAGATTTGCCCGCGGCCCGCGATCCCCGCAGCAGAATTCGATTCGCTGGCGGGAGAAACATCCAAACAGTTCGCTTGCAGACGCAATTTTTGCAGAACCGCCTGGCGGTCACTGGTTTGTGAGTCACTGGTTTGTGAGTCACTGGCCTGACGGTCACTGGCCTGCGGTGTGACATTAACGGTCGATTCAGTAGAAACCGGCGAAGCTGCGCTGCGGCCGACAGCGAGGTGAGAATGCAGGGCAAGCGAAGCAGGTCGCTTGGCCACCGAGCGAACATAGGGTTCCAATGGAAACAGCAGCGATGATTTTCCAATCGTCAGCGACGGTCGCTTTGCTGTTTTGCGGGAAAGAGCGGTTTGGCGGGAAAAACTTGTGCCCGAGCTAGGCGTTGTTTGAGCAGAGGTGCTTGATGGAGCAGGAGGTCTAGATGAAGCAGGGGTTGCGGCGGAGGTCTCCGTCGCGGCAGCCGTTTCCATAAATTCAAAGGTTTGTTGGGGCACGAGGAGTGTCCTTTGGACCATTGGAGTAGGAAACAACAAAACATCACCCGCACTCGCTCACGGGACCTCCCCCCCAGCCCGGGAAAGGCTACCGGCCTGGGAAAGGTTGCTGGATTTTCCCCGGCGAGAAGCCTAGGCTTGGGTGGCGGAAAGCCTTCGCATGACTCCCCCTTTACCACCGGGCTGAACGATAGACGCATCTTAAATGCTAGCATTGGCTGGGATTACTGGAAAGCGTCTTTTAAGAAAGATCGACGAGAGAGTGTCTGATGATGCAGAAAATACGCTGGATTTTGTTGTTGCTGGGGATCGTGATCGCGTTGGTGATCGCGTTTCAGAACAATCGAAACGAAGAAGTGAACTTGTTGTTCTTCCATGGCGAAGTCTCCCTCTTGCTGTTGATTTTGACGGCGGTCGGTATCGGTTTTGTATTTGGCGCGATGTTGACGTACGGGATGTTGCGACCGAAAAAGGGCAAGAAGGCCAATGGCAAATCGGCGGCAAAAACCGTTTCGGCTGGCCCCGCCGCTCCGAATTCTTCCTCGTCGGCTCCGAAGCCAGAGCGGGCCGACGCTCTGGCTCCGGATCGTGCCGACGCGAAGAAGTAAAATGTGGGATAGGCATGTGGGATAGGCTTCCAGCCTGTCATGCGGGATAAGCTTCCAGTGATGTCGTCGAAGCGAGGATTTGCAGCGTTCATCTCAGCTTCGCAGCCCAGGGATTCAATCCGTAGCTACGTTCGCCAGAACGTAGTCCACCGTCTGGCGACGGTAGCTACATCAAAAGCACCAGGGTGTAGCGAAAGTCGCAGAAACGTTCGGCCATCGATTGCGTGGCCGAAACTCTCTGCGAGTTTCGCTACCGGGACAAAACCGCTTAGCGGGGGGCACGAGCGGCGCGGGCGGCGCGGGCGGCGCGGCGGGCGGCGACGAGATCGTGACGCATCAAGACCAGACGAGCCAAGTCGCCCATGTGATTCAGCCCCGCCTTGGGCTCGTTGATGTTCGCTGCTGCGAGCTTGGTTCCAGGACGCTCGGATTTGCGGACCGCCGACGACTGGATCGCCTTCGGAGCCACGACGGCGGGCGAAGCAACGGCGACCGCTGAACGGCTGGCGATGGGGCTGGTGACGACAGGGCTATCGAAAAGCATCAGTTGGGTCATCGGACAGATTCCTGTGCGAAAGAAGCGAATCAGGTAATGGCGGAGCGATCAATCACTCAACTAAAACCATTCTTCGCGACCCTAATGACACGTCTGGTCACAGCTCGAAAAAGAAATTTTGAATTTCTTAAAAGAGTCTGTTTCGGGGCAAAAACGCCGCTCTGCGTGAGCGGCCAAAGAAACACGTCACTCGCGTGACAGTGGAGTCACGCAGGCGATTACGTGGCCTCGAAACCCTTGGCGAGTTTCGCTACGTCAAACTTGCTGCGTCAGCTCAGCCGTCCACCGCTTCGACGTTAACCCAATCGCCGCCCGCCACGGCACTGCGTCGACATGCATCCAAGATCAGCTGGGTTTTCAGCGTCAATTCAGGATAGCGGGACTGGATCGAGTTCTCGTTCACATAGCTCGCAAAGCGGCGAACCATCTCGACTTCGGGTGCCACCGGTTCGCCCGATGCATACTCGTCATTGGAGCGTGGCGAAGTTTGCCGCTTGAAATTCCAGCGGCAGTTATCGATCTCGAGCTGGTGATCGTGAGTCGCCCAGTGGGTTCGCGAGTCATAAAACGGCAAGACAAAATCGTCGATCGTCAAATGCCCTTTTTCTCCCGAGACAATTGCGGTTTGCTGGTTACTGGTCAAAAACGAACAGTAGAACGCAGCCGACAACCCTGCGGGAAATTCCAGTTCAGCAGAAAACTCGCCGGGCACCTGATGTTCGCCCTGTGAGTTGCCGATCGAGGTGATCGTTCGCGCCGACAACCGCGTAGGCATCTGCATCTTGGACGCCCACAAAATGAAGCGGATGCAGTACCAACCGAGGTCACCGAGACAACCGTGTGGCTCGAGCTCGTAATTGGCGCGGATATTCGATGCCTCGAACGATTCGTCGCTGCAAAACGAAAAATGGGTGTTGATGCGGCGAAGTTTGCCGAGCAATTCTTCGTCGTGAAGCGTCGCCGAGACGTCTTCGATTCGCTTGCTGTGATCGAACATCACTCCGTCCATGAACTGGACGCCCGACGCACGACAGGCCTCGATCATCTGGCGAACCTGCTGAGTGTTCACGCCGACCGGTTTTTCGCACAACACGTGCTTGCCCGCCTCAGCGGCCGCGATTACCCAATCTTTGCGAATTCCGGTGGGTAGCGGGATATAAACAGCGTCGATTTGATCGCTCTGGATCAGCTCTTCGTACGATCCCATCGCGGTGACAGCTTCACTTTGCGGCGTTTCGGCAGAGCACTCGTCGATAAACGACTGAGCCCGCCCCAGCGACCGACTGGCGACCGCGGCGACGCGTCCATTGCCACTAAGGCGAATTGCTTTCCAGTTTTTCCGAGCAATCCCGGCTGCCCCTAAAAACCCCCATCTACAGATTGAATCTGTCATCTAGCCCGTCTCGTAAGTCGTGTTTTTGTAGCCAATTTGCAGCCATATTACGTTTGATCCGCTTCAAACGCACCGCCCCTTCGACTGACAAACTACATTACCAGGCGGAACCAACAAAAAAATACCCTCGCCAGGAACACTTCCTGGCGAGGGTATCTGGGTCGCACTTAAGTTTGTTGTGTTTGCGGGGGAGCCCACAAAAATCTTACTCGCAAATTTTACTCGCGTGGGCGAATCGCACCGGTCAAACCGCTGTAATCAACGCGGTCGGTGGTGTGCCAAAGAGGTTGACCGAGCTCGACGCGTTTACGCAGCACTTCGATCTTTTCTTGGCTACCCGCAGGGGCGTCGGTCGGTTCAAAATTGTCGTCCTTGTTCGGGACGAAGTCTTCGTCGTGCCCATAACGCAAGATGGCTTCAAATACGTTCTTGCAATGACTCATTGTTCGTTTTCTACTCCATGAGCAAAACACCTATTCCTACAAGTGTCCTGCTATCTAATTCGTTGTCTGATTCGGCCGTGAATCCAAATGGCTACAGCTGTTTGCACGAGGAGATTATTGACGCGATTACCCCAGTGTCAAGAAAATTGTGTTAACTATGAAAGCAGCCTGTGTGAACTCACACACGAAATGGATGGTTGCCATTCCACCCCCCTTTCGTAATTACCGCAAAACTCACCGCAACCCAATGGACTAACGAATCCCCCCCATGCAACGACCGAACTTTGTCAAGGGGGGATACTCTCACATTGCCACGGGGTGAAGGAGACTTCATCCTTGACTGACGTTTTTCTGAACTCCGTTGGCATGCAAGGCTGTCTTTTGGGGCTGTTTCAGCCCCCAGTCAACCTCTGCTTGGTTTTTGAAGCAAAAATAATTCAAAAATATATTTTCAGTTCTCGACATTTCTCACTGCCCTTTTGCACTCGCTGAGTCATCACCATGTGGATTCAAAAAAAACTGCGGCTTCCCGCCATGAGCCGAGGCTTCCATTTAATCACCGACAAGGTCGTCGATGCGGTCCCCGAACTGAGCACGATGAAGGTGGGTTGGATGCAAGTGTTCATCCAACACACCAGTGCGTCGCTGACGATCAACGAGAATGCCGACCCCGATGTGCGGGTCGATTTTGAAACGGCGATGAACCACGCGGTCCCTGAATCGCTGCCTTACATTCACACGATCGAAGGGCCCGATGATATGCCGGCCCACGTCAAAGCTTCGATGATGGGCGCAAGCGTGATGATCCCTATTACCGATGGCCGGCTGCAGGTCGGTATTTGGCAAGGCATCTATTTGTGCGAGCATCGCGACCATGCGGGTGGCCGCAACGTTGTGATCACCGTGATGGGTGAAACCGCGTAGCCGAAAGAGTGTCCGCAGTGACCTCACGTAGCCTAGGCTTCCAGCCTGGGAATCACTGCAAAGCCAGGCTGGAAGCCTAGGTTACGTTCAATTCAAAGTTTTTCGGAAATCGAATCGACGTCCCGAGCGATCGGCGACGTTAGCGTGCTGCGGCGCCGTGGCTTCTTAGGATCGTGGCGATCAGTGCAGTCCATCCGGTCTGGTGGCTGGCACCTAAACCGGTTCCCTCGTCGGCGTGAAAGTACTCGTAGAACAGCACAAGATCTTTCCAGGCGGGATCATCCGCGTATTGGCTGACCTTGCCGTGGGATGGTCGCGCTCCGTCCTTGTCGACCTCGAAGATCGAGATCAGCCGTCGCTCTAATTCACGAGCGACTTCCATCAACGTCATCATCACGCCGCTGCCGGTGGGGCATTCGACTTTAAAATCATCGCCGTAGAACACGTAGTACCGCTTGAGTGCCTGGATCAGCAGGAAGTTCGTGGGGAACCAGATCGGGCCTCGCCAATTGCTGTTTCCACCAAACATCCCGCTATCGCTCTCGCCTGGTAAATAACGAACCTCGTGATGCTGTCCGCCAAAATCAAAAACAAAGGGTTGATCGCGGTGGGCGGCCGACAGACTGCGAATTCCAAAGGGTGACAAAAATTCGTTTTCATCCAGCATCACTGAAATCAAATGACGAAAACGATCGCCCGATGGAATCGCCAGCAGACGGTTGCAAGGCTTTCCAAGGTTGGCATCCTCGCGTTCCATGTAAGTCATATGCTGACTGAGGTCGCTGCGATTCCTCAAGAACCAATTCATCCGGCGTTTAAAACCGGGCAACTTTTCGATGATCGGTTCTTCGAGGATCACACCGGTCAACAGCGGCAGCAATCCGACGAGCGAGCGAACGCGGATCGGAATCGATTTGCCGTCGACATACAGATGGTCGTAGTAGAAGCCGTCGTCGTTATCCCAAAGTCCGCTGCCGTCCATCGAGTTCATCGCTTCGGCGATCGCCACATAATGTTCAAAGAACTTGCTGGCCATGTCGCCGTAGGCAATTTCGTCTTCGGCCAATTCGATTGCCATCCGCAGCATCGTGCCGCAGTAGAATGCCATCCACGCGGTGCCATCGGCTTGTTCAAGGTGCCCTTGCGGAAGCGGTTTACTGCGATCAAAAACTCCGATGTTATCGAGTCCCAGGAAGCCGCCGGCAAAGATATTTTTGCCTCGCGGGTCTTTGCGGTTCACCCACCAAGTGAAATTGATCAACAACTTCTGAAACGCGCGAGCCAGGAATTCTTTGTCACGCTTCTGGGGTGGGCCGGACGCCTTGTAGACTTGCCAAACGCCCCAAGCATGGACGGGCGGATTGACGTCACCCAGCTGCCATTCGTACGCGGGAATTTGGCCGCTGGGGTGCATGTACCACTCACGCAAAAACAGAATCATCTGTTCTTTGGCAAAGTGAGTATCCAAATGCGCCATCGGCACCATATGAAACGCCAAGTCCCAGGCGGCGTACCAAGGATATTCCCATTTGTCGGGCATCGAGATCACGTCGCGATTGAACAGATGCCGCCAATCGCTGTTACGGCCCAGCTTCCGCAGCTCCGTCGCTTTCACGCCGTTTGGGTCACCATCCAACCAAGTGTTAACAACGTAGTGGTAGAACTGTTTCGTCCACAGCAATCCGGCGTACGATTGCCGCATGATCCGATTGCGATCTTCGCTCAAGGATGCGGGGATGCGGGAAGCGTAAAACTCATCCGCCTCGTCGATCCGTTGTTGGAAACACGCATCAAACGAATCGCCAAACGCGACGTTTGAAAACGTCTTGGCATCGCCGCCAGCGGTGTCTTTGATGATCGGCGAATCAACGTGAGCCAAACGCAAACGGATCTCTCGCGATCCGCCCGCTGGCAACATCAATAATCCGTACGCCCCCACCTTGGTGCCACGCCGCTCGGGGTTGACCGCCTTGGTATCGCCGAGGACGACAAAGTCATTGAGCCCGTCTTTGTAGAACTCACTTTCGCTTGGCAGATTGGGATGGCGAACTTTGTTGGTTTCATTATCGGTAAATAACCAAACCCAATCGCCCGAATCATCCATCGCATCACACGCGAACCAGAACCGATCAAGCGATTCGTGATTGGTTTGCACGACGTTGCCGGACAACCGCATCGACGGACGCGTCGTACAACCTTCGTCGGTACACTGCCACGTCCATGTGTTGCGAAAAAAGAGCTGGGGCAGCGCATGTAGCACTGCGGCTTGCGGACCGCGATTGGTGATCGTCAAACGGATCAGCAGATCGTTCGGGTCATTCTTGGCGTATTCAGCAACGACGTCAAAGTAACGTGAATCAGCAAAGGCCGCGGTATCGGTTAGCTCGTATTCGTCGTCCATGCGGCTGCGTGCCCGCGAGACGTCAACCAATTCCTCGTAGGGAAAGCGACTTTGCGGGTATTTGTACAGCGCCTTCATGTAGCTGTGCGTCGGCGTGCTATCGAGGTAGTAGTAGCACTCTTTGACGTCTTCGCCATGATTGCCTTCGGGGCCGGTGACCCCGAACAATCGCTCTTTCAGAATCGGATCGCGTCCGTTCCACAAACCGACGGAAAAGCACAGCCGGCACTGACGGTCACAAACGCCCAGCAGCCCGTCTTCGCCCCAGCGATAAGCCCGGCTGCGGGCATGATCGTGAGGAAAGTAACTCCACGTCGCATCGCCTCCTTCGCTGTAATCCTCGCGAACCGTTCCCCATTGCCGCTCGGACAGATACGGCCCCCAACGATGCCAATTCTGCTGGCGTCGTTGGGACTGAGTCAAGCGTTCGTCTTCAGCAGTCATGCCAAGTCCCAGGCGGAGGAGTGAGGAGTACGGAGTGAGGGTGGGAAGCGAGAGTGGGGGAGATTTAGCTTTGCCGTTTCCTTCTCCTCATCTCCCCCTCTCCGTGTCTCCCCCCTCTTTTTCTGTTGCTTACGCTTCGTCGAGCAAATCGACGGCAGCGAAGCGTTCGCCCTCAAGCATCGCTAGACTCGCACCGCCACCGGTGCTGACGTGGCTGACCTGGTCAGCGAAGCCAAGTTGATCGACCGCAGCTGCGCTATCACCGCCTCCGATGATGCTGGTCGAATCGCCATCGGCGACCGCTTGCGCGACTGCTTTAGTGCCGGCGTCCATCGGCGGTTTTTCGAACACACCCATCGGGCCGTTCCAAACCACGGTCTTGGCGTTCTTGATGATGTCGGCGTAAATCTTGGCGGTTTCGGGACCGATATCGAGTCCTTCCATGCCGTCAGGAATTTCGCCTGCGGCAACGACCTTTTTATTGCATCCAGCGATGTTGCCGAAATCGTCGCCACAATGCGTGTCGACGGGCAGCTGCAGTTTATCGCCTCCCTTGGCCAACAACTCTTTCGCCAATTCGACCTTGTCTTTCTCGACCAAGCTGTCGCCGACTTTGCCGCCTTGTGCCAACGAGAAGGTGTAAGCCATTGCACCACCGATCAAGACGGTGTCACAGATGCCGAGCAGATTGTTGATCACGTTGATCTTGTCGCTAACTTTGGCCCCGCCCAAGATTGCCACGAACGGACGTTCGGGGTTGCTGATCGCGTCGGTCAGGTAGGCGATTTCTTTGGCAACCAAATGGCCGACCACGCGGGGCTTGCCGGCCATCGCTTCGGGAACGGCAACCATCGACGCGTCTTTGCGGTGACACGTTCCGAAGGCGTCGTTGCAGTAGATGTCGGCCATCGCAGCCAATTTGCCTGCGAATTCGCTGTCGCCCTTCTTTTCGCCTGGATTGAAACGCAGGTTTTCCAAAACGAGCACGTCACCATCGGCCAGCTTGCCTGCTTTGCTGGTCGCATCGTCGCCAACGGTGTCGGTGGCAAAGGCGACAGGTTTGTCGAGCAGCACGGCCAATTGTTTTGCCGCAGGTGCCAAGCTGTATTTGGCGTCGTCACCCTTGCCTTCGGGGCGTCCCAAGTGGCTCATCAAAATCACTCGGCCGCCACGATCGATCACGCTCTTGATGCTCGGCAACGCCATGCGAATGCGGCGGTCATCGGTGATTTGTTGATTTTCGTCGAGCGGGACATTGAAGTCGACTCGCATCAACACGTTCTTACCCGCTACGTCGACTTGATCGATTGTCTTTTTCGCCATGGCCTATTCTCTCAGTTCCCGAAAAAATGAATTGGTGATTCTACGAGCTAATTAGCCCGCGATTATCAACAAACCATCCGGGGTGTCGAGTAGACAAGGGTTTGGCGAACCGCTCGACCGCGGCAAGCGATCACAACCGCGTCGCGGTTTATGGCAAACAGCCCGCCATCGCACTGCTGCGATGGCGGAGCAGAAAGACATCCGTTGCCACGCCGGTGGGACGGGCGACGAATCAAACCAAGCCCGCTTTATTCGCGGCAATAGGCCAGTGCCAGCAATGCATAGGCGGTGACGAGTTGACGATCCCCTTCCATCCATCGCTCGCTCTGCTTGTTGACCCACGATCCATCGGGTTGCTGCTCGGCAATCAGATGATTGGCTAATTCTTCACGCCACGGGTGTGGGGTTCCCGAGGCGTCGTCCAAGACTTCGACATCGGCCGCATCAAGTGCTTTGGCGAACGTGTGGTAATAGTAATACAGCCCAGCTTGCCCCATCCCCGGGTTCGAATCGAGCGAATAGTGCTTGCGAATGAAGTCCATGGCGGCCAACACACGAGGGTCATCGGCGGACACGCCTGCGAAGATCATGCTTTTTAGTCCGGCGTAGGTCATCGAGCCATAGCTTCGCAGCCCGCCCCCTTCGGCTGCGCCCGCTTGGCTTTCACCGCCCGCGGCGGGAGTGTAATAGAAACCCCCATCGTTGACTTCGTCGGCATGCGGTGTGTCGTTACCTTCGTTAGCCAAGTTTTGCGAGCGAACCACGAACTTCAGCGCTTTCTGCAACGATTCATCGTCCGCTTCGTTGCCGAGATCGCGAAGAGCATCGATGAAGAACGAGGTGTTCGAAAGGTCGGGTCGCTTGTGACTTCCATAGCCCGCGCCACCGTAGCTGGGGTCCGACGATTCGATGCCTTCGCCTTCATCCCACTGCAACCCTTTCAAAAAGGTTTCGGCGCGTTTCAGTGCACTGTCGTAGCGACCATCTTTGTTCGCCCGCACCAAGGCGCCGATGGCGACGGAGGTTTCATAGTTTTGGTGCGACGAACCGGTGGCGTAAATTCCACCGTCGGCTTGAAATTTCGATGAAATAAACGCCAGCGCCTTTTGGATCACCGGATCGTTGATCGCTTGCGGACGATGCTGCAGGATCGCGTTGACGCAGAGGGCGGTAACGGCGGCACCGGTCTCGCCGCTAAAGGAACCGTCGTCGGCTTGCCCTCGATTTTTCAGGAATTCAATCCCTTTGGCGGCCGAACGCTGAATCTTGGCATCCAGCGGTGTCTCGGCCAAAACAGGGAAAATCGCGGAGAAAACCGTCGTGGTGAAACAAAACAGACCTGCAAACAATCGCATCATGGGTGGGGACTCGTCCTAAGAAAGTGGGTAGCGAAAGGGTGGTAGGCGGTTCCACCGGAATAACCGGTATCGACCGCACTACTGACTCGTTCATTTTATCTGGTGGGTTCAGATCGATGCAGTTTATCGGCCTCGATTTCCGAACCAATGGATAGGTGTTCGCAATTTTGGGGCCAGAGCTGCCGAATTGCAGCCTTCTTCTTCCGCCGTAACCACGACGAAGCCCCCAAATCCCATGCCCTCGTACCGCTGGAAACGAATCGAGAAGCTGAATCGAGTCGATCGTATTCGACTCGGTCGCGTTCGGATTGCCGGCGGCGAGCCGTTCGCCGGGAAGGATTCGGCATCGCAGCGAGTGGGGCGATCACGAGAGGGCCAATTGCGAGTGGGCCAATTGCGAGAGGGCCAATTGCGAGAGGGAATGTCACGAGGTGACTTTTTCGCGAGCTATCGCGTTGACGCGGCACACGATGTGGCTGCCGATGCCAACGACACTGCTGCCGTGTCAGTAAAACACCCCACTGCGAAGCTCCAAACCAACGCGGAAACTTCGCCCCGAGAGCAGTGGCTGGGACTGCAGGCGGCCGATTTAATCGAACGGCTGCAGGCTTGGGAATCGGACCTCGATGCTCGCGAAGCACAACTGAACTCACGTGCGGCACTACAAGAGCACCGCGAGCGGCAATTCCGACTCGAACAACAAGCTGCTTCGACCGACTTGGCCGAACAAACCCGCGCCGCGCAGCGGCTGCATGCGGACTTAAAGGCCCAAGCCCGCCGGCTTGCCTTTGAAGGTTAGTTCCAGAGCGTGACGATCGCGGGGTGATTCTTGGGATGGTTGCGGTCATCCGCCCCCCAAGCGCACAATGGGCTGACGGATTTCTCTATAATCCAGTCCTTCGTTGTAAAACGAATCCCAAACCCAGCTCCCCAACCTATTTACGGAGATTTTTCGCGATGGCTCGACCCGTTACGCTTTTCACCGGCCAGTGGGCCGACTTGCCGATTGCAGAAATGGCCCGCATGACCGCCGAATTTGGTTATGACGGGATCGAATTAGCGTGCTGGGGTGACCACTTTGAAGTCGACCGTGCGATCGCCGAAGACGACTATTGCGACAAGCATCGCAAGTTACTCGACGACGCGGGGCTGCAATGCCACGCGATCAGCGCCCACTTGGCCGGCCAAGCGGTGTTGGACACCATCGACGCGCGTCACAAATCGATTCTGCCCGATTACGTATGGGGCGATGGCGATCCAGCGGGCGTCAACGAGCGGGCCGCGGAAGAGCTGAAGAACACCGCACGCGCGGCACAAAAATTTGGCGTCGAAGTCGTTAACGGTTTCACCGGCAGCAGCATTTGGCACTTGCTGTATTCGTTCCCCCCTGTTCCTCCGAGCATGATCGATGACGGGTTTGCTTTGCTCGCCGAGCGTTTCAATCCGATCTTGGACGTGTTCGGCGAGTGCGGAGTGAACTTTGCCTTGGAAGTGCATCCCACCGAAATCGCTTTCGACATCCACACCGCCGCCCGTGCCCTCGAAGCACTCGACCATCGCAAAGAATTCGGATTCAATTTCGACCCCAGCCACCTGATTTGGCAAGGGATTGATCCGGTGCAGTTCATCCGCGCGTTCCCCGACCGCATCTACCACGTCCATATTAAAGACGCGATTGTGACGCTTGATGGCCGCAGCGGTATCAATTGCAGTCACCTGAACTTTGGTGATTCACGACGCGGGTGGGATTTCCGCAGCCCAGGCCGTGGTGGCGTGAACTTTGAAGAGATCATTCGTGCATTGAACGAGATCAATTACGACGGACCGCTTTCAATCGAATGGGAAGATTCGGGAATGGAGCGAACCTTTGGTGCCAAGGAAGCTTGTGCATTCACCAAGAAGCTCGACTTCAGCCCGAGCAACGTTGCCTTTGACGCCGCTTTTGACGGTTAATATGATTCAAATCAAAGTCAACGGCGAAAGCGTCGAAATCGAATCGTCGATGAGTGTCCAGCAGTTGCTCGCGACCGTCGATGTACCGCCGAACTATTTGGCGGTCGAAGTCAACGCGGATGTCGTGCCTCGCGAAGACTATGCGTCCACGATGGTGAACGACGGCGATGATGTCGAAGTCGTCACCCTGGTCGGTGGCGGCTAAAGAGCGATTTCAATCAACCAATCTAAAACCGCGGTGCTCGCTGAATTACAGCGACATCGCGGTTCTTTTTTGGGTGACCGAATCTTGCAACGTCTGTATGTTTGCAGCGCGAAGCGGTTTGACCAGATAATCTTTGACCACCGGGAACTTGGCCATCTGCTGCTTATCGAACTCTTGATCCGAGGTCGTCAGCACGGCAACGACAGGGATGGTGTGGTCATCGCGTTGAGAATAGTGCTCTAGGAATTCATACCCATTCATGATCGGCATATTGATGTCCAACAAGATCAGTTGTGGCATCGGGTCGAGACGGGCCAACATATCGAGCGCTTCGCGACCATCAAACGCTTTGACAATTTTGATGTCAGGTCGCGTTCGTTTGATCACGACTTCATGAAGCAATTGATCCGCTTCGTCGTCCTCGATCACTAAGATGGTTTCCACGCTGTTGTTTGCCTTTGCTTCTGACGAGAATGCGAATCGTGTCGCTGCTGCGTTACCGCGGCGCCCCATTACTCTCTAGCTTACGATTGACGTCGCACGTTCGACGGAGTTGTCAGTTTGACTAATTAATGATCTCGATCTTAAGGGGATCTCGAACTTAAGGATTAGGATCCTTGATTCGCTTGGCGTATCGGACACCCGGAACAGCCCGTTTGTTGCCGCAGCGCCCCCTTCAATACACCGCTGCCCCCTTATTCCGCACAGACTTTGTGGCACGCCCCCCCGGGGCAATCCGGATGACCCGTTCATTTCCCCACAACAATGCCTGCGAAGTATTGACGTAACCTCTTTACAGTGGGCTTCTTACAACGCATTTTTCGTGTATCAGAAGGACACGTTTTTCTCGTTTTTTGAGTGGAAAGTCTAAATGGCGGTATAGGGTTCAGCATCAATTGGCTAGAGGCTGCACGGGGCAAATCCGTTAGCACGTTGATTCAACCGAAAGCGAGAGGGCTAGCCATGACCGATGGGACTGCGATACGGATCTTGATGATCGAAGACGATGATGGGGACGCCACTCATTTGCAGATCACGCTTCGCAAGTCGCAGGGCAACTACGAATTTCATCGCGCCGAATCGCTTGCCGAAGGGATCCGTCTCGCCCAAAAGATTGATTTTCGAGTCATCCTGACGGACCTCAATTTACCGGATTCGTGCGGTCTTGGTTCCGTACAACAACTGAGCGAATTGTTTGACAACACTGCGATCATTGTGCTTTCGGGTCAGGACCAGGAACAGCTTTACATTGACGCGGTATCCCAGGGGGCGGAAAGCTTTTTATGCAAGAGCGAGATCACTCCCACGACGGTTCACCGCTGTATTCGGCAAAGCATCGAGCGAATCAAGCAACGCGAAGAGATCAAGCGATTAGTTGACGCGATCCAAGAGCAAACCGTCGTCCTGGAGACTCAATCCGCTCAGCTGAAAACCAAAAACGAACGCCTCGAACGGCTGCACGACTCGTCACAAAAATTCGTCAACAATGTTTCGCATGAGTTCCGTACGCCGCTGTGTGTGGTCAAGCAATACGCCAGTCTGATTGCCGATGGTGCGGTGGGCGAGGTTAGCGAAGAACAGTGCCGAATGTTGCGAGTGATCGAAGATCGTGTCGACGATTTGAACAACATTGTCGACGACATGTTGGATATCAGTCGCCACGAATCGGGACTTCTCGCTGCGAACCGCGAAACATGCGACTCAGCCCAAATTGTGACGCGGATTCTATCCGGACTGCAGCAACGTGCATCACTGCGTGGAATCACGATCGAGTTCCAAGCGGATGAAACTCAAACACCGATCTTTTGCGATGCCGAAAAAGTCTCGCGGACGCTGATCAATCTGATTGTCAACGCCATTAAGTTCTCAAGCTCGGGTGACTCGATTCTCGTCCGAATCACAAGTTCACGGCGGGACCGCGAGGTGACGTTTTCCGTTCAAGATTCGGGACCGGGGATCGCGTCAGAACAACAAGAACAGATTTTCTCACGTTTCCGTCAAGCAAACACGCAATTATTGAGTTCGACAAAGGGATTTGGCTTGGGGCTGAATATCGCCAAAGAACTCGTTGATCTGAATCTCGGCCAAATGTCCTTGGCCAGCACGATAGGCGAGGGAAGCACGTTTTCGTTCACGGTGCCCTTTGACGAACCGCAAGCGGTCGCACAACGCTATTTTGCCCGGCTGCAACAAATCGACGAAAACGCGACGGTTTGTTTCATACGAATCAAAGCCGAGATTGAACCCGAGGCAAATCAGCGTGCTGATGAGATTCACCTACTGCTGAACTACTTGCTGCATTCCCACGACTTATTGATCAAAACGGGGCCTGTGGATTGGCTGGTGGTCCAGCATGCGAATCCCGAAAGTGCCGCATCGTTTCTTTCACGCATTGCCAAAGAAACCACGTCACTGAATCGCAACCGCCCCCAAGGTCCTTTGCCCGCACTCGATGTGCAGCAACAGGGAACACTTTCGATCCATGCGGGGATCGCAGCATTGATGCATCCCATTCGATGCATCGGTGATGCTCCCTTTCCTTCGTTCGCATTAACCCCCGATCACTACGAGGTGAATCATGTCTAAAAAAACACGTGTCTTGATCGTCGAAGACGACGAGGCGATTCGTTACGGAACACGGCTTCGCTTAGAAACTCGCGATTACACGGTCAGCACGGCGATTGACGGTTGCGACGGACTGCAGCAGATCCGAGCCGATCAACCCGATGTAATTTTGATGGACATTCGCATGCCCAACATGGATGGCTTGACCGCGTTGGCGGAACTAAAAGCCGATCCCACGACGAGCGAGATCCCCGTGATCATCGCCTCGGCAAGCCTGGGCGACAAAACGACGGCGCTCGATATCGGTGCCAAATATTTCCTTTGCAAACCGTATTCGAACGACGCATTGTTCGCGGTGGTTGATTCCTCGCTTTAGTCCCTTTTACTGTTTAGGCACGCTTCTCATGCGACCGTTACAAATCCTGGTAGTCGAAGACGACATCGACTTTGCCGAAACCTTACAGCTGACGCTTTGCGCATCGAATCACGATGTCACCGTCACCCACAACTGGTTGTCGGTGATGGCAAAGTTACGAACCGAGCACTTCGACTTGATCATTGCCGATGTAGAAACACCAACCGGCAACGGACTGACCGCACTGGAGTTTCTAAATCAAGACGAGTCGGTCGGCAAAATCGAGAAAGTTTTTGTGACCGGCCGCGATGACACTGAAACGCTGCGTCGTTGCCGTGAAATGAACGCCGGTTACTTGCACAAATCGCCTCATGTGTTTGCGGAACTGGGCGAATTGATTCGCTCCTATTGTGACACCCCCGCACTGGGCCGCGTCTAACGCCAAGTCATGAATACAACCTCCGAGAATCGATCCGATGGTGTCCGCAGCACGTTAGTGGCGGCCGGTACGATGCGTTGGTTCCACTGGGTGATCGTGGTTTTCTCGTTCGGGTTAACGTTGTTAGCATGGAACTATTCACGCGATCAGCTTGACGCCAGGATCCAATTGCAATTTGATCGTGACGCCGACCAAACGGTTGAACTGGTTCGCGAACGGATGCGAAAATACGAAGACGCACTGTGGTCTGGCGTGGCGTTTATTGGCACCATCGATGGCGATATCGACTCGGCCAAATGGAAACGCTATGCCGATTCGATTCAAATCGAACAAAAGTACCCTGGGATCAACGGCATCGGAGTAATCCAAGCCCTGAGCGATCAAGAACTTCCGCTGTTCATTCAGCGTGAACGATCCGTCCGTCCTGATTTCAGCGTCCATCCGATGCAGCAACGTGATGAATATTGGCCGATCACATGCATTGTTCCATTGCAAGAGAACATTCAAGCATTGGGATTGGACATGGCACACGAGTCGAATCGAATTACGGCGGCAAAGAAAGCTCGCGACACAGGACGAGCCCAAGTCACCGGCCCAATTGTGTTGGTCCAAGACTCGATGCAAACCCCTGGATTTCTATTCTTCGCCCCGTTTTATAACGGTCGCGTGCATCAAAAGGACAAACCCGTCATCGATCAATTTGCGGGATTGGTCTACGCCCCGTTTGTGTTCAGCAAATTAATGGAAGGAACGCTGGCGAAACAAAATCGTCATGTTGGAATTCGAATCGAAGATGCCGGCGACGTGCTGTTCGACGAACATGTCGCCAGCGATGCCGATTTTGATCCCAATCCGCTATTCAAAAAAACAATCGATGTCGCTGCGTATGGGCGAACTTGGACATTTGACGTCTGGAGCACCAAGTCGTTTCGGGCAAATGTCGATACCACGCAACCATTGACCATCCTTTTCGCAGGATTGATCATCGATGTCTTGCTGATCGGATTGTTCCTGTTGATCTCGAGTGCCTCGCGAAAGGCCCTTCGCTTGGCGGACGAGATGACACTCGATCTGGAAAACCTTCGTTTGGCAGCGGATGTTAATCAGATCGGAGTCTGGGATTTTGATCCAAACACCGGCGATGTCCAGTGTGATGATGCGATGTACCGGCTATATGGCCGCGACCGCAACACATTCTCGGCAACCTACCAAGCGTGGCTACACAGCCTTCATCCCGATGATCGAGACTCATGCGAAGCGGCATTTCAAGCTGCATTGAGCGGCGAGAGCACGTTTGATTGCGAGTTCCGTGTCATTCGGCCAAACGGAATCGTTCGTCATATCAGCGCCAAGGCGGTGGTATTTTTTGACGAAGCGGGACGTCCCGTTCGTATGCTCGGTGCGAATTCGGATATCACTGAGCGAAAACATGCCGCCTGCGAATTGGAATCCACACGCCGATTGCAATCCGCAATCCAAAACGCGGCGGGAGTCGCCATCATTGCCACCGATCCGCAAGGAACGATTGTTGTTTTTAATGACGCTGCGCAGAAAATGTTGGGCTACAGCAAGGACGAAATGATCGACCAAGCAAACCCCGGCGTGTTCCATGACAGCGACGAAGTGAAGGCACGCGCCAACGAATTGAGCGAAGAATTCGGATGCGAAGTGCCCGCGGGATTCGAAGTCTTTGTCATCAAGGCGCGTCAATCTGAATCCGAACAACGTGAATGGACGTACATCCGCAAAGACGGCAGCAAGTTTCCTGTGCTGTTGACGGTAACCGCACTCCGCGACCAAGAAGGAAAGATCACGGGGTATCTCGGTATCGCAGCCGACATCTCTGAACGAAAACTTGCTCAAGAACGGATCGAAATGGCCAATGCCAGCTTAGCCCGCAGCAACGAAGAACTCGCCCAATTTGCTTACGTCGCCTCGCATGATCTGCAGGAACCGCTGCGAAAAGTCAATTCGTTCTGCGAGTTGCTCGAAGAGGATTGTGGCAACGAGCTCAGTGACGACGCCAAACTGTACATGTCCTACATCATCGACGGTGGCCGCCGTATGCGAACACTGATCCTAGACCTGCTGGCCTATTCGCGAGTGGAATCCGAAGCGCGACGATTGTCTCGAGTCGACGCTAATGAAACATTGCAGTACGCCATCGACAACCTATCCGAAGCCATTCGCGAATCCAACGCTCAAATTACCTACGCCCCGTTGCCAATCGCCGAAGCAGATCCTGGGCAACTCGCTCAGCTATTCCAGAACCTAATCGGCAACGCCATCAAGTACCGCGGCGACAAAGAACCGTGCGTTCATATCAGCGGCGAGGTCCGCGGATCACGGTGCATCTATTCGATCGAAGACAATGGGATCGGAATTGAACCAAGCTACCGCGAACAAGTCTTTGGCGTTTTCAAACGATTGCACAATCGCAGCAAGTACAAGGGAACCGGGATCGGGCTGGCAATCTGCAAACGGATTGTCGATCGCGTCGATGGCCAGATCTGGATTGAATCATCGGCAAGCGGTGGATCGATCTTCCGCTTCGAAATTCCGCACGGCTCCGATGATGACTCGAGTGACGTGATCCAGGCACAAGAAGACGCGTGTTGCGTCAGCTAAGGCAGTTACTTAATTCGACGGAGCTGCGTTGTCGCTTTACCCGTATCGATGAGCCGACGGCGCTAAAACTTTTGTATTGACGTCGGATATTAGGGGGTGTTTTTCGTCCTGCCTAAACTGCAGTGACCTCTCCACCGACGAAGGTGACTGCTGATTTAGTAGCAAACGCACAGGCCGGAGGCCGACAGATAGACTGCCGTTGGCGTGAGCCAACGGTTTAGAGGCGACTTGTCGCCGTAAGGCCGGAGGCCGACACACTGGCAGCAGATGTGTCGCCCTCCGGGCTATATTTTTCCGCCACTCCTGACCGGTAGCTTACGCTACCGGCAGAGGGTGTATCGGCCTCCGGCCTGCAATCAATGCTACTAAATCAGCAGTCACCGAAGGTCGGGGGAGAGGTGGCAAAAAACCAGCGTAACCAAAACATCACGACACGCCCAAAGTTTTAGCAGTCCAGGCTAGCGACGGCGGCTCAGTTTTGACGCTTTGAAACTGCGATTGGAACTTAAGATTGCGCGGCGTCTTTTTTGGCTTGGCCCTCTTTCATCTGCTCGCGAAGCTCTTGGCAGGCGTCCGACGGGTTGCTGCACAACGAACAACTGACGCTGCCGTCGTCGTTCTTCTTACCCGCCAAACCGCCGCACGAACCGCTGATCGATTTGCGTCCGAAGATCACACCGATTGCCATCGCGCTAAGGATGATTCCGAATCCGATTAAAGTAATGATCAACGTGGGAAGCATGCGAGTGTACAGCGATGGCTGTTCGTTCGAGGAGGCATCGGTCGTGGGAACGGGATTGGCGACCGTGGTCGCGTCGGGCTCGGCTGCATACGGTGAGAGTGAACCTGTACCGACACGCACAAATTCGTCTCCGCGGCGACGGATGACTAAGACATCCAAGTCTTGCTCAGCTGCCACCTTGATCCCTTCGTCGGCGCCCAGCACGTTGATGGCGGTCGCCCAACCATCGGCCTTCATGCACGTGTCGGAAATCACCGAGACCGAGGCCAAATCATGATCGATCGGTCGACCGGTGCGAGGATCGATCGTGTGTGAATAACGCTTCCCGTCCACCTCGAAATAGATGCGATAGTCACCCGAGGTGGCCATCGCTTGATCGAGGATTGGATGTGCCGCGGCCAGCGACATCGCGCCGCCATCGGCAGCTTGCGGATTTTGAATCCCGACTTTCCAAGGCTGTCCATCTTTGGAACCTGAAACACGAACTTCGCCGCCGATTTCGACAAACACGTTCTTGGCACCAAGATCCGCCAACCGCTCGACGACTCGGTCGACGCCATGGCCTTTGGCAATCGAAGAGAGATCAACCTTCAGCGAGGGGACCGACTTTTTCAGCGCTGGCGGGTCATTTCGAACCGCCAATTTTTTGTAGCCTACCGATTCACGCAAGCTGGTGATCACTGCGTCGCTGGGGATTTCGTTGGTTTTGGGATCAGGACCAAAACTCCATACGTTGACCAAAGGCCCGATCGTGACATCAAAGGCACCTGCGGTGGCTTCGGAGATTTCCAGTGCGGCACCAACCACCTCGGCTGTTTCCTCGCTGACGTCAAACCAATCGGTAGAGTCCGAGTCATTAAATCGACTGATCTCGGACGACTTCAGGTAAGTCGACATTTGATCGTTTACCTTGCGAAGCTCGGCATCGACCTCGATCGCAACGTCTGACTCAAACTTGGGTGGGTTGTAGATCTTGACCATGTAGGTCGTCCCCATGGTCTCGCCATGAAGCTCACGCATGACCGCGTCACTGGCGGTTTTCGAAGCCGCATCTTCGGCGGCAGCATCTTCGGCGGCAGCGTCTTGGGGTGGCGTGTCTTGCGAAGAAGCCGGCGACACCGCCCCCAGCCACAGCGCGACAGCAAAAGAAAACGCAGCGAACGGAATCATTCGCTGCGTTGTCGTTGTAAGCATTATTTTAACCATTTTAAGTTGTTGTGACGCAGCGGATCGGAGCAAACCCGCGGCAAGCGTCCACGGCTCACCAAAACGATTACCTAAATGATCGAACTAGCCGCCGAAGTCATCGTAAGCAATGTTTTCGGGTTCGACACCAAGGTCATCCAACATTTTGAAGACCGCTTGGTTCATCATCGGTGGGCCACAGATGTAATACTCGATGTCTTCGGGTGCCGGATGGTCTTTAAGGTAGTTTTCCAGCAGCACTTGGTGGATGAAGCCTTGATAACCGGTCCAGTTGTCCGACGGAAGTGGTTCCGACAGCGCGATATTGAACTTGAAGTTAGGAAACTCTTCTTCGATTTTACGGAAGTGGTCGACATAGAACAATTCGCGACTCGAGCGACCGCCGTACCAGTACGATACTTTGCGGTTGGTCTTGCCTCGTTTGAACAGTTCAAAGATATGGCTTCGCAGTGGTGCCATTCCAGCACCACCCCCGATGTAAACCATTTCTGCTTCGGTGTCCTTGATAAAGAATTCACCGTAGGGACCGCTGATTGTCGCCTTATCACCTGGTTTCAGGTTAAAGATGTAACTACTCATCTTACCGGGCGGCGTGTTTTCAGGAGCACGTGGTGGCGGCGAAGCGACACGCACGTTCAGCATGATAATGCCTTTTTCGCCAGGATAGTTGGCCATCGAATAGGCGCGTACGACGGGCTCTTCGACTTTCGAGACATAACGCCAAACGTTGAATTTGTCCCAGTCCTCGTGGAACCGTTCGTCGATATCAAAATCTTTGTAGTTGACAACGTGAGGCGGGCATTCGATTTGGATATAGCCCCCCGCTTTGAAGTCGACCTCTTCACCGACAGGCAATTCGAGCACCAATTCTTTGATGAACGTGGCAACATTGTTGTTGCTACGAACGGTGCATTCCCATTTTTTCGTTTCGAATGCTTCGGCGGGAACCTCAACGACCATGTCCTGTTTCACAGCGACTTGGCAAGAAAGACGTTCGCCTTCGGAAGCTTCTTTCTTGTTGATGTGTCCTTTTTCGGTAGCCAAAATTTCTCCGCCACCCGATTCGACTTTCACTTTGCACTGGGCACAGGTTCCGCCGCCACCACAGGCACTGGAAACGAACACGCCAGCGTCGGCGAGAGCTCCGAGCAGTTTACCGCCCGCAGGAACCTCGATTTCTTTTTGGTGGTTAATCGTGATCTTGACCGGCCCCGAAGCGACCAGAACGCTTTTCGCGGCAAGAATGACCAAAACAAGTGCGATGACCACGACGGTAAACATCGCGACGCCAAGTAGGACGGTTTCCATAACTACAAACTCGTCAGAAGTTCGATGATTTGATTTGAAAAACGCGATGGCCAAACAGCGGGCCATCGCACCAAGCTCGCTACAGCTGAATACCGCTGAACGACATAAACGCAAGTGCCATCAATCCCACCGTGATGAACGTGATTCCCAAACCACGTAGCGGAGGAGGCACGTCACTGTATTTCATCTTTTCTCGAATCCCGGCCAAAGCCGCGATCGCGAGGGCCCAGCCAACACCACAACCGACTCCGAAGAAACACGATTCAACAAAATCGTACTTGCGTTGTTCCATGAACAACGAAGCTCCGAGAATCGCACAGTTCACGGTGATCAGCGGCAAGAAGATCCCCAGCGCGTTGTAAAGCGGTGGAAAAAACTTGTCGAGCGTCATTTCGAGGATCTGGACCATCGCCGCGATCACCCCGATGTAACTGATGAAACCGAGGAACGACAAATCCACGGTCGCGAAATCAACCGTCGATGTGCTGATGAAGTTGTTTGCCCACGTCAGGGCGCCCTTCTTCAAAAACCACGAGTAAATCAATTGGTTCGCAGGCACCGTGATCGCCTGGATCACAATCACCGCGACGCCGAGGCCGAGAGCGGTTTTGACATTTTTGCTGATCGCCAAAAACGTACACATCCCCAAGAAGAATGCGAGCGCGAGGTTCTCGACAAAAATCGATTTGAGCAGAATGCTAAGGTAATGTTCCATTGAATTAAGCCTCTTCGATTTGTTCAGGCTTCCACGCACGAATGATCCAGATCAGGAAACCGATCAAGAAAAACGCACTGGGGGGTAAGAGCATCAAGTTGTTCGGGTTGTACCAGCCGCCGTTGCGAGTCAATTGCATGATCTCGTAACCGAAGATGGAACCACTACCAAACAGCTCGCGGAAAAAAGCGACAAACAGCAGGACCAGACCGTAACCGAGTCCGTTACCAACCCCGTCGATAAAACTGATGCCGGGACTGTTCTTCATTGCAAAGCCTTCGGCGCGTCCCATCACGATACAGTTGGTGATGATCAGACCAACAAAGACCGACAATTGCTTGCTGATGTCAAACATGTAAGCCTTTAGCAATTGGTCGACCACAATCACCAACGACGCGATCACGGTCATCTGCACGATGATCCGGATGCTGCCGGGGATGTAGTGACGAATCGCGCTGACGGCGGCGTTACTAAACGCGGTGACCGCAATCACGGCGATCGCCATCACGACCGATGTTTCCATCTTGGTCGTAACCGCTAGAGCGCTACAAATCCCGAGGATTTGCAGTGCGATCGGGTTATTGTCGAGCACGGGTCCAAACAGGACCTTGTTTACTCTTCCAGCTGCCATTTTATTCGTCTCCCTGTTTGGGTTCGCCGTCGCTTGGTTCTGGGCTCGATTCTTCGCTGACCTCAGGCTTCTCTTCGGCAGCAGGTTTATCCTCCGACTTCGGAGCTTCGTCTGCCTTCGGGGCTTCGTCTGCCTTCGGGGCTTCCTCGGCCTTCGGAGCTTCCTCTGCCTTCGCTTTTTCCTCTACCGCAGGCTTTTCCTCGGCTTTGGGCTTGTCTTCGGCTTTGGGTTTTTCGTCAGCCTTTGGCTTCGCTTCTTCCTGCTTTGGTTCGGCCTTCATCTCAGCCTTTTCTGCCTTCGGCTCTTCCGCCTTAGGTGCTTCGACTTCGACGACTTCCTTCTTCGCTTCTTCTTTTTTCGGCTCAGGCTTCTTCGGCTCAGGCTTCTTCGGCTCGGGCTTCTTCACAGCAGGTTTCGCATCTGCCTGCTTGGGCTCTGGCTTTTTGGGTTCCGGCTTTTTGGGCTCTGGCTTTTTGGGCTCTGGCTTCACCGTGACAGGCTTCTTCGCTTCCGGCTTGTTCACGACCGGCGTCTCGGTCTCACCTTCTTGAGCGGCGATTTCCTTTTCCAACTGTTCCAGAAAGTGACCGTAGCCTTCGTCGCTGGCCCAGTAACGGATCAGGTTCGTGACACCACGGCTTGTGATCGTGGCTCCGGAGAGTCCATCGACCGCGTACGGATTGCCATCCGGTGCGGGGCCCTTGTAGACCTCGGCCATCGGTTCGCCGTTTTCGTCAAACAATTTTTGGCCAGGCCACTGAGCTTTCCAGCTCGGGTTGTCGACTTCGCCACCAAGTCCGGGAGTTTCCCCGTGCTCGTAGAACGTCAAACCTTGGATCGTTTGCAGATCGCTCTTGAGTGCCAAGTAGCCATACAGAGTCGACCACAGTCCCTTGCCGTAGACAGGCAACACGACTTGTCGAATCTTGTCTTCACCCGGTTTGCGAACGAAGTAAACACGTGCGACTTTCTCGCGGCGTTGTTCACCAAGGTCATATTTCGGATTTTCGATCCTGATGCTCTCGTCGTCTTTATCGATGGCTTCGCGAGGATCGTACTCTTCGATATCCAAGTCGGTGTTGTATTTGCCGGTGTCTAAATTCACCAGTTTTTCACTCACACGACTGTACAAATCGGTGATCTGATCGCGAGTCAACTCGCTTGCAGGTCGACCAAACTCGCCCATCGACAACCCTGCCGCGTCGAGAATATTCCGCTGGCGGTCCAGCTTCTTGTTCTCTTCCTGCAGCGGTCGCAATTGAACCGCAGCAAAGCTGACGGCCAACGAACAGACGACGCATAATACCGCGGCAACGCCGACGGTGTAGAAAACTGAATCACGTTGTTGCATAGCGTGCGAGCCTCCGTCGGACGTTAGCTTGAACCACAAAGTAATCGATCAACGGTGCAAACACGTTGCCGAACAAAATTGCCAGCATGATCCCTTCGGGGAACGCGGGGTTAATCACGCGGATCAGGACGGTCATAAAACCAATCAATCCGCCATAGATCCATTTGCCTTTTTCGGTCATCGAGGCACTGACGGGGTCGGTGGCCATAAAGACCAATCCGAACGCTAAGCCGCCGACGACGAGGTGCCAGTAAAACGGCACCGCCATCATTGCGTTGGTTTCTGTTGCGACGCCATTGAGTAGCGACGAGGTTGCGATCACGCCAAGCACGACGGCCAACATGATTCGCCAAGACCCAATCCCCGCTGCGATCAGGATCGCGGCACCGACGATGCACAACAAGGTGCTCGTTTCACCGATACAGCCCTGGATCGTGCCGAGGAAGGCGCTCATCCAAGTGATCGCCCCTTCTTCGTTCCAGCTGTATTGAATATGGCTAAGCGATGCGATTGCGGGACTCGACAGTGCGACTCCGGCTTCGGCGGCCCCTTCGGCGTTGGGTGCTGCATTGGCGTTTGCCATCTGCCCCAAGGCGGTCGCACCACTGAATCCATCAACTGCAGTCCAAACCTTGTCGCCGCTGATTTCCCCCGCATAAGCAAAGTACAAAAACGCGCGACTGGTCAAAGCAATGTTCAAGAAGTTTCGGCCGGTTCCACCAAACACCTCCTTGGCCACAATCACCCCAAAGGCAATGCCTAGAGCGACTTGCCACAGCGGGATTGTCGGAGGAAGCGTCAGTGGGAACAGCAATCCGGTGACCAGGAATCCTTCGTTGATCTCGTGACCGCGAAGCACACTGAACACCATCTCGATGTGACCACCGACAAACATACAAACGATGTAAATCGGCAGAAAGAAAATCGCCCCCAGGACAAAATTGTCCGCATGATTGGTGGGATCGTTCTCGAAACCGATTGCGCTGTGGATCGCGTAATGCCAATCCCCTGCGTGGTCGATTCCGGCCGTTGCCATGGCTTGAATGGCACTGTTTGCTTGGTATCCAACGTTCCACATTCCGAACAAGGTCACCGGCACCAAAGCCATCACGACCGTGATCATCATCCGTTTCAGGTCGATGGCATCACGAACATGGGTTTGGCCCTTGGCGACTTCGCCGGGCGTGTACAGAAACGTGTCTAACGCTTCGTAAACGGGATACGCAATCTCCAATGCTCCACCCTTGGCAAACAAGGGGTGGACTTTGTCAAGCGCGTCTCGGAGTGCTTTCATAAGTGTGTTCCCACGGTTGGGATGAAATTTCAATGAACGGGGGTTAATACGGTTAGCGGCACGGCGACGGTGTTTGTGTGACTCGCGGTCTAGCAGCCTTAAACAAAGGGGGCTAGCAGCGACGAAACACAAAACGTGTCAACAGACGGTCTAACCTTCTCGCTCGATCGTCGCCAAGCTTTCACGCAGTAGCGAGCTGTATTCGTACTTGCCAGGGCAAACAAAAGTGCACAGAGCCAGATCTTCCTCTTCGAGCTCCAGAGCACCCAATTGCTGTGCTTCGTCGGTATCGCGATAGATCAGCGAACGCAGAAGCTGGGTTGGCAAAATGTCCAGCGGCATGACTTGCTCGTAAGTGCCCAATGGCACCATCGCTCGTTCGCTGCCGTGGGTGGTGGTGGTCATGGCGAACTTCTTACCCGGCATTCCTGCCGACGCATAAACTCGCGAGACCGAGAACTTGTCAAACCCAGGACCTTGCCAGCCCAGGAATTCACGCTGATGGCCTTCGGCCAACACCGAAACTTGATTGTGGTAACGTCCCAAGAAACGGAATCGCCCCGCTGCGATTCGGCCGTTGAGCACCGAACCGGAAACGACGCGCTGCTCAACACCGGACTGGGTCTCGCCTTCAAGCAACTCGGCAATATCGACCCCCAAACGGGTTTCCAGCAAGCGAGGCTGGTTCACCAGAGGACCGCCAAGCGAAATCACGCGATGGGTGTCCAGAGTTCCGGTTTGCAACAGCGATCCGATCGCACAAACGTCTTGGTAGTTGATGTACCAAACCGTCTTTGTTGGACCGACGGGATCGAGGAAATGGATGTGAGTCCCCACCAAACCGGCCGGATGCGGGCCAGCAAAGCTCTCAATTTGCACGCCGTTGGTCGAGGCGCCAGGGATCTGTGCCCCTTCGCTCTTACAAACGAACACCTTGCCTTCGGTCAGCTGCTTAATTGCAACCAAGCCGAGCGAGAACTGTTCTTTGCGATTTGCCATCGCCACAACAGGATCGGCCGCCAACGGGTTGGTGTCGATCGCTTGGACGAAGATCGAACTGGGCGAGGTCCCGGGGACAGGCACTTTACCGAAGGGACGTGTGCGAAACGCTGTCCACAACCCGCTCGCGATCAGATGTTTTTCAACACCATCGCGGCCGAGCGCCACAGGATCGGCACCGCGAACCCCTTCGTATTCAACGCGGTCGTCGCCGTCGACTTCGATCACCAGCGATTCGAATTTCCGCTTGGCGCCGCGGTTGATCTCAACCACTTTTCCCGATGCCGGGGCGACAAACAACACGCCAGGTGTCTTTTTGTCTTCAAAAACGGGCTGACCCTGGCGAACCGTGTCACCTTCGCCAACCAACATTGTGGGTTTCATCCCCACGTAGTCGTCACCGATGAGCGCAACGTGGCGAACGTGCTTGGCAACGGCGATGCGTTGCTCCGGAGCGCCCGTGATGGGCAGATCCAAACCTTGTTTGATCGTTGTCATTGTTGTGAAAGTGCCGAAGACGAATGACGAACCAGCCGCGTGCGACAGGGCCACCTGGCGTGACGATCACTGGACAAACCAGCGAACCCCTCGAGAGGGGCAACCGCAGTTTGTGACTCAGATCCTGTCAACTTGCTCTGGAAACGCGGTGAACCAACGAGCGATCGCACAGCTTGTGAAACTTTTCACAAAGTAGATTCGAGACAATGCCCGCGTCAGGAACCTAGATTCGTCAGCGGGCGTGATCGGTGCGGAGCGTCGTGCTACAGCGTCAATTCGAGCAGGCAGACCTGCCAATTGGGTTGGCAGAACTTTTGCGGCGTTAAATATGGCACAGCGAGCTAAAACTGGCAACGGCATACTTTCGAGATGCTGCGAGAACTGTGACGCACAGGCACAACGTGGACTGCTCTTCCCGTAAACGGCCCCAAGGGGGCGATCCTAGGTGCCAAAAAACTTACGCCTCGACGCGGCACCCTATTATCGGGTTTGATAGAGGGCAAGAGCTCGATTGCGCAACGCACGGAACCTCTCATTGGCGTCACCGAACGTCCATGACCGTCGTTTTTTCTCAGGCGGGCGTATTTATTTATCCGACGGTCGCGAGCGCTTCGCACGGACTCTCCTCACTTTACAAAATTGATTCAAACATGACATCTGCGTCACTCGACAACGCCGTATCGCCCGCCTCCCTATCCGACAGTACGAAGACGAATCCCTTGCGCCGAAACGACATTCGCAACGTAGTGATCATCGCTCACGTTGACCATGGAAAAACGACTCTTGTTGACTGTCTGTTGCGGCAAAGCGGTCAATATCGCGACACCGAGCTGAAGGGCGAGCGAATCCTCGATTCGAACGACCTCGAGCGTGAGCGCGGGATCACGATCCTTTCCAAGAACATTGCGATTCACTACCGCGGCGTGAAGATCAATTTGATCGACACCCCAGGTCACGCGGACTTTGGTGGCGAAGTCGAACGTGTTGTGAAGATGGCCGATGGAGCACTCGTGCTTGTCGATGCGGCCGAAGGCCCGATGCCACAAACCCGCTTTGTGCTCGAAAAGGCACTGCAGGCCGGGGTTCGCCCGATCGTTGTGGTCAACAAGGTCGACCGCCCCGACGGACGACCTCACGAAGCACTCGACGAGGCACTTGAACTGCTAGCCGAACTCGGTGGCGAGGAACAACTCGACGCGGCGTCGTATGTCTACGCCAGCTCGAAAGAGGGCTACGCCACTCACGACCCCAAGACGGCGACCAAGGACATGCGTCCGCTGCTGGATCTACTCGTTGACTCGCTGCCTGGCCCTGAGGTCGAAAACGAAGCCCCGCTACAAATGATGGTCACGACGCTCGATTGGAGCGAGTATGTAGGGCGAATTGCGGTAGGCCGAATCAGCGCTGGAAAAATCGAAGCGGGACAAACGATTGACCTGCACCAAAAAGGCGGCGTGAGCAAGCAGAAGGTTGGCGGCCTGTTCATCTTTGACAAACTGGGCCGCGTTCCGGCTGAATCGGTCGAAGCGGGTGACATTGTCGCCATCGAAGGACTCGGATCCATCGAGATCGGCGACACCATTTCGGACGTCGATGCAAACAACGCACTGCCACGCTTGACCGTCGATGAACCGACGCTGGAAATGGTATTCAGCGTCAACTCGTCGCCGATGGTGGGCCGCGAAGGCAAGTACGTGACGACACGTCAGTTGAAAGCTCGGCTTGAAAAAGAACTCGAACGCAACGTCGCGCTTCGCGTCGAAATGGTCGAAGGCACCGAAGCCTACGCCGTCAAAGGACGTGGCGTGTTGCACTTGGCGATCTTGATCGAAACGATGCGGCGTGAAGGCTTCGAACTGAGCGTCGGCAAGCCACGCGTCATTTTCAAAGAGATCAACGGCAAGAAGCACGAACCATTTGAAACGCTTCGCGTGGAAGTCCCAACCGATGCCATGGGCCCCGTGATGGAATTGGTTGGAAACCGCCGCGGCACACTCGAAGAACTCTCGCAACGTGGCGAATACAGCCTGCTTCGCTTTTTGATCCCATCACGTGGTTTGATCGGATTGCGAACGCGACTACTCAATGCGACTCGTGGAACGGCGATCATTCACCACCGCTTTGAAAGCTACCGCGCGGTCGAAGGCGAACTGCCTAAGCGAGCCAACGGCGTCTTGGTTTCGATGACCAGTGGCAAAACGATGCCTCACGCGATGTTCTTGCTGCAAGACCGTAGCGAATTGATCGTGCCTGCGGGCGTAGAAGTTTACGAAGGAATGATCGTTGGCGAAAACGCTCGCGAAAACGACATGATCGTAAACCCTTGTCGCGAAAAGAAACTGACCAACGTCCGTGCCTCCGGCAGCGACGACAACGTGATCCTGAAACCATCGCGAACGCTATCACTCGAAGCCGCTTTGGAATACATCGAAGAAGACGAGTTGGTCGAAGTGACGCCCGAAAACATTCGCTTGCGTAAAATCTTGCTGACCGAATCGGCGCGTCGCCGCCAAGGCCGCAACGGCTAAGCGAATTTTTGGAGTGCTTTGCAAAAGCAAAAAGAACGGGATGGGTCACCGTAGCGAAAGTCATCAAGACTTTCGCTGTATTTGCCGGACGGTATTCGCCAAACCGGCTTCAACCCTCTCGCGTCCGTTCGGCTATCCTTATAGCCCAACCACCATGCCGCATTAGTACGGCTTTTCGAACGACTCAGGTAGCGATTCGATCTGCATAAACCGAATCACTGCGGTGATTCGCGGTCGCGGTGTTTGATTCTGGTTCGAGCGATGGATCAGGTGGCGATTAAACATCACCAACGATCCGGGGTCCGCTTCGAAGACAACCTCATCAAACGCCTCTTCGTACTCTTGGATTCCTTGCGGCACCAACGTGGTCGCCCCATTCTCGTGTTCCTTGACTTTGTCAAACGGCAACTTGCCCATCACGTGGCTTCCTCGCAGCACGCTCATCGAGCCGTTTTCGCGAGTGGCGCGTTCAAAGATCGGCAAACAAAAATTGACGCCATTGCCGTCGAACACGTCATACGTACTCTCTTGGTGCCACCCCCACGTCAGCCGAGTGGAATCGGGGATACAGAAAATGATGTGCGAATCGACGTCGATCAGAACGCCGGAATCTTTGGGCACGACCTGCTCGACGATCTCTCGGCACTGCTCTCGCAAGCGATTCATCGCCGCAGATTGATGACTGACGCAGTAAATGTTGTAGAGCGCCCGATCGTTTTCGTGGTTCAAACGAATACAGGCATCCATCGGCGATTCGCCAGGCAGCGAGTATTGGGTGACCATCTTTGTGATCGCATCTCGCATCTCCGCAATCGCGGCGACATCGATCACCTGATCTAAAACCACAAAGCCGTGGTTTTCATATTCCCACTGTTGGCCGAGAGAGAGTTTGAACCGACCGGCCAGAGCCTCGGTTCCAACGCGGTCAACGTGATCTGCAATGGCGTTAAATTGTCCGTCCACTGAGCAACTCCCTTTCGCTAAGAGCATCTTGGAATGAGACCGTGCCCCTACTAACGATGAATTAAACAAGTTCACGACAAGGAATGAAAGTGTTCACGCCAAGTTTTCACAAAAAACAACTTGTGCAGTGGTGAACGTAATTCAACGCGAACGACGCCAACGCGGCAAAGAATCCGACCGCGGCTAGCTTTCTTCGCGGATGCTCAGACATCGCTGACTGGCGACAATGATATGATCCAACACGACAATCCCGAGCAATTTACCAGCGTCGGTCAACCGCTCGGTCACCTGAATGTCTTCGCGACTTGGTGTCGGATCGCCACTGGGATGATTATGCACTAGCAAAACAGCCGACGCGGCGTCGCGAATGGCAGGCCGAAACACTTCGCGAGGGTGCACCAAGCTGGCATCGAGCGTGCCGATCGTAATTTGATGGGTGCGAATCGGTTTGTGTTTCGTATCAAGTGTGACGATATGGAACTCTTCTTGCACCGCGTCGGTCGCCAATCTGGCAAATTCATTCGCACAGTACTGAATCGCCGACTCGGTGCTCGTGATTCTGGTCTCGTCTTGGCGATGGCTTGCTTGCGCGGCGGCCACACGACGTCCTAATTCGATGCCCGCCATAATTTGCGCATAACTGACACGGTTGATCGTCGGGCTGATTTCACGAAGTTCTTCGCGATCGGTTCGTGGCAGCTTTTCAAGTTGCATGGCGAAACGATTGCCCAGCAAATTGCCGCCTGTGATCGCCGACTCTTTTTGCACGCCGACGCGAATCAGAATCGCCAACAAGTCGCCATTGCTGAGCGACGCCGCTCCATTGCGAAGCAATTTTTCGCGAGGCCGCTCCTGCTCGGGGGTTTCCCTGACTTGCAACCCGTGGATTTGCTGGTCGATCCATTTCTCGGGCTGAAAACGCTCCGGTTCACTCCAACGAAACCGGTGTTGATCATCCACCACAATTCGCTGCAGGATGCCTTCGCGAACCAAGGTCTTTAGTGTCGAGGTGACGTAGGCTGGGTTGGCCTGTTCGCACACCGCTTTTGCCTGCTCCGAAGAAAACTCTTCAAGCGCCGTGAGTGGCTCGACCACTTGTGCCAATCGTTTGCGTCGATCTGTGGACATCGGATCAACCTCGCGGACGGTCGCAGAAAAGATTTGATCCTTATCCTAGCACGCTACCCCGCTGCAGTGGAAAACATCGGGGCACTTTTCTGCGAACGAATCTGCAACGCCAACGGCGTCGTTTTCGCGAGCGTCCGGCTTACTCGCGAAAGTCGTAGCGTTTTTGCTCGGCGTGCATGACTGTCGAGAGAAAATTTTTCAGCTTCGGCCGCGTGTGTGCATTGATGCGGACGCTCTTGGAACCGTCGCCAGCGGCGATCCAACCGCTATCTAAATCCAGATCCAACTCCACTTTTTCGAACCGTTTTCCGTTGGGATCGGTTAGCCGAAAGCGTATCCGCTCCTTGGTCTCGGAGTCGGCGATCCGCTCGGACAGGGGGCGGTTGCCCTGGGTGTCCCATTCGTAGTTGCGGTCCTCCAGCAACGCCTGACGCAGCAGTCCCAGCCCCGGCATTGCGGTCAAATTGATTGGCTCTTTCCGCTCGCTATCGATTGGAATGATTTCGAACCGCTCGCCAAGCTGCAGCGCGGTAATCGTCTCTTGCCCCCAGAACGCGGTGCTCTTTTCGATCTTCGTCCGCCGCCCGGTGATGCTAAAGTAGGCGCCGATTACCCCTAAAACGACGACCGCGATGCCAATCAGCACACCTCGTCGAGTGATGCGAGCTCGCGGATCGTTGTACTTGTCGGCGTGAGTCGTTTCCGTTTCCAAAAAATTGTCTCGTGTGCGGGGTGTCGGTTTACGAGGTGGCGGTGCGTGAGATAGGCTTCCGGCGGGGCAATCAAGCCCAGCATGCACTTGCAGCTCATCTGAACTGGAAGCTTATCGCACTGTAAGCTACAGGCAAATGACACCGATTTTCCCAGACGAATTCCAATCCCCCCTTCCTCCGCAACGCCTCGAGTCCTCTCATGTCATCGGGTTCCCAACGCAATCCAACGCTCTCTGTCGAAGTCCCGCTTGGCGACCGCAGCTACCCAATCAAGATCGGCACCCAGCAAATTGACTCGTTCAGCCAAACCATCCTGGCAACCTTGCCGGACCTGTCGCACGCATTGTTGATCGCCGACGCCGCAGTCGAAGATCCGTGGGCCAAGCAGTTAACAGACTCACTAACGGCTTGCCAAACCCAAGGTGGAAAGCCGGTTCGCGTCAGCACGCTGTCGGTGCCATCGGGCGAAACAAGCAAATCGGTCTCGCAGTTAAGCGAAATTTGGCAGTGGATGCTCGATTGTTCGACCGACCGAAGCAGCGTTTTAATTGCTGTCGGTGGCGGCGTGATCGGAGATCTTGCCGGGTTCGCGGCCGCATCGTTCACACGCGGCATCCGATTTATCCAAGTCCCCACCACGCTGCTAGCGATGGTCGACAGCAGTGTCGGAGGCAAAACGGGGATCAATCTTCCGACATCGAAAAACATGGTCGGCGCCTTCTGGCAGCCTTCGCTTGTATTGATTGATACCGATGTCTTGTCGACGTTGCCCGATCGAGCGTACATCAGCGGGTTGGCCGAAGTCATCAAGTACGGCGTGATCGACGATGCCGACTTTTTTGATTGGCTAGAAGCAAACGCCACCAAGCTCGTCGCACGCGAAGACGAAGCGGTCCGGCATGCGATCGCCGAGAGCTGTCGATCCAAGTCGCGAGTGGTGGGCGAAGACGAACGAGAAACCAGTGGCCGCAGGGCGATTTTGAATTACGGCCACACGTTTGCTCATGCGATTGAAGCGACCGCAGGTTATGGCGAACTATTGCATGGCGAAGCCGTTGCGATCGGAATGCAAATGGCCGCGAACATGGCGGTCGATTTGGGAATGTGTGACGCGAGTTTGCTGAGCCGGCAAAACGACCTGCTCTTGGCATGCGGATTACCCACCACGTTTGCCGAAGCCGACGTCGACGCGATGTTGCCCGTGATGCAGCGCGACAAGAAAGTGTCGCATGGAAAGCTGAGATTCATCTTACCCGAGCGAATCGGCAGCGTTGGCCTAGTAGGTGACATCGCCCCTGACGCTGTGATCCGGGCGATCGAGTCGTGCCGCTAGAGCGGTTGGCGGGGGCGAGGGAGGCATGCTTGCTATGCCATCGTGTCGCGGCGGCTGAGGTCGCCCAGATCGGTCCCACGTGGGGGAAGCCGCAAACGAAAACAGCTGCCTTTACCATTGGCTGGCGTTAAAACTTGAATATCGCCACCATGTTCGAGCATGATTTTTGCACTCACAGGCAAACCTAGTCCTGTGCCTCGTGCCCCTTTGCGAGACTCGAACAACGAAAAAATCTTCTGCCGATCTTCTTCGGGAACGCCGGGACCATTGTCAACAACGTCGACGATCCAGCCCTCGGCGGGATCGTACAACGTGATCACTTTGACGTTGGCCGCAAACGTGACTTCCTCGCCACTGTCATCCCCGCTTTCGCCGGCGGCTTCGACAGCAACTTCCTCGGCGGCTTCACCTTGTTTCTTGGCATGTTCCGATGCAGCGTCCACCGCATTGGTCACCAGATTTAAGATTGCACGATGCAGTGCATCGGAGTCAAAGAACGCATCGGGCATCTCGGGCGATAATTCGGATTCCAGCTGGACGTTCATTTCTTGAGCACGAGGCTGCATCAATTCCACGACGTCGCTGACGGTTTCATTCAAGTCGGCGTCGACACACTGCGGTTCGCGTTCTTTGGAGAACGTCAACATATCGAGCACCAAGTTTGATATACGTTCTTGGTTACGATCGACGATCCGCCACCCTCGTCGCACGGCATCGGTGTCATCACGCTGCAACCCCGCTTCGATCAAATAGCTGCCCCCCCGAATGCCTTGCAAGATGTTCTTGATGTGGTGCGAAAGCGTGGCGATCGTTTGCCCCATCGCTGCCAACCGTTCGCCTTGGACAAGCGCCGAATAGTAGAAGGTATCTTCGATTGCCAATGCCGCTTGGTGGCCGATCGCGGTGATCAACCTTAGATGATCATCGGTGAATCTTGAAGCATTATCGCGGGCCATCATTTGCCCTGGGTCGGTATAAGTGTCCACGTACAAAGCGCCGACGATGTCATAGCGGCCTTGCAGCGGAACACAGATCGCTTCGCGAACGCCCGCACTGACGATCGAGGCGGCAGAGTCAAAACGGATATCGTCACGAGCGTCACTCGTTCGCACCCCTTCCTTTTTCTCCAATACATAGTCCAGCATGGTACGGCTGATCTCGATTCGCCGCTGACTTCCCAGCTTGTTGCTCGGAGCTTCCTGACGATCACAACGGGCGGCGGGCTGAAAAAGCCCCGATTCGTTATCACGCAGCATTACACAGCCACGGTCGGCTTCGATCCAATCGAAGACCAAACGCAAAATCCGGTTGAGCACCTGGTTCAAATCATCGGTCCGTCCCACCGCGATTGCTGTCAAATACATCACTTCAAGCGAGCGGTCCGCATCGCTCACCGACGGCGTGATCGTCCGTGGTGCCGCCAATCCCTCCATCGATCCCGAGTCCAACCGAGACCGGAACGTCCCCGAGGAGGGCGAGATCGAAGAAATGATTCGGCTGCCATCGTTGTGATGACTTTGCTGAACGATATCGACTCCATGTGCCGCCTCCATCGCTCCGGATCGACCGGCGCCGGGTTGCCCTGTGCCGGTAAAGATCATCATCGACCCGCCGATTTCGATCCGGTCACCGCTGGCGAGATCATGTTGCCGCTTGGGCACGCCGTTGACCAACGTGCCATTGCTGCTGTCCAAATCAAGCAGCCGACAACCGCCTATTTTGTCTAATTGGATCTCGGCATGGACGCGTGATGCTTCGGTGTCCAACAACTGGATGGTGTTGGTTTTATCGCGACCGATTCGGACGACACTTCCCTGCAATTGAAAGTGTTTTCCTTGATCACGCCCTCGGACCACGAACAGAGAAGCCATAAAAAATCACGTGGGGAGAAAAGAATCCTAGAACGGCTGGATGACGGAGGGGGGGGAGCGGCGTGACCGCTGCGATTCCCCATGATAGGAGAATCTATTGAAATTGAAACCGCGGCGCAATTTGAAACCGCGCGTAACTCAGCCCTCCGCAGAGAAACGTCGCCGGGGTTGCAAAAGTACTCAGAAGTCCTGCGAGGCTCGCGAAACCGGAAAAAATGCGTTTCGCTGGCGTGACAATCGGGTTTGTCGGTGGATTACAATAATCAGCGGACGTTTCCTCGTCCCTCCCCGCCGACTGCATCCCCACTTGCGAGAAGGAAACTTGCCTTGGTCCAACCGCCCCCGATTGAGCCTTCGAACGACGCCGCCGCCACCACACGGTTGGTGCATGCCTGTAACCGGGTTCGAGAACAAGTTGCCCGGATTGTCGTAGGGCAAGACGAGGTGATCGAGCAATTGCTGATCGCCATTCTCGCTCGCGGCCACTGCTTGCTCGAAGGAGTCCCGGGGCTGGCCAAGACGTTGATGATCCGCACGCTCGCCGAATCAATGGAGTTGTCGTTTCGGCGAATTCAGTTCACGCCCGATTTGATGCCGGGCGACATTACCGGCACCGAAATCATTCAAGAGGACCCGGCCACGGGACGTCGCGAATTCAAGTTTGAACGGGGCCCGATCTTCACTCAAATGTTGTTGGCGGACGAAATTAACCGGACGCCGCCAAAAACTCAGGCTGCACTGCTCGAAGCGATGCAAGAACACGAGGTGACCGCAGCGGGCACCACGTATCGGCTAAACGAGCCTTTCTTTGTGTTGGCCACGCAGAATCCGATTGAACAGGAAGGCACCTACCCGTTGCCGGAAGCCCAACGCGATCGTTTTCTGTTTCATGTCGTGGTGGGCTACCCAAGTCGCGATGAAGAATCCGAGATCGTTGACCGCACGACATCGACGTTCAAGAGCACGGTCGAGCCGGTGATCAGCGGTGAAGACATCGTTCAGTTTCAAAACACAGTCCGCAACGTGCCGCTGCCGCCCCATGTGAAAGACTGGGTGCTCGATGCGGTGCGAACCGTACGGCCGCAAGACGAAAATTGCGCCATGTGGGCGAAGGAACTGATCCAGTGGGGGCCAGGGCCACGCGCCAGCCAACAATTGGTGCTTGCATCGAAGGCGCGAGCTCTGCTTCATGGGCGCCCCAGTGTTGCCATCGAAGACGTGCAAGCTCTTGCACTGCCCGTGCTTCGCCATCGCGTCGTACCGACTTTTGCAGCTGAGGCAGACGGCATCACCGTCGATGATCTGATTTTGCGAATGATTCGCGAAGCGTCTAAAAAAACAACAAAAGTTTTGTAAGTCGCTTGCGTCTCATGTATCGTTGTTGGTGGCGGAGGGCACAACGCCCCCCAACCAAGAACGATGGTGAGCAAAAGAGCCCCTTTTTTACACCGCCGCTATTTCTTAGTTGCCGACGCTGGCGCCAAGGCTATACAATACCCCCCAGACAAAAGGATCCTCCAATAGTCTCCTCTGCAAAAGCCAGCATTGCAGACAGAACTCCCCTGCAATGGCCTCGCATGCAAAAGGCTGTTTGGCCCCGTTTTTGCGGACCCTTTAAGCCCTCACCATTGATCGCAGCCACCTTGACCACCGCATAACGTTTGCAAACAGCGATGATTCACCTTTGTTTATATGGATCGGCAGTGTCTTCACCATGCACACAGAGCTAAACGGCGACGCCACCCCTTGGAACGAACACTCACCATCGCAAACGGTTTCACCGTCGACGCGAATTCAGAACGCCCGAAACGGGCACGCCCCTCCGCTCTTCGACGCAGAATCGCTTACGCATCAAAGCGAGCCGATTGAAATTTGCCAGCCTTATGTGTTTGGCGATGAGCTCGAAATGATCTCTAAAGTCTTGTGGTCGGGCCAACTTTGCGGCGATGGTCCGTTCACGCGAAAGTGCCACACGCTGTTAGAAGAGAAATTGCAGTGCAAGAAGGCGTTGTTGACGACGTCATGCACCTCGGCACTCGAGATGTCTGCGATGCTGCTCGATTTGCAGCCAGGCGACGAAGTCATCATGCCTTCGTTCACGTTTGTCTCTACTGCCAATGCGTTCACCAACCTCGGTGTGCGACCGATATTTTGCGATGTACGCAGCGACACATTGAATATTGACGAAGCGGCGATCGAATCGCTGATTTCACCGCGAACGCGTGCGATTGCGGTGGTCCATTACGCTGGGGTGGCGTGCGAGATGGCGACGATCAATGCGATTGCCGAACGCCATCACCTCGCCGTGATCGAAGATGCCGCACACGCGATCTTTGGCTATTATCGCGGTCAGGCACTCGGCACCATCGGAAGGTTCGGAACGGCGAGTTTTCATCAAACCAAAAATTACTCGTGTGGCGAAGGAGGCGCGTTGTTGATCAACGAACCCGAGTTTGCTGAGCGAGCGGAGATCATTCGCGAAAAAGGAACCAATCGTGCGATGTTCCTCCGTGGTCAGGTCGACCGCTATACGTGGTGCGACAAAGGATCGAGCTATTTACCGTCGGATATTCTGGCAGCCCACTTGTGGGTCCAACTTCGCGAACACGATTTTGTCCAGCGACATCGGCGATCGCTGCACGAGTTCTATATGGCCGAACTCTCGTCATGGGCACAAGCACATGACGTGCAGTTGCCAACCATTCCTGCGGACTGCGAGTCCGCTTACCATTTGTTTTGGATGATGGTTCCATCGCTGGACGTACAAACGCGATTGACCGATTATTTGCGGGGATGCGGAATCAGCGCGGCGTTTCATTATCAACCGCTGCATAGCTCGGCGATGGGCCAAGATTACGGTTACCGACTTGGGGATTGTCCCGTCACAGAAAAAGCGGCGGACCGACTACTTCGCATTCCCTTTTACACCGGTTTGTCACTGGACCAAGCGGCCAGAGTCACCCGAGCGCTGAAGAACTTTGATGATTGGGGTTGAGCAGGCGAACGATCCGCCTGGAACGGTCGTTGATGATCGAGCAACGCGATTGATCCCGACTTCCTGTTTTTGCAGTCTATCCACTTCTTGATTCACGCCAGGGGTCGAGTCCATTGCGTCTGCTTTTTGTGCACCACGCCGGGGATGTGCGTGAGACCTATCATCGGCTTGCTGCCGGAGGTTTAGAAACCTATCACGCTCAGCGGTATTCGATGGATTCGTATGCTGCGTTAAGCAAATTGGTCGACGAGTTCGCCGTGATGACGTCAACGACCGACGAACCGTATGACGAGGTGTTGCCCAATGGAGTCCGCGCGATCGGTGCAGGACTGGCCAGCGGCGCCAATTCTGCGACGATGATCGAACGGATTTCGCAAATCCAGCCGACTCATCTCGCCGTCCATCCGATCGACCAGACTGTGATTCGCTGGATCGCCAAACAGCGAATCCAGACCATCACAACCTTCGCGAACACGCTGGCCCGCGAAAAATGTGGATTCCCCCGAAACATCGTTCGTGAAGCCAAAGCACGGCGAACGGCGCGAGCGCTCAACCGAGAAAATTTTCGCTGGGTGGGCAGCTACGGCATCAATTCGTCACGTGAACTCGCACGACTTGGCGTCAAACCCGAGAAAATTATTCCCTGGGATTACCTGATCGATTCCGACCCTGGCCGGTTCACGGCAAAGCCGTCTCCAAGTAACCGAGACCACTTTACGCTGTGCTACGTCGGCACGGTGTCGGAGGGCAAAGGGGTGGCGGAAATGATCGAAGCGGTCGCCATTTTGAAATCGAGATCCTTCAAGGTGACACTGAAATTGGTGGGACCAGACACCGCAAATTTTGCACGCGACCACTGCACGCGGTATGACGTCCAAGATCGCGTTGAACTGATGGGGCTAATGCCTAGCGATTCCATTGAACCGCTGATGAACGAGTGCGATCTTGTCATCGTGCCGAGCCGGCATGATTACCCCGAAGGATTCCCGCTTGTCATCCACCATGCGCTGCGTGCTTGCACGCCAACGATTGCGTCGGATCACCCGATGTTCACCAGCCATTTGAAGCATTGTGAAAACGCGATGCTGTTTCCTCAGAAAGATGCGGTACAAATGGCAGGCTGCATTGAACAAGTGCTGACCACTGCGGAACTTTACGAGTCAATCTCCGCCGCCTCGCACGCGACATGGAAACGGCTCCGATTGCCGGTCAAATGGGGCGACCTCGTTTCCCGCTGGATACGCAATAACGCCGACGACCAACAGTGGTTGTCCGAACATAGCTTGGCGAACTTTCGCGACCATCATTGTCCGTCGAGTCCATAGAGCTTGTCCTTAATCTTATCGATGCAGCGGCGTTGCTTCGTGGTGGTCGATAAAATCCGCATCGACGCCAAGGTCGTTCAGCAATAACCGGCTGGTAATACGGCTTGATTCATAGATCACCGGCAATCCGCTACCAGGGTGCGTTCCGCCGCCGACCAAGTAAACGCCCTGCAGATCCTCGAAACGATTGCCGGGACGTCGATGTAGCATTTGGCCAAGATTGTGAGCCAAATTGAAGGTCGCGCCGCGGTAAACCCCGTAACGCTGCTGCCAATCGTCGGGCGTGATACGATGTTCGAAACGAATTCGGTCGCGAACGTCACCACACCCGATCTGTGCCATACAGTCAAGCGCGCGGTCACGAAACGCGTCCCCTTCGGCTGCCCAGTCGACGTTTTCATGCTGATGGGTCACCGGCACTAACACATACAATGTGCTGCATCCGGGCGGCGCCAGCGAGGGATCGGTCACCGAAGCATTTTGAACGTAAAACGACGGATCCTCACTGAGAGTGTGTGTGGTTTCGATCTCCTTCAGATTCTGTTCGTAATCTCGGCTGATGTGAATGTTGTGATGAGGAAGCTCGTCATAAGATCCTTCGATTCCCAGGTACAACATAAACGTGCTGCAGGAAAACTTTTTCTTTTCGATTGCCTTGTCATTCCAACGTCGTCGCACTTCGTTTGGCACATGGCGAGTCATCCAGTCCGCGAAATCAGCGTTGACAACAAACGAATCGGCAGCATAGCGATCTCGCTTCGTATGCACCGCGGTTAAACGACGCCCCTCCAATTCGATCGATTGGACCGGTTCGTCAAGGCGGATCTTCACGCCTAAGGATCGAGCGACCTCGGCCATCCGCTCGCTGACTTGATTGCAACCACCGATGGGATGCCAGACACCGTACTCGTATTCAAGAAACGACAGAATGCTGAACAAACTTGGGCACTGAAACGGCGACATCCCGAGATACTTGGCTTGGAACCCAAACGCGATCACCAGCCGAGGATCGGTAAAATAACGCTGCAGCTCGCTGGCAAGTGATCGCTGCGGATTCAAATAAGGAACCGCCGACAACACCGAAGGCCGAAACAAATCGAGTGGTGAACGAAAGGGAGACTCTAGGATCGGACGGAACTTCTCGAGCTTCACCCGGTTGTCATCCAAAAAACGCCGGAACGCACCGACATCCCCAGGACTGAGCTCTGCGATCTGGCGGTCCATCGCATCGATGTCACTACTGCAATCGAGCTGCCCTCCCTTGCCAAACGTCAACCGGTACTGCATCTCGAGCCGGATCATCGGCACTTCTTCCATCAAATCGTAGCCAACGCTGCGAAAGATTTCCGAGAGCACGCGGGGGTACAGAAAGAACGTGGGTCCACAATCAAAACGAAACCCATCGGCCTGGATTGCGGACGTGCGGCCGCCGACAGCCCCATGCCGTTCGAGCACCGTGACGTCGCAGCCCGCGAACGCCAACTGCATCGCAGCGGCAAGCCCTCCAGGCCCTGCGCCTACGACAACCACTTTACGAGATGACAAAACCGCGTTCCTTTTCCAATTCATACCCGAGCAACCGCCGGGTTACTGTAGAGGCATCAGCCGCTTTGGAAAGGGGCGCCAAGTGATGAAATCGCATGCGGCATGACAACCGCGATATTCTCTGGGCCGCGGATCCATCATCATCACAACCCAACGCGTCAATTTGAAGTTGCGGATTTTCAGTCACTCCGGGTCGTCAGCGAATGCCGGTTCAGTAAGACATCACCGCTGTTATGTTAGCCGCTCGGGCGACAGCTGCCGGTTCAGTGGTGACGAAACCGTGGTTAGCGTCAAAATGGTTAACGACTTTAGAACGCGTGAGCGAGCAACGGACGGAAATGAAGGCTTTGGGATTTAGAAGCCGCCTTCGGCGATCCCCGCGTTGATTTGTTCCTGCACGATGGCATCGATCGCGATGTCGGTAAACATCTCATCGGGAACTTCGCTGCGATCGGCAACCAACTTTGCTCGCACGATCACTTCGTTGACCGCGGCATTGGTGAGTGGCTGCATTAATTGTCGCCCTAGTGCATTGTCAGCCGGTTCGTGAACCGGGGACAACACGTCTTCGAAATCGAACGAAGTCGCCTTATCAAGTTCGGTGGCACGGCGGAGCCGCGAGATCTGTTTCAAAGACTCTTCGGTGTCCCCTTCATCTTGTTGCTGCACGAACGATTCCACCGCCGCCAATTCACCCCACTGCAACACAGGCAGACGTTGCAAACGCTGCATCACGCCAGAGGCTTGCCAGTTTTCGAATTCTTTGCGTTCAACCGATCCAGCAAACGTCTCGAGTCGTTTGACGATCAACTTTTTTTGCTCGGGCGACAACCGACTCTGTTCGATATCGGGGATATAGCTGCCGCGGATTGTCCGCACCGCCATCTCGCCTCGTTTTTGAAACAAGAACCAAGTCGAGACGCCACAAAAGATAAAGCCGGCCATCCCCATCAGTAACGTGGCTGCCAAAATCGCGGGCATCCAACCCGGCCCCTGCTCCTCCGCCGTTGGTGCAGCGGGAGTATCAGCGGCCGATTGGTTGACGTCGGAGGGATCAGAGTCGGACATGGGAAGCAATGCCAAGGAAGAATGTTCGCGCAGACGCGGCGAACAAGATGCGAACTACATATCCAATTCGATCTTCAAGATCTTGAACTTCAGCTTGCCGGCGGGCGCTTCGATCTCAGCCGTCTCGCCCACCTTTTTGCCGATCAAACCTTGACCAAAGGGACTGGTTACCAGGATTTTCCCCGAGTCATAGTCCTCATCGCCAGCGCCAACCAACGTGAATTGCTCTTCGTCGCCGTAGGCCAAATCTTCGACCGTGACCTTGCAACCAAAGACCACCTCGTCTTTGGGCAACTGCGAGATATCGACGATCGAGGCGCGTGCGATCTTGTCTTTCAATTCGTTGACCTTCGCCATCACCATCCCTTGGTTTTCACGTTGGGCGTGGTATTCGGCGTTCTCTTTCAAGTCGCCTTCGGCGCGCGCTTCGGCAATCTTTTCCGTGATCAACGGCATCTCGACATTTTCAAGTCGATGAATTTCCGCTTTGATCTTGTTGTATCCCTCCCGTGTCATCGGCACTGAGTCATGCATGGTGGGAAATCCTCGTGAGAATGGTTTTTAAGAATCGTGTTCGACAAATCGATGGAATGGATTCAACAGTAGAAGCAAAATTGCTAGCAGCCAGTGGAATCCGCAACGGCCAAAATAAAACCTTCCCCAAGCCGCCTCGGCTGAGAAAGGTTCTTGTCGTTAGCAATCGGCCATTTTCGCCTGTGGCGAAGCTCTTGTAAAGATGCAAGCAGCGAAGCGGAGCGTGGCAGAGCGAGAAATTCTGCTGCACTGAGATTCAAGGGCAGCGATTCACTTATCGCATTTGACTTTGGGGGATTTGACTTTGGAGAATCTGTCCCGCCGCCATCAATCGTTGGGCGGATCGCGGTACTCGACCGGTGTCCCTTCAGGATCGCCTTCGTAGGGCAGACCAATTTCTTCGCCAAGCCAACGGCCCAAATCGATTAGCTGGCACCGCTCGCAGCAAAACGGCGGCGTCGGTGTTTCGTCCACCAAAAACCGCTTACTGCAAGTCGGACAGGTCAACTTCATCACAGGTTCGTTGATCGAATCAGTTTTCTTATTCATACGCTCTAAATGGAATAAACCGTAACGTTCGTTGCTGCAACTTTCGTTGCGATCGACTTTCACACTGCCGACTTTCACACTGCGGCCAAGTCGCAATTACTAGGCACGCCATCATTCTCCATCGTAACGACACCGCTTGCAGCGGCTACCACCCCAACGCAATCAACATGTCGCGAATTTGTTCGTGGACATCGCTGGTGGCTCGCACGACCAATACCCGACGCATCGCGTAATACTGAATCGTCCCGGCGCCGCCTTGTGAATCCCAAAACTGGGGAGCCACCACTCGCTCGATCAATTCCACCAATTGCCATCCGTTATCCTGCACCGCGCCGCCTGCGCGCCCGCCGACCGCCGCCGCTTCGCTCGGCTGCGACACCGCCACGTCTGCATCCTGCCAATCACTCAACCGCGTTCGCTTTCCGGACTTGAAATCATGGGCACTCTCGCGGAGCATCGTATCCACTTCAGCGGACAGTGTTGGTGGACGCGGGATCCCCGCTCGCCGTAAACGATGTTCGATGTGGTGTGCCGACTTGATCAACCGACGACGCACTTTGGCGGCGTCCCCGCGAAGCATGTCGCTGCTCGAATAACGGGGGTCGCTCCGCATCAAAACGTAAAAATCGCAAAGCGCCGTTAACGCCAATTCACTTTCTCGCGGTTCATTCGCAGTCGCTTGCGTTCGCAGCAGCGTCGTCGCGGTTTGGCTCAGCGTGCTGAGCGACGCGGGTGAATTCGTTGACGTCGCCGTGGTACGGGGCGGCGATTGGCAATACGCATCGCCCGCCGCGACGACCGCTAAGATCGGCAAAAGAATTCTAAGTTGCCGAAAAAGGGCACGACACCGCGAGAAAGAACGACACCCCGTGAAAGAAACGACCCATCGGCGCGGAGCCGAGGCTACAATGGGATCCGAACTCCCCCCCAAACTCGATTCGCGGACATTCAATAGGATCACCATGCGAATTCTTTGTTCCCCCGACACCTGTTCTCCCGAAACCTGTTGCTCGCCAACGCGTTACGGCAAGTCCGCGGCAAACAAAGCTAAATCGCACCGGGTATCGCCCTTCGTCTTGCGATACGCCGGGATGGCGTGTCTGGCCATCCTTGTTTTAACCGATATGCCGCTACTCCTCGCCGCCGACGAGGCAAAATATAGTCCCGAAGTGGTGCAAAAGGCTGAGAAAATCCTCGAAGCTGAAGGGCTCCGCCAGAGTGGAAAAACGATCCAGCCCACTCATTCAACCGAAATTTCGCGTGCTTTGACCAGTTTGACGCGGCAGCAGCGTGAATTGAAATTGATTCAGCAGTCGTGGAAGGCAGCCCAGGCGAAAGTCGACTTGAATCGCAATCAATTACAGCAAATGAACGCTCAGGTGGGCGAGTTAAATCTGCAGTTGGCCCGCGTCGCGGGAATCAATGTGCAAGCCAACAACCGGCTGGTTGGATTGATTGAAGCGGCTCGTGCTCAGATTCGAACCGCGATGACCAACCGCACCACGCTGCAAGAACAACTTGCAGCCGAACGAGCCAAATTGACGGCGGCGGAAACCGAATACGCTGAAACCGTGCTCGCGATCCGATCCGATTATGAAAAACTGCACGATGCGATTTCCGAATCGCTGCAAAAAAAGGAGACGCAAATCGCCCTGCGAGTGATGGCCATCAACTTCGAGACGCCCCGCGAGTTGTCGGCGGCGATGATCTTGAAATCGATCGACAAACGGCTCGAACGGGTCGAGCAAGAGATTTTTCGCGAATCGATCACGCTGATCCCCGGCCCTGGCGGATCGCTGGGGGTGACCGTCGTGGTGGGCTCGAAGCCGACGCACATGATCGTCGACAGCGGTGCGTCGCTGGTGACGTTGCCCGCCAAAACCGCCGTGGAACTCGGAATCGAAGTGCCCGTAGATGCTCGCCAAGTCACGCTGGTGATGGCGGATGGGCGGACGATTCCGGCCCGTGCCGTCGTGCTGCCTCGCGTTCGAATCGGCGAATTCGAAGCCGAAAACGTCGAAGCGGCGATTCTCGACTCGGTCGCCACCGACGCAGAACCACTGCTGGGAATGAGCTTTCTGCAGCATTTCAAATTCGAGATCAATGCGAGCGAAAAAACGATCACGCTGCTGCGAGTCGCTGCGGACTAGCTGGGCGGGCCGATAAACCTTTTCGCGCCCCCGCTTCGCGCTCGCAAGATTGGTGTCGATAATCCCGGAACTTCAATTTTGTTCCTCGATATTGCCGGCTCACTTTTGCATGCTGGCGCGGAGTCTGCTGTTCGATGCAACGTACATTGGTACTGTTAAAACCTGATTGTGTTCAACGCCGTTTGATGGGCGAAGTGATCGCTCGATTCGAAGCGAAGGGGCTTCACGTCGTGGGCATGAAAATGCTTCGCGTGACTCCTGAATTGTCGCAGCAACACTACGCTGAACACGTCGAAAAGCCGTTTTACAGCGGATTAGAAGAGTTTATCACCGCAGCCCCCGTCGTGGCCCTCGCCATCGACGGATTGGATGTGATCCAAGTGGTCCGCGATATGTTGGGCGCCACCAACGGACTGAAAGCTGCGGCAGGCACGATTCGTGGTGATTTCAGCAGCAGCCGGCAAATGAACCTGGTTCATGCCAGCGACTCCGAAGAATCGGCCAAGCGAGAGCTGAAGCTCTATTTCCGCGATGAAGAGTTGTGCGACTACGACTCGGTCATGACCGCGTTCATGCGAGCCACCGACGAGTAGTCTCACAGGAGTGTCGTCTCACTGACGAGTAATCTCGCGGCTGTTTTGCGTGTCGTCGCAAACACGCCATGCAGCAAATTCAACGCGAGCGGACTACGCTCGCGAAGGCCCCGATACAAGTGCGTTTGTGTCGACCGTTATCGCTGATTGAGTTTTTCTTCAGCGCGAGCCGCCTTCAAAGCGGCTGCTTCACGCGGCAGTTTAAATTCAGGACCTGCGGGGAAGTACTGGACATCGTCCTGCAGGTAGTAAGGACTCGGTAGCGTTTGACCATTCAGAGCGACTTGGCATCCCGTGGTCGAGATGACACAGGCCCCCGAGAGTACGGTGGCTACAGCCAAACGAGTCAGGCGTTGTTGCTTCGACGTGCGGCTCATTGATGTGCCTTCGTGATTTCCGGCGAGTTGTCAGGTGCGTTTCATGACGATTCGACTGCTGCAATCCACATTGCAGCAAGTCTCGTCACATCCGGTATCGTCCAGACAACCGTTACATCTTTACTTTGGACCACCACAAACGGCTATTTTTTCTCAGCCGCCTTTGCTTTCATTTCTTCGAGTTGGCGTTCCAGCCGCTCAATTTCGGCCTCTAACTCCTTGCCCCGCTTGCTGGTGACATCGCCGGACGGAGCAGCAGAAACCTTTCCTGCAGGCAACTCGAGCATTTCGTTAGATGGCGAATCCGCTTTGGATTTGGTCTCCGACCGGCGACGCGTCAACGGATCGGTATCAAATGCTCGCTCGACCGGAGCCACCTTGGGCGTCGCTAATTCTTCGAAAGCGGCTTGATCGATCGCCTCTTCATCGCCAAATGCCAATGGATCGGCATCCATGGCAGCGGCCGCTTTTGCCACTGGGTCGGGTGGGGTCAAAGATTTTGCAGTGGGTGCCGACGAAGTCTTGCCGCTGGCCGCATCGCTGGTCTGTTTTTTCTGCCCCGCCAAGAAGTTCCCTAGAGCGGCTCCGACCCCTTCGAGCATTGACCCCGCGTCGCCGCCACCGTCACCCGGGTTGCCGCTTGCCTCGCCCGGTTTGCCCCCGGTCGATTTGGCAACCGTATCGCCGCCCAGCGTGCTGGCGGGATCCAAGGAAAGCGTCAGCAGACGTTCATCGCGAATCAGTTGCAATTTCAGTGGTTTGTCCGCGTCCCACTGCTGCAGACGAGATTCAAAACGTTGGGCGGTAAACACAAACTCGCCATCCACCGAGACGATCCGGTCCGAAATTTGAAACCCCAATCGCTCACCAACCGATTCGGATTGAATTTCCGTAACCACAGCGCCTCGCACCACTTGAGCATCTTCGACTGCGATCCCCAAACGCTTCAACATTGAATCGGATGCTACCGAAGACGATGCCACCGAAGACGATGCCACCGAAGAGGGAGTGTCTGCGGGGACCGATACAGCCGGTTCGTTGGGAACCAGCACCGATTTCGCAGGCTCGGTGGGGTTTGACGCGACTTTGGGTTGGCGACGTTCCGGTTGCGAGGTGGCTGGTTTGGCGGAAGCCACGGGATTGTCGCTGATTGATTTTTCCACCAACGGGATCGTCAGCTGGCCGATTTGTCGACCGCGAATCACTCGCGCGACTACGGATTCGCCCGCACGCCGTTGGCTTAATACCGCAACGACCGATTGGATCGTCGGTGTCTCTTGCCCATCAATCGCAACGATCATATCTCCCTCGCGAAGTCCCGCGTCATCCGCACGCGAATGCGCAGAAATGCGAGTCACTCGTAATCCCTGCATCGCAACGTTCATCTGTTCGACGTCCACTCCGAGCGAGCCGCCGCTGGGTGTCGCTGCGGGGCGCGAGGTGACGGGCGGCGTGATCGTGCGGGGACGAACGATCGGTTGGACCGGACGCAGCGGCGTTTGAGCCCTCGGTTGAGGCTGCACGGCCGCCGGGTTCGGCTGCACCGCTGGATTGGGAAGAGGCTGAGGCTGCAACAAGGGCTCCAAACGAGCACGCAAGCGTGGAAAGAGCTGAGCGTGAGCGTTGTTCTCACTCACAAAAGTGGCAAATCCAATCGCAACCGCAATGGCCAAGAAAGGTGCGTAGTGACGTTTGCTCTTCATCATTTCTCTCAACTGACTGTCCCGTATTACCGTTAAAATCAAGCCCATATCATACGGAGCGGGTGACCAATCTGATAGGGTCAGGGGCTGATTGGGGTTTGCGAGCTTTACGACGCCCCCCGTTGGTTGCTTTGAAATCAAGCTCGCACTGAACCCTGCATAAACCGGACCCAAAAGAGCTGACATGCCTACGATTTGCCCTCAACTTGCCCCCATTCACGATCTGCCAGCGATTTTGCCCAATTTATTGCAGGATCTTTCCATCGGTCGGGCCCAAATTGTGGTCGATCAGATCCGAGGTCTGCTGGACGACGGGAACCAGGACAGTGTTTTGATTGTGACCGCGATCGACCAAGATTCGTCCACGAATGAAGCGGCTAGCAAGCCGCTGGCCGCCGCAATCGCGATTCTGCCACTGCAGCACGGTGAATCGGCAACTGCATCCAACGATTCGGCGACGCTGCTGCACGCTGGCTGGATGACCGAAGTCGCGGCATCAGACCGAGCGGGGATCATCGAGATAATAAAAAAACAACTCGACGAGACACTTTCCCAACGAGGTGTCCATTTCGTTCAATGGGCCTGTGATGGATTTAGTCTGACTGAGGTTGCCGAGGCATGGTTCGAAGGACTCGGGTTCCGCTGGGTGGCCGACCTCGAATACATGACCAAGTCGCTCCAGTCGGCAGCGGAGAAGACATCCCGCCACGACATCAAGCCGCCACGATTGCGGCTTTCACCAATGGACTGGAATAACGAGTCCGCGCTGACGATGTTCACGGACCTCGTCGAGCAAACGTACGTCGAGACGCTCGATTGCCCCGTATTGCTGGATTACCGTTCGGCTGAACAAACGATTGCGGGATACCAGAGCAACGCCTCCTTTGCTCCGGAATGCTGGTTCACCGTCTGGCCAACCACTCCTATGGAAAACGACGACAAGCCGATTGGGGTAGCAATCTTGGCCCGCCACAACGCGAAGCGAAATAACACGAACCCAAGTTCGGAAAGCGGTAACGATGCTGTGAGTTCAAATGAAGTCGTCGAGCTCGTTTACATGGGGCTGATTCCGAGCGTCCGGGGTCAGCGATTAGGGATCGATTTGATCCGCTCGGTGATCGCGACTGCCGAGGGGTTTGACGCCAGTCGTTTAATCTTGGCAGTGGACCAGCAAAATGACTTTGCCAGCGATTTGTACCGCGCTTTTGGACTTCAACCGATGCTGGAGGAATCGGTGTGGGTGAAGTCGCTGTAATTGAAAGCAAAATCTCACTGACAAGGCCACAGGGTCGTAAAAAACGCCGATTCGGCTAGCGGCTTGCCCATAAGCCATTGATGCGAAAGCCGTTACGGCAGCAAGATAAAAATGAAGTTCCCGTGAGGTTTCTGTTATCGACATATTTTCCACAAACGTACCCAGTCTAACGACCGCTCCGAACACGCTAGGGTGCCACAAAACGAGAGTGCCGTATCGTGGTCTTTTTTGGATTGTGCGGACGTCAGAGCATTGCGCTAAAGAAATCTTCTTATTGAAGGTGCAGAGGTATTTGACTTCGATGCTAGCAACCATAGAATCTGGCCTCACGCGAACGAGACAGTGTGCTTTGAAAAAGCATGAGGCGGGTTCTAAGAAAGAGTCCTTTGATCGCGAGAAGTTATTTGTGAACGTTCGAGTTTGGGAAGGCACTGTTGCCGCCCAGCGGAGCTAGGTTGGCACGATTTCAAATCGCCAACGCTTTCGGCTGCACTCCCGACTCGGCCATCCAACGGCATTCTATTTTCGCGTCCTCATTTGGGCGATCCGGTTAGCGGATCCTTCCGAGTGGTGGCGTGTTGGTTGCACCGCGAAATATCCATGAAGGAGGATTGCGCTACCGGTATGTCTGCACCGCACGGCTGCATCGACGACAAGGTTGTTGTCGAAACATTCAAGGAAGCTTTGAAAGAGCGTATCGGTGCAGATCGATTCCGGATGTGGTTTACGCACGGAGTCGCCTTCGCGGTCCAAGCTACCCCAGCCCCAAAAGCGGCGGGTGGCGAGAACGCTGCCGAGAACTCGCAACATGCCGAGGCACGCGAGCAATCGCTTGCCCAGCCTTCGCTTGGCTCGCCCGCGTTTGACTCGGCCGCATTTGACTCGGCCGCGCTCCCATCGCGGCTCGACTCGGGCCCCCGCCTGGTCGTACTGGTCAGTGGCCAATTTGCGTTGGATCGTTTGCGGCAAAACTTTTTGCAACAAATCCGTGCAGCGGCGGCTCAGGCATGTGGTTCGACATTGGCTGTCGCAATCGAACTTGGACGCCCCGAACCCACGCAAGTGGAACTGCCACTGGAGTCCGACGATTCGGAGGACAGCGGATCATCGACGTCCGCCGCGGCGGTGACGCCTCAAACGCTGACGAGCGTGTCCATGGGCGCGTTATCATCGGGCACTGTATCAACGGGCGCTGCACCGGTGGGCACTGGATCGGTGGCCTCTGCACCAATGGCTCAGCCCTCTGCAGCGGCGACCGAGCGGGCTTCGTCGCCGGCCAGGGCTCGCGGCACGCAATCCCCCGCACGTCGTGCTCGTGACACTCACGGATCGCCTCAACGAAAACGATCCAGTGCACAGCCATTGTCGTCGCTGATCGCAGCCGGATCCGTTCGTTCCCCCAAACCCAAAAAATCGCGTCCGGTCGACGATGGCAGCCAGCCGCCGCTTCCCATTTTTGAACCGACCGGCACCGCCGCCCCCGATGCGACCACCTCGCCCGCCGTGCATGCTGGTTCGTCAAACGGCAAACCAGCACTGCCTCGCGACGCGATGACGCTCAGCAGTTTTGTCGCGGGAACCTCAAACCAACTTGCCCACACCGCCGTGATGATGGCGTGCCAAAGTCCCGGCAGTGCAACGCCCTTGTTCCTGTACGGCCCTTCGGGGATCGGCAAGACTCACCTCGTCAATGCGATCGCTGACCAATTCCGTCGCCGACACCGCATGCGGACCGTCGTGCAATTGTCGGGCGAAAAATTCACGAATGACTTCTGCAAATCGGTCGGCACCACCGGGCTACCCGCTTTCCGCAAACGTTACCGCGAGGTCGACGCACTGCTGATCGATGGCGTCCAGTTCCTGAGTGCGAAAAGTGCCACGCTTCGTGAAATGCTGTACACCGTCGAAGCCTTGATCGAAGCAGGGCGTCCGATCGTATTTACAGCCAACCAGGCTCCTTCGGAAATCGAAGGACTTTCGCGAGAATTGTCGGGACGCATGGCGAGCGGTTTGGTTTGCCCGATGCACTCGCTCGACTCAACGACCCGCGAAACGGTGCTGCGACGTCTGGTCCAGCAGCGATGTTCGATCCAGTGGCCGGACGAGATGATCACGGAAGTCAACGCTCAACTCGCCGGCGACGGACGTGTGCTTAGCGGGATGGTGAACCTGGTAGCCACACTACAAAAAATGTTTGGCCGCATGGCGACCATGGACGAGATCCGTCAATTCGGCGGCAACCTGCTGCGAGTCGGGCAAGCCTCGGTGACGCTAAGCACGATCGAGCGAACGGTTTGCGAAGCCTTTAAGGTACCGCTGGAAGATCTGCGTGGTTCATCCCAAGCCCGTGCGGTTTGCGAACCTCGGATGTTGGCCATGTATTTGTCACGACAATTAACCTCATCCGCGTACGCCGAAATTGCCAACCACTTTGGCGGCCGCTCGCACAGCACGGCGATCGCAGCAGAAAAGAACGTGAAGAAGTGGCTCGAGAGCGGCAAGGCGATCGGCCGTGGTCCGACCTCGGTTTCCGCTCGCGAAGCGATCGACCGCATCGAAAACCAATTGCGAACGGCGTAGGCTGCACGGGGGGGTGACTCCGTCGGGCAAAACTCCTCAATGGAGTTCAGGTTGCGTAATTCTCGATCGCCCTATCAAATAAGACTCTCTTAGCCTCTTCGTTTCCTAATCTCCACGGACCGGAACCTTGACCGCAGACGACTTTCAGTTCAAAGGCCGAAAAAAGAAGAAAGAAGCCAGCGCTAGCGAGATTTTGCAGCGGCAACCGCCCTTTGACCTCGAAGCGGAAATGGGCGTGATTGGAAGCATTCTGCTGCTGCCGATCGTGTGTGACGACATTGCGTCACTACGTGCCGAGGACTTTTTCGACGACGCGAACCGAAAGATCTACGAACATCTTCGCGAGATGCACGATCAAGGTCAAAAGATCGACATCACGCTGCTGGTTTCTCGTCTGCGGACAGCCAACGATTACGAGAACGTGGGTGGGGCGGCGTACCTCGCCAAGCTTTCCGGTGCGGTCCCCAATGCGGCGCACGCGGTTTATTACGCAGGGATCGTTTCTGAAAAGGCGGTCTACCGCCGGTTGATCGAAGCGAGCACCGAGATCCTCCGCGACTCGTACGAACAGAACAGCGAAGCACGCGAAATGTGTGCTCAAGCGGAACAAAAAATCTTTGCGATCATGGATGGTCGGTCGGGTAATTCCGTTCACAGCATCAGCGACATTCTGCATGCGGCCATGGACCGAATGGAAGCGCGGATGAGCGGCGAACACACCGACGGAGGCTGTGAAACCGGGTTCACCGAGTTCGATAACATGACCGGCGGATTGCACAATGGCGAACTGATCATTCTCGCCGCACGTCCTTCGATGGGTAAAACCGCGCTGGCGATGAACATCGGCGAATACGTCGCCATCAACCAACGGCTTCCCGTGCTGTTCGTTTCGTTGGAAATGTCCGGGATCGAGCTTGCCGACCGTATGCTCTGTTCGCTGGCGCGGGTGAACGGTCACCGGCTGCGTAACGGCACGATCTCGTCGGACGATCGCGAACGGCTAATTCAAAAAGCCAATGAAATCAGTGAAGCACCGCTGTACGTCGACGATTCTCCCAGCCGAACGGTCAGCGAAATTGCGGCTGCCGCGCGGCGAATCAAGCGGCGTGAAGAGGCGCTTGGCTTGATTGTGATTGACTATTTGCAGCTGATTGAACCCGATAACTCGCGTGACCCACGGCAAGAGCAGGTATCCAAGATCGCGCGTCGTTTGAAAGGGATGGCTCGTGAACTGAGCACCCCGCTGCTGTGTTTGTCTCAATTGAACCGGCAAGCCGAAGACAGCAAAGATCACCAACCCAAATTGAGTCACTTGCGGGAATCGGGGGCAATCGAGCAGGATGCCGACGTGGTCATGTTTGTGCACCGCGAAGAGTATTACCATCGCGGTGAAGACAAGGCTCAGTACGCCGGACAAGCAGAAATCATCATGGCAAAACAGCGTAACGGCCCCATTGGAAACGTCCCGCTTAGCTGGGAAGGCGACTTTACGCGGTTTAGCGACCGAGCGCCCGAACGCCACAACGAATTTGACGACTACGCCGAATTCAGTAGCCCCGGTGGCTTCTAAGCGGATTGTCGCTCGGCTTTCCAAGCCGTTGGCGGTCATTCAACCGATACACGACCGCTTGATCGACAACCGCTCATTGACCTTGTGAAAACCGACGGCTGCGACGGGTGTCCTGCCGCTTAGCCCACAAGCACCAGCGGGTTGCAGGCAGCGACAGGTAATTGTTGACAGACGAATGTGGGACAGACGAATGAGTCAAAACATTCCTGACAGGCGGAAAGCCAAATTCACCTCGTGAAACCTGTCGACTTCGACAAGGAAGTCGACAGTGAAATTCCAGCCAGACTACATTTCGTCAGGCAGCGACTCTTCGTCCATCATCACGCCCCAACCGTCGCTGCGGCCGCCGTGCGGCTTGGACAATTCGTCCAACTCGGCTTGAATCCGAATAATTTCGTCGTATTCAGGCACCATTGTGACGTTGACGTAGACCGTCCACGAGGGACCAAATTCTTCGTCGTCCTCTTCAAGTTCCTCTTCGTCATCCTCGTCAGGCTCGCCCGAGTCGTAGTAAACCTCGGTCTCGTACTGTTTGGCGACGAGCGCCTTTTCGATCCGATGAGCCGACGCTTCGTCCGGCGCGTCAACCGCAAACTCAATCAGCAGCGGAGCCGACATGTCGACACCAAGCGATTGAAGGTTAGCCAGTACCGCACCATCGGCATCTTCGGGATAAGTCGTCATAAACGTATTTCTTAAAAGAGGTTGGGAAAGAGAGAAGCGTAGAGGGCACCACGGAAAACCAAGCGTTCTCGATTGCCGCAAGGACAACGAGGATCGCGTCTAGGTATTGTTTTCCGTGGGCGTTTTGATGTGGGCCAAGGAGTGACCATTTTCGGAAAGGTAGGTATAGCTTCCTAGAGCACGCTCGTAGAAGCGAAGCATTTCGCCAGCTTGGGCGTTGTCAATTTTCCCGCTACTGACCGCCGCATCGATACTGTCTAACAGTCGCCGAATCAGTTCTCTGTCGTCATATTGGACATAGCCGAGCACCTCGCTGACGGTGTCCCCTTTGACGATCGATTCAATCTTGACCGCATCGCCGTTCAAATCGACGTGCACGGCATGGGTATCGCCAAACAGATTATGCAGATCCCCAAGGATCTCTTGATAGGCGCCCACCATAAAGATGCCAATTTGATAGGGCTGTTGCTTTTCAAACTCGTGCAGCAAGATCGTACGCTGAGGACCTTCACCGCCGACAAATTTGTCAATTTTGCCGTCGCTATCACAAGTAATATCGCCGATCACCGAGTGCCGTGTCGGTTGTTCGTCCAAACGATGGATCGGCATCACCGGAAACAACTGATCAATCGCCCAGGAGTCGGGAACGGATTGGAATAACGAAAAGTTGGCAAAGTAAATATCCGACAGCAACCGATTGAGATGCTTGACATCATCGGGCACATGCTCGAGCTCGCTGGCGAATTCACGCACGCGGTGACAGATCGCAAAATACAGATTCTCAGCGACCACACGTTGTTCCAGCGGTAAGTATCCACCGCTAAACAAGTTCATCGCCAGGTCGAGCGACGTCTGTGCATCGTGGAACGACTCGAGCATGTTAGTGGAAGTCAAATCACGATAACTGATCCACAGATCGAGCACTGGTTGCTCGTAATCATCTGGAACGTCCGTAGGCAAATCCTGCACGCTTCCCTGCTGGGTCACGCCCAAGGTATTAACCACCAACACGCTGTGATGCGCGGCGACGGCACGTCCGCTTTCGCTGATCAATTCCGGATGCGGAACCTCGGCTTCGTCACAAACCGTTTGCACCAAATAGACCACGTCTTTTGCATACTCTTGCATCGAGTAATTCATGCTCGATTCATTGTCGCTGTGCGATCCGTCATAATCGACGCCCAACCCGCCACCGACGTCCAACATTTCGAGCCCCGCACCGCGACGATGCAGGTCAACGTAGATACGTGCTGCTTCGAGAATCGCCGCTTTGAGTTGGCGAATGTGGGTAATTTGGCTACCGACGTGGAAATGCAGCAATTTGAAGCAGTCCGCCATACCTCGGTCTTCGAGCTTTTGCAGTTGGCGAAGCATTTCGGCCACCGTCAGCCCGAATTTCGAGCGGTAGCCGCCACTGGCTTGCCAACGCCCCGAACCTCGCGTGGCAAGCTTAACTCGCATGCCGATCGTCGGACGCACTCCGAGCGCTTCGGAGTGTTTTAAGATCAGATCGAGCTCACTGACTTTTTCGACCACGGGGATGACGGTACGCCCAATTTGCTGCGCCCGCATCGCGAGATGGATGAAGTCGTCGTCCTTGAACCCGTTGCAGATAATCGGCGTGTCCGAGTCGGTCATCGCGACCACCGCCAACATTTCGGGCTTGCTGCCCGCTTCGATTCCGAACCCGAACTCGCGTCCGTGTTTGGCAAACTGCTCGACCACATCACGCTGTTGGTTCACCTTGATCGGAAACACGCAGCGGTAGGAATTGTTGTATTGATGTTCTTCGATCGCATCAGCAAAGCTCTCGCTCAGCCGTTTCAGACGATCTCGCAGAATGCCGTTAAAGCGAATCAGAATTGGCAGGTCCAATCCGCGCTGGGTCAGCCCATCGACGAGTTCCTTCAGGTCGATCGCCTGCTCGGGATCTCGGCTGGGTGAAACCATCAACCGGCTGTCTTTTGTGACGTGAAAATACCCGTCACCCCAACGGTCGACTTCGTACAACGACGCCGAATCGGCTCCGGACCATTTCTTGGGTGCTACAACGCTCATTCAGCCAGATACCTCTTAAAGAGTTGTTGGACGATCGTGCCAGGATCAAAAACTGCCCGCAGCGATGCCAAACCAGGATCGGATTTTTACACACACACCGCCAAAAGAAAACGCCCTGCTGCAAAGCAACAGGGCGTTTCATGTCTAAAATGGAGCGTGATCCAGCGCAGCTTATGCCTGGAACGAGCTACCGCAACCGCAGCTCTTCACCGCATTGGGGTTCTCGAAGGTGAAACCTTGCTTTTCGAGGCTCGAATACCAATCGACGGTCGTGCCATCGAGGTACAACGCGCTCTTCTTGTCGACAATGACCTCGACGCCGTGGCAATCGTACTTGCTGTCTGCTTTTTCATCGAATTTGTCGTCGAATCCAAGCGTGTAGTTGAAACCACTGCAACCACCGCCAGCAACGCCGATTCGCAGCGAAGTGGACTCATCAAAGTTATTCTCTTGGCGAAACCGCTTCACTTCTTCAGCGGCTCGTTCGGTTAATTTTACTGCCATCGTTGTCAAACTCCTTCGGACGCCCTGTCGGACTGGTGAGTTTCGAAATGTAAACTACTCAGGTCTACCATGGTAATGCCGAAGCCTCCCAGAAACCCGTCAACCTTATAGTATTCGGAATGCTTGGGATTCGACAAGATGCAAGTATTGCGAATTGCCTGAGAATGGCTGCAAAACTCGCCCATCGAGCTCCTTGGAGAGGCGTGAGGGCGATTTTCAGCTCCCCTAACTCGCTGCAACGGCCTAAAGAGCGAATCGTAGTTAAATCGCCTTTGCTTGCCCAGTTGAGGGGATTTTAAACAGGATGGTAGCGACGATCTTGCTCTCTGACGCCCGGCGGTTACGGAAGCCCGTCATGCAAAAAACCCAGGTAACACGGTCAATGCCGTGGACCTGGGTCATTGAAATCAGTCAAACCTGTTCCGCGACGTGATCCCTCGGCCGCTTCATCGTGGCGGCCTCAGGCGTTTCGCTCTTGGGCGTTTCAGACTTGGGCGTTTTCGCTTTGGCTCGAACGGACGGTCTAGGCCGCTGCAGCCGATCGAGCCCCAGCAGCGTAAAAACCGCTGATGCTCTCGACGACACGATGCTGTTCCGCTTCGGTCAGCGAGGGGAAGATTGGCAAGTTCAAAACTTCCTTGCTCGCACGCTCGGTTTCGGCCAATGCATCGCGGTCGAATTCGAGGTCCTGGAAACATTGCTGCTCGTGCATCGGGACGGGGTAATAGACCTCCGATCCAATCCCACGCTCGGACAAGTGCGAACGCAGGGCGTCACGACGGCCTTCGCCGACTCGCAATGCATACTGATTCCACACATGAAACGCGTTGGGATCGGTCGCAGGCAAAACGATCTGGTCTGCGGCGACGACGTTGGCTTCGCTGAGCAATCGCGAGTAGCGTTCGGCGTTGGTGCGACGATCCTGGACCGCTTTGTCCAAATGACGCAGCTTCACGCGAAGCACGGCTGCTTGGAAGGTGTCCAACCGGCTGTTGATGCCAACGACTTGATGATAATAGCGAGGCCGCATGCCGTGGCTGGCGTACAATCGCAAACGGTCTGCGGTGGCGGCATCCCCGGTGGTGATCATCCCGCCGTCGCCCATGCCGCCAAGGTTCTTGGTCGGATAGAAGCTGAAACACCCCATTTTGCCCCAACTGCCAGCGGGACGGGAATGATAGGCCGCACCAATCGCTTGGGCCGCGTCTTCGATCACCGGGATGTCATGATCGCCGGCGATCTGGCAAATTCGATCGATTTGAGCACATTGGCCGAACAGGTGGACAGGGATGATCGCGCGAGTGCGATCGGTGATCTCACTGCGGATCGCTTCCGGGTCGACATTGAACGTATCGGGACAAATGTCAACGAATACCGGTGTTGCCCCCAATCGTGTGATGCAGCTGACCGAGGCGAAAAAGGTGAAACTCGGAACGATCACTTCGTCGCCAGGCCCGATCTCGAGCGCCATCAGGGCGAGTAGCAATGCGTCGCTTCCGGAGGCACATCCGATAGCGTTCTCAGCTTGGCTGTACGCAGCGACTTCGTTCTCCAATGCGGTGACATCAGGACCAAACAAAAATCGCCCGCTGTCGAGCACTTCGGTCAGTGCTTCGAGAAATTCTTCGCGGTGAGGGCGGTTATCACGATTCACGTCCAGCAAGGGGACGCCGTCGGTGGCATTGGCCATAGGAGCAACCTTCCATGGTTGAACTGGTTAATAAAAAAGGGGCTTGGTAAAAGCGACGTCAATTCGCGCTGGCCAAGTCAGGGGATGGATTCCCTCGTTATGAAATAATCGCAGCGTATGGTTCAGGTCAAGAGAAAAAATTTTTAACTTTGGGCGTCCCTCTTTCTTTCCGAGGTCACGATTTCTTTCGCACGCCACGGCTTGATTTCGGATAAAATGGGACCTCCCTCCCCCCCGACCTGCCTCACCTCGCCGAAATAAAGATGTACCGACGTCTCCATATTTCTCGCACTCCTCGGCTGATCGTTGCCGCTTGTGCCCTCGCAGGACTCTTTTGCCCTCTCGACCTGCTGATTGGGCAAGAACGAATCGACGGCGAAAAAACAAGTGATGAAACGTCCGCGGCACATGAAGCCTTTTTTGAAACGGTCATCCGTCCTGCGCTGATCGAACATTGTCTCGATTGTCACTCTCCTGAAACAGAAATCAGCGGCGGTTTACGACTCGACACAAAACAGGGTTGGCAAGCGGGCGGCGACTCGGGAATCGCCATCGTTCCCGGCACCTCGGATAACGGCACGCTGATGGCAGCCCTTCGCTACGAAGACGCCAATTTGCAAATGCCCCCCGATGGCAAATTGCCTGACTCACTGATCAATGCGTTTTCAAAATGGATCGCCGATGGAGCTTATGATCCACGCGAGGCACGCGGCGATTCGGAGAAACCGAAATCCAGCTCGGGATTGTCGGTCGAACAAGCACAGCAACACTGGGCATACCGCCCCATCGAGACGCCCGAAATCCCATCGGGATCCGGTGCGGCCTCGCCGATCGATCGTTTTCTAAATCAGCGACTGCATGAATTAGGACTCGCCGCGACCTCGGTTGCCGATCATCCCACGTTGGTGCGACGTCTGTCTTTTGATTTAACCGGACTGCCACCCACCCCACGCCTTGCCAACGATCTTCAAGCGAGCGAAACGGCGGCAGACACCTCCGGGGACGCGGGACACGAGCAAACCGAGTACGACGCGGCAGCCTATGAAATGCTCGTCGACAAATTGCTCGCCTCACCACGATTTGGTGAGACGTTCGCTCGTCACTGGATGGATGTCGCACGCTACGCCGAATCGATCACGTTGCGGGGTTTCGTTTTCCCCGAAGCCTGGCGTTATCGCGATTACCTCGTCGAAGCGTTTAATACCGACCGTCCCTTTGACCAAATGATTCGCGAACAAATCGCGGGTGACTTGCTCGAGTCCGACGACTTGCACCAACGTCAACTGCAACATGTGGCGACCACGTTTCTGATGATGGGGAATTCCAACCTCGAGCAACAGGATAAGACCCAACTTGAGATGGACGTTATCGACGAGCAACTCGATACGATTGGACGTGCGTTCTTAGGTCAAACGATCGGGTGCGCGCGATGCCACGATCATAAATTTGATCCGATTCCCACACGTGACTACTACGCGTTGGCGGGCATCTTTCGCTCCTCCACCGCATTAACCCACGCCAACCTGTCTCGCTGGATCGAAAAACCACTTCCTGTCAGCGATTCGATGCAGCGGCACTACGACTCGATCACTCAGACATTGGCGAGTGTGAATGCGGAACTTGCTTCGCTAAAAAAATCGGCCAGCATCGAATTGACGAAAGAAAGCCGCATTATTCCGTTGGCTGAACTTGAGGGGATCGTCGTCGACAGTGGGGCGGCAAAATTGGTCGGCGAATGGATGCATTCCACATCGGTCGGTCGTTTGATTGGCGATGGTTATATCCACGACAGCAACGAACACAAAGGCATGAAGACGGCGACGTTTGAGCCGCCAAAGTTGCCTGCGGGAAAGTACCAAGTCCGACTCGCCTATACCGCCGGCACCAACCGTGCCTCCAACGCCGTCGTCCGCGTCTTTAGTGCCAATGAAGAAACCGTGGTTCGGGTCAATCAACGCAAAGTGCCGCCCGAAGAAGGAGTGTGGGTATCACTGGGCGAATACGAGTTCGAACGCAATGGACAAGCGTTTGTGATTGTTTCCAACGAAGATTCCAACGGTTACGTGATCGTCGATGCCGTTCAATTCCTACCGTTGGCAGAAAAGCAAAACCGTTCGCTACCCGCGACCGCGTTGCAGCAAGAAATCGCGGGTCAAAATGACGAACAGAGGGAAAAACAACGCCAAGCCGCCGAGAACGCCAAAATCATTGCCGACTTGGAAGTCGAACGAAAATCGCTGGTACAGCAACTCGCCGAGCGTCCGCGTTACATGACGCTGCAAGAAAATCCGACTCCGACCGATACGATGATTCACATCCGCGGCGACGTCCACAACCTCGGCGATCGAGTGCCTCGCGGTTTCTTGACAGCGCTGCCCCACGGTGATTCGTTTCCAATCGACGCTGACGCCAGCGGGCGGCTGGAACTGGCTGATTGGTTAGCGTCGCCCGAAAACCCGCTGACCGCCCGTGTCTATGCCAATCGCATCTGGGCTGCACTGATGGGGCAAGGCATTGTGCATTCGATGAACAACTTTGGCACGAAAGGAGACCGTCCCACGCATCCCGAACTGCTCGATTGGTTGGCTCACGAATTGATCCAAAACAATTGGTCAACCAAACATCTCGTTCGCACGATCGTGATGTCGGATGCTTACCGCCGACGAATAACGCTCGACGACGCGGGGCGGAACCAACGACAACAAAAGGTCGACCCCAAGAATGAAACGTATTGGCGAGGGCACTCGCGACGACTAAGCGTCGAGTCGCTTCGAGATGCGATGCTGCAAATCAGCGGCGAACTGGATTTATCTCAGGGTGGATCGCTGATTCGGCGCGGCACCAACGCGGATTACAACTATCACATCGATTCACCGCGGCGCAGTTTGTATCACCCCGTGTTTCGCAATGCGTTGCCGGATTTGTTCGAGGCATTTGATTTTGCGGACGCCAGCGTTTCGGTGGGACAACGCACTCGCAGCACCGTCGCGACGCAGGCGTTAGTGTTAATGAACCATCCCTGGATCATTGCTCGCGCCAACGCGGCTGCCGCGAATTTCCGCGAACAATCCTCGTTATCGTCCCCCGATTCGCCATCGGACGCCGATTCGCCATCGGACACCGAGTTGGTGGACCGCATCTATCGCCACTGTTTTTATCGTCTACCGAGCGACGCAGAACGCGCTACATGCTTGGCATTCCTGGAACAGCCCGCCGAACCTGGCGAACCCGACCGGCTTGCCGTGTTGATTCATTCGCTGTTCGCGTCCCTCGATTTCCGCTACCTGCCCTGAGGTAAAAACGTCATGATCGACTCAATTTTCCCACGCCGACAAATGCTGCAGACCGCCGCCTGCGGTTTTGGTTCGATGGCCGCCTCGGCGCTCTTGGCTCAAACCAATGCGTTCGCGCAAACGCATCAAGCTGCCGCAGGATCGGACAAATCATTGCCGTTGGCACCCAAAGCCAAACGGATCATTTTTTTGTTCATGCAAGGCGGCGTCAGCCAAGTCGATTCGTTTGATTACAAACCGTTATTGGCGAAACACGATGGCCAGTCGTATGAATTTGATGATGCGCGGCAACTCGCCCGATCGGGCAAGGGCCGGGCATTTCGCTTGATGCAATCCCCTTGGAAATTCAACCAATATGGCGAATCAGGCCGCTGGGTGTCGGACTTGTTTCCCGAAACCGCACGTCATGCCGATGACATGTGCCTGTTGCACGGCATGCACACCGAGGGCGTCGCCCATGGCCCCGCAACGCTGTTCCTGCACTGCGGCAGCACCAATTTCATCCGCCCCTCGTTCGGTTCGTGGCTGCTGTATGGCTTGGGCAGCGAGAACGAGAATCTGCCGGGCTTTATTTCGATTGCCCCCTCGATCGGAAACGGCGGCGCACGGAATTACGGCAGCGCCTTTCTGCCGCCTCGTTACCAAGGCACCAAGGTCGGTGGGGCCAGCAGCAGCACGATGACCATCGACAGCCTGACTCGCGACGATATCCCCCACCCGCTGCAACAACAACAGTTTGAATTACTCAATCGATTGAACCAGCAGCAACTCGCACAGCGTCCGCTGCAGGACGCCGAACTCGACGCCGCGATGAAATCGCACGAGCTCGCTTGGCGGATGCAACAATTCGCGCCCGAGACACTTGATCTCTCTAGCGAGACCGCCGAGACGATCGAGATGTACGGAATCAATGCCCCCGAGACCAAACGGTATGGAGCCCGGTGCTTGATGGCCCGGCGAATGTGTGAAGCCGGGGTGCGGTTTATTCAAGTCAACTACGGGGACGATTCCGCCAACCCCGCCTGGGACCAACATTCCAATTTACCTAGACACAGCACGCATGCCCGCGCTGTGGACAAACCGATCGCGGCGCTGTTGACCGATCTCAAACAACGTGGCTTGCTGGAAGACACGATCGTGTGGTGGGGCAGCGAATTTGGTCGCACTCCCTATGCCCAAGACAACGGAACCGGTCGTGACCATAACCCTCGCGGCTTCACGGTCTGGCTAGCCGGAGGCGGTTTTCGTGGCGGACATTCGCACGGAGAAACCGACGAATTTGGATTCCGCAGCATCGCGGGTCGCGTGCATATGCATGACTTGCACGCCACCCTGCTGCATCAACTAGGACTCGATCACAAGCAATTGACCTTTGAGCATGCCGGTCGCAATTTCCGGCTCACCGACGTGCACGGTAAAATCGTCACTGAGATTCTCTCCTGAGAATATTGGTTGAGAATCTTTGCACGGGACTGCAGCGTGGGGATCGCCCCTACGCCCTCGCAACAACACGCTCTGTCGTTAGATGACATGCTCCGTTCGTTCGACAGCCCGCTTCAGTCCGACGAAACGGTATAGCTCAGAGGGCCGGGACTTGGGATCGTTTCCATCAAATCACTTTGCGAGTGGAACTTGGCAGGCAAAATTTGCTTTTTAAAGCTGGCTCCCGCCTCGGGCGAATCTGCGGGCAAGTTAGCGGCAACCTCTTCATAGCCACGGATTTCCACTCGCTTTGCACCCGGAATCACGGGACCTTTGAACACACCGTCGATCACTTTCAAATTGTCGGCTTGGACCGATGGATCGTCGGGCACAAACGTCACGTCTCCGTTGGCCAACGGCACACCGTCCAAATTGACGGTCCCTTCGACGACGACGCGGGCCAGCGGATCGCTATCGCAGCCACAAAGAAATAACGAGCAGGAGAACAAAACGACCACGATCACTTGAGTTGACACTGTGCGCATGAATGATTCCGATTCAAAAAGGATGTTTGAAAAAAACATGCTGAGGGGGAACAGCAGCAAACGCGGCGGGGAGTGAAAAGCTGCTCCCCGCCGCGAGTTTGAAATGGTCTACGCCGGCCCCCTAGGGCAGCGTCACAACTTCGCCATTGTTTCGGGTGCCAATCGCGCGATAGGTAACCAGGTCAATCGATTCAGTGAGGAACCGGACCGAACCATCCGCCAGCGTGAATTGTGCGCCGCCGGGATGCACGCTCCGTGCGAAGTTGCGGATCTCCACAGCACCCCCGATCGAATTACAGGGTGCTAGTCGATAGGTCTCGGTCTTGCACGAATAGACTTGATCGGGCAGCGTGCTATTAGGAGATTGCCAGGTGGTGAAACCAAATCCACCGTGCGGACCGCCGCCCCAATACCCGCCGGCTCCGCCCCAACCGCCAAGCCCGGGCCGCACCAATGTCTCGCCGACCATCAGCGTATTGGAGGTTCCATCGACAACGTCGCGCATCTTCGTTTTCGAATCGTTGTAAAACATGCCATCGAGATTGGTCATTGGCCGAGTCATCTCGGTGCTGGCGGCTGCGACCACATAGTTGCCTTGAAATCCTTCGCCGTTGGCCCGCCGCGAACCACCACCGCCAAAGCCACCGGCGCCGGGATCCGAAGGACACATAAAGGCGGGTAGAACTGCATCCTTGAGCTCGGGAGGTGTATCCATCACCCATTGTCCATCCCAGTGCTGGTAGGCTTCCGAGACCGTTCCGATTTCGATGAATGACATCACTTGCTGCATCCAAGTATCCCGCCGATGAAACGTCCCCGAATCTCGATAACCATACGGGTAGATGCGAAACGTGTCATGGTAGTTGTGCAGCGCCAAACCAAGTTGTTTCATGTTATTGGAACAACTCATTCTCCTGGCGGCTTCGCGGGCCGCCTGCACCGCGGGCAACAACAACCCAACCAGAACTCCGATGATGGCAATCACCACCAATAGCTCGACCAGAGTAAAACCCTGGTTCGCGGAGCGTCCTCTTGTATTTGCCTTCATCACTTCCCCTTTACCCCTGAATTAAGAAACAAAAAGCGCAAGCCTGAGACAATCTCCACAGGTCTTGGTCTATAGACTACCGGGCATCGATCTGCTGTCAAATTTTTGCGAGTGGGTTTAAGGCCGAATGAGAGTCCGCAAAACGCGTGATTTGCCTGCGACCGGAGAGGCGATTTTCGTCGCTCACAAACAGCAGTGCAGGCGGTGCCGCTACGAACAAACAGGGGTCTATTAGCACCCGCTAACTCACGAAAACCAGAGTCACGATTTCTTCGGAACCACGAAACGAAATTGGCGAAAAATTGTTTTTTTTTGCGGAGCGTCTGCAGTCGATGCGATCGACGTTGCCGATCAGCAAGTGTTTTTTCTTTGCGGTGCGGCATCGACCGTTTGGTCTGATGCGAAGTTTTCACTCGCGGCCAAGGGACGATTTGCGGCGTGATCGCGACCGAAAGTCGGCGGTGTGGAACGCGAGCGTTATTAAAGTGATGACACTGGGTAAACGCCGTGGACTCACCATCTCCACACCTCGCTAACCGAACCGAACGCTGAAAAGTGAGCGTGTGTGCACTATGCGTCACCTCGTCACGCGGTTCCGGTTCAGCACACGCAGTTCGCGAAGCAAAATTTGCAAGGCAAAAAAATTTATGGCGACCAGATCTTTTAGAAATACCACAACAATTTCCACCCCACTGGAACGCACCCCACCCCTATAATGGCGGCTATAGAACTCCGGTGCATGGAATAAGATCACCCCGGTATATGAAGTGCGGAATCCGTTGGCCAGAGTCATTTAGAGGCATTCGCCACCGTTGCAGTCTTAAGTTGGGCCCAGCGTCCACGCCCCCTAGATGGGGCAATCTCCCTAATCCGTGATTGTCACGGGGGGACTAAACTTAGGCGGATCAACACGCGGATTCGCTCGGATAGTCGTTTACAGCTAGAAAGCCACTTGCCTCAGAAGGAGCGCACGATGCTTCGCCGTTCCCCGTTGGTCGAAACTTATCGAGCGGAGATCACACCTCCTCCGCCGCCGGACGATGCCCTGCTGCAGATCGACGACCTCGTTTCGTACATGCGGTTTTTGCTGCGTCACAAGTACCGCATTTTATTATCACTTTTGTACGCTTTCGTGGGCGGTTGGATCTATTTCCACAATCAGCCGGTGGTTTATCGCTCGAAAGCAGAAGTGTTTGTCGAACCTAAGGACTCGCTCGATCGCGAGGGTTCCTCGGCGCGGGGTCATGACGCCTCGTTGCTTGACACGCACGCATCGCTGATCAAAAGCCCATGGTTTGTCGACAAAGCGTTTCAAGAGAACGAACTACAGGACCTCGCTTTATTGGCGGAATCCAGTAACGTCGCCAACACCATCCTGCCTTCGATGAATGTGGATCATGAAGATTCGATTGTTCAAATTTCATTCGACAGTATTTATCCCGACGAGTGCCCCAAGGTGCTCGAAGCCCTCGTGTCGACGTACCAGCATTATTTGATCGAATCCAGCCGCGAAAACTTGGAACAGGCGATCGAACTGATCTACAACAAGGCGGAATCGCTACAGCATGAAATCCAAGAGAAAAAGCTGGCTTTTCAGCGTGCCAAAGCCTCCGTCCCGCTGCCTGCGATCGAGAGCGCCGAACATGCCTCGTCCGCACGACAATTGATCGAGATTGATAACCGGCTTGTCGATTCCAGGGTTCGACGCGCGGAACTGCTGTCGCGACTAGCGACGATCAAAACCGCTCAATCACAAAGTATCCAAACCGCAAGCCTGCTGCTTCCTGTAATCTACCAAGAACATCAGATGCAACTCGCCGCAACGGAACGGCATCGGCAGGAGCGTTCGGAGGACCAAGCGGAACGATCAATTTGGCGTGGCGAGTCCAAGCAACAGCAATCTTACGACCGATTGCTAGAAGCCCGCATTCGATTGCAAGGACTAAAAGAAAGACTCGGTGAACAACTGTTTCCGTTGGAGGAAGAAGAGAAACTGCTGGCCAATCAATACGGAGACAACTATCCATCGTTACAGGAATTACGCAACAAAATTGACCAGGTCCGTGACCTTTATGCCGAGCAAATAAAAACCATCGAGCTCGAGATCGCGGCCGAAAGCCAAGCCCCCGCCGCCTCCGTGGCGACCCGCTCGGAATCGAAACCTAAGGCTTCCGTGACCGAAACCATGGAAAGTAACGAGTCACAACTGGCGGATTTAATCGATACCTACATTGGATCTCTACAACAGGAACTGGCCGATCTTGATGCGGCCGATCAAACGTTGGCGACTCAATACCAAACGATGAACCAACGGATGCAGGATCATCGAGACAAGGTTCGCGAATCCGAGCTTCGTCAGAATGAAAATGATCATTTATTGGTCGAGATCTCGCTTGCGGAACGACGCTACGATGCGCTGATCAGTCAACTCAGCCAATTTGATTTGAACAAAGATTTTGGGAACTTTGGCACCACCGTGATCGCGCCGCCGAGCAACCCGTCGCAGGTCGCCCCCAACGCACTAATTACCATTCTGACATCGGGAATGATAGGATTGATGTGCGCCTTTGTCTGGGTAGGTTGTGCTGAAATCGCCGAACGAACGCATCATAACCCCGAGGCGATCCGTGATCTCGGGCTACCAATTCTTGCCAAAATCCCCGAACGCCATCGTGACCGAAAACGTTTAAAGTCACGCCAGCCTCAAACCCTCTGCACCGTTCACGAACCCGAATCTGCGGATGCGGAAGCCTATCGATCGCTACGTACCGCACTGGATTGCATCAACCAAACCAGCACCAACATGGTGATCCAAGTCACCAGCCCCGTCGCCGGAGACGGAAAATCGACACTGGCGGCCAACCTTGCGGTATCGATTGCTCAGTCCGGCAAACGCGTGCTGTTAATGGACACCAACCTCCGCGCCCCAACGATGCATAACCTGTTTGGCAGTTCCAATAACGCTGGATTGTCGACGTTGCTCAGTGGGCACTCCACCCCACGTGATGTGATTCGAGAAATGAATACTGCGGGGTTGTATTTGCTGCCGGCTGGTCCGCAGCCGAAATGTCCGGCAGATCTGATCGCATCACCGCGGTTCGCACGCTTTACCGACTGGCTAAGAGACAGGTTTCAATTCGTGATCATTGACACGCCGCCGATCTTATTGGCCAGTGAATCGCGTGTGATCGCGGCGTTATCGGACGGCGTCCTGTTGACCGTCCGCTCACATCAAAACGATCCTGCCGAAACGCAACACGCATGCGAACTACTCGAGATCGCGGGTGCCAACGTGTTGGGAGTGGTGGTCAACGAAACAACCTGCAGTGCATGTCGTCACCGCAGCTTTGAACCGCCGCAAATCATGACCACGTCCCAAACGCCGATAACGACAAGCCGACGGATCAAATGAGTGCCCAATTTGGGTGTCGCGTATCGCTGGACATAAAAAAAAAACACGGCCGTGATTCAAGATCACGGCCGTGTTTTTGATTTTGCGATCATCGTGACCACGTTTTCGATGTGGTCACCGACAGGGTTTACGAACCTTGTTGTTCGCCACCACCGCTGCTGCTTCCGCCGCCGAACATGTTGTCCAAAGCTTCGTTGCTGGCAGGTGCTGCCGGAGCATCGCTGCTTTCGTTTTCCGCTGCGGGACTATCGACTGGCGAAATATCCAGAGGCGAGATGGTCGGTGCTGCGGGTGCAGGTGCCGGTGCCGCTTCTTCGCCAGCGTTGAGCAGTGGGAAACTTTCTTCGAGCGATTGAACGGGTGCCGCCGCCAATTCTTCCAAAGCTTCGCGACGATAATTCACTTCGCCGTCTTGGAAGATACGGAAACCGGTTCCCGCAGGAATCAAGTGCCCCAGAATCACGTTTTCCTTCAATCCAACCAACTTGTCGACCTTGCCCGCCAACGCGGCCTCGGTCAATACCTTGGTGGTTTCTTGGAAGGACGCCGCACTGATGAAGCTGTTCGACTGAACCGCGGCTTTGGTGATCCCCAGCAATTGGGTACTCGCCGTTGCCGACTTCGGACGTTTGCCCTTCGCTGGGGTTCCGCCCAAAGCTTCGATTTCGGCATTCGCCTGCTCGAACGTATCCTTTGGAATGATCGTGCCTTCGCTGTAATCGCTATCGCCAGGGTTGGCGATCTTGATGCACTTGGAAAGCTCTTGGTTTGCTTTACGGAACTGGAATCGGTCCATCACCAAACCAGGCAACAGGTTGGTATCGCCAGGGTTCTCGATCTTCACTTTGCGAAGCATGCGAGCGATGATGATTTCACAGTGCTTATCATTGATTTCCACACGTTGGGATTGATAAACCTGTTGAATTTCGTGCAGCAAGTACTGCTGAACCGCTTCTTCACCCGAAACACGCAAGATGTCGTGAGGCACCAAAGGTCCATCAACCAACGCTTGACCGGCACGCACGATATCACCGCTGTGAACTTGGAAGTGCTTACCGTGAGGCACCAAGTGCTCACGTTCGATTCCTGATTCACTGCGAACAACGATGGTACGCTTACCACGTTTCTTCTCAGCCAAGATTTCAACTTCGCCGTCGATCTCTGCGATGACCGCAGGATCCTTCGGTTTACGAGCTTCGAAAATCTCGGTAACCCGAGGCAGACCGCCGGTGATGTCCGAAACACCGCCGGTTTCACGCGGCATTTCCGCAAGCACCATACCTGGTGTGATCGCGGCGCCTTCTTTCGCCATGATCATCGCACGTTCGGGCAGGTACTGAACGTCCAGTGCCTTGCCTTCCATATCTTCGATCACGATCTGCGGGTGCAAGTCCCCCTTATGGTCGACGATCAGCATGCGGATGTTACCGCTAGCTTCACGTTCTTGACGCATCGTTTCGCCTTCGACGACGTCTTCGAAGCGAACTCGACCTTCGACTTCCGACAAAATCGGAATCGAGTACGGGTTCCATTCGCAGAGGATTTGGCCTTCGGTGACGGTATCGTTTTCTTCGACCATCAACGTCGCACCGGTTGGCACCGGGTACGATTCGATTTCACGTCCGCGATCGTCGACCAACGAGATTTCGCCGTTTCGTGTCAACACGATGTTGCGACCTTCGGTGTTTCGAACCGCACGCATCCGAGTCAGACGAACGATACCGGATTTCTTGCTCTTGATATCCGATTCTTCCATCTGCTTGCTAACGCTACCACCGATGTGGAACGTACGCATGGTCAACTGGGTACCAGGCTCACCGATACTTTGTGCCGCGATGATTCCGACCGCCATCCCTTCTTCGACCATCGCACCGGTGGACATGTCCATCCCGTAACAACGGCGACAAACTCCGAGCGGAGCGTCACAGGTCATCGGTGTACGAACTTGGATCTTCTCGAGTCCCATCGCTTCGATGCGACGCGCGATCTCAGGCGTGATCATCTGATTCTCAGCGACGATAACTTCATCCGTCACAGGATTCACGATCGATTGACGACTGATACGTCCGTTGATCGAGTCGACCAAGCTGACTTCGACCTTCTCACCACGGTAAACGACCCCCTTGGTGATTCCTTGGGTCGTACCACAGTCGTCCATCGTGATAACCACGTTCTGGGCAACGTCGGCAAGTTTACGCGTCAAGTAACCACTGTCGGCCGTCTTCAGTGCCGTATCGGCCAAGCCCTTACGAGCACCGTGCGTTGAACTGAAGTATTCCAGTACCGACAAGCCTTCGCGGAAGTTCGCCTTAATCGGAGTTTCGATGATCTCGCCGGTCGGCTTGGCCATCAAACCACGCATCCCCGCGAGTTGTCGAATTTGTTCGATACCACCACGAGCACCCGAGTGCGACATCAAGAATACGGGATTCACGTACCATCCGCCTTCGCGAATGTCGTTCTCCATCGCTTTCATCATGTCAGTCGTGATCGATTCACGAGCCTTGGTCCATTCATCGAGAACCTGGTTGTAACGTTCTTTACCCGTCATCAACCCGCGGTCATAAGCCTTCTTGTGCTTCATCACCTCTTTTTCAGCGTCCTTGATGAAGCTGAGCTTGGTATCGGGAGTCACCAAGTCATCGGTCGCGAACGACAAACCACTTCGCGTCGATTCGCGGAAGCCCATCTGCATCATGTCGTCAAGCAAGTGAATGGTTGCACGACGACCGAGACGTTGGTAGCAGTCCGAAATGACCTTCGCCAAGTCGCCACTTCGCATTGGGAAGTTGTAGTAGTCCATCCCGTCAGGCAACATTTCGTTGAACCGCACACGACCGGGCGTGGTGTCGATGATCGCACCATATTTGCCCGAATCATCCTTGGTTTTCAATTTCTGGAACTTAGGCAAACGCAGCTTGATCTTGGCATGCACATTGATGATGCCCTGAGCGGTTGCCAAGTCGACTTCGTCGTAACCCGAGAAGACCATGCCTTCGCCCTTACGGTCAGGCTGTTCCATCGTCATGTAGTAACAACCCATCACGATGTCCTGCGACGGACTCATAATTGGCTTACCGTTGGACGGTGCAAAGACGTTGTTGGTACTCATCATCAACGTGTGAGCTTCGACTTGGGCCTCGATCGAAAGCGGCAAGTGAACCGCCATCTGGTCACCGTCAAAGTCAGCGTTGAAGCCTTTACAGACGAGTGGGTGCAAGTGGATCGCGTTGCCTTCGACCAAAGTCGGTTCGAACGCTTGGATCCCCATCCGGTGAAGTGTCGGCGCCCGGTTGAGCAGCACGGGGTGATTGCGAATCACTTGCTCGAGGATATCCCATACCTCTTCGTCTTTACGCTCAAGCATCTTCTTGGCGGACTTGATCGTGTCGGCGTGACCGAGTTCTTTCAAGCGACGAATGATGAACGGCTGATACAATTCGAGCGCGATCTTCTTGGGCAAACCACATTGGTGCAATTTCAAACGCGGTCCGACCACGATCACGCTACGTGCCGAGTAATCGACCCGTTTACCAAGCAAGTTTTCGCGGAAACGACCTTGCTTGCCCTTGATCATGTCGGTCAACGACTTCAGCGGTCGGTTAGACGAACCAAGCACAGGTCGCTTACAGCGATTGTTATCGAACAACGCATCGACCGATTGCTGCAACATTCGCTTTTCGTTGCGAATGATGACTTCGGGTGCATTCAGATCGACAAGCTTACGCAAACGGTTGTTACGGTTAATGATACGGCGATACAGATCGTTCAAATCGCTGGTTGCGAAATTACCGCTATCAAGCAAAACCAAAGGACGCAAATCGGGCGGAATCACAGGGATCACGTCCAACACCATCCACTCGGGACGATTGTCGCTGTCACGGATCGACTCGACAATCTTCAGCCGGTTGATCAGATCCTTTTTCTTCTGCTTCGATCCGGTCTCTTGCAGATCGACACGAAGTTTCTCGGACAGCGTGACCAGGTCCAATTTGTTCAACAGTTTACGAACCGCTTCGGCGCCCATGTCGGCATCGAAGGCATCGTTGCCCCACTGAGCACGCGCGGCACGGTACTCTTCTTCGGTCAACAATTGACGATCTTCGAGCTCGGTTTGGCCCGGGTCGATGACGACATAATCTTGAAAGTAGATCACTTTTTCGAGCGAGCTGGTCTTCATGTCCAACAGGTTGCCCAAACGCGAAGGCATCGCTTTGAAGAACCAAATATGGACAACGGGGGCCGCCAATTCGATGTGCCCCATTCGCTTTCGACGGACGCGGCTGTGGGTCACCTTGACACCACAGCGGTCACAGATCATGCCCTTGTACTTCATCCCACGGTATTTACCGCAGGCACATTCCCAGTCCTTCTCAGGGCCGAAGATGCGTTCACAGAAGAGACCGTCTTTTTCCGGACGGTAGGTTCGGTAGTTAATCGTTTCGGGCTTCTTGACTTCGCCGAAGGACCAACTTTTGATGTCTTGGGGTCGCGCGAGCGAGATGCGTACCGAAGCGTAGTCGTTGATGCGATCGTAATTGCTAGTTTCGCTAATCGACATAAATCACAGGCCTTAGAAAGCAGGTTTTTAGGTGTCAGGGGGGTAGCGACAATCGAATTGAAAGTCGCAAAGTCATGACCGCAGCGTTTCGCTGCGGTTTCAAAACGAGAGAGGACAAGGTTTCAGGAGCGGATCAGTAAGTCGCCCGCTCGCCAAAACCCAATACCTAATACCTCTCTTAAATCGGTCGCTTCTCAAGCTGCATGTTGAGTGCCAAGCCGCGAATCTCGTTCGTTAACACGTCGAAGCTCGCAGGCGTGCCCGCTTCCAACGTGTTCTCGCCCTTGACCATCGACTCGTAAATCTTGGTACGGCCTTCGACATCGTCGCTCTTCACGGTCAACAATTCCTGCAGAATGTAAGCGGCACCGTAAGCTTCGAGTGCCCAAACTTCCATTTCTCCGAAACGCTGGCCACCGAAACGTGCTTTACCACCAAGCGGCTGCTGTGTGATCAACGAATATGGCCCGGTGCTTCGTGCATGAACCTTGTCATCAACAAGGTGATGCAGTTTCAGCATATAGATGTAACCAACCGTTGTTTCCTGCTCCATCGGAACTCCGGTGCGTCCATCAGTCAAACGAATCTTACCGTGCGCGGGAAGTCCCGCTTCGGCGAGACATTTGTTGATGTCCTCTTCGCTTGCACCGTCAAAGACAGGAGTCAAAGCTTGGAAACCAAGCTTGGCACCGGCCCATCCAAGGTGTGTCTCGAGAATCTGCCCCACGTTCATACGGCTAGGAACGCCGAGCGGGTTGAGCATGATTTGAATCGGAGTTCCATCAGGCAAGAACGGCATGTCTTCGATCGGCAAAATCTTGGCGATCACACCCTTGTTACCGTGGCGTCCCGCCATCTTGTCACCGACGCTGATCACTCGCTTGGTGGCGATGTAGACCTTAACCATCTGCAGAACACCACTGCGTAGTTCGTCACCACGCTTCATGCTGTTCAATTTACGGTCACGCACATCGATGGCGGTCTCGACGTTCGCCCATTGCTGAGCATGAACGCTTTCGACTTCCTTCTTCTTCGCTTCGTCTTTGACTTGATCCAAGATGTGGTCCAAGCGGAACGAGGTCGCACGTTCGGCCACAAATTTCGGATCTTGACCATCGGCCAACGGAGTGCCTGTCGCATCCTTGAGCTTCACGCCCGCGACTTCTTCCATTTCGCGAACGAGCGACTCAAACGTGCTAGCGACTTCGGTATTCCCTTCGCTCTCGACAGCCTTCAATTCCGCTTCGAAAACCTTTCGCTCATCTTCAGACAAGCTCATACGACGCGAGAATTTCTGGGTATCGATCACGATCCCTTCGATGCCCGATGGGACTTCGAGCGAGTCGTTCTTGACGTCTTCACCCGCACGACCAAAGATCGCGTGCAACAGTTTTTCTTCCGGAGTCAACTCGGTCTTGCTCTTCGGACTTACTTTACCGACCAGGATATCGCCTGGTTTGACGTAAGTACCGACATTAACAATCCCCGAGTCATCCAAGTTGCGAAGCGCTTTTTCGGAGACGTTGGGAATGTCGCGAGTGAACTCTTCACGTCCCAGCTTGGTTTCGCGAATTTCAACATCAAAATCTTCGATGTGAATCGAGGTGTAAGTGTCATTGCGAACCAATTCTTCGCTAATGATGATCGCGTCTTCGTAGTTGAATCCATCGAAGGACATAAAGCCGACCAAGACATTTCGTCCCAGAGCCAGCTCGCCGTTACGCGTCGCGGCACCGTCAGCAATGATTTGGTTTTGCTCGACCTTGTCACCGATACTGACGATCGGCTTTTGGTTCAAACAGGTGCGTTCATTTAGTCCCTGATATTTTTTCAGGTCGTAGTGATCGCTGCCAATTTCGATGCGGGTCGAATCCGCATAGGTGACTTTGCCCGCACGACGTGCTCGCACGACCATCGCACTGTTGCGTGCGACTTCGCGCTCGACACCGGTACCGACGATCGGTGGCTCTGCAACCAACAACGGCACCGCTTGCCGCTGCATGTTGGACCCCATCAACGCACGGTTTGCATCATCGTGCTCGAGGAACGGAATCAAACCGGCCGAAACACCTACCATTTGGCTCGGTGCAACGTCCATGTAATCGACTTGCTCGGGCTGAACGATTTCAAAGTCGCTATGGAAACGGGCGATCATGTTGGGCCCGGGAACGAGCGCGCCATCGATGATCTCGGTATCCGCCGGTGCAACGTACGATTCACTCTCTTCGTCCGCTCGCAACCACACGACTTGATCGATCACTTTGCCTTCTTTGATCAACCGATATGGCGTGACTAGGAAGCCATAGCTGTCCACGCCAGCGTAAATCGCCAGCGAGCTAATCAAACCAATGTTCGTTCCTTCAGGTGTCTCAATCGGGCAAATACGACCGTAGTGAGAAATATGAACGTCACGAACTTCGAAGCCCGCACGCTTACGGTTCAAACCACCTGGGCCGAGTGCCGACAATCGACGCTCGTGCGCCAATTGGCTCAACGGGTTCGTCTGGTCAACCACCTGCGAAAGCTCACCACGACCGAAGAAATAATCGATCGCCGCGGAAACACTTTTCGGATTGATCAACGAACGAGGCGACATGTCCTGAGCATCTTTGATACTCATTCGCTCTTGAACAGTACGACGCAGCTTCAAGAAGCCCTTACGGAGCTCTTCGCTCGCCAATTCGTCGATGGTTCGCAAACGACGATTGCCGAGGTGGTCAATGTCGTCGATTTCCGCACCGCTATCAGGATCGAACAGATTGATCAAGTACTTGATCGCCGCGATCATGTCGTCGGGGCGAAGCGTCATGATGTCTTCATCGACGCCGAGTTCAAGTTTGCGGTTCAGACGGAAACGCCCAACCTTACCCAAACGATATCGATTCTCGTCAAAGAACTTTTCCTGGAACAAGGTGCGAGCCTTTTCCAGTTGCGGAGGATTCCCCGGGCGAAGCCGTTGATAAATACGGAGCAACGCTTCTTCGTGGCTCGCCGTATTATCTTCCATCAATGTATTGAAGATCAAAGGAATCTTGGGCGATTCCATGCATTCAATGCTGGTGACACCGGCGGTGCAGATTGTCTCGGCAACTTCTTTGGTGACTTTGTGCCCGGCTTCGACGATAATTTCGCCGGCGCGATCTGAATCGCTGGGGTAAATCACGTCATCGACTGCGATCTTGCCTTCGATCTTCGCGGCACTCTTGCCACCGCTGATCTTGTACTCGCTCGTTTCGTAGAACGCCGCCAACAAATCAGCGTCGGTCGAATAGCGAGGATCCATTGCACGCAGCAAGGTGGTCGCAGCAAATTTACCACTTTGGTCGATACGAACCGTCAGCGCGTCCTTTTTGGTCACGTTGACTTCGATCCACGAACCACGCTCGGGAATCACACGGCAGCTTGGCAACTTGCGATCGGTCGTCGTGTCTTGCTCGAGCACGAAGTCGACACCGGGGCTGCGGTGCAACTGCGAAACAACGACACGCTCGGCTCCGTTGATGATGAACTCACCACCGCCCATCATGATCGGCAGGTCGCCCAGATAGACCTCTTCTTCAACAGGCTCTTCACGATTCAGACGCAACCAAATTCGTAGCGGCCGACCGTAGGTCAGACGAAGTTGGCGACATTCCTGACTGGTATAGCGTGGTTTGCCCAGTTCGTAGTAAAGATATTCCAGCGTGATGTTGCCGTCATAACTTGAGATAGGAAAGATCTCGCGCAACACACTTTCCAGGCCTTCATCTTCCCGGTTCAGTGGCTCACGATCCTCTTGCAGAAACGCCGCGTAAGACACGGTCTGCAGGGCGGTGAGGTCAGGTAGTTCAAAAGTGGAAAGTCCAGTTCCAAAGTGTCGAACGCTAGTAGGTTCGAGGCGACGCATGGTCGTAGTTGCCATCTTCGGTGAAAGCTCCTTAGGAGGCCAATATTTGGCGGGCGCGAGTGAGGTAGCAGAGGCGCTTTTCAATCAAACGGTTCGATTGAACTGAACAAACGATCGCGGTGCCAAGCGAATGCTTTGGGGTAACGAGAGCTGGAACAGTTGCAAAAGGCGACTGCCGGTGTGTATCAGCACGTTTAGCGCAAACCATCAGCCCGAGAAAACATCGAGGATGGATGAAGAGAATTCGCCGTCTCTGTGGGCCAACATTCCCAGGAAAACGGTCAAGCGGAAAGATTTGGACGCAAAACGCAACAATTACACCGGTGATCACCCTCAAACCCTAACAGATCGCCCAAAATCCGAAAAGGGCAAGTCGATCTTTTTGGCCCGAATAATGCTACGCACGCCTGCCCCGCCCTCGGCCAACCCGAATAATGCAGCTAAACCGTTGCGGAGCATTGGTTTGTGACGATTTGGCAAAGCTGGTCGAGCCAACGCACTGCGGATCGTGTGACGACGAAAATCGCCGCTTTTGGTTTGTGAAATCGGCAAGAAAAAGCGGCCAAGGACTCTTTTGTTCCGATTGTATCGATCGCAGCCCAGTTCTGCGGCCCATCCGCTTCGGCAGCGCCGGGTTTCCCGCTAGAATCGTCCGCGAGAATCAAAATCCCCCTCCCCTTCTGTTTTCGTGACGCTTTAACAAGAAACATTTGCCGTGAACGTATCTGAATTCCTGGAAAAGAATTTTCTCCATTTCAATGCACGCGAAACCTTGAGTGCCGCGAAAAGCTATCGCGAATTTGTCGCTACGGAAAATGGCGGCAAGATGATGGTAACGCTCGCCGGGGCGATGAGCACGGGCGAGCTCGGAATTTCGCTCGCCGAGATGATCCGCCAAGGCAAGGTGCACGCAATCACCTGTACCGCGGCGAATCTCGAAGAAGACATCTTTAACCTTGTCGCTCATGACGAATACCGCATCATCGAAGATTGGCGTGCCCTTTCGGTCGAAGACGAAGTCAAATTGCGTGACGAAGGGTTCAACCGTGTCACCGACACCTGTATCCCCGAAACGGTGATGCGTCACATCGAGAGCAAATTGCTAGTGATGTGGCAGGAAGCCGCTGAGAAAAAGGAGATGCGGATGCCAGCCCAATTCATGTTCGACCTGTTGGACGACGAAGATTTGGTCCAGCACTACCAGATCCCACGCGAAAACAGCTGGCTTGCGGCCGCCAAAGACGCGGGAATTCCCGTGTTCGTTCCCGGGCTCGAAGATTCGACGCTCGGCAACATCTACGCCGCGCGCGTGTACGAGGGCAAAGTGGCAAACCATCAAGCGATCGCGTCCGGCACGATGCAGATGGAAAAACTGATCCACTGGTACAGCGAAACCTCCAAGCACAGTCCGATCGGGTTCTTTCAAGTCGGGGGCGGAATCGCAGGCGACTTCCCTATCTGTGTGGTGCCGCTGATGATCCAGGATCTCAAGCTGGACATCCCACTGTGGGCCTATTTCTGTCAAATCAGTGACGCGGTCACCAGTTTTGGTGGCTACAGCGGCGCCGTGCCCAACGAAAAGATCACATGGTGCAAACTCGAGCCTGAAGCGCCGAAGTTCATGGTACAAAGCGATGCATCCATCGTCGCCCCGCTGGTGTTTGCCTACGTTTTGCAGTGGTAACGGGGCTTCAAGCGAGCCGCGTGGTCTAAATTGATCGTTTTACTCGCGGCGACGCAACACGCGAGCCAAGTCGCCGGGCTACAATGATTGTCTCTCGCACCCCGCTCCACCGCGTCGGCGCGAGTGTCGCCAAACGAGTTTGCAGAACGGCGCTGGAGATGACCTCCACCTGCACTCCGCAAACCGGTTGCGCGATCCCACCTTCATTTCCTTCCTGGCATTGAGAAAGTGATTCCATGAACCAACCGTTGCACTTTAATCGTCGACATCTACTCGCGGGATCGATCGCAGGCGCCGCCGCAGTCGCAACATCGCGTCCCTTGTTGGCATTATCCGCGAACGACCGAATGAAGGTCGCGTTTGTCGGCGTCGGAGGTCGTGGGGGTGCCAATCTTTCCGCGATCTCGTCAAGCGGAGCGGTGGATGTTGTCGGGCTGTGTGATGTCGATTCCAGGTTTGTCGATCATGCCGCTACACGATTTACCACGGCGAGAAAGTTCACTGATTTTCGCAAGATGTACGACGCGATCGGAAACGATATCGATGCGGTCGTCGTCAGCACGACCGAACACACGCATGCCTATGCCACGATGCCAGCACTGCAACTGGGCAAACATGTTTACTGCGAAAAGCCGCTCGCTTACAACGTTTACGAAACCCGTCGTATTGCAGAAGCCGCAGCCAAAGCGGGCGTCGTCACTCAGATGGGAACGCAAATCCATGCATCGGGGAACTATCGCCGCGTCGTTGAATTGATTCAAAGCGGTGCGATCGGTGACGTCAGCGAAGCGCATGTCTGGGTATCCCGAGCGTGGGGCTACCAATCCAAAGCGGACGCAGAAAAACACCGCGACCGCTTGTTCGTGGACAGCCGCCCTCGAGATGCGATGAAACCGCCCGCTCATCTGGACTGGGACCTGTGGCTTGGCCCGGCTCCGAAACGCCCGTTCCACGAGGTCTATTTCCCCGGCCCGAACTGGTATCGGTGGTGGGATTTTGGCAACGGCACAATGTCTGACCTTGGTTCGCACTGGAACGATCTTCCCTTCTGGGCCCTCAAACTAGATGCGCCGCAGACCGTCGAGTCGTTTGGGCTTCCGCCGCATCCGGAAATCGCGCCGGCATCGATGACGACGGTTTACCAATACGGATCGCGAGGCAAATTGCCGCCGGTCACGTTGAGCTGGTACCAGGGGACTCATAAGCCCGAACTGTGGACACAGAAAGCCATTCCGCAATGGGGCAGCGGCGTTTTGTTTGTCGGCAGCAAAGGGATGCTGTTGTCCGATTATGGAAAACACGTCCTTTTGCCCGAGTCAGATTTTGCCGAATTCAAACGCCCCGAACCTTTTATCGCTGATTCGCCGGGTCATCACCAAGAGTGGTTGCAGGCGTGTCGCGGCGAAGGCGAAACCGGCAGCCCGTTTGCCAGCTACGCCGGCCCGTTGACCGAAGCCAACCATCTCGGCAATGTGGCCTATCGCGTGGGCAAAAAGATCACTTGGAATCGCGAGACAATGGAGTGCGTCGGATGCCCTGAAGCCGAGCCATTCCTTCGCCGCGAGCCACGTGCCGGTTGGTCCCTAGGATAAACCACAACCTCGTTCCCTTTAGATGCACTAATAAAATCGCTCGATGAATATTCTCAACCATGCTCGCACCTTGGCGGATGGACTTGCCAAGAACGAAAAGCGAATTGTGTTTGCCGAAAGCTGTACTGCGGGGCTAGTCTCTGCAACGCTCGCCTCGGTACCGGGAATATCAAACTGGCTTTGCGGTTCCGCGGTGGTGTACCGCGAGCAAACGAAGACGCAGTGGTTAAACATTGCTGCAAGTTTGATCGAAAAACATACGGCGGTCAGTGCGTTAGTGACGATGGAGTTGGCCAAGAACGTGCTCGAGCAAACATCCGAAGCCGACTTGGCCGTTGCGGTGACCGGGCATCTCGGCCCCGACGCGCCGGCGGAGCTCGATGGCATGATTTACGTCGGCGTGCTGTGGCGAGGCCAACGAATCGCGGATGCGGCAGTTCGCGCTGTGCGGCTGGCGGCTTCAGAACGGGTCGCGAGACAACACGAAGCAGCGGGCATTGTACTGAGCGACGCAAGCGAAAGTCTGTCCGCGAAATATTCGTCCCGCCTGCTGTAGAACCCGTCGCGACCGCTGCATCGATCGTGCAGCGTCGTTTGCAACCAACGATTTACCCGGTGTTCAGATTAGCCGGTGTTCATACCGACTTGCAGTCCATCGGGAGCAAAGATACTGCGTCCCCCATCCACGGGTAAACAGACGCCGGTGACAAAGTCGTTTTCACAGAAAAACTGGACTGCGTGAGCGATGTTCTCAGGCGTACCGATCTTGCCGACCAATGTGCTGGCGGCGAGCTTCTGCTGATGCGATTCGCTCACGTCCTGCGAAAGCAGCACGGGCCCCGGATGGATGCAGTTGACACGCACACGTCGATTGCGGTGTCCTAGCTCGACCGCCAGCGAACGAGTCATCACCTCGATCGATCCTTTGCTAGGGAAATAGGCGGCGTGATCGAGGTACGGCCGCACGGTAGCCCAATCCCCGATGTTCACGATCGATCCGCCGGAGGGCTGCGACACCATTTTCAACCCCGCCGCTCGGGCACACAAAAAGGACCCCAGAGCATTGATTTCGAAATAGCGTCGCACTTCGTCGGATGTCACGTCTTCGAATCGCGTCGGCTGCCAAATCGCAGCCGAATTGACCAACACATCGATGCGACCGAATTGTGAATGTGTTTCTTCGACAATGCGATCGGCCACCCCATCGTGCTGCAGCGCCCCACAGGTCACGATTGCTTCGCTGCCGAAACGCCGCGTGATTTCCGCAGCCGCTTGCGACGCCTTGTCCGTGCTGGTGTTAGCGTGCAGCGCGATGCGGCACCCCTGCTGGGCCAACGCCATCGCGATCGCACGACCGACTCGCGGTGCACCGCTGCCGGTAACCAAGGCGACTGGATTGGGACAGTCAAAGACGCGGGCAAATGCCGGGGATGGCCGCGGCACGGCGGTGGGCTCAGGGAATGACATGCTTGTTTTTAAGTGACGAAGTGCGTTTTGGCGGCTCGCAAACCTCGCAAGTGATCTCGATCTAGCAGCAAAAACGGATCCACGAGCGGACGCCATGATTCACCACGCTGGGTGATCTGGGATTCGCTTACCGGTCCGAGCTTGTCAGCGGCGAGTGCAAGATAAGGAATACGTTCGGGTAAGATATCCATGATCCGGCAGAGCGTGGAGTCGACGGCGGTTAAATTTTGACCGACCAACACCAACCCCATCGACTTTTTCGTCCCCAAAATGGGGCCGTCGCCTTCCATACAATCAATCCCATCGACGATCGTTATCGTTCGGCCAACCGAGGAATTAATGTCGAACACGGTTTGCGGAATGCCATTGAAATGCAACACATTTTTGGGCCATCCGTATTTGCATCCCGGGATCACGCCATACAGATTTTTCATCGCTCCGGTCATTCCCATCCAATGATGCGTTTTCATCTTTGGCATGCTGACGACCAAGTCCGCTTCGATCACCGCTTGTGGGAAATAAAATTGCTTCAGTGCGCAGGCGCGGCCCACGTTTCCCACCGCACGGACCTGTTGGTAATTCAGATCGGCAAAGGAAAGTTTGGCATCGTGCAGTGCTTCCATCACACCGGAATCGAGCAATGCTTGCTCGGTATCACGAACGTGCCCGGGACCTTCGCCGACCGTCACTTCGGCATTCCAGCCACGAAACACCTCCGCAGCGGCCTGGATCATCGCTGGGTGCGTCGTCATATGGGGTGCAAGCCGTGATGGCTCGACTAGGTTAGGTTTCAGCAAAACACGTTTTCCCGTGACCCAGCCGGGATCAAATTCGCAAGCGATCAACCCCTCGCGAATCGTGCGTACAAGCTCGCCGTCGTATTTCTGATTTCGCGCGATAAACACCGACGAATTCGGCCGCGATTGTCGGTTCCAGTACGCCACGCCCGCAGCGCCAGCGGCCACGACGGCTCCCGAGACGAGAAAACCGCGACGGTCCTGCTGGGGCGTCGGGTCGATCGGATCATTGGATTGACTCATTTGCCGGTCCCTTCGGTAGGTCGAACGACTTGCAGCGGTGGCAAGTCGAGCAGCGGTGATTCGCGAAACCGCGCCGCCAACATCATTTGGTTCTGCCGATGGGGATTCTCGCCCATCGATTGCAATCGCTGGATCGCCGAACGAAGCGGCCAGTCGAACTCGAGTTCAAAACCGGTTCCTGAATCCCAGGCTGCTGACACCAATGCATGGATGGTCCAGGCAAGTGACGTGGCTGCAATCGGACGATTCAGCTCTTGTTGCAAGTAGCGCACCGTTGTGGCAAGCCCATCGGGAACGGGCGTGATACGGTGCAGGGCAACGACACACATCGCACTGGGCAGCACATGCGGACGCAGTACTTGGCCAAGCACAAACGTGTTTCCATAGTTTGCACCACCACTGGGTAATTGGCGATCCAGCAGCAACTTCGTCGCTTCGATCGCGCGTGGATGATTTGCACGGTCACAATGTCGCATCGCGAGCACCGCCATCGCGGTCGGTTCGATCCAAGAATGGGTTCCTAGGACCCAAGGCCATCCGACCAATTCGGTGTCATGACCAATGATTTCATTGCGAGCGATTTTTTCGCCGCCACAATTCAGGAGATAATCCAGCCCTTTTTCGTAGGCATCGCGGCACCATGATTTTGCTTGTTCAGGCCATTGTTTCTCGAAACGCCGCCACGCGATACAGGCAAGCGAGGTGGGCCAAAACGGTCCCTTGTCATCAAGCCATACCGCAACGGAACCGTCACCGAGCTGCGAATCCAATAGCCGTCGACATGCGGTTGCCGCTGCGGCAGGACGCCGATAGGCACATGCCGCCAGCGCCGCAAACGCAACGGACTCGGCCGACGGAGGATCTCCGGGAAAGTAACCGACGATCGGCTGCGCATCCAAACGCTTGGTTTGCTGTTCGACCCACTGGGCTGTGCTTACAGGGGGCGTGCTTACAGGGGTCGTGCTAACGGGGGCCGTGTTCACTTCCATGTCGCCGCCATTGGAGTCATTGGGGTTGAGCCGATTACGGTTGATCTTGATCACGCCAGATTGCTGCTTTGCGTGAAACCGCAGATCGCGCTCGCATCACAGGATGCTAAATGCCGAGCTCAGCCTCGGATGGCTGGCCCTCACCTTCCGCAATCCTACGAATCGAGCGATAGCATGACAATACGAACGTCGACGACGTTGCATGCTTCGTAACGCTAGAGAGCATCATTCTCATAAAAAAGTCGAGAAAAGCTTTACAAATACTTTGCTAGCGGTCCGCCTCGCGCTGCCCGCGCATCGACTTTGGCGGTGGTTTTGGGATCTTCGATCAGCGGCGGTGCATGCGACGGTTTAACGCGGGCATCGATAATCAGCGGCCCGCTACAGCCCCAGTGTTTGTCGATCAGCGAAGGCTGCACGCCGGCAACGTCCACGGCGGGATTGCTGCGGGTAAAGGTGGTCCACAACCAATTTGAAAGCGATGCGGCGGCAAACGCACTGTCATCCACCAAGGTAAGGATCATCACCCCGGCGAGACAATCGCGATGTCTGTCCTTCCATTGGCCCATCGCCTCGGCAAGCCGAGCAACCTCGTTCGAATTTCCATCGCTCGAGTACTCCGGCGACTCGATTGCAAACACGCCTGGCATCACGCGGCGTGGTTGCGAAAACGGTTCCGGCAATGAAACGTCGTTTGGCCACTCAGCCGCTAGTTCGCGAACCGGATCGCCCGAGGCAGCGACGACTAACTTCGAGCCGCGATTGAGCCCGCTGCCGCTGTAGTCAAGCGTATCGATCGTCGTTCGCGTATGGAAATGTAAATCGCGTCGCCAATCCACGCGTTTGAGGACATGTTGAAAAAACGGTTCGATGTGATGAATGTCAAGTTGGGCCGAGGGGTCGTCGGTGATCCACAGGTACTTGGCAAGCGATAGCTGTCCGTTGCCGAGGATCGCGTTGGCTTGAGTCAGCAATTCCTGAGGCTCTTGGCGTTCCAGATACGGCATGTAGCGTTCGCTGCCAATCGCTAACAGTAAAGGATGCACGCCGGCGGCGTCCACGGCATGCACCGCTTTGACACCGGGGATCACCGTTGGAATGATCGGATCGGTCAATTCATGAATCAATTGACCGAACGTGGTGTCTTCCTGAGGCGGTCGACCGACGACGGTAAACGGCCAAATCGCTCCATTGCGGTGCCACACGTGCTCGACATGCATCAACGGGAAAGGATGTTCCAAGCTGTAGTACCCGAGATGATCACCAAACGGGCCTTCAGGTTTCGTCCGCGCCGGATCAATGGTCCCCACGATGGCAAAATCGGCATCGGCATAGACCGGTGCATGATTGCCTCGCACCATTGCGATGCGTCGCCCCGACAGCGCCCCGGCAAAGATCAATTCGGTCAATCCTTCGGGCAACGGCATCACCGCGGCAAGCGTCATCGCTGGCGAACCACCCACAGTGATGGCGACTCGTAGCGGCTCATTGCGATCGAGTGCCGCACGATGATGGACACCGATGCCACGATGAATCTGATAGTGCAACCCAATCTCTCGATCCGCTTGGTACTTGTTTCCCGAAATCTGGATCCGGTACATGCCCAGATTGACTTTCATCAGATCTCGGGGTGCAGCCGGATCCTCACTCAGCACTTGCGGCAACGTGACAAAGGCTCCCCCGTCATCGGGCCAGCACTTCAATTGCGGCAGCTCCGAAACACGGCACTGATTCGCCATCACCGCGCCGCGGGAGACCGATTTTGGCAACGTATGCAGCGCGGTCCAGGGAACGCCCGCGTAACGCAGCGGTCGCTTGGGAAGTGCCGACGGATCCAATTTCAGTTCGATGAGCCGGCGAACCGATTCGAGCGTGTCTCGAAACAGATAGCGAGCCTGTTCCAGCGTCCCGAACAGATTGGATGCCATGGGGAATCGTGACCCCACCACATTCGAAAACAGGATGCCAGGTCCTCCGCGAGCGTAAACACGTCGCTGAATCTCTGCCATCTCCAAATCAGGATCGACCGGATCGGTGACCTCGATCAAACGTCCGTCACGGCGTAAATCCTCGACAACATCTTGAGTGCTACGGTGCTTCACAATCAGCTTTCAAATCGAGCAGGAGGAATCTGCAGTAGTTGTAGAACAAAGGTCCGAGCGAGCAACCGCCCCCGCATCAGCGACGGGTCTACGGCGATCAGAGGGTCTGCGAGGATGACGGGCTCCCCAAAATGATTGCCCCCCCCAAAGATTACTGGCTAGCTAGGATAACCGGCGAGATGTCTTTAGACTAACACCGGTCGATCAGGAATCATGCTCGACCGCCCCAGCAGCTGTCACACGGAAAGTGCCTGCGTCCCATTGCCTTACAAACCCCTGAAAACCGATGCTTGAAAGTCTTCCGCTTCCGTCGCCCCATGTCAGCCGACTCACCGATGCATCTGATGCGTCCACCGACGTGTTGATTGTAGGAATTTCGGGTAAGCCGCAGGATTCGGCCACCTTGACTCGACTGAACGAGGCGGGCGAGGGCTGGATCGATCGCCTGCGCAAACGTGGTGCGATTTCATGTAAACGAGGCAAGGTCAACAAACTGGTTCCGGCCAACAACGATGGCCCCCCGGTTGTGCTACTTATTGGTACCGGCGACGACACTCGCAGCAATCGCGTGGACGCATTTGAGATCGCCGCAATTGCGATTCGGTCGATCACCAACAACTCGCTGGACCAAGTTGATATTGCGCTGGGTGAGTGTTTTGATCCATCGACCCATGATGCGATTGTGGCCGGCGCCCTTTGTGCTTGCGAAAACCTGGCGATCTATCAATCCGATCCGAGCGCGCATGTGCCCGCTGCGATTCGCTTCTCGGGAATTTCGCAAGAAGCGATCGAACGAGGCAAGATCATCGGCCACGCGATCAACCAAACTCGCCGCTTGGTGAACGAACCTGCCGGGGTGATTTATCCCGAAACCTTTGCTGCGCAAGCGAGCAAGGTGGCCGAAGCATCGGAATTGAGCATCGAAGTTTGGGACGAAACAAAACTCGAAGCCGAAAATTGCCGCGCGATCCTTGCCGTCGGTGCAGGTTCGGCTCGCCCTCCGCGAATCGTAATCCTTCGTCATCAAGGAGGGGGTGATGAAGCTCCGATTGCCATCGTGGGTAAAGGGGTCACGTTTGATAGTGGCGGTTTGTCGATCAAACCCAGCGACGGCATGGTCGATATGAAATGCGACATGGCCGGCGCTGCGACGGTGCTTGGCGTGATGCAAGCGGTCGCTCAGCTCGGGGTCAAACGAAACGTGATCGGCGTTTGCGGATTGGCTGAAAACATGATCAGCGGCACAAGCTACAAACTGGGCGATGTGATTAAAACCCGCAGCGGCAAAACGATCGAGATCCTGAACACCGATGCCGAAGGCCGCGTGGTGTTAGCGGACACACTGGATGTGACTCGCGAAAACGCTCCTGCCAGCATCGTTGACTTGGCCACGTTGACCGGCGCGTGCATGGTCGCGTTGGGCATGGAGGTGGCCGGATTGATGACCAACGATCAACCTCTGTGTGATGCGGTTTCGCAAGCCGCGAAGACCGAAGGCGAACCCGTTTGGCAATTGCCCATGTTCGACCTGTACGATGAAAAGGTCAAGAGCAAGGTCGCCGACATCAAAAACGTAGGCGAAGGTCGCTGGGGAGGTGCCATTACGGCGGCCAAGTTCCTCGAGAACTTTGTCGGCGACACCCCGTGGGTTCACATCGACATTGCAGGTCCTGCGTTTGTCGATTCGCCCAAACCGCACCGCGATGCAGGTGCCACCGGGGTGATGGTTCGCACCCTTGTCAATTGGATCGAATCGCAAGCGTAGCGGGGGTCAACGCCCGGCCACGTCGAAAGTTACGCCTTGGCCGCCCCGGGCCAGAATTTCTTCCACTTGTTGGCGGCTGGTTTCTCGGCGACCTCTTTCTCTTCGGCCGGAGCATGCGTTTTGCTGTCGAGCTTTGCCGCCAGATCTCGGATCGACTGAGTGATCGCGGCCTTGGGCGCCTGGATGATCAAGGGTACGCCGTTATTACGGACTTCGACCATCGTGCGATAGTCGTTTGGCAGCAACGCAAAGATCTCGCGGCCGAGCGTCTCTTTGGCCTTCTTCAGACTGATTTGCCCCGAGTCCAAACCCGCACGGTTGACGATGATTTCAACCTTGTCCTGCAAGTTGTCCATTTCTTCAAAACTCATCATCAAACGCACGACATTCCGCAAACACGGTAAGTCGAGCTGAGTGACGAGAACGATTCGGCTGGCACACTGCATCGCGGCAATGTCCACTTGGCTGTACGTCTTCGAGAGATCGATCACCAGGTGAGTGAACGAAGCCTTCAGCAGCCCAATGACTTTGCGAATGCTGTCCCCGTTGATTGACTCGGTGTCATGAAGTTCGACCGGTCGAGGCAACAAGTACAATCCACTGCTATGTTTTGTTAACGATCGCTTGAGCAGCTGAATGTCTAAGCGAGCGATATTCTGAACAACGTCGGCTAAAGTGTAGTCGGGGATCGAGTCCAAAAAGACATCCGCGTCCCCCAGGGCAAGATCAAGATCGACCAGTGCGACACTGTTTTGAGGATCGGCTGCTAACACACACCCCAGATTCACTGCGGTGCTTGTCGTGCCGACACCACCGGTAGCTCCGGCAACCGCGATCACTTCACACGGCCGGCTGCCACCTTCGTTGGCTCCGAACTTTTGCTGGCTGATGCGATCCAGCGTGCTGCTGAGTTCTTCTTTTGTGAGCGGCAGCGTCAGGAATTCTTTCGCACCGGCGCGAATCGTGCGAAGGATCAAATGCCCATCGGTGCTTTCGCTGACAGCCAGCAGCGACGTCTCGGGCGCCGAGGTCGAAAGCCGCTGGATCAATTCGATCGCTTTGTCGGGATTGGCATCAAGTGCGACAACTCCCGCGTCCGGATTGGTTTGCTCGACGACATCAGGGTAGAACTCATAACGAGAGCAATCTGCCTCAAGCCACACCGTGTCCATCCCCACGAGCATCCCCTTGAGCTGATTGCGGGATGTATCATTTGGATCAACAAGGGCAATTCTTAGAACATTACTCATAACGACCTATCCACTGACATGAATTCATTCTGAATTTCTTACCGCGACGGAATTGTCGCTCGATCTATTTCGCGGTGGTCTAACGCGACCACCGCGATTGCGTCGCTTTAGTTTTGTGGCGACACCACGGTCACGCCATCACCGATGACGGTTGGGGTTGCCCCGGGCACAATCGCCCCCTCGGGCAAACCAGGATGACGCAAGATTTCTTGGTCGAATTGGTGCGAATTTCCACCGAGAACTTGTCCGCCGTACGATGGGTCAATGCTAAAGCCCTGGACATCGTTACAGGCGTTGATCTCGTCGCCACAGTTGTCACCTTTCAAGTTCGGTACTTCCAAGAAGCCTCGCAAGTAGAACTCTTTGTCGTTAGGCGAACCCGAGTTCAAACCAGGACCGCCTGCGGGTGCTTCACAAGGATCCATCGCGGCGACCACTTCCGGAGTCACCGTGACAAGCAGTTCGATATCGTTGCGACGTTCGTTGATGCGGCGAAAGAACGTTCCGATGTAAGGCAGTTCGCCGAAGAACGGAGTGGCGCGACGCGTCGCCTCGGTACGTGTTTGCAACAACCCGGCCAAGGCAAACGTTTGTCCGGCTTGCAGCTCGACCGCTGTTTCGACATAGCGATGCGTGAACGCGAACACTTGAGTTGATTCGTTGATGATCGAACGCGAGGGGTCCACTTCGCTGACCTCGGGACGCACTTCCAAGCGAATTCGCCCAGGGCCGACCACGAACGGCAAGAAGTCAACCGAGGTTCCGTACTCTTCGTAACGGACCGAGACCGCACCGTTGCCCGAGGGAACAATGTAGGGCACTTTACCACCAACGATGAAACGAGCAGGGCGTCCGTGGGTGGCCACCACTGTGGGTTCCGCCAACAGTTTGACCAAGTCGTCTTGGCGAAGGGCTTTGATCAGTGCACTAAAGTCGCCGGTCAACACGCTCGCATTGGCTTGGTCACCCGCGTGAATCACCCCGCCCGAGATCGTACTCGCCGAGGCATTGATCAACCCGCCGGGGGCGTTGACGAACAGGTTTCCCGAATCAAGGATCGCCAAGTCAATTCCGAGATCACGGAACTTGGTACGTGAAATCTCCATGATCTTGGTATGCAGCAGGACTTGCTGTACGCCAACAACTTTGATGTTGTTGACCACGGTCGAATAGAACTGTTCGACAATCGCGACGGCACGGTCAACGTCATCAACGCTGGTGACCGTTCCTGAAATAATGGCACTGTCATTGATCGGCATGACTTTGAGCGATGCAAACGGCAACTGGGAACTCAAAATCCCTTCGACCTCGCGAGCGTCTGCAAGCACCGTCACGTCGACAGTATAGAGTTTGTCGTTGGTATCCCAGAGATTCAACTGAGTCGTTCCGGGAACCTTCGCGAAAATTTGAATCTGATTTTGCGAAACCGGAGTCGCTCCGATCACTTCCTCGTTATGCACTTGGAATTTAGGAATGCGATCTTCCAATGTCAAAATGCGACTGCTTTTGACCAGCATCTCGAAACGTTCCACCGTCTGAGAAATACTATGGGACGCCATCGATTGGTTCGATGTCAACTGAACCGGTCCGTCTGCTTTTACAACAGACCCGGGGCTAGTTAAGACAAGACCCATCATCAGCATCAGAGATGCGGTGGACTTGGTTGTCCAACAGTTCATTTCCATCGCGAAAGCATCCTTGCGAAGGCCTGGTGATTGGCGAAGCCAACTATGATTTGAAAAAGCATCTGTGCTTTGGACAATCAATTCAGGCAGTAATAAGTAACAAGTTCTCTGGTAAAGAGTTTTTTAAAACACGCTTATCGAGAAGTCGCTTGATTTCAGGTGGATGAACACCCTCGATAGAACGACTTCTCCCCATCATAGTTCTAGTAATCCGAAGCCGAATTGCCACGTTCGCCCTGAGGCTGAAAGAACGGGCTGTCAGCTCCGTTGAGGTGGCTGTAGTCACCTGGGCCACCGGCAGGAGCGTTCGCTTCGCTGTGAGACAAATCTTCTTGCGATCCCGCATCGGCTTCCGTGGTCTCTTGTCCGCTGCTGTCGGTAGGACCGGTGTCGCTCATCACAACAGGAACTTCATTCGGAGCGATCCAGTACTCAATCATGCGGCCTTCGACCATTTTGAGCATCTTGAATCCCTCTTTTCGTTTTTTCGGTGCTGCCGCCGCTGCGGCAGGGGCGGCTGCGGGGGCCACCACGGGCGTTGCCACAGGTTGACGCATTTCTTCGCGGCGACGGTCCTGCGCGGTTTGGTAGTCGGCAAGCCACTTCAAGAATGAGCTGGCGGCGGGACTTGGCCCCTCATCGGTGGCGGGCTCTTCGTAATCGCCCGGGTTGCCAAGACTTAAACGAATCTTTCCTAATTCGTTGGCATAGGTCCACGCGTCGACGTCGTCGCTGCGAATGGACAATTGAATCGTGCGTGCCGTGGTCGGTTTTGCGTCCCCTTCGAGACGATCGGTATTACCATCAATCGCAAACACACGAACACCGGTCAAAACCGTCTTGGTCATGGTGCGAGGAATCAATTCACTTTTGGTAAAGAACGCCATCACGTTCACGCGGTCACCGGGTTGAACCAAATTCGAGATGCTGTTCTCGGCGTCCGCTCGCATTGCCACCACGCTGTACCCCTTAGGTGCAGTCGCCGTGTTGGTGTCCATCAACTTGACCGGCATGACCGGTTCGCCCGCATAAAATTTCTGGCGGGCGAATTTGCCATCGAGCATACCAAGGTCGCCCACGGATCCTTCGGGGATACGATCGGCGGGCCACGGCTCGAGACGAATTTTTTCGCCCGTGATCTGCTCGCCAATATCGATCGCTTTGGCTGCTACGAAAATATCGACGGTCGGTGCGGCTTCACTAGTCGTGCCGCGAGCCTGCATCCATTGGCTAATGCCAACCGCTGCAATGGTACCGCAAACGCAAGCTAGAAGCAGAATGAGTGATTTGTTTCGCATGGCTAATCAGACGTGCCTGAATAGGAGCTGTCGTTTGGCAGAACGTTTTTACAAGGGTCGAATCCGGCTTAGTCCGTATGTTCCGACTCACATGGGTTTTCGGTTTTGCAAGAGCGATCGCTGCAACCGATACCATGGGGCTATTACGACCACTAGATTTAGAAAAGTTAACGCAAACTACCTGAGTTCACATTTGGCAGTTTGTAACGCCTGTTTGGGAATTTCTTGGAAGAGGAATCGTCGACGAATCAGGGGCAAAACGGGTTAGGACACAAAAAAAGAAGGGAGCACAAATTGCGCTCCCTCCCTATTGGCTAGCATTTTTTCTTAGACCAACAAACCGGCGATAGCAAAGTATGCGATCGAACCGATGGCCATCGGGATGCCGTAGGGCAACAGTTTCATGGTCGGTTTCCGCTCGCGAGCGATCTCGGCAAGTTTCGAAGGGTTACGCACTGTTTTCCATTCTTCGAGAATCTGACGAGCCATCGCATAATGTTTGAACCAGTTGCCACTTGCCATGATCATAAAGGCAGCCATCACGCCACCCACAATCGCGGTGTAGGCAAAAGCCCACAGCGTGATCACGGTCCCGAGCCACGCGCCGACTCCGGCAAGCAGTTTAACGTCACCGGCGCCCATACCGCCCACATTGCGGAGCACGAGCAGCAACATCATGCCGACGAAGGTTCCCAGCAAGCTATAGCCCAACCCCGCGAATCCGGCGGTGATCGTCCAGTAGACCCAACCGCTAATGATGAAGGGAAAGGTCAACCAGTTAGGCACCTTCAAAATGGCGCCGTCGATAATCGCAGCAACGACGAGCACGATCGTGACAAACCAGACGATCCAGTGGTCAACGACTGAGTGAAACAAAGTATCCATGAGTCTATCCCCGTAAAGTGTTTTGTGAGTAAGCTTTTTCGGCCGCATGGAACGCGGAGTGATGGCCTTCTTTGGGCCTCACCCGATGTTCGATTGCAAAGCAGTAGTTTCGTTAGCGAGGGCCAATCAACCAACTAAACATCGCGAACAGAAGCGTGACCAGACAACAAGAAAGCTGCCAGGCATACGCAGCCGCATCGGCGGGAATCAGTGGGTAGTTCATCGGTTATTAAGCCTCCCGAATGGGTCGGGGTAGCGAACGAAAAAAGTTGGATTGGGCGTAGACTTTAGGAGACGTGGCCCTTTGAAACGGTTACGAACGTGTTTCGCAACTCGCTGAGTTTCCACAAGCAAAAATCGACGCAGCCAGCACAGACCGCAAACATGCGATCTGTGCCGGACGATGCGACGAATAAATTTAGCCGAACGAGTTCGGCGATCGACTAGGATCCACCGCCACCGGAGATGGCCTTGCCGACTGCGTCGAACTTGGTGTTCGCAGCGGTTCCGATCGAACCGACCGAAACCAAACAAACGACGATGATCAAAGCCAACATAACGGCGTACTCAACCGCAGTTGGTCCGTCTTCTTCTTTCAGGAAGTTTACGATGCTGGTAGCGAAATTCTTCATGTCTCTCTCCTCGCGAGTGAGATGTGAATCATCGTTAACAGATGACTCACGACGATGCTTAAATACGAACACATTCGACGTGAATGCGTTCAACGTAAGGGCAGCCTCGTCTCCGACTTTCGTCTGACGTGCCTTGGTGCACCGAGTGCCAAGAGAGCAAGCTCTCGAGCAATCGATTTTCCGTGGCAACCTGGCAATCCTGAAGCAGTCCTTTGGATCGGTAATCGATCCGCCGCACGACTCACGGACCCGTGGTTTTGCGCCCCGCCCTCTCGAACGGTTTGCCTTTGTCACGGAGCAAGGCCGACCAGATCTGATGACTTGCACACACATGCAAACCTTCATCCTGGCAGCGAACCAACTTTGATTCGCTCACTCTTTACACTTTGAAAGTACGATACGATTCGACCGAGTCAAAAAAGTCCGATCACCGAAGCCCTAACGATTGGATAAAACTGCCAAACAAACCGATCGTGACGAATATGCAGCCAACCACCCCCCGATTTGCGTTCTCGCGGGAAGTCCCCCACCGCCTCCGCTCCAACCGCTGCGGTGCACTGCGGCGGTGCCATCAATGGTAAGATGAACTGTGGCGATCGTTGGCGTGCGACGTCGCTGCCGAGCCCAAGCGAATATCGAATCCACTCTTTGCGGAGATTCCCACATATGGACGAATCACAATCACCGTCACACGATTGGCGGGCACAACTAAGCGGACACGCCGGCGATCACAAAGAAACATTGATTGCGATCAGCGATGCGTTTCTTGAAGAGGTGCCGATGCTGATCGGCCGAATTCGTACGGCGACAAAATCAGCCGACTCGCGAACCTTGCGAACCGCAGCTCATACGCTGAAGTCCTGTTTTCGCTACGTTGCGAGCGATGATGACGTCGAAGCCGCCGCCGAAGTCGAGCGAAACGCCGATTCCCCCGACCAGATCACGCAGCAACAGATCGATCATCTTGATCAATTGGCCAAAAAATGGTGCCAGTGTGTGGCCCAGCTGAAAGCGGAAACCGCCGACTCGATGTAGCAGCGGCCCCGCAACAAACCGCAGCGACTCGGCGAACGCGACTCGCCTAACGCGACTGAACAGCATTGGCCGTGGCTAAGGTATTGGATTGAATATCCAAAAACAATTTGATCACCTCCGAAGCCGCCAGCAAGGTTGCCGACCAGATCGCCGAGGCAATTAAAATCGGGACGGCGGTAAGCAGCCCGGTCACCAACCCCATCATCCCCTCCTGTGTCATTCCGATCACGGGAACCACCAGCGTGTAAAGGATCGCCAAGCCGAGAATCAGACAGGCTAATCCGAAATACAGTTTTCGGATCAGCTCTAACATCGGATACTTGCGTTCCTGAGGCAAATTCGATGGCGTCCCCCCGCTGCTGATCATCGGTTGCGTTGACGTGTAGGGATTCACAGGCGGCGTCGCTGATCCAGATCCTGCGGTAGCGTCCTCGTCGGGTTCTGCGGACAATTCGTCGGCGGCAAACTCCGGTACTGCAGTCGTCCCGCTCGTCTCGGCTGCCCCCTTGCGCGTTTCGAAATTCGGAAGCGAACTGGCCGCCGGTTTTTCGCCTGGCACGACGATGTTCGGCGGCGTGTCGGTGGACGATGAAGGTGTCGTGGGAAGCCCGGCAATCGAGTCAGCCTTGTCGGTCACGATTGAGGGAGTGGGCGTTTTTTTCGCGGCCAAACCACTGAAATCAGGCACATCCCCTTGCCAACGTGGCGGTAGTTGTTTGTCCCCTTTGACCGCCGGAATCCCCGCGGCATCCTGTTCTGCGGCATCGGATTTCGGCGTGGCGGCTTTCGGCGGTGCCACCACATCGCAAACCGATTTGCACTTCGGACATTTTACTTGGCGTCCGATCGCGGCCGACTTAACGCGGAAACCTTGCCCGCACTTACAAACGACTGTGATGACTTCGGCACTCATAATGACCTGCGGGAAACGGGATTCGCATTACTGATTCTGCGTCCCCATTGTATCCCGTCACGAAGTCGTCTGCTGAAGCAGCAGCCCGATTTCGTCTCCAACCAGCGGTTGATCACAGCTGAAATTTTGACATCGATAGAGCGTTGGTTTTCCATCGATCACTTCGCGAGCATGGTTCAGCGAGGCGACGGGACCAGATTCCGGAGCTTGGCCAATCACCCACGACAATGTGGCATGCGGACGGTAGCGGCTAAGAAACCGCGTCCGCCAAGCGGCCATCGTTTCCCGATCCGGGACAGCAAGCACCCATTGTTCGTGATCGTGCAACAAACGATCAAGCGACGACAATAACGCTCCACAGGCGGCTGCCTGCGACTGCAAAATAGGCCCCGCCAATTGCAGTGCCCGCACCGCTGCGTCGCGATAGGCATCCACGCCGGTCAATCGCGACAGTTTCAACAGAGCCATCGTCGCCGACGCATTCCCGCTGACCAAACTGCCGTCATGCCAATCTTTGGTGCGAGTGATCAACGCCTCGGCATCATCGGACGTGTAGAAAAAACCACCGACTTCGCGATCTTCAAAGTGAGTGATTATCGTCTCCGCTAGCTGGCTGGCCCGGCCGACCCAGCGGGCCCTGCCCGTCGCTTCGAACAATGCCAAGAAGGCTTCGGCCGTGTATGCATAGTCGTCCACATACGCATCGAGATGGGCTTGGCCTTGTCGATACGCATGATACAAACGCCCCGTTTCGGAGGTCATTTTGTCGAGCATAAAGGTTGCCGAACGTTCGGCGATTTCGATGTAATCGGGGCGATCCAGCACGCCCCCCGCGATCGCAAACGCACGAATCGCCAAAGCATTCCAGCCGGCTAGAATCTTGTCATCGCGTCCGGGACGCACTCGTTTGCCACGCTGTTCGCGCAATCGCTCACGATCGACCGCCAACTCCGCTGCTAACCCCGGCACCGCCAACTCGCTCGCCCAATCCGCGATCGTTTTTTGCAGACGGGGGATGTTTTTGCCTTCAAAATTCCCCGATTCGGTGATGTCGTAAATCTGACAGAACCGCTCGCCGCGCTCGCTTCCCAGCGCCGCGATCACTTCAGCCACCGTCCAAACGTAATACTTTCCTTCGACTCCTTCGCTATCAGCATCCTCGCTGCAGTGAAAACCTCCGCAGGGATCGCACATCTCGCGGGCAAGATAGTCAAGGATTTCTTTTGCCACGTCCGCATGCCGCTCGTGTCCGGTCACCTGAAACGCGCGAACATAAACCGCAGCGAGTAACGCGTTGTCATATAACATTTTTTCGAAGTGTGGCGCCAACCAATTGGCATCGACGCTGTAACGCGCAAACCCACCACCGATGTGATCACGAATTCCACCGCCGGCCATCGCGTCGAGTGTTAGTTCCGCTGCGTTAATGAGTTCTTCTTCCCCGCTCGTTTGGCCACGACGCAGCAGCAGTTCAAGATCCGTAGCGTGTGGAAATTTCGGCGCCGAACCAAACCCGCCGCGTTCTCGATCGAGCACGTCCAACAGATGATTCGTCGCATCGCGGATCACCGCATCTTCGGGCAGAGACGCAGCGGGTTCGCTAACGCCGAGCGCCAATTGACCGAGCGATGACGTGATTTGCGCTGCATGAGCTTCGACTTCGCTGCGCCGGTTCTGCCAGGCATCTGCCAACGCATCGAGGATTTGAGAAAACCCCGGCATGCCCCGCTGAGCCGACGGAGGCCAATACGTACCGGCATAAAAGGGTTGTTTCTCGTGATTGAGAAACACACTCATCGGCCAACCGCCGCGGCCCGTCATCAGCTGCAGCGAGTTCATATAGATTTGATCGATGTCGGGTCGTTCTTCGCGATCGACTTTGATCGAAACAAAATATTTGTTCAAAAACTCGGCGATCGCGGCATTCTCGAAACTCTCATGTTCCATCACGTGGCACCAATGGCATGCCGCGTAGCCGACCGACAAGAACACAGGCAAATCCGATTGGCGTGCCTGCTCAAACGCTTCCTCACCCCAAGGATACCAATCCACCGGGTTGTTCTGGTGCTGAAGCAAGTAGGGACTTAACGAAGCGGAAAGACGATTCACGATTTAGTGCACCCTATGCTTGTTTGTAGAAGCCCTATGCTTGTTTGTAGAAGCGTTATCCGTGTTGTCTAAACGTCGGTCACCGAGCGAGACGGTTTGCGAGTTCGTTCAGCGGAGGAACGGAAGTGGGGGCGTGGCACGGGCGGATACTCTGGGTCATCGGCCGCTTGCCCGGCCATTGCCGCCCGCTGCAGCGGACTTTTCGCGGCCGCATCCAAATCGCCCAAGTATTCTTCACGTACCTTGGGGTGTTCCTTGACTTCGTCAGGGCTTCCATCGATCAACACCTGACCTTGATAGATCACATAACAGCGATCCACCGTGCCGAGAATTTCGCGTGCCGCGTGGTCGGTAATCAAGACACTGATCCCGCTATCTCGCAGCTGCTTGATCACACTTTGAATCGACTGGACGGTGACCGGGTCGATCCCTGCGAACGGTTCATCAAGCATCACGATCTTGGGATCGGACACCAGACAGCGGGCGATTTCCAAACGGCGTCGCTCTCCACCACTGAGCCCCGCAGCTCGACTTTTGCGGATATGGGTAATGTTGAATTCTTCGAGCAATTGCTGCGTGCGGTGCTTCCGCGCCGCGCGATCCATGCCCAACAATTCCAGCAACGCAGAAATGTTCTGCTCGACCGTCAATTTTTTGAACACGCTCGGTTCTTGCGGCAAGTATCCCATGTGGCCGTCACGCGCCCGCCGGAACATCGGCCAATCGGTCACATCGGTGCCATCCAGAAAAACGCTGCCACGATCGGGCTGGACCATCCCACAGATCATGCGGAAACTGGTTGATTTCCCCGCCCCGTTCGGGCCGAGCAGGCCGACGATTTCGGCCTTGTCGACGTGCAGGTTCACACCATCAACGACGCGGCGGCGACCATAGGTTTTCTGCAAATCGAGGGCTTGCAGAATTGGTCGATTTTCGGAATGTGCATCCATGCTATTTCTGCTTTTGCGAAAAGGAAGGTGTGCGGAGAAGCGTCAATCTAACGGATCAACTTCATGCGTCGAAAATTAGGAGTAAAGGGAACCGGAGAATTCCACGAATGGGGCCAGAACACCAACAATGCCTTGCCCACCAACAGATCACGGGGAACGAAATCAGCTCGGGCCCAAGCATCTGCTTCGGCAGTCATTCCCGGACGCAACTTCGTGCCCGCCCAACAGCGAGCATCCAGACTTTCGGGACTGTTGTCCCCCATTGGAAAGAATTGATCTTCCTCGAGCCGAAAGCTGACGCTGCGACGTGTCTGCCAGCCTTCGAAATCGGACCACTGCTCGGGCTCGGCCATTACCTGTTGAAACTCGCCCATCAACCGACGCATCAATTCTTGGTTGCGAAAACTGAAGCGTCCATTGGTCAAGTCGCCCAACTCTTCGATGTCGTAATCGTACATGCCAGCATCCGAGGACTTGGTGGCGATGTAATACTTGTCACGATCGATACGCAAATGGTGAACGGTGCTGGTTCCGCCACGCACCCCGACGCCTGCCGGTGCGGCATCGAGCGGTTTGCCGGCGTCAACGTAATACGGATGATTCTCGGTGTCCGATAGAAACGTACGAGCATCATAGGTCGTGGGTGCATCGAACTCGACAACCGAATCATCCACCCATAACACGATTTGATCATCACAATTACTCATTCGCACGCGGTGCCGCGAACCGGCCGTAACGGTCGTTTGCGCTGTCGGATGCGGATTGTTTTTTTCGCCGTTCGCACTGAACACACGCGAGTCATCATCGCCAATGCTCAGTACCGCAACGCCCGTAGTCAAATCGATGGTACAACGATACGGGATCCCGGCCTCGACGAGTTCGAAGACCACTTCTTTACTTTCGGCAGAGGTCTCGAGATCGGTTTCGAGAATGAGATCGCCCACCCAATGCACGCCATCGCGTGACAAGTCGCTTGATCCGTACGAGGCTCGTCCCTGAAACTGCTCAGGTCCCTCGCCTGATTGGAAGGACGGGCTAAAGGTCCCCGATGAATAGCCACCATTGAGCATACGCGTGATTCGTGAAAACCAGCTCGACCGAGTCGGCAACAACGTCGGGCGCTCGTCGTACACGCGATCCGCGTCCACGGTGACGTAAGACCCGTAAGCGTAGAAGTCGGTGATCAAGCGGCTCGAATAGGGATCGACGTCGGCAAGCGACAGTCCGTTTGAGGCACGATCCCATTGTTGTTCGTCGGGCCAGCGATGGTAATAACGCAGCCAATGCATCCGAGCCGCGGCTTCCGAAGAAAGCGATGCCGTCAACCCGTCGGCGTCCCGCTGCACCTGCCATGAATCGGTCGGCGGCGAGGTGGCACCGTCGGTCCAGGGTTGCCAGCGGCTTGGATAGTTCGCTGCGATCAAATCGGGGGATTGAAATGCGGTGTCATAAACGAGTTGGCTCATCGCCAGCAGTTTGTCGGCAGGTTTGCGAATGATCTCATCCGCACTGCCCTCGTCCTCCAGCGGACGACGATAAACATCACCGTGATGGATTCTCAACGTTTCCCCCGGCAAGCCGACCAGACGCTTGATGTAATTTTGCTTTGGATTGCCTGGGAATTTGAATACGATCACGTCCCAACGCTCGGGTTCGCTGAGCGTGTAGGCAAACTTGCTGACCAAGATTCGGTCGCCGTTGAAGGTTTCGTCATCCGAGTTGCCTGCCAGATCCATCGGATTGACGTGCCGGCAATTCGGGCAGATCCCGGCCACCACCACCTCGTCGGTCGAGGCACCGCGGCGCTCCAAACTCGCGCCGACTTGAAATAGATTCCCACAGCGGTCGCAGGTCAGGTCCTTGTGAGCCCCCATCAACGTGGGAGCCATCGAGCCGGTCGGAATCACGAAGGCTTCGGCCAAAAAGGCACGAAACAGCAGCGCCAAGATAAATGCGACCACGAACGCCTCGACCGTTTCCCGTTGGCCAGACATGCGAAACGCTTCAGCACGGATTTCTGCGGGATCACGAGAATCGACTTTCGACGCGGATTCGTTTCCCAAGGCGGATTCGCTTCCCGAGGACGGGGCTTTCTTGTTTTTTGATTTCATCAATGATTTACAACAGAGAGGCACAACAGAATCGGGAATCAGCCCAATCATTGTGGAAAATTGCCAGGCTTCGGCATAGTAGCGGTTTTACGAGAGCTGCGGAACTTCGATTTCATTCGTTGCCGCACCCGCAGTTATTGGTAGGCAGGTTGCAAATTGCAGCCAATAATCCCCCACTTTCAGCAGAAACCCCCGATTTCCCCCCGATTTGCTAGCTCCGAATGCGGCCAGTTCACGTTGCTGGCTCTTCCCCGCCAGAGGGAAAACATTTCGTTGCAGCTGCCGCGTCTCGCTTTCACAATGCACAAAAACGTCAATTGCTCTAGAATAACGACGCAATCCTAATGCCGTGCTTGTCATCGTTTTCCGGAGAATCCGCATGCGTTTCCGCATGACCCCAACCGCAGCTGGCCCCCGCTTGGGTGCTATTTTGACATCGCTGGTGTTGCTCGCGTTGTCACCCAACGTCGGTTTTGCGGACACGGGGGGCGAATCGTCGCAGACATCCCAAGCGGACAGCAGCAAATCGGTGGTCAACCGGCTGATCGAACAATTGGGCAGCGAAACCTATGCGACACGTGTTCGTGCACGTGAATCACTTGCCCGTTTGGGGTTGCAAGCATTCGACGAATTGCATCTCGCTCAATACCATCCCGACAATGAAATTGCGATGACCGCACGTCATCTGGTGAGCAGTTTGTTGGTCAGTTGGTCCAAGCCGAGTGACCCGGACGAAGTGCGTGACATCTTGCATGAATACGGAGCACAAAGCGTCGACGAACGACGCAGCCGGATTGTCCGTTTGGCGGAATTGCCAGAACGAGCGGGGCTGCAGGCGTTGGTTCGGCTCACTCGCTTTGAAACCTCACTCGACCTCAGCCGTGTCGCAGCCTTGGCGGTGATGCAACAAGATTCGTCTTATGCAGTGGAGCAACAAAAACAAGATGCCCAGCAGATTCGCGAGGGACTCAGCCATAGCGATCGCGCGGCCGCCACGTGGTTGATCGCATACGCCAATGATTTGCAAAACGGCACCTACGATGCCGCACGATGGAGCGAGATCGTGGCGGAGCAACGACGCCAATTGGACACCGCATCGAATCAACAAACCACTCGTGATTCGGTTCTCGAGCTCGTCCGCGTCTGCGTTCGCCATGCTTGGTTGAGCGACAAAGTGGATGACGCGTTAATGCTTGCCAAAGCGAATTTGGATCTGATTCCCCCCACCACGCGTGATCTGACGGAAGCGTGTCGCTGGGCGATCGAAAACGGCTTGCACCCGATCGTGATTGAACTGCAAAAACGTCACCTGCAAATGTTCGATTCGCAGCCGATGTTGTTGTACTCGGCAGCCGAAGCGATTAAGGCCGAAGGGGATTCCGGGCGGGCGCAATTGCTCGCGGATCAGGCGATTGAAATCCGTCCATTTCCAAGTGACGCAGCCGAGCGGGAAACAATCTCGCCTAACGAGCTCGAGGAGATCGCGCAAACCCACCGCGAGATTGCTCAGGAATTGCAGAAACGGGGGCTGTATGAGTGGGCGGAACGCGAATACCGCGGCATCATTGATCATTTGGAAATGGATGCTTCCCCATCCGTCAGCGCCCGGGATCTACTTGCCACCATGCTAGCGGATCTGGAACGACATCAAGACGTCGTGGATTTGTTGACCCCGCTGATCAACCGGATCGAGAGTGACGATCAATTAAAAAACCGACTAAACGCGTTGCGATTTTCTTATGACGAAATGCGTAGCAACATCCAGTGGCACTCGGGGCTGCTGAAGATTGAACAAGGAGACCGCGAAGCGGCAAAACCGTTACTCGTCAAAGCATTGCGGCTGAGACCTGAAAACATTGACATTTTGATCTCGATGTTTCGGCTCGATCAAAACGATCCCGATTGGACCGAGACCGTCGACTTGCTGTTAACCCAAAACGTCCAACGAGCCAAGCAAGAGATTGCCAGTATCGAAGTGATGATGAAGCAGCAAGCTCGCTTTCAACCACGCGGTTACGACCTCGCCCAAGCCCTCAACCAATACGCGTGGCTGGTTAGCAACACCAAGGGCGACTACGAACAGGCACTCCGGTTCAGTCTGAAGTCGATTGAGTTGCTACCGAACGATTCAGCGCTACTGGACACATGCGCTCGGTGTTATTTCGCTGTGGGTGATTACAAGAATGCGGTGGCGACCCAGCGGAAAGCGGTCCGTTTGACGCCACATTCGCCTCCGATGATCCGTCAACTCGAAGAATTCGAAGCGAAACTCGAGGCCGAGACCCGCTAAACCGCAGTCCCCCTCCCAAAACCGCAGCCCGAGCCGCTTTCTGGTCGAGCCGCTTTCTGATCGAGCCTCGTTCTCATCGGGCCGCTTTCTGGTCGGGCCGCTTTCTGGTCGGGCCGATTTCGAATCAGCCTGCTGTTAAACCGCGACGGCCAAAACAGCTCCTCGACGCGGCGTCATTGTGCGAATATTCGCTGCTTCCCTCATAACCGCTGCACTCGGCGAGGTATTCCACTCCCCCTGACGAGGTTTGCGTCCCCGTTACCAAAAGTGACGTAGGTTTTTGTTGGTTTATCACCACATCACGCAAAACCTATATCCGCTGGAAGTTTTGGTTATGAGGAAATCCTCGCGTCGTAAATCCGACCCAAACAATGCCGCCGCACCACGGCGTCATGACGCTTTCTACCTACTCGTTGGGTTCACGCTGTTGTGCTTAGGTACGTTACTTGGCTTGTCCTCGGGACTTCCCAAGTGCCATCGTGCCTTTGCGATGAAATCATTTCCACGCGAGTTAGATTTGAGCCAATTGCAATCCGAAGGTCTCGCTGAGAACGCGTTTGTCCAATTGACTAATGTGGATTTTGACCGTCCGGCACCGACGAGTCCGCTCGAACACCTCACCACGTCCGTGGCCAAAGTGATCAACCCAGCCGAATTAGGCAGAAATCCAGAGTTGATCCAGACCAAAATCGCAGCGATGAAGCAAGACGTGACCGACACGCTTCAGCAGGCTCCTATCGGTTCGTTACTGGAAGAATCGTTTCGCGGCATTCCCCTGTTTTCGAAAGCAGAGGGACCTCAGGGAACCACCCCGCTTGTCAGCTTGTCTCGACACAGCATGGATGTGACAAACGCAAAACAACAAATTGAATCATCCAATGCAATTCGTGGCTATCTCTGCCGCGACGACAGCGAGACGACGATCGCGCTGCTGAAAACAGTCGTCGCACCGCCAGCAACGGACCTTGGAGCCGCCGAGTGGTTCACTGCAATCAAACAGGCAGGACAAACCGACGACCATTCGCAGGGGACCTATCGCATCGAACCTCTTCAAACGCCACCCTCGAAACTAACCTCCACGTTGTTGCTGATCACATCGTTACTGATGTTTGCTGCGGGGTTGGTTGTGTGCGGAACGTGCTCACTATCAATTTGGACGTGGCTGTTTCTGCCGCTACCGTCGCTCATCAGCCTGCTGGGCATTCCGCTACGACGCGGACGTGGTGGCAATAAGACGCGATTCACCTACAATTTTGTCGGCGTCATTTTGTTGATGCTGGGCGGTTATGAAATTTATCTGCTAGGCGGCTTTGGGCAATCCGAAAGTCACTCGCTGCACCACATGTTCGGTTTTGGAGTATTGGCCACCGGAGTGGCCGCCGTGCTCGGGGCGATTGTCAATGCACGGGCACCGAAACCCGAACACATTCCCGTCGTCACAATGCCGAAACCGACCGAAGCGTCTCCGAGCGCCATCCTACGTTACAATCCTGAGCCTAGCGAGAACGAGGATGAATCGGCGACAGCGGATTCAGACGCTGGAAATCGACGGACCAAAGTCTACCAAGATCCACTGTTGTTTGCCGCAATGGATGATAGCGTTGGCAGTTTGACGATGGAGACCATGGATCTGCTGTGCGATCTTGGATTTTCGAGTCCCGCCTATGCGAGAATCCAAGATACGCCAACTTCACCATCGATTGGTTTGTTGTTGGGATGCAATCACACCGTGCTTGCGGAAGTCAGTGACAACAATGTCAATCCAAGCATTCGGCTAACCAGCGTTTTGCACGACGGGTTACCGATCATCACCGTGTCCGAATCGGTTACCAAGAGCGATCAACCCAAAATGGCGACAACGGGAGTCTATCAATCGGCATCCCACCAGCCGTTAAAGACAATGTTGGCCAAGCATCTGCAACAAGCCATCCGCATGTCAGAAAAACGCAGCAGCAACATCGTCACATTCGATTGCGATGAAAAGGACGAAGTCTTTTTGTTTAGCCGTCGAGCATTCGCCGATGTTCGGTCGCAATACGAAGAGCTGAACCTGGAAGTCGGTCCTGCGACCTATGAACGTTTCGCTTTCCCGGCTCAACCGATTCCAGAGTTAGCGGTCGTCCGATAACCGTATTCGGCAGCCATCTCGGTTACCGGAGTAAAAGAAACGCGAGATCCCTTGCCTCGCTCGCCGCGTCATGTTTGAATTTTGGACAATTGACCAACGATATAGCGAGGCAGCAACATCATCACGCGATCACTGACCGCGTCATAGGTGATTCGGCCTCCTTCTTCGGCGCGGGCCGCCATCACTTCGGAAACCTGCTGAATGAACGCGTCCCGTCGGTCTCCAAGCGGCTCTGACCAAACGACCAGCAGCAAGCGGTCATAGGTCGCTTCGGTGCCGACCCACCAAAGCGAGTCGTCCACGCGGCGCACTTGCATCTCAAACGGCTGCAACAGGGTGGACAACATCTTCCCGGCATCGTCTTTGACATACGGCATCACGAGTTGCTCGGGCGAGAGACGTCGTCGTCGTGCATCGAACCAATTCACCATACAGGTGGCTTGGTTTTTTCGCGACACACGTCTCAACAGCTCCGCAATCGTGATCGGAGCATCCAAAGTGGGTCCCGAATCCCCGCCAGCGAGAACCGGCCATGGTCCTGTGGTCGAATTTGCCGCGTGAGCCCAACGGCTCAGGAATTGATCCTGCAGTTTGCCTTCGATCCCCCGCATCCGCCGCAGCGACTCAAACGCAAGTACCGCGAGCTGCTGTTCCGCCAATGCCTTACCAATTTTGACGGTCCCCGGCTGTGCCTCGGCATCATTCTGTAAAAACTTGCCCAACACCGATATCGCCGCAGCGCGATCGTCGCCGAAATCATCAAGCTGCAGCACCGGTTCGATGCGTTTCGCAAATTCCGTTTCCTCCATCGTGATCATCGCAAAGGATTGATCAAATTGAATTGTGGCACCGATCGACGTGCCGAGCTGTTCCAAGTGCTCTCGCGCTGACAAAAAACCGCGTGCCGTGGGGACACGCTCGCGAATGCTTATTTGTGCCATATCCAACGACATCCAATCGATCTGAATGGGCACTCCCGAAAGCTGGCTGAACAGCAACACCAGATCGCCCAGCGGATAGCCTTTGGAGTTCATTGCAAATTTCAACGCCAACGCCCGATCCAAGTTGATGGCCGCGGGAGGCGTGGCGATCATCATCGGATCAAGCGTTTCCTCTGCTGCATTTTCCACTTTCAACTTATCCAGCGTCGGCGGTGTCTGGATCGTCGGTTTGGTTTCATTGGTCTCGCGTCCTAAGTCCAATAACACCGTGAACTTTCGTAATTCAGGAGGAATTTCATCGAGTTTGGACATGCCATCGTCGGCAACGGGGGCCGCGGCATCTCGATTCACATCGACGATCGGCCCCAGCGGATCGACAGGCAGCAGGTCGGTGGGAATGTCGTTGGACGATGTGTTAGATGACGCGACCGAGGCAATCTCCGCTGGCATCGGCCCAGCATCGGCAGGGTTCCCATTGATGTCGCCTGAGTTGACGCCCGGTGGATTGTCGTCGGGAGAAGGCACGACGTCGTCGCTGGGGGCGTCCTCGCTAGGATCGCGGCCGGGGGGCGGGTTGGATACAGGAGATGGCATCGGCGGAGTCGTTGGTTCCACCGCGTCCACCTCGGGAGCAATCGCGTTTGCATTGGCGATATCATTGGCAGCAGCATCCGCAGAATCGGCCGTTGTCACTGCGGAAGCGGCGTCCGCGCTAGCGGCCCCTCGATCCCACGTTCGCACGAACCAAACGAAGACCACCATCGCGATCAGCACAGTGGCGATCGAAACGGCCACAATCATGCCGACCTGACGAGACTTTCGGGTGCGATCGCTTTGCCAACCCTCGGGCGGAATCGGCATTCCTGCATCGGCGATCTGCGATGGCGGAATCGCCTCGGTTCCAAGAAACGGCTCCGCAGGCGAGTGCGGTGCTGCAACCGCCGCCTCGGCATACAGATCTCCCCCCGATAGCGCGTCTCGCGTGATCGTTTCGCTATCAACACTGTCCGTCCCCAAAGCAACCTGCTCGGGGTTCCTCGGAAGCGACTCTGAGGCAGGACTCGCTGAAAATTCGCCTTGGATTTCCACCATCGAGCCGCATTTCGGGCAGGCGGAAATGGTTCCCACCAGTGACGGATCGGTCACCCGCAAACGACTTGAACACGTCAAGCACCGGACTGCAAAAGGTTGAAAAGCCAAGCGACCCCTTCCCGAAAATTAGAGTGTCCGACATCCGATGCCGGTCAAAGTCTTGTTGAAAACGCGGATTACGCCATTTTCCCCACAATTCCATCCTGTTTTATCATGACCATTTTCTCTCAGATCACCAACCTTAATCACGCGATCCCAGAGGAGTTCCACCTAAGATTGCTAGTACTACGCCCTTACCAAACCGGAAATCGGTGCATCCCTATCCACGTTTCCGCTGCGTTTTCCGAGTGAGCGAGGCGATTTCGACGCTCGAAAGCGAGACAGACGGGGAAATACCGTATTTTGCTGAAGCCGAGATTTTCCTTTTGGGAAACACCTGATCTTCATCCGAAGGTGGGATAATATTTTCACCTTGACGAACCCACTCGATTTTCTATCGTATTCTGAGCGGAGTGCCGATTTTTACCATCGTTGGCACCCCGCTTCCCTGTCTCGTCCCTTTGGGTCCAAAAAACCATCCATGAAACCGCGTTGTTCAGGTGCCTTCTTCGCTCTTGTGCTATTCGCTTTGGCATTGCCATGCGGGACGTTTTTCGTGCCCGTATCGCTGCTTGCCACTGCATCGGATTCACAAACGCCAGCGGAAGAGCATGAAGAACGCGTGCCGATTTCGGAAACGACTCGCGAACGAAAATCGCAGTTACCGAATCGGCGAGAACAGGCTTATCCCTCCGCATTCGACCTTCTGCGGTCCCATGCGCATGTCAGTTTCAGTGAGCGGAACCCCCGACGAAGTTTGGTGGGGCACCGCATTAATGAAGCGGTGTTAGCTCCGATTCGCTGTTAGCGGACACTCTTCTGCGGACGCTCTCTTCGTTCGCAATAACCGTATCGTTAATGTCGGCAGGGTCTCTTGCGAATTCGTTTATTCGTGTGGATCACTCGGTGACCTCGTTTTCACGAATCGCAAATTCGTCGATCGCGTACGCCAAGAATCTGTATCTCGTTGAACATCCGCGAGAGGACTGCAGTCGCATCCCCAGAGGCGTTTGCATTTCGATGCAAACGATTGTCCTCACCCCCGCTCAAGTCATCTGTTTCCGGTGAGGATTCAGTGCTGGAAATCCGTGTGTCCACAGTGGCCCTGCTGCCACTTTGATCACTGCAAGCATCCAGCCGATCCCACCGCGATCCGATTCGAAACTTACCCTCACTTCACATACAGTTGATAAGCCTACGTCTATGTCCAATTCTCAACCGCTCCAATCCGGTGCAACAACCTCACTGTTCTCTCCGAAGACGATCCCGAAAGATTTTCTGGCGGGGATCGTCGTGTTCTTGGTGGCACTTCCGCTCTGTCTCGGCATTGCAATCGCCTCGGACGCCCCGCCGTTTTCCGGTGTTTTGGCAGGCATCATCGGCGGTATTGTCGTCGGATCACTCAGCGGATCGCACACCAGCGTCAGTGGTCCCGCGGCAGGATTGACCGCCATTGTTGCGGCACAGATCGCGTTGCTTGGTTCCTTCGAGGCGTTCCTGCTAGCCGTCGTGATCGGCGGTGTGTTGCAGATTGGACTGGGGATCGCTCGGGCCGGTGCACTGTCAGCGTTTTTCCCCTCCAGTGTGATCAAAGGACTGTTGGCGGCGATCGGTGTGATCCTGATCTTGAAACAAATCCCGCACATCGTCGGCCACGACAATGACCCCGAAGGGGAGATGGCATTTTCACAGCCTGATAACGAAAACACCTTTACCGAAATCCTCTCGACCTTGGCAGGCGACATCCACCTTGGCGCGTTGGTGGTCGGGCTCCTTTCGATCCTCGTTTTGCTGATGTGGGAAAAGATCAAACCGCTGAAGCGCTCGGTTGTGCCGGGACCATTGATCGTCGTTTTGTTGGGCGTTGCGGTCAGCGTGTATCTTCGCAGCTTGGGTGGAAAGTGGGAGATCACTTCGACTCACCTTGTCCAATTTCCAGTCGCCGAATCGACCTCCGCGTTTTTCTCGTTCTTCACCACTCCTGATTTCTCTCAGTTTTCCAATCCGGCGATCTACATCGCGGGAGTCACGATCGCAATCGTCGCTTCGCTGGAAACACTATTGAATCTCGAAGCGGTCGATAAAATCGATCCTGAGCAACGTGACTCGCCGCCAAGCCGCGAATTGGTTGCCCAGGGCGTTGGAAACGTCATTGCGGGATTGATTGGTGGCTTGCCGATGACCTCGGTCATCGTTCGCAGTAGTGTCAACGTCGATGCCGGCGGTAAAACAAAGATGTCGGCCATTTTCCATGCCGTACTGCTGCTGCTGTGCGCAATGTTTTTCCCAATTTACATCAACATGATCCCGCTCTCGGCGCTGGCGGCGATCCTGATTGTCACCGGCTTTAAACTGGCCAGCCCCACGCTGTTTTCACAAATGTGGAAGCAGGGCCGATACCAGTTTGCTCCTTTCATTATCACCCTTGTTGCGATTGTGATGACCGATTTGCTGATCGGAATCCTGATCGGTCTGGGCGTCAGTGTGCTGTTCATTTTGAACAGCAATTTACGTCGCCCGATCCGACGCATCGTCGAAACGCATCTGGACGGAGACATTGTTCATGTTGAACTTGCCAATCAAGTGAGTTTTTTGAACCGAGCCGCATTGCACAAACTGTTGAACGAGTCGCCGCGAGGCACCCACTTGTTAATCGACGCGACGGAGTCGGACTATATCGATCCCGATATTTTGAGTTTGATTCGCGATTACAAACTCAACACGGCCCCGGCCCGTGGTGTCACAGTCAGCTTGAAAGGCTTTCGCGATAAATACCAATTGCAGGACGAAATTCAGTTCGCTGACTACTCGACGCGTGAATTACAGGATCGTGTGACCCCGGAACAGGTTCTATCGATCCTACGCGAGGGCAATCGCCGTTTTGTTTCAGGCAATCGCTTGTCACGCGACTTCGGGCGTCAAGTCAATGCCACGGCGAGTGGGCAAACCCCGCTTGCGGCAGTCCTCAGCTGTATCGATTCACGAGTCCCGGCCGAATTGGTGCTCGATGTCGGACTGGGCGACATTTTTAGCGTCCGCGTTGCGGGCAACGTGATTGGCACCAAGTCGCTCGGCAGCATCGAATACGGCGTCACGGTCGCGGGTGTCAAATTGGTGCTCGTGATGGGACACACTCGATGTGGCGCGGTTACCGCCGCGGTGAACTTAGTGAGCACCAACCAAGACGTGACAAAGGCCACCGGATGCCCCCATCTACACGCCATCATCAACGAAATCGAACCCTCAGTCGATCGCGATGAATTTCGTGCCGCAACCGCCCAGGGCGAATCGTACGTCGAAGCGGTTGTCGATGAAGTAACGGTGCGAAATGTGATGCAGACGGTGGAGAAGATCAAGAGCCGAAGCGAGGCCATTCGAACTGCGGTTGCATCGGGACAACTGATGGTCGTCGGCGCTATCTACGATGTTGCCAGCGGCAAGATCCGCTTCCTGGATGACGCGGGGCAAGAACGGACCGACCTGACGCCTGCGGTCCAGCACGCCTGAGCTTGATGATTGTGTAAGCCTCGAGGTTCCTTAAAAAAAACTCGAGGCCGCGACGATTGTTGTCGCATTGCTATCAAACGCCGTGGTCGGTGCGTCGGGCAACCTGGTTGCCTGACGCACATCCGCCCCTGCACGCCCATCCGCACATGCTGAAGACAATAAAGTCTTCCGTTTTTTGCTTTCAAAGCGTTGGGAATGTCAGATATTTTCTGCCAGCGTGGGGATCAAGCGATCCTCGGGGCGGGCCAAGTGCTAGGGGCCAAGTGCTGAGGGGCCGGGTGTTGGGGCGGGAAAAGAGGGCGAATCGAGCGATCGATCGAGGGCACCCTTGAGTGACAAGATTTGAGTGACAAAATTCGCGCACTGAAAATGAAGTTTTGAAGAATCCCTTGCACTTACGCTCGCAAATCGATCTTGATCGTTTTGCTTGGACGCGGGTATAGAAAGAGCAGAGAAGCGGCAAAATTTTAGTGTCCACAAGTCTAGCGGTCCCAGGGATGGTGACGCGGGCGAAGCTTTTCCAATACAGCTCCAACATCGAGGCAAGGATGCTCTCCATGAAAAAACGACTTAGCAGCTTGGCCATCTTGGCCGAAGGAAAGCTCATTAACGGTGATGGCGATACCGTATGCCATGGTGCGTTTCCGTTGGGGGAAGAGACAAGCGGCCACGTCACGATGGTCGACGATCCTCGACGTGCAGCCGACCTGAATGATTCCAAAGCGACCGCCGTCGTCTGTTCCGAACCGTTAACGAATCTTTCGATGGCTCAGATCGTGGTCAAAGATCCACGCGACGCATTTACAAAAATCGTGGCCTGTTTCCGACCGCCGGTCTCACTCGACCTGCCGGGATGGGGGATTGATCCCTCAGCAACGCTGGCCGATTCGGCTCGCGTCCATCCTTCGGCGATTCTCGGAGCTGGAGTCAGCATTGGGCAACGAACCCGAATCATGCCGGGTGTCGTCGTGATGCCTCACACTCAGATTGGTGACGATTGCGTGATTCACAGCAACGTCACTCTCTACGAAAACACTCAAATCGGCGACCGCGTGACGATTCACGCTGGCACGATTATCGGTGCCAATGGATTTGGTTATCGGCAAGAAGCGGGACGTCACGTTCCGACGGCACAGTTGGGCTATGTGCAAATTGAATCGGATGTCGAAATCGGGGCTTCGGTCACGATCGACCGAGGCACCTACGGCACCACCCGCATCGGTGAAGGGACCAAGATCGACAATCAAGTCATGATCGCCCACAACTGCAAAATTGGCCGTCACAACCTGATTTGCAGCCAGGTTGGAATCGCAGGCAGCTGCACCACGGGCGACTACGTTATTTTGGCGGGCCAGGTTGGATTGAAGGATCACATCACCTTGGGCGACCAAACCATCGTCGGCGCACAAGCCGGAGTGATGGATGATTGCGAAGGAAACCAAGTTTACCTCGGGTCCCCCGCGACGCCTCAGCGCGAGCAAATGCAAATCATGGCGGTCGAGCGAAAGCTGCCCGAGATGCGACGCGAAATCAAGAACTTGCGACGCGATATCGACCGCATGATCAAGCAAAGCGATGAAGCGAGTGCGGCATCAATGTCCGCCGCAAAGTCGCCCGAGTCGATTTCGATTAAATGCCACAATAAACGTGCCGCGTAGCTATGATGAACACTGCCTCGAATTCGCCAGTGGGAATTATCGCGGGATGGGGAAGTTTTCCCATCGAAGTCGCCCAAGCGATCGTCCGCGAGGGACGCGATGTGTGCTGCATCGCCATCAAAGGGCACGCCAGTCGCGAATTAGAGTCCATTTGCAAGGACGTCCATTGGCTTGGCGTGGGCAAAGTGGGTGGACATATCCGCTACTTCCGACGTCACGGGGTGCAACAAGTCACGATGGCGGGAAAGCTGTTCAAGTCAGACATTTTGTTCCAAGGATCGGTGTGGCTAAAACACTTGCCCGACCTACACGCGATTCGCACCTTTGGTCCGCTGTTGTTTGGCCGCAAACGCGATGCACGTGACGATCGTCTGCTGTTGGCCGTCACGAATACCTACACGCGTAGTGGCATGGAAATCTGTGCCGCTACCGACTTCGCACCGGAGCTACTTGTGAAACACGGAACCCTTGTCGGCAAACCTCTGACCAACCGTGCTCAGCGTGACGTCCAAATGGGATGGCAGGTGGCGCGGCAAATGGGTGGCATGGATATCGGACAATCGATCACCATCAAAGATGGCACCGTGATTGCCGTCGAAGCGATCGAAGGCACCGACGCTTGCATCGAGCGGACGGGCGAACTTTGCCGTCGTGGCGGCTGGACACTCGTCAAAGTCAGCAAGCCAAACCAGGACATGCGTTTTGACGTCCCCACCATCGGCCCACAAACCGTCCAACGTGTTGCCCAAGCCGGCGGAACGGTGATTGCCATCGAAGCGGGGAAAACGATCGTGGTGGATCAAGCCCAAACGGTGGACGATGCCCGCCGACACGGAATCACCATCGTTGCGATGAAGCAGAGTGATGTCGCGTCGATCGAAAACGAGACCGCTTTGGCGAACGAGTCCAACGTCGCCTGAACCGCGAGCATGGTATCGTTACCGCTCCCTCTATCGATGAATTCGCCGAGAAAGTTCCGTGCAAGCTCTCCCCCTGTCATCGATCGCGGTGACCCATCCGCCCGCAAAGCTGAACCTCTTTCTCGAGCTGATGGGCAAACGTGAAGATGGCTATCACGATATCGACACCGTGATGGTCGCGATCGATTGGCGTGACCAGCTCCGCATCCAGCAAAGCGAAACCCCAGGCGTTCAGCTCGCGGTCCAGTGGATGCCGTCGCTCGAAATTGTCGCTCGCGAACTTGGCGTTGATCCTGATTCGGATCAGGGACAATCGCTGCTTGCGATTCCCGATGACTCGCGAAATCTTGTCCACCGGGCACTAGTCAGGTTCGCGGAGCATTTCGGATTAGCGACGGGATTTTCCTGTCACCTAGCAAAAAGCATTCCTGCGGGCGCGGGAATGGGGGGCGCTAGCAGCGATGCGGCCTCGGCACTGCTCTGTGCGGCAACCCTCAGCGGGATCCCTCAGGACCATCCCGATCTTGTCGTGTTGGCGGCCGAACTCGGCAGCGACATTCCATTTTTCCTTGGCAATGCAGCAACGGCATGGACTGCGGCAAGGGCTCAGGGACGCGGCGAACAACTTACCCCTGTCGCGTTGACCACTCAGCTTAACACGGTTGTGGCATTTCCAGCGACAAGCTTATCGACCGCAAAAATTTATTCAGAATCGTCGATTTCCGACACTCCTCAGCCCGCGGACGCGTTCATCGGGGCATTAAAGACGGGAGATTGGGGGTCGATCGCTTCGCATATGTGTAATCGACTTCAGGAGCCCGCATCAAAAATCGCACCGCAAATTGACGAAATATTAAAATCGATGTGGCATCTCGGGCTGCGGGGGTGTCAATTAACAGGGAGCGGCTCGGCTTGTTTCGGTCTGGCAGAGTCCGCAATCCATGCGACCAGATTGGCATCGCAGTTGCGTAACCAATATAGTGCAGTACAGCAGCGGGGTGTCCGGTCAGATGCTGATCGGCAATCGTTACCGACCGCGAGGGTAGTCGCTGCGAGTTCGGTGCTTGTCCCCGCCAGCATCCAAATTGAGTAAATACTAAGTCCAGAGTTGCTGAACATGTTTAGATGCACTGTAGGCTCCGGACAATCCGCATTCCAATGCCATCGCGGTTAGGGAGGGTCACCTAGTGCAGATCTCAGAGATACGCATCAAGCTAATGGAAGCGTCCGAGGATCGTTTGCGAGCATTTTGCTCGATCACGATCGATGGTTGTTTTGTTGTTCGCGACCTTAAAATCATTGACGGTGCGAACGGTCCTTTTGTGGCGATGCCAAGTCGAAAATTGACAGGCCATTGTCAACGATGCAGTTATAAAAACCATCTTCGTGCAACCTACTGCAATCATTGTGGCGTGAAATTGCAAGTCGATGCAGACACGGATTCACCTCAAAAGCTGTATGCGGATGTTGCTCATCCGATCAACAGCGATTGCCGCGAATTGATTCAAAATGCAGTGATCGAAGAATTTGAAGCCGAGCTCAGCCGATCACGAGAACCGGGTTATCGGTCGCGTTACGATGATGACTTTGGCTATGATGACGCCGGTCCGTCACCGTCACCCGCCCGCGAAAAAAGCGAAAGTCGGCAAAACGCCGCCCCAGCCTCGTCAAGCAATGATGCGATGATTGACGAACCCGATTCAGGAAGCGGTGGCCCAAAACGACCGCACTTTATGAATACACCCAATCGAGAAAAAGCGAGCCCTCAAGAAGACGACGACTTCGGAGCGGGCATTTTCTAATCGCCCTCTCCGTCCACAGTGATGCGTGCCCGATCGTAGCGGTTGATTGACGATCAGGGTTCAGACCGAGTACAGTAGGCGTGCTGCCAGGGGGGAGCACCGACTTTCCCCCAAGCCCCCCTTACCCCAGCCTTTTGCAATCAGCGTATTGCAATCGTCGGCTTGAGCCCCGCGTTTTACGATCATCGCGCAAGGGGGGGGAGGGTGTGTTCGGCAACGCTCCTATGACATGATCCACCGCTCTGTTCCTCAAATGCTTCCATCGTCACATCGTCGCCGTGTTCCGCAAATTAGCCTCGCAGTGATGATGCTGATGATGGTGATCTTTGCCGTCATTTTCGCGGGTGGGCTGTATGCAATTCGGGTGCCTGCGGTTCAAGCCGATCTCGATGTCCTGCTAGGCAACAATTTCGTCGCGGGAAGCGATGACGGATCGGGGCATCTCGCCCACATCGTGTTCATCATGTTCACACTAACCTCGCCGCTTTTGCTCGCCGGAGTGTTGTCGATGGGATTGTCCGCTTGGCGATGGTTTCAACGTCAGGCATGAGTGTGACTTCAACTTCGCATAGCGAGTCGTTGGATGACGACTCGCTTCACGACCTGGTTCGCGACGCACTTGGTAAGATCTCGCTTTCGGCAAACGAACTCGACGCGTTTATCGCTTCGCTATCAAGTCGTCACCGAAACGTCGTTCGGGTACGCCGCGAAGTCGCCCCAGAATCGCTGCCGTTTCCGACCACCCCCGTGCCTTGGTATTCCCTGGGCTATCGCTGCGAATCGACTGAATCGCGTCCATCAAAGGAACTCGCGTATGCTGCGGGCGACTATTACGTTCAGGATGCGGGATCGCTCCTCGCGCTTGCAGCGTTACAAGCCGATCATCCTGTTGCATTAAAAAATCAAACTGTTTGCGACCTCTGTGCCGCGCCGGGCGGCAAGGCCACGGCGATTCTCGAATCGCTCGAGAGCAGCGGTTTTCTGCTGGCGAACGAACCGATTCGTTCGCGTGTTCCCGCGTTGTTGCACAATTTGTCTCGCACGGGTTCGGACCGTTTCGCGATCTCGCAACTCGATCCCGATGATCTAGCAAAACAGTTAACGGGTTGTTTTGATGTCGTCGTAGTGGACGCCCCCTGCAGCGGACAGGCGTTATTGTCACGCAAACGGCAATCGATCTCGGCGCTATCGGGCCATCAAATCGAACATAGTGCGTCGCGGCAGCAACGCATTTTATCCGCCGCGACGCGATTGCTGCGTCCCTGTGGAAAACTGGTCTACAGCACCTGCACGTTCGCCGCAGCGGAAAACGAAGCTCAGATCGACGGTCTGCTCGGTTCGCACGACTTCACTGCGGAATCGATCCCATCGCTGCAGCCGTATGCATCTCCCATCACCCCCGGCTGCTATCGCTTGTGGCCTCACCAACACGACTGCGCTGGCAGCTTTGCGGCCTCGTTGATTCAAGGGGAAGCATCGTGGTCAGCCAAAACGTTTCGCAACAACAAACCATTTAAAACCACGGTCGAACTCGATCAATGGTTCACCGATTCGGGACAAGTGCATCGGTATTTTGGTAGCGATTCATCGCTTTACGCGATTCCAATTGATGCGCCGGTATGGGTGGAACGGGTTGCCAAGTTAGGTCCCGAAATTGCTCATCGCACGGGCAAAGTGTGGAAGCCGGCACATGCAGCGGCCTTACAACGAGGCACCCTTCTTCGCAGCCGACAAACGCTGGACGTCGACCATGAAACGGCGGCACAATACCTCAGCGGAGCCCCGATTCCATGTCCTTCTCGCGGCTGGACCGTGGTTCAGTACCACGGACGCCCCTTGGGCTGGGTCAAAGGGGATCGCGGTTTGGGCAAAAACCATCTCCCCACCGCATCACGATTTACCCAGTTGTCACCGCCCCGCTGACTGCGGGGGGGAAATGAAACGAGTTTGTCGTGCTAATTCTGGATGCCGATCGCCTTACGCAATATTGGCTCAAAGACGTCAGCTTGTCGCATAAAGCCGAGATCGCTGGCGTGGGAACCATCGGTCGCCCCGTCGGCGTCGTCCCCGTACAGATGATCGCCCTCGATGTAATGCAAGCCGGTGACACCGTCATCGACCAGACTTTTGTAGGCCGCTTTCAGTGCCGCATGATTATCGGTGTGATGCTGCTGGCGATCCGGTAAGATCCAATCATTGGTATTGCGGCGATCTTCTACCAGCACAATCGGGGTGTCGGGGCGCGATTGACGAATCTGTTTGACCAGCGGAATACATTTTTCTGCCACCGCGGCCGGCCCCATGTTGGGCAAACAGTCGATAACAAACGCAGCAGCATCGACTTGCACTAGATAATCACCTACGGCTTTGTCCATTCGCCCGTTGCCCGAGAAGCCAAGGTTGGCCACCGGCATGTCGAATCGTCTTCCCAAAATCGCAGTATGAACCATCCCTGGTCGGCTGGCACAAGCACCGTGGGTGATACTGGTACCGTAGAACACGAGAGGCTTTTTGCGTGGTTTTAATCCTGCGAAATGACGTCCCTGCTCGACGCCGATGCTCATAAACTCGACACCATTGTAGAGCGGTAAGTAGGCCGCGTATTCACGCTGTCCCTTCGCCAACCCACTCACGATTTCCGCTTTGACTTCTTGGGACGACGGCTTGGCAACCTGAACCCATCTCCAATCGCCGTGGTTGTCGCGAGCATACAAATCGACCCCGCTGACCCCGGTTGCGGGCATATGAGGCATCGCCAACCCCGCGTCTTTCAATTTGTAGTGGACGTGGATTGCGGTGGCATCGGTGGTGAACCTGACCATCATCCCCGCGCTGTCGCGACTAAGATTCCAAACATTCTTGGTCACCGAGTCTTGCGCCGATGCAGGCAGGCGATCAAACCATTGTTGTCGCTCTTGATCGGGCAAGATACGGCCTTCGACACCCCACTGAGTCACGTCGTACCAATCGATTCCGCCGGCGGATTTTTTGCTGACCGCCATTTCAGGATCTAACGTGGCAATCGACACGTCTTGAGCCAATAACAAGGAGGCGTGCAGAACCATCCAGATGGGGACAGCGCGGTGAAACAGAGTGATCATCAATTCATCTCAAAGCGTCAGAGGAAGGAAGGGATGCCGGATCGCTGACGCACGACACGACATGGGGCAACAAAGGTAGGGGGGCAACATGCACTTAGTTAACGTGCACTGGGTTAATGCAAATTATAGCGACTCATTTTGTAATGGAGCGTTCGCACGCTGATCCCAAGCGCTTTAGCGGTTTTATCACGATGCAGGTCATAGGCGTTAAGCACTGCAGCGATTGTTTCGCGTTCGCAGGCTTCGACCGCTTCGGCCAACGGAACGAGCGTTTTGTTCGCCGGACTTGGGGTGCGAGTCAATTCCGCGGGCAATTCGTCATGATGGATGACTTCGCCGCTGTGGGTCACCACGATCCGCTCAATCATATTTCGCAGTTGGCGAACATTGCCGGGCCAATTGGATGAAACCAGCGTTTGCATCGCTGCGGGAGATAGCTGTTTGGCGTCGCGCGAATGTCGCGTACAAAACTGTTCTAAAAAATGCTCTACCAACAACGGGATGTCTTCGCGACGCGCCCGCAGCGGAGGGACTTCGATGGGGATCACGTTTAAACGATAGAACAGATCTTCGCGAAACACGCCTTCTTCGATCAATTCATGCACGGAACGGTTGGTTGCTGAAACAATGCGTACATCGGTGTGAATCAACTCTTCGCCCCCCACACGCGTAAACACGCGTGATTCGAGCACCCGCAGCAGATCGACTTGGCTTTTCGCCGACATTTCCGTCACTTCGTCCAGGAACAAAGTGCCTCCGGCGGCCTGTTCAAAGCATCCCGGTTTTTGTCGCGAGGCGCCACTGAAGGAGCCTTTTTCGTGGCCAAAAAGCTCACTTTCGAGCAGGTTTTCTGGCATCGCGCCTAGATTCACGGCGATAAAGGGACCGCTGCTTCGGTCGCTGAGGTCATGCAGGGCGCGGGCAATCAATTCCTTTCCCGTGCCACTTTCGCCCTGTATCAAAACAGTCGCCTCGGTAGCAGCGACCTGGCGAATCTGCTGAAACACCGCTTGCATCGCGGCGCCGTTGCCAATGATATTCGAGACTTGCCCCGCGCCGGCCAATTGCGTTCTCAATTGCCGGTTCTCGACTCGCAATTGGTAATACTCTCGAGCCTTGCGGACTTGCTGACGAATCAAATTCAAGTCAAGCGGCTTCAAGATAAAATCAAACGCGCCCGCACGCATCGCTTCAACGGCGGTCTCGACGGTTCCGTGGGCAGTGATCACGATGACCGCGGTGGTCGGACGCAAGTAACGAATTTTTTCTAACAGCTCGATCCCCGTCATGCTGCTATTCAATCGCACATCCGCGATCACCAATTGAAACGAACCTTTGTTGAACTGGTCCAGTGCATCGTCGGCATCGCCCGCGGTCTTCACAAGGTCAGCTTCGCTGGCGAGCCCCTTCGCCAAACCCGATCGGATATTGGGCTCATCATCAACAATCAGCACGGCGAACGGTTCGGAACTCATTCAATCAACTTTCATAGAAAAAATCGCTCTTCCGCATCGAGCGTTGACTCTGCGGTCGAGCCTCAACAGCGTCGCGGTCATCGGCTTCGCGATTGGCTGAATTAACGGCTGGGCCCAAATAACGGCTGGGCCCGATTAACAACGGGGCCCAATTGACGGCTGGGCAGGATCAGCGGTTAGCCCGCCGGACTCCGATCACCGCGTAACCGGGATAACGCGCCGTCACCATGTGCGTCGCGATGTCGCTGTTGCGGGCGGTCACGATGACGCTGGTGCGGCGACCATAAACGCCTTGCCTTGGCTCGAGCATGACTTCCCAGATTGAGGTTAACCCGGTGGCTGCCGCCAGCATATCAAGTTTCATTCGTTCGATTTGATAGTTCTGCTGTTTTTCAAGCTGGTACTGCATCGCAGAGGTTTGAACCATCAAACTTTCGCGTTCGCGGGCCGCTTCGTCCTCGGTTTGGCTACGCCAATGTTCCCAACCAGGCTGCAGGACGGCGAGATCGGTTTTGTCAAACAAGAAGAACGGAACACTGATCTCATCACCACTTTCGAGTTGCATCAGAACGCCTTCGAGCGGATACGTCTTGGGTTTCGCAGCCAGCGTTTTTTTTGCCCAGGCAGTGAGCTGCGACTCCTCTTGAATCTTCGCTCCCTCGAGATGCGAAATGATTTTCAAGACAAGCTTTTGATGCAGCGGATCAATTCTGGAAAACGGCTGACCGTTGATCAGCACATTGCCCTTCTTCCGCTGCACCTCGAGATCCTTTTTGCCATAGGCAAGCACACGTCCGCGGATCATCATTCCATCGACCGACGTCCACGTCTGCATTTGGTCCGCGGATTTGCGAAACGCATCCCTCGTCTCTTTGGACGCCACATAATCTCGGTCTTGTTGCGACAGCTCGGCCAATTCGACCGCCACCAATTTCCCGGACTTGCGTTTCAACACCACCGTCGAATCGTTAAAGGCGATCACGTCGGCATCGATCTTGAATTGGCCATCGAGACTTGACCACTCGCGGGCATCCACGCTCGCCGCGGTCATCGACCAACTGCACACCAGCACCAAGAGGGTAGAAAAAATTCGCATGGAACAAGCTCCGAAGAAAGCGATTCGCAGAGACCCCACCGAGATCGATGTCTCTAATTTAGCACGCCCCCAGCTCGGCACAAATCGGAAGAGTCGATCCGCCGCAGTGCAAAAACGACTGGCCGCGTCGACGATTTCGCGGTGAAACGCTACAGTGATGGGTTCCAAGAAGCTCGGCTGGAACTTGAATTCGATCGCTTGGAAGCGACCGCTGCCGCTCGAGCCTGATCCACTGCCCCCCCTGCGGTTTCCTCTACGATGCCCAAAAAGCAAGATTCAAACAACAAGAAAAAGGCCGCCCCATGGTACGCCGACGGTCTTCGTTTTGAGTGTTCTCAGTGCGGGGACTGTTGCAGCGGAGCGCCGGGATTTGTTTGGGTCAATGAAGACGAAATCGCGGATTTGGCCGACGAAATGGAATTGGAGGTCGACGCGTTCGAGTACCAATTCGTTCGCCAAGTCGGCGCAGACAAAAGCCTAAAAGAATATCCCGACGGGGACTGTATCTTGTTGGACCCCGAAACCCGCAAATGCAGCGTCTATGGTGCTCGACCGATCCAGTGCCGGACATGGCCGTTTTGGGACAGTAATCTGGAGCGAAAGAAAGATTGGAAAGAAACTTGCAGCGTTTGCCCAGGGTCCGGAACCGGCCGACTTTACACGTTTGAGGAAATTGAAGCGCAGCGGAAACAAAAGTCCGTGTGAGTCGTTTGGCCCCCCGAACTCCTTGGATCGTTGGCTGCTTGGATCGTTGGCCACCGTCGGCGCGTTGCCGCCGGCCACTTTTTGCTGTGGCCCTTCCCCCAATGCTGGCTCGAATCGCTTCCATGGGAGTGCGTTTTGCGTAATTTCCGCTTACAACTAGCCTTCCGCAGATACTCTCTACAATCCTGCGGTTGTTCCCCTCCACTACTCGATTGAACACGGCGTTGAACTGATGCGGCGAATCGGCAGCCTTGAAAACGAAACTCTTGCTCATCGGTTCTGTGATTATTTGGTCACACTGTCGATTGATGCCGCAGCGGACTCCGACGGGGACCCCGATAGCCCCCGCTGGGACATCTGGATCCGTGAGGAAAAGGACGTCGAAGAAGCCCGCAAACAATTTGCCTTGTTCGAGCAATCCCCCGACTCAGAATCGTACCAAGTCAAAAGCAAGGCGGACGCCATTCGCAACGAGCGGGTGAACCATCACCAACGTAAAATTGCCGAGCAACGAAAGTTACAACGATCGATGCCGGCGTCACGAGGGACGGCGATGGGGGGACTTGGGGGTGCCGGCATGGCTGGCCGCCAGCAACGGATTCCCGTTGTCATTGCAGTGATTGCGTTGTCGGTGATCGCTAGTTTTACCGGAGGCTTCGGCCGGCCAAGGCAATCGCTTGATAGTACTCAGTTGACGACGGAACAGTCGGTCGACTACGCCCTGTCCTTCGTGGATCACCGCGACTACGTCGAGAGCGACGGCGATTGGTTTGCCTCGGTGCGAAAGGGAGAGGTGTGGCGTTTTATCACCCCAATGTTTTTACACGCCGATCCGCTGCATCTCGCATTCAATATGATTTGGATTTTTCTGCTCGGTTCGGCGATTGAACGACTGCACGGCTCGATCTTTCTGAGCATCTTGCTGTTCATCAGCCAGCTCGCCGGAATGATGCTGCAGGTCTCACTGCCGGGTGCCGAATCACTGCCGCCGATTCTCCATGCGGTCGCAGGATCGCCGTTTGCCATCGGGGCGTCAGGAGCCGTTTATGGCTTGTTTGGCTATCTTTGGATTCGTCCGCAAATGGATTTGTCGTACCCAATTCGCATGTCTCAAGGCAACGTGATGCTGATGTTGGGATGGTTGGTCTTGTGTATGACCGGGATGTTTGGGCCGATCGCCAACGGTGCCCACCTCGGTGGCTTGATCGCAGGCGTCATCGCTGCATTTTTGACGTCTTCTAAACGCTAGAGTCGCCCAAACACGCTAAAGTCAACTGAACCACAAAAAAAACGCCGCTGGCACATTTGTGCAAGCGGCGTTTTTGATTCATTGACGCGACCGTCGGCGTTCAGATCACGCTGCGGTCGTCGGAGCACTCTCACCGGCTTGTTTCTCAGCGACAGTACGATAATCGACCACGTCCCAAACAAGGCCACAGGCTCGCAGCAAACGAATCGCTTGCCAAGTAATGTCGAATTCCCACCACTTGTGACCGTGCTTGGCCATGCGTGGGTAAGCGTGGTGGTTGTTGTGCCAGCCTTCGCCGTACGCGACGATCGCGACGAGCCAGTTGTTGCGGCTATCGTCGGTGGTTTCGTAGTTCTTGTAGCCCCACATGTGCGAGGCACTGTTGACCATCCAAGTCGCGTGCAGAACACCGACCAGACGAACGAACATACCCCAGATCAGCAGCGAAAGTCCGAAATCGTTCCCGCCAATTGCGTATCCGATGCCGTACAATGCACAACCAACGGCAATGTGTAGGGGCAAGAACAACATGTCCAAAATTCGCATTCCGCGTTGCTTGTACAAGTCGGGGACCCAACGCTGCAAGTAGGCGGTGCGATCGCCGTTGTGCGTGTGAAACGCGAGCCATGTGATGTGGGCCCACACACCGCCTTCGTTTGGCGAATGCGGATCGCCTTCTTGATCGCTATGCGCGTGATGTTTGCGATGATCGGCAACCCAATCCAATGCCGAGCCTTCGCCCGCCAAGGTTCCAATCGTGGCAAACGTATAACGGACCCACGAATAAGTCTTCATGCCGGTGTGGGTCAACAAGCGGTGATAACCGAGGCAAATCCCCAGGCTACCCGTCATCCAGTGCAGGACGACCATCACAGCCAATCCCGTCCAGGAAAAGTAGAAGGGAGCCGCCAGCACGACCAAGTGGGCAATCGTTAACCACCCAATCGCCCAGTAGCTGAGATTGTTAACGCGACGTCGCTCCGAAGCGGTCGGATGAGCGTTTGACGGCAATTTGCCAATTTTATCGTTGCTGACGTGAGGCGAGTTCGCGTCACGATTCGATTTTTTATTTTGAGCGGGCTGGGCGCGGTCCAACGATTTGCGTTGGCGGCGAGTCTGTTTTTTGGTAGGAGGGATGACCGAAGCCATAAGATGAAATCCTGTCGTTGAATGTCCTTGGGAAAGCGTCAGACATCTCACGAAGTTGCCTGAGTGAGGAGATTCTACAGAACCGTAAAGCCCTGTCTGTCTCAGAGCATGTAAACCTATGTAACGGGAGTGTAAAAGTCTTTTATTTTTGTCGCTGCAAATGTGCACTAGCCCTAGATGGTGGCCAGATGGTACTCCACCCATCTCGACGTTCCATTCGCTGCTTTGCAGCCATAATGTTGCGGGTTAGCTACGTTCCGAACCAATCACTTTTGTCTGACAAAAAATGTGTGTAGCCGTTCTCCCCTCTCAAAAATGCATTGGATTGCCAGCGTCGCCCTGTCTCGAGCCTTTCCATGTCTAAATACCGCAAAGTCTCCGCAAAATTGCTGGTTCCGGGTGTCAAACTCACCTCCGCAATTCCCGATCCCGAAAATGCACGTGTTCGTCTGTTGGGCGAAGGGATGGAAGTCACCGCGGATTTGATCCTGCGACTGCAGCTGCGGGGGGTAAAGAGTCTGCTATTAAGCGAAAAAGACATTGCAATCCTCAATGCCTTCACCCCACAAGGGCGGGCGGTAAAGGTGCCTCCGCCTCCGGCTTATGTCAAATCCAGCACGATCAACGAGCAAACTTTGATCTTGGACCAACATTTAGAAGCCGACGATGAACCCGAACACGAGAATACATTGCCGTTTGCCGCTCGCGCGCGCAAACCCGAAAACTGCTCGTATGAACCAGGAATGACCCATCAATGGGCGTCCGAGACCAGTGACTCGATTGAATCGATCAACCAGATTTTTGATGAAACGCTGGCGACACACGATGGCAGCGTGGCACCGCTGCACGCGACGTGCCAGGATATTTTGCGACGGATGACCGAAGACGTTGATGCGCTCGTCTGCATGGCTTGTTCTCCGTTCGAAACCGAGTACCCGGCACGGCACGGTGTGCATCTGGCCACCATGTCGATGGCGATTGGCTCGCAAATGGGGTTAGACGAAGCGCTGCTGATCGAACTCGGCGTGGGATGCTTGATTCATGACATCGGCATGAAGGCGATCGGTACCGGATTGTTTAGCTCAAAACATCCGCTCAGCGATGGCATGCTTAAACGTCTCGCCGACCATCCCGTCCGTGGCGCCGAAGTGATCGGCCGTTTCGGTGAACAAGTATCCATCGGTTCGCAAATGGTGTCGTACCAAATTCATGAACGATGTGATGGCAGCGGTTACCCTCGCGGACGCCATGGCGATGCGATTCACCCGCTCGCAAAAATTGCCTGTGTGGCCGACGCATTTATTGGAATGATCTCGACGCGTCCTCACCGCTTGGCCATCCAGGGGTATCATGCCCTCGTACAGCTGCTTAAAGAAATGAAGCAAGGCAAATTCGATGCGACGGTCGTGCGGGCCCTGCTTGAATTAACGTCACTCTACCCGCTGGGCAGCTTCGTCGAACTGACCAATGAAAAACTGGGCCGTGTGATTCGCGCCGGCGGCGCATCCTTCGACCGTCCAACGATCGAAATGTGGGACACCCGGCAACGCATTTCTTCCCCCACCGTGCTGAACCTACAACACGATCACACCATTCATATCGTGCGATCGATTGCCACGCCCGCAGCGGCCTGACCACAGGCAAACAGCTGGCCTTCGAACTTCCCTGCCTCTGAGTTTTCGTGCCTGGGGGCTTCTGATTGCCGAACCCCTCCAGCGAATTCTGTTCACCAAGGATGGCAACAAATCACAGCGTTGCAACGCGTTCAGCCTGCGAATCTATGGATTTCACTGAAACCACACGGACCTCACCGCATTCTCCTTAGCGAATGCGCGCCATAGGTGCACACGCGATATGGGGAGCTGGTCGATCAGTTAGGGGGGGCATTTTGATTTGCTGGCGTTTCGTTCTTACAACTCAATGCGTCGGTTGGCTTTTTTGACCTGCTCTTTTCGGGCAGATGATCTATACTCTGTTGCTTTGCAGCATGAGTTAACTGCGGTCGACGTTCGAGTTTGACAGGGGTAACAGGTTCAATGGCAAGACTACGCGACAATGAAGAGCACTTCCCGACCGACCCTTCCTCGGACACCAAGATTCGTGGGCAAGAAGACCGAGAAACGCATCTTCCCGACGCCTCGAGTGATCGGATTGCGCCCCCATGGAAGCCGGGCGACCAACTCGGGCACTTTATGCTGCACCATCTGCTTGGCAAGGGCAGCAGTGGATACGTCTATCGCGCGCGTGACGAAAGCACGGGTCGACTCTGCGCATTGAAACTACTGTTGCCTGCCAAATGTGAAAACCTAGTCCGCAACAAGCTCGGTTTTCGCCGCATGATCCCGTTGCGGCACCCCGGTCTGATCCACCTCGACCGAATCCATTACATCGATGACCACATCGCGTTTTCGATGGAAGAAGTCAAAGGCAAAACGTTTTCGCTGGGGGTCTGGGATCTTGGTAAACAAGATCCCGATGGAGGCTATAAACAACTGCTGACGTTGGTGCGTCAATACGCATCGGCGTTGGCGTTAATGCACTCACGCGGATTGGTACATCGGGACATCAAGCCTCAAAATTTGATGATCGATCATACGGGTCACGGTCGGCTGATTGATTACGGGCTGGTCGGAACGATCGATTTTGATAGCGATCCCAACGGCTATCGCGACTATCTCGTCGGCCCACCGCACTTCTTTGCGCCCGAAAGTTTGTGGGATCAATACTATTTGCCCGCCAGCGACATCTTTAGTTTAGGGTTGGTTTTGCTGGACGCCCTTCGCATCTTGGATCGCACGGTCGATCATGTGCATTTGTCGATTGAACGCTCGCAAGACAATCGGCGTGATGACGAAGAGATGATCAGCGAAGCGGTAGAGGATCTGTCCTCGGATGTCCCCAGCGTGTTACGTGAAGCTTGTGCCGAGATGCTGCAGAGCGATCCAGTCGATCGCCCCACCGCATCGGCACTATCACGACTTGGGTCGGCCGAGTCGCCTTGTTGCCTCTGGATCGACACTCCCATCGTGGGACGTGATGTTGAACTCGAGCAGTGCTGTGACTGGATCGATGAGATTTTCAGTGGCGGGGTGGGACGGTTACACATCGAAGGGCCGTCGGGAATCGGCAAGAGCCGCTTTGTGGACGAACTTGCACAATACATTCACCTGAAACGCTGGGGGCAGCTATTTCGAGCGAAATGTCGCTCCGGCGAAGACCTTCCGATGTTAGCGTTCGATGAAATCTGTGATGCGATCGCCACGCGTTACATGAAAAACGATCGCGACATCATGGAACTTGATCCCGCCAGCACGGAGTTTTTGCATGAAGCATTTCCGGTCTTGAAGAGCGTCGTGAAAGCGAGCACCTCGGTCGATCCAGACCGAAAAAGTTTTAAGCGTCTCGATGCGATCGAAGCGGGGGTGCGTCTAAGCGAAGCCTTGCGATTGGTCGGTCCGTTGATTCTGATCATTGACGACGTCCAGTGGGCCGATCGCGATAGTGTAAATGTGCTGGACCGCTTGCAAGCGGTCAGCGGAGGCATGCTGGGCATCATCACGGTCTCGCGTCCCGACGGGGATCACCAAGCATCACCTCCACAACACAAAATACAGCTCGACCGTTTGACCGAGGCCGCCTCGCAAGAATTGCTCATTGGAGCAGCCCGTCGTTGGTCGGCCCGCTTGAATTTCACCGCCATTGAAGAACTTGTCCAAGCGGCGCAGGGAAACCCACTGCGTCTGATCGACTTTATCGAAGAACTTCGCCCCGGTGGCGTGCTTCACCATACCGTCAGCGGCGAGGAAACCGATTCCGGAGCCCGCGTGGTCACTCGCACCGGCCAACTGTGGCCGATGCGTGTAGCACGACTCAGTGACGATGCCAAAACCGCATTATCGTACATTGTCACCGCAGGGCATTTGGTGTCCGCAGAACAGTTGAGCGAATTGACCGGCTTGGGCGAATCAATTGATGCCGTGCTTTCGGAATTGGTCCAACAGCGGTTGGTTCGCGATGACGTTACCGGTGGCGAATGCATCTCGATTTTTCACGACAGCATTGCAGAGAACTTGGCGACCACGCTGAGCGATTCTCAGAAACGCGAGTGTCATGCCGCGTGGGCTCGATTGCTTTCCCGCCTCGACTCGGGGGGCAAATTGGCGGCTCGCATCGCACGTCATTTCTTCGAGGCAGATGAACCCAACCGTGCCGTTTCGTACGCGATCCTGGCTGCCGAAAACGCCGAACGCTATCACGCCAAAACCGAAGCCGCTCGCTGGCACGCCAAAGTGATCGACCACGTCAGTGGTCCCGAACGCATTGAGCATATTCGGATCACGGCGGAAACGTTTGTCGAAGCCGACCGCCCCGTGGACGCGGCACATTACTTTCAGCTTCTCGCATCAGAGCTGAATGATGAAGAAAGCGTCAACTATCAGCTAAAAGCCACTACGTTGCTGATTCGCTGTGGCTATTTCAATGAAGTGCGTGAACAATTGCAACGATTGACTCGCCTGCTGAACGTGCCCTCCGCCAAACCACGCTGGATGAGCAGAATCAACATTTTGCGTCTGCTGGCAAATTGTGTCTGCACGAACATTCGGTTCTCACGCAAACAAGGCGGCGTGTCCCCCGAGAACGTGACAGTAAGAAACCGGCAACGACTTGAACTCTGCTTGTCGGTTGCCCGCCCGTTGTCGATGTACGACAACCTGCACGCGGCGGAATTGAACATCACCGCAGCAAACTTGGCGGTACGCTACGGTAGTGAAGCGGACCGAATCCTGGTCGAAGTCGGCGCCGCCGTCTTCGGTTCTTACAACCATGGGTCCAAACGAATCCGCAGCGAATTGGCGCTGCAAGATCTGTTGCCACGGGCGATCGCCACCGAGAATTCCAAAATGATCGGTGATGTGTGGGCAGGCATTGCGTTTTCGCAAGCGTTGGCGATGCGTTGGAACAGTGTGGCAGCGTCCTTTGATGCCTGCGTGCACCACTATAGTGCATCGAGTGAACCATTGACGCTGGAAGTATGCCACCTTCGCTCAGCCTACTTGATGGCTCATTGGCACGTTGGTCGATGGACTGCGATGATGAAGACATGTGATCAAATGCTGGACGATTTCAAGCAGCGAAACGATCAATTTCAATGGATCATCGCAAGCTCAGGTTGCGGAGCTTCTACCTGGCTGATGCGAGATCGAGTGATCGACAGCGAACAAGTGCGGGCAAAGAATGCAGAGAGTTTGGCTGCTTGTGGTGGCACGCAAATGCTTAACTTCCTCGAATGGACGGCCCACGTCCATCTTGATCTCTACAAGGGGCACTATGACCAAGCGTGGCAACGGATCGAGCAACTACGCAGTTCGAAAACCAATTTGTCGGCGTTGATGCTGCAATGCAATCGCGTGATGGTCGAGCAATTTGTTGCCTTGACCGCGCTGCATCAACTGAAAAAGGATCCTGCCGGCCCCTGGGTCAAATCGATTGAAACGGCAATCCGACGCTTGCATCGCGAGCAAGGTGCGTTTGCGAAGACGGTCGCCTATTTCTATGAAGGCTTGCTGCTGCAATTGACTGCCACCTCGACGTCCGACTTTGCCGACGCGAGAAAGCAGTTGGTGATCGCTTGGGAAATGAGCAAGGAACAACGGCTTCGCCCCTATCAATTGGCAGCCGAAGACATGATCGCCACGATCGACGATGGCGAGTCCTCGGGGCGTTTGATAGCGAGAATGGAACGACATGGTATCGTGGATCCGCTGCGGTTCTCGCGACTCTATACGATTTGATCGCATTGCCAGGGGGAGGCGGCTTTTCGCCCTCCTTCGCTTCGCCGCTGGTTTGTGCCCCCTTAGCCACCGAGCGGCCGTTTCGTGGTGAATCTGCCGTTGTTTTTCTTCTCAGAATGTCGATATTCACTCGGCGCCGCCGATGGCCAGCCACGTTGGCTAGTTTGCTAGCGTTTAGATTTGCTAACGCTCAGATTTGCTAGCGTTCATAGGTTTGGGATCTTGACTGATCGCTCTGGCATCGCCCGCGTTCGGCCGTTTAGAATCACCCAATAGGACGCCCCAATTTTTCGTGCGAAGGATCGCCGTGATGTCCAATATAAAGATCAAGCAGCGAGGTGGACCTCGAATTCTCATCTCTCGTCTCAGTGCGATCGGCGATGCGATTTTAACGCTTCCCGTCGCCTGTGCGTTGCGAGCCGAATTCCCCGATGCCTATTTAGGCTGGGTGGTCGAACGAAAAGCAGCGCCGATGGTGCGGGGACATCGAGCCCTCGATGCGGTGATTCAACTTGACCGCAAATGGTTCATTTCCCCGTCGGGAATCCAGACTGCCCGTTCTCTTTTGCGTCCGCATCAATTTGACATTTCGATTGACTGCCAAGGCAACACCAAGTCGGCATTGGCCGGATGGGTATCCGGAGCGCACCAGCGGATTGGATTTGCAGGAAAACATGGTGGCGAGCTCAGTCGGCTGTTGAACAATGTTCGTGTGGCACCGGCGTTTCGCCACGTGACGGATCGATCGCTTGAACTGCTGTCGCCACTCGGGCTGCATTCTCCGTCGGTTCAATGGGATTTGCCCGTATCGGATGCGTCGGTCGTTTGGGCCTCGCGATGGCGACGTACGATCGCCAGCCCACGGTTGGCCGTGCTGAACCCAGGAGGGACGTGGCAATCGAAACTTTGGGAAGCGGCTCGCTTTGCTAAAACCGCCCGCTATCTAAAACAGAAATTTGGCTATCAATCCGCGGTCGTGTGGGGCACCAGCGACGAACGAGTGATGGCCGACGAGATCGTGGCAAAATCGGGCGGCGCTGCGGTGTTGGCGCCTCATACCGACCTCCACCATCTTGCCGCGCTGATCAGTCACGCCGACCTCTTCATTAGCGGTGACACCGGTCCGCTGCACATCGCTGTCGCGGTTGGCACCCCCACCATCGGGCTCTACGGTGCGACACGCCCAGGTGACTCGGGCCCCTACGGCCAAGTCGCGATTCAAAAGGCGTACGAACGCGGATCGCGACGACATCGACGAAACGCAGATAACTCGGCGATGCGAGCGATCACCGTCGCCGACGTTTGTGTTGCGATTGATGAAGTGCACACCAAACAGATGCTTCTGCAGGCTGCCTGAAGACGCACGGTTCTCGGCTGCGGCGGCGACGTGTAGGCTGTGCGCACGATGCATCTGTTACTTCCCCTGCTAGCCAGCGTTCTGTACGTCTGTGGTTTGATCTTTGTCAAACGATCAGGTGCCGCTGGTGCTGGCCAAATTACGATCGTTTTCGTTTCGAACCTGTTCTCGGCGATCGCCTTTTCGTCGCTATGGGTACTCGGGGGCACCACGCTTGATTGGACCATGTTTTGGCAGCCCGCGGTGATTGCGTGGCTGTTTATCCAAGGACTCGCGTTCACATTTTTGGCGATTGGTCGCGGTGATGTTTCGATTGCGGCCCCGATCTTCGGAATCAAAGTCGTGTTTGTCGCCTTGCTTTTGACGTTTGTCGGCGGCGAACAATTGCCCCGATCGGTGTGGTATGCCGCTGCATTAGCGGCCACAGGGATTGCATTGATCCAGTGGACCGGACGAAGCCACCCCCACGACGTGGTAATGACCATCGTATTTGCGCTTTCGGCTGCGTTTTCTTACGCGGCGTTTGATTGTTTAGTCCAACTTTGGGCACCTGCCTGGGGTGCGGGCCGCTTTCTACCGATTGTCTTTTGGATGGTCGGGGCTGCCTCGCTTTGCCTCGCTCCCTGGGTCCAGTGGTCCAAGTTCAAAGACGCCACCATCCGTGCCAATCTGTTGCCTGGGGCAACGTTTGTGGCACTGCAAGCGGTTAGCATCACCGTTGCCGTTGCCATATTCCACGACGCCGCGCGGATCAACGTGGTCTATGCAATGCGGGGCCTGTGGGGCGTCGCGTTGGCCTGGGCCGCAGCAAAAATCTGGGGCGGTGCCGAGGCCGACCATGGCCACCAAACGATGATCACGCGTTTGCTCGGCGCCAGCCTGCTAACGGTCGCTGTCATCCTGGTCATTTTCTCGCGGACTTGAGACGATCCCTTGCTCGGCCCCCGCTCGCATGGCGGCTTCGCTCTATAATAGCCGACGTTCTGGACCTCCCTGATTCCCTCCCCGCCTGACGCCGAGCTTCCTGCATGCCAACTCACAACCGAATCGTTATTGGCTTACTGCCCCTGTTCAGTCTTTTTGTGATGGACCGGGCATCCGTGTTCGCCCAATCCGAAACGGCCGCGATTGTAACGTGCACCGAAACCCCCGACTCCATTAAGGTCACGGTGCGAGGCAAACCGGTGCTGACGTACAACAAAGCGTTCCAAGAACCACCGCAAGGCATGGACCCAATCTACCGACGCAGCGGCTACATCCATCCGCTGTACACCCCAAGCGGACGTATGGTCACGGGCGACTTTGCACCGGACCATGCTCATCAACACGCGTTGTTCGGCGCATTTGTTAACACGACCTTCCAAGGCAAACGAGTCGACTTTTGGAACCAGCACAAACGAACCGGCAACGTGTCGCATCATAAGGTGATCGAGGTCAACAGTGGTGACCAAGTGGGATCATTCACCGTCGAATTGCGACACGAAGCGTTCACCACGCCGGATCCGCCCACGCCGGTGCTGAAAGAACAATGGACCGTCCAGGTGCATGCCACGACCGACCCCGGATTTGTCGTCGACATCCACTCCACCATCACTTGCGTTGCCGATTCGCTGCTGACGATCAATCCGTACCACTACGGCGGAATGGCATTTCGCGGTAACAATGAATGGGTCACCGTCGAAAGCGAAAAAGCGATCAACGCCTATCTCAAAGCGAGAGACGCAGGACAGCAACTTGCGGAACCTGACATGGACGTTGCTCGACATCAATTTTTAACGAGCGAGGGCGAACGCCGATTTGACGGCAACGGATCGCATGTGAAGTGGGTGGATTTGTTTGGACGTGTCGACGGAGAGCAATGTGGTATCGCGATGCTCAGCCACAGTAAAAACTTTCGCTTCCCTCAAGCGGTTCGCTTACACCCCAGCAAACCTTATTTCTGTTTCGCTCCGATGGTCGATGGCGAGTTCACTCTCGAACCAAACGAGACGTACGTCTCTGATTATCGCTACATCGCTCACGACGATCCACCGGATACGGCAGCGATTGAACAAGCTTGGCTCGAATTCACCAAGTAAAGAATTCGGAATGACCGACGAGAGATTCGTCAGCGGCAATCCGCTCACCCGATGAGGGCAATCGATCAATGATCGGCCGCAGACTAGGTGCGTTTCGTATGACGCACCTAGCCCTACGGCTTTTCATCAACCATAAAATTGACTCGACGCTTGGCGGACATTTCTGTCGGGACGAGTGTCTTGGGCGGGATTAGGATTGGGGCCAAGCGGTCGCCGTCATCGGCTTAGGTGGTCGCTAGACGCATCTCTTCCCATTCATTCACAGCTGGCATCAAATCTTCGCCGGCTGCGGCCAAACCAAATTTCTCTCGCAGATTGACTTCCGGCGAAGCCAAATCCGCGACCGAGTCGATGATCGAATCGGGGCTGAAGGCGTAGTTGACCAAATCATCAAACTGGGTTCCGCCGGACAGTGCCAGCACCGTTTGATATCCCATCTGCACGCCACCAAAAATATCCGTTTCCATGGTATCGCCAATCACCACGGTCTCGGACGTCGCGAGTCCCAACTGCTTGCGTGCCGCACGCATCATTACAGGACTCGGTTTACCAACGCTTGCCGCTTTCTTTCCCGTCGCTGTTTCGAGAAAGGCAACAACCGCACCACAACCGGGGCGAGTTCCGCCGGCGGTAGGACAGTTCGGATCGATGTTGGTGGCGACGAGCTTCGCCCCAGCAAGGATCATACGCGTTGCCGCTTCCAACGACTCGGCAGTCACCGTACGGCCTTCGCCGACGACGACATAATCGGGATCGCTATCGACAATCGAGTAACCGTTTTGGTGCAGAGCCTGCAGCAGGCCCCCTTCGCCAATCACGTATGCGGTCCCGTTAGGTTTCTGCTTTGAGAGAAACCTAGCCGTTGCCATTGCACAGGTGAAGATATGTTCTTCGCCAACATTGATCCCCATACGCTTCAGCTTCATCGCCACGTCGCGGCGTGTTCGCTGACTGTTGTTGGTCAGGAACAAGAAAGGATGGTCCTCTCTTTTAAGTCGATCAATGAAGACATCTGCGCCGGGAATCAGCTGACTCCCTTTGTAGATGACACCATCCATGTCGATCAAAAATCCAAGTTTATCCGTCACGTTCACTATCTCCGGGGGTTCGAAATACAAATCGACTTCACGGACAACGCAACAACTGTTCCCATTCGCACAGCCCCGCGCCCGCTTGGATCCGATTTTGAACCGCCGATTGGTGATCTTGAAACGGCCGGACCGATTGCCTCCCTTAAGCTCTGCTTTGGGTTAAATAGATCCGTGACGAATGGAAAGATAAATTCTTAGTGAAAGCAAGCATTTCAACTGAGCGCGAGCAAGGACTGCTGCAAACGATAGCAGTCTCGATTGCCGCGAGCAAAGAAGCGCTCAGGAAACAGGCAACCACCCGATCAGAGTAGCGGCCTGCAAACTTCGCCATTGCCCGCCATTCCGTCGACTATTTCCGCTTCATGCGATGGGGTCGATCGATCCGATCTGGGGGGAAATGGACTTTCAAGCGTGGCAAGTCCTCGTATTCGCTGGCCGCATCAGGTTGCGATTGCGGTTCGATAGCAGGAGCCATCTGTGGTGGGCTCGTCGCCTCCGCCGTCGCCGCAGCGTTCGCCGCTTGGCTCGGATCGGTCGTCGTCCGCGGTTTAAACCAGCGTCCTAAAGGCCCCGCCAAAAGAGCGGGCAGCAGAATCAGGTCTCCCACCAATGCGGTGGCCAACATCAACAGCATCAGCGTTCCAAAACGCTGCGTTGGCGTGAACGTCGAAAGTGCAAAGACAAACAGTCCGAGTCCTCCGACCACAGTGGTTTGCGTCATCGCGGGGCCGACGCGGCGATACGTCTCGATTACCGCTTCGACGCGGGTCATCCCTCGATCGAGATTGGTGCGGAACCACGACAAAAAGTGAATCGTATCGTCCACTGCAACTCCCATTGCCACCGAAGCGGTCATCATCGTGCCAATATCAATTGCGACGTCCAAGTGACACATCACGCCAAAGACAAGCAGGACGGGGAACACGTTGGGAATCATCGCGACCGCACCGGCCATCACCCCGTTGGCTAAATTCGATGGGCTCGCCCAAGACCACGGCAATCGACCGGGGTTCAGCAGCATCGCCATCACAATTGCAATCAGCACAAAGGCAAGAGCAATCGATTCGAGCAAGCTATACAGCAACGTCCGCTGAGCCTTGTAGACGACGGGAATCACACCGGTGTAGATCGTTTGTAGCGAACCAGAACCCTCGACGTTGGGGAACCGATCCGGCGTCAACGCGGCTTGCACCGGCTTGGATGCCACTTCGTTTGCGTCGATCCAGCGCGTCGCGGATTCACGTAGCGTGGGGTCGCTTGGCTCGTCGCCCACCCACATCACCGCACTGGCGGCAGCAACCATTTGGTTCCATTTCTCGCTGCCGATCTCGAGTTTGGAATCGGCGGCGTTGGGATCGACCCAACCGACACGAATTCTCTCGTTCGCCAACAATTCTTTTAACGTCGAGAGATAGATGCTTCGTGTATCAATCGTCTCGGGATCAATCAGCAGTTTTGCGGTGTCAAGCGATTCGGGGCGTTCATGCCCGACCAGCACGACGACATCTTTGCCAGACAATTTCCGAGGTTCGCCATCGGCATCACGCTTGAGCGACGTCAACAACACTTCTCGCGTATCGTAGGCCCGCATTACCGGTTCCACCGCTGTCCGCAGCGTGCTGATGAAGCGACCATAGTCGACGTCCGACAATGCACCGACTCGCAAGCTGATTCGCCACAATTCGCTGCCGGCAAACGGACCCTCTTTTTCAATCCGCACATAATCGCTTTGCAGCAATTGGTCACGCGACTCGAGCAACTTGCGATTGACGATCGATCGACGCGGGTCGTAGGAATTGCTGGGCGGCGGAAGCGGGGGCAAGAACGTATCGGCGCTCATTGTTTGGCCGACGACGTCCATTCCGGTTTCACCGAGCGTTCGCCGCACCACTTGACTGACTCGGGCAACCATCTCGGCACGCTCGAGCATGTTGAGCGGATGGGGTTCCGTCGTGGAATTTTCCGTAGCTGGTTTTGCCGGTCCGTTCTGCACAAGATCGGATTCGGCCAGCGACGAATTCGGCACTCGCACGATCATTTCCATCGGGACCAATTTGCCAAAATGGTCTTCTAACCAAGCATAGTCACGAATGATCCGCGATTCGGAATCAAACAACTTCAACAGCTGCACCGATGTTTTGATGTGTCTCAGCCCCATCGCGCCGACAAACAACACCGTCAAACAGGCGATGCTGACCAACGCATGATGCGACGTGACCCAGCGCCCCACCGACGCCCACCACTCGGCAAAGTAACCTTCCGGGGCATCGTCGTGAGGGCTGCCGTTTGACTTCGACGCCGGATTGGTCGCCTGTTTGGCCGCCGCTTTTTCTTTGGCGTCGCGGGCTAGGTCCGAAGCTGGCGAAAACGTTTGCAGCGCGGCGGGCAAATAAGAGAACAAGATGCCCAGCGTGACCATCACCCCAATCGCCGAATACAAACCAAAGTTGCTGATCGGAGCCAAGTTGCTGGTAAACAGCGATGCCAATCCGATCGCGGTCGTAAACGAAGCGAGCGTACAAGGCAAAATCGCATGCCGCAGCGCTCGCCCGGCCGCTCCGACTTCGCCGCCGGCGCGGACCTCGTCACGATAATAATTGACCACATGGATCGCGCCCGAAAGCCCCAGCACATAAACCAACGAAGGCATGCTCATCAAAATCGCATCGACCTTGCCGCCGGTCCACCACACCATCGCCATGCTGAGCATCGCGGCGCTGCCACCGACAACGAACACCATCGTGGTGATCTTGATGCTGCGGAAACAGATGTACGACAATACGATCCCGATCACCAGGCTGTAGCCGAGCAAACGGATCAACGTGACCGTTCCTTCTTCGTCGATCGCGACGTTGTCCACCGGCGGTCCGCCCAAACGCAAAGGCGGCATTCCCGCGACCGTTTCCGCGGGCTGGCGATTAAACGGCGGAGGTGCAGTCGATGGCGGCGGAGCAGGACGAACCCCCGAATCTTCGGCCAATTGCAACAATCGACCGCGAGGCCCCCCAGCGACTCCGCGTCCTAAAACGTAGGGCAAGTTGTCTTTGGCAATATCGGTTAAGGTCACCACCACACAGGTCAATCGCGGTGGGGGGGTAACGTCGACCGAATCATAGATGGCGTACCAGACGTAGTCCTGCTCCTCCGTCGAGGCGGCTCGCAATTGGTCGAGCGATCCGTCAAAACGGTCTGCTAGGATTCGTTCAAAGCTCTGCTTAACCCGCTCGTCAAAATCCTCAGGCAACTCATCTCGCCGAGACGCGGGAATTTCGTTGCGAAACGATTCAATCTTCCAATCAAATTCGTAAGGCACCGCGTTCGCGAATAACGTCCCCGTCAATCGCTCCAGTGCCAATCGCCGAGCCACGGTGGCACGCATCGATTCATCGGTCAAATCGATCGGCCAAAGCGCTCCGCCCTCTGCGGACAATTCATCCGCAATCGAATCCCCGGTTTCAACTGTATGAAACATCGGCGCACAAATCAGCGAGGGATCATTGTAAAACGGATTGGTCGCTTGATCGTCCGTCGCTTCGCCAAAGGCAGTGATAAACGTGCCTTCAAGCGCGTAGTTACCGGTCGCCCGTTTGATCGTACGGATCAACGCCGCCGGTCCGGTCATCGCCTCTTCCCAGCGATACAATTTGCCATCCGGGGTGATGTAGTACCAATCCCCTGATGCCGAGCGGACCCATTTCTCCTGCAGGCTCCCCCAGTTGTCGTTTTTGCGGCCGGTGTTCAGCAGTCCCAGCTCTTTGCCCTTCTCGCGAGCGCGAGCGTATTCGGCGCGGACCTCGGCCGACCGACCAACGGCGGGATCATAGTCGTCGGACTCGTGACGCAGTTTTTGCTCGAGCAATTGCAAGCGTTGATCGCCGCTGGTGCATCCCGGCCATGTGGCCAACACGAAACTTTCGCCCACGAAATGGTCGGCAAACCATTCCAGCTCGGCGGTTTCCGGAAAATCACTCGGCAACCAATCTTTGACTTCGTTCTGCGTCTCACCCAAGCTCAACCGTGCCGCACGAAAAACCGATGGCAACACGAAAAAGAAGACCATCAAGATGGCCAACGCATAGGTGACCCCCAGCGGGCTGCGTCGCTCTAACAGGGGCTGTTTCATGGTGGCGTTTGCGTTGGAAATTCGGATGATGCGGAAATCTGTGAGGATGTATTGATCACGGAAGCATTCAAAGGGCGAGGGGTGCGGGGGGTGAGCATGACATCAACCGCGGTGAGATGCCCGCATTTTGCCAGAAGCACCCCATTTCCGCGAGATTTTGGCCCAACCCAACATATCCCCTTTCCTCGGCTCGTCTTATCGTGCCAATCCTCACTGCACGAATAACGCACTTAAGCTAACGATCCCAAGCCTTGGGGTCTACTTCACATTGGCAATACCAAGGGGCTCCAGCTCAAAGGTTTTCTCCCCTTCAGATAGGATGTACCAATCGCGGAATCTGTACCGACAAATGGCTAGCTATCCTCCATCAATCGCCCCAGCTACCAAGTCATCCCAAGTTCCGGAAAACCATTTTCGGAAAACCATCCGTCACCTCCTGCAGATGACGGCCAAAGTGATTGTCCGGGTCACAGCCATTCTAATCAGCCCGCCGACAAGCCGCCCAACGCCATCCACTTTATTGAGAATTGGCGTTCGTTCCCCCGCCCGCGCCCGGGATCCGTTAGACTAACGCTCTGTCTGAAAATCGTAGCGGAAGTCGTGCGTGACGTTTCGGCAGCATGGCATAAACCCTTGGGAAATCGAAATTCTTGACGAATTCCGCTACCAAGTTTCCGCCCCTGGTGCGATCTCAGACAGAGCCTAACCCGCCCCGCCGCTAGCAAGCACGCCCCGCTGCAGCGATCGGCCCCGCTGTTGCCATGCGGCGGCGTCCCACCTTTGCCAGCCCCCCCTTCCCGTTGATCGAGACGTTTGTGATGACAGTGCCTTGGACGCCAACACGATTGGCGTGGACAGCCACTTTGTGGATGCTCGTTAGTTCCGCGATCGCTCTTGCTGCCGACAGTGGCAATCCGGCAACGGTCGCGTTCACCATCGATCCCACCGTGGCTTACCAAGGGTACGATGGCAAGCAGTGTTGGGTGCACGCACGCGCTGGGGCGATCCCGGCGTCGGATCCCGCCGGCCAGCCGTCGGTCGTGATGACGATGCAGAAATTATTGCTGAGCGGATCCGACGTCTTTTATCCGCTGCACCAGACTCGCTCGGAAAATCTCGGCGACACCTGGAGTGACCCGGTCGAGCTGAATGCATTCGATCGCCAACGTGTCGCCGCTGACGCTTCCGCACCGCTTCCCGGAGGCGCGTCGGTTGCCCCCGACTTGGTACAACCGGGTGATGAAACCACCGTTTGTGACTTCGCCCCCAAGTGGCATGCGGCCAGTCAGCGATTGCTGGGGATCGGGCAAACTGTATGGTATCGCAACAATCGGGTGATGCACGCGTCGCCTCGCGGGATTGCCTACGCCACATTCGAACCCTCCAAAAACCAATGGTCCGATTGGCAAACCGTAAACATGCCATCGGATGCCAAATTTAAGAACGCGGGTGCAGGCAGTGTCCAGCGTGTCGACTTGCCAGGCGGCGACGTCTTGCTGCCGATCTATTTCCGAAATCCGACTCAGTCACAATACTCGGTGACCGTGGTTCGCTGTCGCTATGACGGCTACACGCTACAGTACGTCCAGCATAGCGATGAGTTGACGATTCCGGTGAAACGTGGACTCTGTGAACCGTCATTGACCCAATTTCGCGGCCGCTACTATTTGACGATGCGGAACGACGATCACGGCTACGTTTGTACCAGCGACGATGGAATGCACTTTGAAACGCCTCGTCGCTGGACGTTCGACGATGGCAACGATCTTGGCAATTACAACACTCAACAGCACTGGGTGACGCATAGCGACGGTTTGTTTCTGGTCTACACTCGCCGGGGTGCAAATAACGACCATGTTTTTCGGCATCGCGCTCCGCTGTTTATCGCCCAGGTCAATCCTGAAACCCTGCAAGTGATCCGCGAAACAGAGCAAGTGGTCGTTCCGGAGCACGGTGCTCGGCTGGGGAACTTTGGTGTCACCGAAGTCTCACCGACCGAAACGTGGGTGACGGTGACCGAATGGATGCAGCCCGACGGAGTCGAGAAACATGGCAGCGATAATCGCGTTTATGTTGCCAAGTTAATGTGGGATCGCCCCAATCAAGCATGGCAGGGCGACAGTCACACGGGGGCCAAATCAACAACGCCCGAGGAATCAACGCCCGAGGAATCAGCCCCCAACGCGGACACGGCCTGGAAGACGATCGCTCCCTACTTTTCGCCACCGCAAAAGTTCGCGGACGATTTCGGCGATTATTCCTCTCCGCTGACGTTCAAGGACGGGTCGCCGGTCGAGACTCGCGCGCAGTGGAAACGTCGCCGCAGCGAGATTCTAGCGGACTGGCAATCGATGCTGGGCGAATGGCCGCCGCTGATCACGCAGCCAGAGGTGGAAACGCTGAAAACGGAGCGACGCGAGAATTTCACGCAGCACCAGATCCGCTTTCCATGGACGCCAAACGAGAAAACGACCGGTTATTTGCTGGTTCCCGATGGCGAAGGCCCCCATCCCGCCGTGGTCACGGTGTTTTACGAGCCCGAGACGGCGATCGGGCAAGGGACGGCAAATCGGGATTTCGCACTGCAGCTTGCTCGCCGCGGATTCGTCGTGTTGTCGATCGGAACGACCGAGGCGACCGCCGCAAAAACATACTCGCTGTACTACCCCAGTCTCGACAACGCCCAAGTTCAGCCTCTGTCGATGTTGGCCTACGCCGCTGCTAACGCTTGGCACGTCTTGGCAAACCGTCCCGAGGTGGATTCGCAGCGAATCGGCATCGTGGGACATTCCTTTGGTGGCAAATGGGCAATGTTCGCTTCGTGTTTGTTCGACAAATTTGCCTGTGCCGCCTGGTCCGATCCAGGCATCGTGTTTGACGAAGCACGACCGAGCGTGAACTACTGGGAACCTTGGTACCTCGGTTATCACCCCAAACCGTGGCGGCGACGCGGGCTGATCCGCGACGACAATCCGGTGCGGGGGCTCTACCCAAAACTGGTCGAGGACGGTCACGATTTGCATGAATTGCATGCGTTGATGGCACCGCGACCGTTCCTTGTTTCGGCAGGTTCAGAAGATCCGCTCTCACGCTGGCAGCCACTGAATCACAGCGTTGCGGTCAACGCAATCCTTGGCTACCGCGATCGTGTCGCAATGACAAACCGTCCCGACCACTCACCCAACGATTCGTCCAACGAAGTGATCTACGCATTTTTCGCGCACTTCTTGAAATCACACGAGCGTTGAAATCACACGAGCGCGGTGTTCCGGATTGAGTTTTGGACAGTGGAAAATCGGGGGTGTGTTTCAGATCGTTCGGCAGCGATAGCCTATCAAATCCCCCTCTTATGCTACGGAAAAGCGAAACGCTTGCTATCATGATGTAATCGTTTGTTTTTCACGCGAAGACCATTGCATAAAATGATCGAGTGCATGAGAATCATGCTTGCTATGGAAGGGGGGTGACCCGTCGCGTACAGCAAGCTGATTCCGCCGCATACCTCCGAGGCGATAACGCGACTTCCATTGATTCAAGTGCCTCGTCGGGAACGGGATCCAACCACTTCCCTCCTTCCGTTTTTCTATCGCATTCAAAGGACTGATTTCCATGCTGCATTTGCCAGGCGAGACCGTAGTTGCCAATGAGCCAGTGGCTGTTCAAAAGCCAGTGGCTGCCAAAGTGAACCACGAGATTGATCAACTGCGTCGTGACATCTTGTGCAAATTCGAAGCGAGCAGCTATCGTCAACTTCGCCGCGTCGATGTTACGGTCGGTGACGTCGGAGCCGTAGAACTTCGCGGCGAGATGGAAAGCTACTACTTACGACAGATGGCTTACCAAACAGCGATCGAGACTCCCGGAGTCGATACGGTTACCGATCGCATCACCGTCCGCTCGTGCTAGTGCTGCTGTTTCGCTGACGCCCCCACTTCGCTGACGCCCCCACCTTGTTGACGACTCTAGCTCATCGATCACAGTGGCTAATCTCCGTGACGCGTCATCTGGCCCGGTCGCAGCGAGTGGAGCGTTCGAAGTCTACCTCGCGCCGCTCCGCAATAAACACCCTCGGGTTTGGCCGGCAAAGCAAACGGCAATGGACGAGTGTCGTCCGGTGTCTTATTTGTGACAGTTTGCGTCTGATTTGGAACATTTCGGGCTGTTTTTTGCCGTAGACCGCCTCTCCTCACAGCCCTGCTAGATGTGTTAGGTTGGTTTGGCGAACAAGTCACTCCCCAAACTCACCTGAAACCCAATCCGATGGCAATGCAGCGACGACCTCTTGGCAACACTGGACTGACACTTCCCGTCCTTGGTTTTGGCGCCTCCTCGATCGGTGCCGAATTTCGCCAAGTCGATGTGGGCGAGGCACTCAAAGCGGTGCATGTCGCGTTGGATCGCGGGATGAACTACATCGACACCGCAGCCTATTACGGTCGTGGGATGAGCGAGATTATGCTTGGCCGCATGTTGCCCGACGTACCTCGTGACTCGTATCTATTGAGCACCAAGTTAGGCCGCTTTGCTCCGAAGCATTTTGATTTCAGTGCAAAACGGGTTGCCGAAAGCATCGATATTTCGCTCGAGCGGATGCGAATCGATCACATCGATATGGTGTTTTGTCACGACATCGAATTTGTTGACCTCGACCAAATCGTTAACGAAACCATCCCCGCCCTGAAAAAGGAAGTCGAAAAGGGCAAGGTGCGTTTCATTGGCGTGAGCGGTTATCCAATGAAGATCTTCTTGGAGATGCTCAAGCGTTCGGATCTCGATGTGGTGCTGACCTACAATCATTACACACTGCAAAACGACATGGCGTTGGCGTTGATCGAGCCCTGTAAAGAACAAGGCGTAGGATTGATCAACGCGGCACCGTTCTCGGCTCGATTATTGACCAATTCGCCGCTGCCCGATTGGCACAAAGCCACGCCAGAGGTTCGTGAAGTCGCCGCCAAAGCAGCCGCCCACTGTGCTGACCGAGGCACCGACATCGCCAAGTTGGCGCTGCAGTATTCGGTTGCAAACGAAGAATTTGCAAGCTGCGTCACCGGTTCGGCCAACCCTGACCGCGTCGCCCAATGGTGCGATTGGCTCGACGAACCGATGGACGAAACCTTGGTGGCCGAAGTGATCGAGATCCTTAAACCGATTCACAACTGGGTTTACGTCGAAGGTCGTCCTGAAAACAACGACGGCCCCGCAGCGTAGTGCTTTGTTTAGGTTGATTTTAAGTCAGTGAACGAGGCCAGTAGTGGACGAGGCAACGAGTCCCGTACGCTTGGCAAATGACAAGGACTCGTTGCCTCGTCCACGACGGTCAAATTTAGATGAAGGATTAGGGCGATCCACGTCGCTTCGTTCTGCCGCTTGCTTTTTCCATCCCTACTCCCTCTGTTCCTAGAAAAGCTGTCATGAAATCCTGTATCACTATTAGTCTGGTCGAAGAAGCTCGCGGTGGCCCTTTTGTTCTTTGGGACGGGCTCGAAAAATCGATCGCGTTCGCAGGAGAGCTGGGATACGACGCGGTGGAAATTTTTGCTCCCGGAACCGACGCAATCGATCCCGACAAATTGTCATCGATGCTCGACAAAGCGGGACTGAAACTTGCCGCGTTAGGAACCGGGGCTGGCTGGGTCAAGCATAAATTGCAACTCGCCGACGCCGACGCTGGCAAACGTGAACAGGCCAAGAAATTCGTGCGAGACGTCATCGATCTGGCGGGTCAATTCGGTGCTTCGGCGATTATCGGATCGATGCAAGGACGCTCCGATGCCGTGGTCGATGCTCCGACCGCGCGAAAATACTTGTGCGAAGCACTCGAAGATGGCGGCAGCCACGCCGCTCAGTACAACGTGCCGCTGATCTACGAACCGCTGAACCGTTACGAGACGAACCAGTGTTGTACGGTCGCCGATGGAGTGAAGTTGCTCGATTCACTCTCGACCCAAAACGTCACGCTGCTCTGCGATCTGTTCCACATGAACATCGAAGAAGCGGATATTGCCGAGGCATTAATTAGCGGGGGCGACAAAGTCGGCCACATTCACTTTGTCGATAGCAACCGCCGTCCCGTCGGTTGCGGCCATATGCAGTACGGCCGCATCATCGCCGCACTTCGCCAAATCAATTATCAGGGATACCTGTGTGCCGAAGCCTTCGCATGGCCTAATCCCGAAGAAGCGGCCCGGCAAACGATGCGAGCCTATAAATACTGGACACAGAGCTAGTCTTCTTCTTTACGAAGAATCTCGCGAATTCGGATTCCGAATTTGTCCCCAATTTTGATCGTCTCGCCAATCGCGATCGGCTGGCCGCCCGCTTCGAGCGTCAGCGGCTCGTCACAATGGGTGTCGAACGTCAATAATGACCCTTGAACGAGGTCAACAATCCGGCGAAGCGGCACCTTTTGCCTGGCAAGCGTGACGCTGACATTGGTGCGAATGGCCAAAACGGCTTTGGAATGGGGTCCCGAGGTATTGATTTCCATACTTCGTTCAGGGGGATACAACGGTCAAAAAACGGTAAAAGGCATTCACATCTGCCCAGCTACCTATCCTTATCGACCGATTTGAGCGTCAAAGATTGCCCAGAATTCCAGCAAGGAGGGCGGAATTCGCTGAAACAAGTTAATTTTTGACGGACACCCCTCACCAGGGGGTGTAGTGGAGGTGACTGCGTAGATACATTGTTCTGTGCTGAGTCGTTGCTCCAGACCATTTCGGTGCTGGGACTGGCGTCAGCCCGAGAATTCCCTCCAACCGATCTTTGAAAAGAAAGCTGCGAAATGTGCTTACTGGCCGTTCAGTATCGCTTGGTCCCCGAAAGTCCAATTTTGGTGGCCGCCAATCGCGAAGAATACTACAACCGCTCAAGCTTGCCGCCTTCAATCCAATCTGGCAAGCCCCGGGTGTTATGTGGGATTGACCAGAAAGCAAGTGGGACGTGGCTGGGGGTAAACCAAAACGGTGTTTTCGTCGGCTTGTGCAACCGTGCGACGTCGATGCCCCTATTTGGTCAGCGATCACGTGGTTTGCTTGCTCTGGATCTGCTTCGTTGCACCACCGCGAACAAGGCGCTCGATAAAGCCCACGCCGAGTTTGCGAAAACTCGCTACGAAGGCTGCAATATCATTATTGCCGACGCCAGCAACGGGTACGCAATCCATGCGGACGAACGCCAAGAGGTGGTCGAGCTTCGCGATGGATTGAATATCATCGGCGCCCGCAACTTGAACGATCCCGAAGATCAACGGGTTCAGATGGCACGTCGCTTATTGACGCTACAAACGCTCGATTCGCCTGTGAAATTTTTGGCAGTCGCCAGCAAGGTTTTCGCCCGTGCCCCGGTCGGCCAAGGTCGTCCAAGCATGGTGATGCGAAATCCCGAGTACGGTACCGTCAGCAGCTCGCTAATCGCACTGGGGGTCAAACCTCGCGATGCGATCTACCAGTTCAGCAAGGGAGCTCCGGACGAAGCCAAATACGAAGACTTCTCGCCAATGCTGCGTGATATCCTCAGCCGAGGACTTCGCGAAGCCCGTACCAAAGCGAAAGCAACTTAAACCTCCTCGCTCAGCAGGACATCGCTTTCTGAATCAAACAAGACGGCTCGCTGTGAACATGTTTCACCGCGAGCCGTTTTCGTTTTTGCATCACTGCAGGAAAATGAAAGCAAGAAAATCAAGCACCTAGACGCTCTCGTGCTTCGCTTGGATTTAGGCGAAAGAAGCGAGAAATCCCATCGCCTGCCTCGACGCCGATCAACAAACATTGGTCTTCATTGCACAGCAGAACATCGATCGCGTCCAACAGTTCGCGTCGCGAGTCGCGCGTGGTGCCATAAAGCCGAGCAACGGGTTGCGAATCGTTGCTGGTAATCAACAGATATTTCGTCCCAAAGCCATGCTTGTTCCAACCTTCACCACCGGTGCTTTCAAGGATCTCGTTAGATTGCCCGAACAAGGTTTCTAAAATTCCCATCTACCTGTACTCTAAACATGGCAAATTGTTTGTCAAAATATCCTAACCCGACGCTCTCGTTTGCGGTGCAAAACCCTAGCACGTGCAAATTCGTCGGCATGCAGCCCAGACAAACTCGCGACACGAACATCGGCGCGGATGCGAACGATTGTGCCGATTATCGCGGTTAGTCTGCGTTACCGCAGTGGCAACCGCGCGTGGTGGCTACGAATTTGATTGACCAGCGCAAACGCAATAGGCACCGATTGCAGCAGCGTGACAATCGCACTGGTGCTGCACTTCCACCGTTTGGCGACCAAACTCGGCTGTCCGCCGCTGGCGTGAAGATCGTTCAGCAGCAACGCTAATACCGCGGGTTTATCGACGTTGTGTTCGTTCATCCGTTTGATGTTCCCGCGATACCGTTCTCGAAACGCCGCTTCGATTTCCGTTGCCGGTTCATCAAAAGCCGACTTGGTTCGGACTTCCACGGCTAAGCTGTAACGCAAACGTTCCAGTGCCACGTCGCGGTTATGGGCTTGGCTTCGCCGCTCGGTCGCCTCGGCTACGATTCCTGTCGGCCGATGCAGCAAGAACGCACCGGAGCTCGTTTTGTTTCGGTGTTGGCCTCCCGGGCCACTTCGCCGTTGGGTCCGAAGTTCGCAATCCTCAAGCAGTTTCTCAAGCGACAACAAACTGGGGTGCGGCCCCGCGTTGATATCGATGGGCAACCGCTGCGACGGCTCAGGCATTTGAGCCGTTGTCGCTTGCCGATCCCGATCGGATTTAGATTTGGCCACGAACAAACTCGCTGATCCAGTAGACAAGATCGGCAGCGATCGCACGTGATGGCAAACGAATGACCCCCGAGCACGATGCACCAATCGAATCCATCATCTCGTGCGACTTAGAAGCAGGCAATGGGCACAAGATTTGGTAGTTCGCTTCCTGAGTGATCGATTGCGAGTCGGCTTCAATGGCGGACACCGACTGGATCGCCGTCGATATCACGCCCGCCGATCCGTTCTGCAAATGAATGCGGATCTCGGTCCCATTGGTAATCTTGTCATGGTCGCGAGCGTCGATGCGAAAAACCGCGTGTCGCTGCCCCTGGGGACTGATCCGGCACCATGCTTCTTGCGAATCGGCGAGAGCGCCCACTTGGCCCGACAGCCAGATCGACGATGCACGCTCGGGTGTTTCTGACTGAGGCGTTGGCGGTAACATCGTTCCCGCAATCGGGGCAACCACGTTGGCTTGATCAAGTCGTTGGTGGATATCGTCCAATAACATTTCAACCGACTTTTCCGCTGCCTGCAGCGTCGTCCACTGCGAGGCCACTTGGGGACGATCCAGTGCGGTTCGACGCGCGAGATTGCTTCGCAATTTGGCTAATCGCAATTCACCTTGCAGCCGTGCCTCTTCAATCAATTCGTGGTCATTCGCCAGCGTGGCGATCAATTGATTTGCCTGAACGTGTTGTCCCACCTCGGTCGCGACCGAATTGATTTGGCTGTCCGGCGGCAAAAACACGTTAACGGCGTCTGCCGAATCAACGATGCCGACCACGTGACGGTAGCGAGGAAGGGGCGACAACAAAGCCAACGCCAAAATTCCAATCAGCGATAGCACCACCGCGAAACGTCGCCACGATCGAACTCTCATCCAATGCCCCTCTCCTCGTAGAATTCCAAAGCTCGACTTTATTTGACGCAAGATCATCGCGGTTGCCGCCAAAGTGACCACCACGACGGCAACGAACCGCAAATGCACCGCTCCGGCTAGGCTAAGCAGCAAAGTGGCGATCGCAACCAAAATCAAACTGCGATAGATCAGCGAGGTCACGTGATAGATCGACAACGCGATGCCACGGAAATCATAGCGCCGCGCGCGTCCATAATCATGGCCCGCAACGCGGCTGATCACCGTTGCTTGAAAACAGTCGCGTGCTTCGCGACGTAGATTGGTACTTCGCACCCAATCCATCAAGACAAAATAGCCGTCATAACGCATCAGCGGATTGGCGTTAAACAGCACCGTGCTGATCCCGCACACGATCATCAAATTCATCGCTAGCAGTCGGATTGCCGGATCATTTGCACCACACCAAACAAAGGTCGCGATCGCAGCAATGATCAACTCGACGTAAATCCCTGCCAACATCACCGCCGCGCGACTCAGTGCGGAGGGCAACCGCCACACATCGGTCACATCACAATAGGGCGACGGGACACCACAAAACAGGAACACGCCTACCGATTTACTTCTCGCCCCCATCCGCCGACACATCACCGCGTGCGCCAGTTCATGAACCGTTTTGGTCGCCAAAAACGTGACTGCGATTAAGACGGAATTGGTGGACGAGAGGAATTGCGGCAAGTTTTGTACACCATGAATCCATTGCGGACTGCGTGAGATGGCCAACAGCAGCGCCGCGGCAATCAGCCCACTCCAAAGCACGATCGCAATGGGCGCGAACAAAATTCCGCTATATCCCGCCATCGATTTGGCGATCCCATCGATCGATCCCAACGGGATTCGAATTGCGAGCAGCGAAAACCGTCCCGGCGTGACACTGGATCGCGTCCGAGTCCAACCGGCATGCTGTGCCTGTTTCCACAACATCGGATTGGCGTCACGACGACGGAGTTGTTGCCACGCGCGCTCGGTGACACGCGAAAACCGGCCGCTGACATCGTCGATCACAAGCCGCGCTGCGCGCTGCCCTTCATCGATCCGAATCGAATCCAGATCGCTGCGTATGCTCAATCGCGGCGGTTCGATGGCGGGTGTGTTGGACATCAGCACGTGTGGAAGAATCGGTGACCGTGAATCGCGGGGTTTGCCGGACACTATCGCAATGGTTCCCTCGAGTATCGCGTCGGCAGCGAGGCATTGGATTGGACCGGTTGGTTTGCATACACCTTCATCCGCACTTCGGTTCCTGGGACCAATTGCCAGCGCGACGGATCTGTCTCGTCTCGGCGATTGAGCACTTCCGCATGCAATCGATAGCGAGCCCCCGCTAATACTTGCGGATCAAGTGACAACACAGTGCCGCGTAATGATTTTTCGAGACCACTGTGTGAATCGATCCAGTGCACACTGATCGGCAACCCCTTGCATTGCCCCAAGGGCAACATTTCCTGCCGCACCAATGCATGGACATGCAGGCGATCCACACGTGCGACGGTGGCGATTGCCTCTCCTTTTTCGATCCACTCGCCGGGCGAACGGCTAATTTCGAGCACCGTTCCGGCCATCGGGCTGGTAATTTCCAAATTATGTAGCTGGTCATCGAGCATCGCGACATCGGCCTCGCGCATCTCGACTTCGACTTGGGCTTCGACACGTCGCTTCTTAGCCAACGCGACTTCTAATTCGCCACGCTCGACCGCCAAACGTAAACGGCGGAGATGGCTGAGCGGGATCGCGCCACTGACGTCCTTGTGGATCGAACGGTTGGAATCCAGTTCGGCTTCGGCTTCGGCCAATGCGGTTTCGGCGTATCGAAGCTCGACGTCGTCCATCGCAGTGCGCCGCGCATGGTCCAGTCGCAGCGTCGAGGCACGATGTCGAATTTTCAGCGTTCGATCATCCAACCGCGCGATGATGGCATTGTTGTCGATCGGTTCATTCAATTTGACGTTGACCGCCGCCACACGTCCCGACTCGACACTCGGCACATGCACTTCTTCGGCAAAGCGGACGACGCAATCCGTGACCTCAATCGTGCTGTTTTCCGCAGCCAAACTGCGGCCCAGCAATGTCAAACTGGCCAAGAGACACAGCGAGCGTGATACGAGAGCGATGAACTTCATGCTGCGTTTTCCGTGGGTTGGGAACGTGCCGACCAATACAGTCCAATCGTGCTGCGAACCGCTTCCAGCGCGTCATAGAACAGCACTCCGATCGCGGGCTTGGATTCACAGCGGAACAGAACTCGCACCGGCGATCCCGAAACCGGCCCCGCTCCGAATAAGGCTCCGATGTCGTCACCGTTTTCGATACGGAGAACGACCGCTTTGGTATCGGTGTCGTCTTTGACGTTGCGCATCGAAGGACCAAATTGCTGTACGATGGCGGTGTGATTGGGCGTTTCGCTGCCATCGATCAAAACGGCGGTGCGAAGCGATTCGGATTGCAATGCCGAACGAACCGAGGCAATTCGCGAGAGCGGAACGCGGGCATCGACTAACCAAGCCGTGTCCTCGCCGATCACCTCGAGCAGTTTGTCGCCTCGCACGACAGGGCGTCCGAGCAAACGCCGCCCGATCTGCCAACTATCGACCACGCCATCTTCGGTGGCACGCAAAACCAGCGATTCTTTGACTCGCTTCAAAATCTGTAATTGATCGTCAATCGCCTGCAATTCCTCGGCAACCAAACTTCGCTCGCTTTGAATTTGCTCGCTGCGATCGCTGCGATGCGATGCGGTATCCACGAGCGCCGTGGTGATTGAGGCTTGTTTTTGCAGTAGCACCGCGTGCCGCCCGAGCAGCGTCGTGATCTGTTTTTCCAGTTCAGGATCGTGCATCGTCAGCAGAGCTTGCCCTTGCTGGACTCGCTCACCATGCGAGACATGGATTTGCTGTACCGTCGCACTGCGTGACGCGAACAGCGACTGAATCTTTTCCGGCCTCAGAGTCGCAGGGGTGGTGACCACCATCGGCACCGGCAGAAACGCGACGACCGCGATCAATGTCAACATTGCGATCGCAAAACCTCGCGCCAACCAATTCCCGCTACGGTCGCCTCGGCTTTGGTTCGCAAACGACACCAACCATTGGCCACCGGGGATTGCTTCAATACTTTTTCGATGACGAATCGCTAGTCCCGCATGCTTCGCCAACCGCTGCAGGTCATTTGCAATGCTTTGGCAATCGATTACTGAATCCGCGTTGGCCAATCCAACCAAACAGAGCGAATCGCGTGCTTCCGCAGCGACCACGACGCGGGGCTGCAGTGGCGTGCTGGGTTTGTCATCGGAATCGTCTGCTTCCAACAACACATAGGTGTCGGGAGTATAAAACGATTCCGCAGTCGAAATCATTTGTTTCGCCGCCGCACCGCGAAAATCAATCGCGTTGACGTAGCTCACCGCACTCAGCTGGGCCACGTCATTGCGGAGATAACAGAGCCCAACGCGATCAAATCCAAATAGATCCGAAGCGGCGTCGACCACTCTCGCTTCGATCTTTTCACGACTCGTTAATCCGTGGATCGATGCAATCACCGCATCGACTTGTTCGGTTCGCTGTCGTCGGCGATGCAAGTCGCGAAGTTGATCGCTGCGCAGAAATTCGCCGGCAAGGTCTGCCATCTGAGCGACAAAACGCAAGTATCCACGCTGCGTCGCGACGCCACATTCTTGTTCAAGGAACACTTCGAGCAGATACGACTCGCCGGTGCTGGCCGATTCACACTCAATCGGAACGATGGCAGCAGGAAAATGCGTGGGATTGGCGGGCACTTCGGGGTCCGAGGCATCCGGGGTGGCCGGAACTACGACGGGCTGGGCAGCGTCGCTGACTTCTAACAGCATGCGATCGTGGGCCGCGATCGAGCCCGCGGGAATCGAGCGGTCGGTGATCTCGCCGATGTGGTGAACGACACTCATTTTGGGCGTCCCGGCTACCGCATCGTCCGATCCGCCTGCAAACCCCGGCTCACTTACTTCGATTCGTTCATTTAATTCGATTCGCCAAATCACGACACCTTCGGCAGCCATCGCTCGTAGGATACGATCTGCCAACATGCCAAAAAATTCAGCACGCGATCGCTCGCTGCGGACCGCCAACGCGATCTCGCGAACCATCTCGGAAATCTCGCGCCGCGTTTCATCGACCAGCGATGCAGGAGCCCGATTGGAACTGGAGTCCGGTGATGCTTTGGACGATGGCGCAGCCGTATGCGGGCCGAGCGGCGAGCTCGCGGGCGAAAACACAAAAGGGGCGTCAGTCGTGGCCGAATTCACGGGATTGGCTTGGTTAGTGAACGGGGAACGTAGCGATGTCGCCCCGAGGCAACCATCGACAACAACTCAGGTAGCAAAACCGAGCGAATGGAGCAATGTGAATCGCGAAATGACTGCAATTCCTCGACGCGGCGGCCTGACACGCGTGGGGCAATTTGCCCCGGATCGACCACGAACTCATTTTGATAAACTTCGTAAAACCACGTAATTCATCCGCAAATCGCCGCTGGTACTTGATTTGCATTGCCTAAATTCATCTTGAAATGGGCACATGCATTTCGTTACCGCCAAGTCCCCGAAATTTTCCCGCATCGATTCCCTTTTCCATGGAAAAACGAGAAACAATGTTTGAAGCCGATACCACGGACAACACGAGCGGCGGACACCCATCGCTGGACTCGCAGCTGATCGAGGAAATCCAGCGGCACGGCGAACCGATGCAGCGATTGGCCAACGAGGTCGCCAAAACACTGGTCGGACAACAGGTGCTCGTCCATCGCTTGCTGGTCGGACTTTTGACCGGAGGTCATTTGTTGATCGAAGGCGTTCCAGGGCTCGCCAAGACGACCGCCGTGGCGACGCTCTCGAAAGCGATTCATGCCAATTTCCAGCGATTGCAATTCACCCCCGATCTGCTTCCGGCCGACCTGATCGGAACGCAAGTCTATCGGCCGGCACAACAAGAATTTGTGGTCCAAAAAGGCCCGATCTTTGCCAACTTGATTCTCGCCGACGAAATCAACCGGGCTCCGGCAAAAGTGCAAAGTGCGCTGCTCGAAGCGATGCAGGATCGCCAAGTCACGATCGGCAGCGAAACATTCCCGCTGCCTGATCCGTTCCTCGTGATGGCCACGCAGAACCCGGTCGAGCAAGAGGGAACGTACCCGCTGCCCGAAGCTCAGATGGACCGTTTTATGATGAAGGTCGTCGTCGACTATCCGACTCGCGACGAAGAACTCGAGATCCTCAGCCGGATGTCGCGAACACGCCGCGTGGACGAAGTCGTAGCGGTCACCACGCCCGAAGAGATCGTCCGAGCTCGCGACCTTGTCGACCAAGTCTTTGTTGATCGACGCATTGCCGAATACATCGTCGATTTGGTGATGGCGACACGGAAATGCGAGGCCTACGGTTTGCCGATCACCCAATGGATTCAGTTCGGTGCATCACCACGTGCGACGATCAACTTGACACTGGCCGCCAAAGCGAACGCGTTCTTGCATCGCCGAGCCTACGTCACGCCTCAAGACGTCAAAGACATCGCGATGGATGTGCTGCGTCACCGTGTGATGATCACGTACGAAGCCGAGGCGGAAGAGAAAACAAGCGAACACATCGTGCAAATGATTTTGGACGCGGTTGCAGTGCCGTGATGGCCGCCCGAATGTCCGATTCCACAAACCCCGTAGTGGATCTTGCTAAAGATCCCATGCGGACAGGATCTTCAGCTAGATCCCATGCATCAATCATGGGGACAGGATCTTTAGCAAGATCCGCTACGTCAACGATTGTTCCAACGCGGATCAATGGTTGACTTGCCCTCCGTTGACTTGTTTTGTAAGAGACCCAACAACCTTGATTCCTCCAGAAATCCTGAAAAAGATTCGTCGGATTCAAATCCGTACCTCCCACGTCGTGGACGATCTGCTGGCCGGCGGATGGCACTCGGCGTTCAAGGGGACCGGTATGGAGTTCGAGGAAGTCCGGCCGTATGCGATCGGCGACGACGTACGCAGCATCGACTGGAACGTCACGGCGCGGGCGGATCAGCCCTACGTCAAACTGTTTCGCGAAGAACGAGAGATGTCGGTCCAGTTGCTGGTCGACATCAGTCCGTCGCAAGGATTTGGAACGCAATCACAAACCAAGCGTGAATTGGTCGCCGAACTCGGCGCGACCTTGGCCTTTTCTGCAATCAAAAACAATGACAAAGTTGGTTTAACGCTGTTTTCGGATCGCGTTGAAAAATCAATTCCACCTCGCAAAGGCACTCGCCACTGTTTACGTTTGATCCGGGACCTGCTGTATTGCCAACCCGTGGGCAGCGGAACCAGTGTGACGTCGGCGATCGAGCATCTTAACCGCACGTCGCACCGAAAAATGGTCGTCTTTCTGATCAGCGATTTCCAAGACACTCATTGCGAAAACACGTTAAAGGTCGCTCGTCGTCGTCACGAAATCATCCCCGTCGTCGTCCGCGACGAGCGTGAAATGACGATGCCCAATATCGGATTGGTCCGGCTGCGTGATTTGGAAACGGGCCAATTGGTCACGATGGACACCAGTAGCGCCCGCGTGCGACGTGCCTACGCCGATTCGGTACAGCGGCATTTCGAGAACCTCGAATCCTCCTTTCGACGCATGCGAATGCCCGCGATCTATCTCGAAACCGGACACGATTTTGTCCATCCACTGCAACAGTACTTCTATCATCGGGAGACACAGCGGTGAACGGATTGAATGCACGTGAATTCAGTACATGTAAACGCCAACCTCGTTTTTGCTTGCTTCCGGGTGCCCGGATAGCAATGTTCGCAATCGCGCTGATGATCGGATTGACACCCCTCGATGCCGCTGAACATGACCGTCACGTTGACGTCAACACCACCGTCAATCAAACCGAGGCATTGCTGCTGGATCCGATCGAGTTGACGCTCACCGTAACTGCTCCCGTGGACGCGGAGATTACGTTTCCGCCAACGACCGAAACATTGGGACCATTCGATGTCGTCGCCGTCGAGGATTTGCCGTCGATACCGGTGCTGGACGACGCCGATTCGTCAACACGACGTTGGACGCGGCGAATGAGACTGGAAACGATCGAAGTGGGCGAGCAAACGATTCCTGCGATCGAGATTCGTTATGTCCTTCGCGATGCATCCGACTCGCAATCAGGCCTCGTTCGCAGCAAACCGATACCGATCCAAATCAACAGTGTCTTAACGAGCGAGGATAACCCCACGGCATTTCGCCCGATGAAACCCGCGTTGTCGATTCCTTCGCAATCCGAATCGACACCGATTCACTGGCCCGCGATCGCAGCCGGATTGATAGCCCTTGCCTTCGTCGCATTTCTGGTCAAACGGCGGATGCAAAAGCCCGTCACGCCAAAGCAGTGGGCATCGCGACGCTTGGCCTCGCTGAAGCAGCGTCACGAGGCAGGACAAATCGATGACCGATCGGCCTACCTCGAACTTGCCGAGATCGCTCGCGATTTTGTCATCGCTCGCGAAGGCATGAACCCCGCCGTGATGACGACCGACGAAGTCGTTCGATTTGTGACAACAAAGTCATCGCTTGCGAGTGAACATCAAAACCGATTGAACGCATGGTTGATGGACGTTGAACAAACCAAATTCGCACCGCATCGGTTGGCGCCGGAGGAAATCAAACCAAAGGTGCAAGACGCGACGAATTTCCTGCATGAATTGCTGGACCATTCGTCCGGTTCGCCAGTCGCGTCCGGCAGCAGGGAGGGCGTGTGATGTTTGAGAGTCCTTGGTTCCTGTTGTTATTGGCTTTGGTACCACTGCTTGGCTGGAGCATGTTTCGGCGACGACAATCGTGGTCGATTGGATTTAGCTCGACCCACAGCATCGCGGGGATTCGGCCAACGTGGCGTCAACGGTTGGCGTGGCTCCCCGAATTCCTGACGCTGTTGGCGTTGGTTGCGATGATCATTGCCTTAGCGCGACCTCGAGTGGGCCGCGAGCAAACCGTCATCGATTCCGAAGGGATCGCGATGGAAATGGTCGTTGACCGCAGCGGCAGCATGCAGGCGATGGATTTTAAGATCGATGGAAACCATGTTGATCGCTTGACCGCAATTAAAAACGTGGCCGCAAGCTTTGTCAAAGGAGACGAAGAGGAAGCCGATCAAAATGGAATCGCTGGCCGCGCTAGCGACTTGATTGGCTTGATCACGTTCGCTGGATTTGCCGATGCCATCACACCCCCGACGCTGGATCATGCCTTCCTACTTGAACAACTCAATCGAGCCGAGATTGTGACGCAGCGTCGCGAGGATGGGACCGCGATCGGTGATGCCATCAGTTTGGCGGTCGAAAAACTGCAATCACTGGAAACGGGTGACAAGGAATCGGTTAAAAGCAAAGTCATTATTTTGATGACCGATGGCGAAAACACCGCAGGCGAGTTTGACCCGATCCAGGCCGCCGAGCTGGCCCAGACGATGGGAATCAAAATCTACACGATCGGGGTTGGCACCAAGGGACGGGCTCCGTTTCCGTCGCGGCATCCCTTTACCGGCGAAGCGACCGTGCAGTGGATGGACGTCAATATCGACGAAGACACGCTGCGTAAAATCGCGAAAACCACCGGAGCCGAATACTTCAGAGCCACCGACACTCAGTCGCTCGAAGCGATCTACGAAGCGATCGATGAACTCGAGAAAACGAAGATCGAATCGCATCAATTCACGGACTACCGCGAATTGGCGGTCCAGCCGTTCACCTGGAACGCGATCACATTTCCACCGATTGCCCTTTGTGCATTGTGTTTGATCGCCGCCAGCGTCATGGTCAAGTATGTGCTGATTCGAGCGTGGGCGTAACGGCAGAACGCATGAGGATTCAAGCAATGGAAATTCAATATGGCAACCCTTTCGCACTGAACTGGCTGTGGCTAGCACTGGCGTGCGTCGTCGTGATCGTCTGGGCTGCGGTGCGAATGCGAGCGAAATTACGCCGCTTTGCGACCGCAAACTTCAACTCACAATTGCTGCCACCGCACCATCGTTTGCGTACTGCCGTACGCACGGTGCTGTTGCTGTTGACGTTCTTGTTTCTCACCATCGCACTGGTCGACATTCGTTGGGGTAAGGTGTGGCGTGAGGTTCCTCAAAAAGGAATCGAGGTCATGTTTGTGGTCGACGTATCTCGGTCAATGCTGGCCGAAGACGCGACGCCAAACCGGCTGAGCCGAGCCAAGCAACAAATCAACGATATGCTCGATGTGATGGCGGGGGACCGCGTCGGATTGGTCGTGTTTGCCGGCGAAGTACGCCAAGTCGTTCCGATGACCAACCACTACGACGATTTTCGTCGCTCGCTGAAAGAGGTGGGAACGCATTCGATCCGCCGAGGTGGGTCGCGTTTAGGGGATGCGATTCGGGTGGCAAGCAAAGGATTCTTGAGCAAGACCAACGATCATAAGGCGATGGTGATTCTGACCGACGGCGAAGACCAAGAGAGTGAACCGCTGAAGGTTGCCAAACAAATTCATCAAGACCAGGGCGTTCGTATCTTCACGATTGGATTGGGCAACATGAGCGAAGGCGCGAGGATTCCTGCAGGCACCGACGGCGATTCCAACTACGTGACTTACGACGGACAACAAGTCTGGTCGAAACTCGATGGGGCAATTCTGCAAGCGGTGGCGACCGAAACCAACGGAGCCTTCATTCCCGCCGAAACCAAACAAGTCGACATGGCGAGTGTTTATCACCAATACGTCGCCAAGGTAGAACAGCAACAATTTGAAACCGCCAAGATCAATCAATACGAAGCCAGATTCCAGTGGTTTGTTGGTTTGGCACTAATCAGCTTCCTGTGCGAAGCCTTCATGACGCATTGGCTGCCGACATCCTCGGATGATCCAGTGCAAGCGGAAGGACAAGCAATATGAATGTAATCAAGACTTACCTGCCAATCATGTTGATCGCAGGCGTGGTGAACACGATTGCCTTTGCCGACGAAGCCGTCCCTTCGGATACGCAGCGTTACAACGAAGCTGTACAACAGTATGCCGCTGGTGAAACCGCTCGCGCAAGCGAAACGCTACAGCAGCTCAGTGGATCGGATCACGACGAGATCGCGGCCCGGTCTCGCTACAACTTGGGAAATGTCCGCTATGCCGAAGCTTTAAAGCAGCTCGAGCAAGAGGGGAACGACGGAATCAAGGTCGTCGGGATGCTGCAAGAGGCGATCAAACATTACCGCGGTGCGTTGGCGATTCACCCGGCGGATCAAGACGCCCGCGCGAATATCGAATTAGCCATGCGGTTGATTTCGCAAATCCAACAGCAACAGCAAAACCAAGCCGAGCAACCGCAGTCGCAACAGCAAAACGAAAAACAGCGAAACGAACAAGAAAAGCCGCAACAGGAACCGCAACAACAAACCGAGTCTGAAAGCGAACAATCCGAATCGAAACAAGAGTCGTCAGAGTCCGACGACTCGGATTCACAGGATGAATCGAAGTCTGAAAAATCCGAGGCACAGCAATCCAAGCAAGCGGGCCAAGAAGGCGAATCGGAGTCGAATTCCGAAGCTCAGCCAAACCAGGACGAAAACCAAGGTTCAGCAGAGAACAATCCTTCACAATCCGACGCGGACGACGGCCAAAGCGAAACATCCGAATCCGCGAACAGCGCCCCAAGCCAGTCCGGCGACTCGCAATCGATGCCGCCGGATGCGGATTCGGGTGCCGACAACCCTCCGGAAAATCCTGCCCCGAATCAGTCGTCGCCCCATCAACCCCAAAACAATGTTGCATCCGATGACAATCGCGATGCGGATCCGAGTGACGCGGAACCGCAACCGACTGAGGCGGCTGAATCGGATCCTTCAAAAACCGAAGGAGAGCTTTCTGCCGTCAACGGTCAAAACGAAAACGATGCGGCGAGCGAGGAAGATCCCCAGAAACCAACCGCAATCGGCGTCATGACCAAGGACGAAGCCCAAAAAATGTTGCAAGCGATTCGCGATCGCGAGATGCTGCGACGCATGCAAACCGAACGTGAACAACGACGCCGACAAGTTCCTGTCGATAAGGATTGGTAAGCCATGAAAAACGTTACACCTCTTTTATTGATCGGTTTATCGCTCGCGTTTGTCTCGCTATGCAGTGGCAATGCCACCGCTGGCGACGTGCGTATCGGAATCTCGGCACAAGAAACCTATGTCGGGTATCCGGTGACACTGCAGATCGAATTCAGCAATGTCGCTAAGCATGAAGCGCCCGAACTGCCCGAAGTCGATGGACTGAAGATTGAATCCACGGGGGCTCCCTCGCAAAGCACTCAAGTTTTCAGCATCAACGGGCGTCGATCCATCATCGAATCGTTCACCTATTCCTACGCCATCACCCCTGATCGTGCGGGTGAATTTGTCATTCCGCCACTGACGGTGTCTTACGATGGACGCAAACAGTTGACCGAGAGCGTTCGGTTCTCGGCGACCAAAAGCGAAGTGGGCGATTTGGCGTTCGTCGAAATCACAGGCGATCGGCCTAGTGTTTATGTGGGAGAACCGATCCAGTTGACGCTTAAAATCTGGATCAAACCCTACCAAAACGAAGATTTCCGAGTGACGCTTTCCGAAGGCGACATGTGGAGCTTGATCAGCCGGCAAACCGATTGGGGCCCGTTCACCGATCGCATGAACGAATTGGCGGACAACAACCAGCGTCCCGGTGGCGAGCGGGTGCAACGTGAAAGTGACGATGGCACGACATCGACTTACTACTTGTACGAAATTGATGCCGAAATCTATCCGCAACACGCAGGATCGATCGATGGATCCAACTGCCGAATTGTCATCCGGTACCCCACTGAACTGAAACGCTCACGAAGCCCGCTAGATGATTTTTTTGGTGATCAGTCGCCTTTTTCAGGCTCCGGTTTTTTCGATGATGCCTTCTCGTCGTTTGGCCCGCGACTGTCAATTTCGTCGGTTCGCCCGGTGATCGTTGATGCAAACGTTTCTCCGATTGAAATCAACCCCATTCCAAATCAAGGCCGTCCTGCGAATTATCGCGGGGCCGTCGGTGATTATGAAATCTATACACAAGCCACGCCGACGACCGTAAACGCAGGCGATCCGATCACGCTGAACATTGCCATTCGCGGCGATGGGCCTATGGATCGTGTGCAACCGCCGCTGTTGAATGAACAGCAAACGCTGACCAAGAAATTCAAAGTAGCAGATGAATCGTTGGCGGGATTTGTTGACGGAAACCAAAAGCTGTTTACCACCACGATTCGCCCGCTTTCCGAATCCGTGAGCGAGATTCCGCCGATCGAGTTCAGCTTTTTCGATCCTCGCAAAGAGAAATTTGTCACCGTTCGAAGCAAACCGATTCCCGTCGAGGTTTCCGCAGCCGAGACATTGTCTTTTGACAAAATCGTTGCCAACCCCGATTTACCCCGCAACGATGCGGAACGATCCGACGACGATCCGGTGGCCATGGTCCCAGCCATCTATCCTGCCGACGACTTACTCGATTCGCAATCAGCTCGCACGACGTGGAATCCATTGGTTTTGACCGCGATTGCGCTGCCTCCGTTTGCGTTCGCGTTTTCGTTATTGTTCGCACGCCGAGGCGTCGTTGCCTCGGGCGTTCGTTCGCTGATGCCGCTAAAACATTTCGAAAATGCCTGTGCGGCCGCCACCTCGCCTCGCGAATTGAGCTTGGCGATGCGTGAATTCTTGGCGTCGTATTGGAAGCTCGATCAAGCCAGCGAAATGGTGGTGGTGGGGCATTTGCGGCGAAGTGGAAATCGCGAACTCGCAGTGCGACTCGAGAGCTGGTTTGATCGATGTCGGCAAGCCGAGCACGGTATTTTGTTTTCCGAGTTGGCAACCGAAGATCCTCGCAGCTTGCCGAGTTTGAAGCGTGAAGCGAGCCAGATCGCTGAATCATGCGTGGACCGAAAAGCGAATCGGGCTGCGAAAACGATGCAGGCTCAGGCGGGCCGATCAAGCACCGTGCTGCGTTCATTGATCGGAATCGCAGTGGTGAGCTGCGGACTGACACAATCGGCGTCCGCTGAAGATGCCCCGTCATCCGGTGCCGTGTCGATGACTCGCCAGCAACAACATGCCGTTTTGAGTGAAGCGGACGGGCTGTACCATCGTGCCGCCGAAGCGATCACGAGTGATCCCGAACAAGCGAATGCGAACTTTGCTGCTGCGGCCGCCAAGTACCAAATCGTCGTTGATTCAGGGGTCCAGAACGCCAAACTGTCCTACAACCTTGGAAACAGCTATCGCATGAGCGGATCAAAGGGCATGGCAGTGGCCTATTATCGGCAAGCGATTTTGCTCGATCCGGATAACCCTGAATTTGCAGCAGCACTTCGCCAAACGCTGCACGAGATCAACTCGGCCAATGCCACCTCCCTCGACGCGCGAAGCATCACGCGTCAATCCGTAACAATTCTCTTTTCACACGTGCCACGGTTCTGGGTGTTGTGGAGTGGCATTGTCGTTTGGGCGGTTGCCTGGTTGATGCTGGTCCAGCGAGGTTTTCCGCGACTGTGGTTTGGCGATCATCGCATCGGACGAGCTTGGCCGGTGGGATTGATTCTATGTTCGCTGGTCCTCGCAGGATCGGTATCCGCCCACGACTGGACGCTTCGCAACCCGCAAGCGGCAACCGTGGTGGTGGCCAAGGCGAACATGCACTTGTCCGACGATGCGACTTCACCGGAGATCGGCAAACCGCTCGCCGAAGCAAGCGAAGTGATCGTGAGCAAACACCGAGGCGACTGGGTCAAAGTCACCTCGATGGACCAACGTTCCGGATGGCTACGAAGCAACGAAGTCCGCTAGTTGGCTGGGAGTCCCCCGTAGCGAAAGTCGTCAAGACTTTCGATGTTGCGTAGTGGATCTTGCTAAAGATCCCTCCACAAATATCCACATCCATTTCGCATCAACGTTCATCAATGAGCCGTGACGCGTGCGCGGCCGGGTCCCGCGCACTACCCGGTGCCTTACGGCCCACGACTCACTCTGCGATTGGCATTTCGATTGGTCAAACGACACGGAAAGCGGTCAGCTTAGGCCGGAGGCCGATACATTGATTGCCGTGGCCGTAAGGCCACGGTCACGTTGTTTTTGACCAACAAAGGCCAGCGGCCGACACACCCAACGCGAAATTGTGTCGGCCGCTGGCTTGTTGGCGACAGGTCGCCTTTTAAAACCGTTGGCTCACGCCAACGGCAGTTCACGTTCCGGCCCCTGGCCTAAAGAATCAAATCACGGCCGCTTGCCCCAGACTCGCTCACTTGTAACTTTTCAAAACTTTTTAGTCGACACGAGTCATCGGAGCCCTTAATTTGGTTCTGATGTCGATTAGGCATCGAGTTGGTACGCACGAGAACCAACATGAGATGGACCACGAAAGCGATCTTCAAGACACGACAATGATGAAAACGGTACTCTGCTCGTTATCCGCATGGCTGTTGGTGGTCACGACATTTACGTCGCAACAGACAAATGCCGCGCCACCGATCGCCAAGGCGAAAGACGTTGAATTTACAGTGATTTATTCAGCGGACACGCTCGCTGTCGGCGACATGCTCTATGCGCAAATCTCGATCAAAAACATTACAAACACTCCTGTTCGGATTCGGAATTTTTTGTGTTTGGTCATTGTCGCAACGACGCCCCATGTGAGGGAATATGTTGAAAGTTATGGTGAGATTCCCGGTGGCGTAACCTTCCTGGAAATTGCGCCGAACGAGAGTTTCACATTCGAGCGTTGTTTGGACTTATACGGCAACGATCATCGCGACGATGGATCATTTGATCCATTTGATCCGACGCTGAGCGGACAAAAAATGACACTGACGGCCACTGCTTCGACCACGATTCACGGCGATGTTGGGCTGGAGGGGGTCACCGATTGGAGGGACCACGCCCTGAAAGCAACCGATGAAATCACCTTTACATCGCCGTTAATGTCTCGGGAATCCTACGAGACGCTGATCAAGAACGCATCAAGTGAGGGCACACGCGAAACTTTTGTCACTAACTTTTCTCCGAAAGTCTCCGGAAGCGCTCGTCTATACTCGAACCCTCGCGACGACTCACGTGTTTGTAAATTAGTAAGCGAAACCTTACCTGCGGATTCCAGTTCGCGTCGGGCTGCAATGATTACTTTGGCGGTTAATGAGTTCGCCAAAACAAAGCGCATCAACGTCGAGTTCAATGCATTGCGACTAATCGCGACTACACTTCAAAATTGCTCTGAAGTGGAGCGTGCGTTTTGGATGTCGACGATCAATCACGAACTCGAATCCGAGACGCTGCAGCTTCGAATGGGTGTGCCAAAGGAAAAAGCGGAGTTGTTTCGCAAACACTTTGACAAAAGCCCGAGTTCATAACTTCGTAGCAAACGCGATCGAGGTTCAAACCGAGAGTGTGTCGCCCGCTGGGCTATGTTTCCCCACCTCCGCTAGCCGGTGACTCACGCCACCGGCAGAGGGCGTGTCGGTCTCTGGACTGTAATCATTGCTACTAAATCAGCAGTCACTAAGTCAGGTGAGAGGGCGACCGCGCAACATTGCGTGTAAGTGGCCTCGACTTGCTCGGTCGGCCCTCGCCCGACCATCGCTGAAGGCTCTGCTCGACCTCTCCCAAACTGCGTTTGGGAGAGGTGACAGCACGCTCGCGATACGCCAGATTTTTCTCCGCAGCCATTCAGTCCGCAGCCAATCAGTAGGTGCAGAGGTGGCCGTCAAGCTGCGTTCGCCGATAAACCATCTGGTCTACTTAAAACGTATGGATCGCGCGTTCGGCGACGGCCAATGCGGCTTCGTGGACGATTTCGGACATCGTTGGATGCGCGTGGCAGGTGCGAGCGATATCTTCGCTGCTCGCTCCGAACTCCATCGCAGTGGCCGCTTCGGCGATCATGTCGCCAGCTCGGGCACCGATGATGTGCACGCCCAGGACGCGGTCGGTTGCAGCATCGGCCAGAATCTTGACGCGGCCTTCGGGTTCGCCCAGCGTGCGAGCACGTCCGTTGGCACCAAACGGGCAAACGCCCTTCTTGTACTCGATGCCAGCTTCCTTCAACTGCTCTTCGGTTTGTCCCACCATCGCGATCTCGGGATGGGTATAAACGATCGCCGGTATCACGTCGTAGTTGATGTGGCTCTTAATGCCGACCATTCGCTCGACACACACGATCGCTTCTTCCATCGCCTTGTGCGCCAACATCGCGCCACCGATACAGTCGCCGATCGCATAGACGCCTTCGAGTGACGTTTGGAATTCTTCGTTGACACTGATGAAGCCTCGCTTGTCGGTTTCCATTCCGATCGATTCGAGTCCGATGTTGTCGGTGGCAGGGGTGCGTCCGGTCGCCAACAACACGCGGTCCGCACGCAGAGCTTCGCCATCTTTGATTTGCACCACACACTCGTCTCCGTCGCGTTTGGCGGAATCAACAAAGGTGCTGGTGCGAATATCGAGTCCTTGCCGTTTGAAGGTGCGATGCGCCAGTTGGGCGATCTCGCCGTCGATACCAGGCATGATGCGGTCGAGGGCTTCCAACACGATCACTTCGCTGCCTAACCGATTCCACACGGCACTCATTTCCAAACCGATGTAACCGCCACCGATCACGATCAATCGCTTGGGAACGTCGGGAAACGAGAGTGCGGTGGTGCTATTGCCGATGCGGTCACCATCCTCTTCGATAAAGCTGAGCTTGGCAGGACGACTGCCGGCACAGATCAGCACCTGGTCGGCTTGCACCAAAACCGGTTCATCGCCGTCGACTTGAATCGTTTCGTGGTCTTTGAATTTGCCGCGACCACGATAGGGAGTGACGCCCCGTTTTTTGAATAGCATGTCGATGCCGCCGGTCAGCGTGTCGACGATCTTTTTCTTGCGAGCCATCATGGCGTCGAGGTCGAATTCCAGTCCGCCGACTTTGATCCCATGTTCGCTGAATTTGTGTTTGGCATCCTCGTACAGATGGCTCGATTCGAGCAGCGCTTTGCTAGGGATACATCCGACCCGCACACACGTCCCACCGAATTGAGCGTTCTCGTCGATACAGGCAACATCGATTCCAAGTTGGGCGGCACGGATTGCGGCGACGTATCCTGCAGGACCACCACCAAGCACCACTAATTCATGTCGAACGGTTTTCATGTTTCTGTTTGCAGGCAAAGGTTGAAGTGAAATTGGAGGGAATTTTGTTGATTGATCGAGATTCCCAAGGCCTACAGTTTGGCAAACAACACGCTAGTTCGGCTACCGGGCTAAGTTTGGGATCTTACGCGGCATTGCGTTTTCATTTTGTGCCGCCGGTCCTCTAGGATTTGTGGGCCCTTATACTTAGTGGACCCGTTATCCTTAGCAGGCTTGATCCTTAGCGGGCTTGCCGAACGAGGCTGAACCGGCACAATTGGCAACTACCGTCCCCACCCATTCCCTGTTCTGCTCAGCCGAGCCTCACCTTGCCCAAACAAAAACTCCGTGCGATCGCTGGGCCTGCGTTTGCATGCCTGCTGTTTCTGTTGGCGATCAAATTGCTTTGGCGCGAAGCACATGAGGTAACCTGGGACGACTTTAAGGCCGGTTTTACGGGCGTGCCGACGATCTATCTCGGAATCGCGGCCTTTCTGATCGCGCTGAACTACGGGTTGCTGATCGCCTACGATTTGTTGGCGCTGCGTTACATCTGCCGATCGCTGCCGCTACGCCGTGTCGCGTTGGTCTCGTTTATGGGATTCACGCTTGGCAACAATCTGGGCACCTTTATGGCCGGCGCCCCGATTCGTTACCGTTTCTATTCCCGATGGGGGTTAACGGCACGTCAAATCGTGGTTTTGATCTCGATTTGTGGTTTGACGTTTTGGAGCGGGCTGTGGTTTTTAGGTGGGATCGTCCTGGTCTCGGTGCCAATTGAATTGCCCGCCTCGGTCGAATTGCCGTTTGGCACCCGGACGCTCGGCGTCATTTTGCTCTGCCTTGCGTTTGGCTACGCGCTGGTATGCTGGCTGTGGCACAAACCATGGCCGATTGGCGAGTTGCATTTGCGTCCCCCCGCATTGGGATTGATGTCGGTGCAAGCCTCGGTGGCCGCGGTCGATTTGCTGATCTCCGCCACCGCGTTGTATCTAGTCCTTCCCGTCGACGCGGCAGTGCCATTCGCGCAAGTCCTGGCGGCCTACCTAGTCGCGATTGCGATCTCGCTAATGACCCAGGTCCCCGGCGGACTTGGCGTGTTGGAGGTGATTTTGGTGACGCTGCTCAAAGGAACGGTGGGTGATTCGGTGCTCGCGTCCGTGCTGATCTTCCGGATTCTGTACTACGTGCTGCCGTTGATCTTCGGAATGATCACGCTGGTGGCTCACGAAATCTTCAGCGGGGCGGTAGAAGCACGGCAAGCCCGCTGACGTGTCAGCGACAACGCAGCAAGCGGTCCGGTTGCAGCGTATAAATCGTTCCAATGAGACCGAAGGGTTTGCTCTGGACTGCTAAAACTTTGGGGTTAACGTAATTTGATGTTGCGCGGCTTTTCTGCCACCTCTCCACCAACTTCGTTGGGGGAGAGGTCGAACGGAGCCTTCAGCGACGTTCGGGTGAGGGGGCTGACCGAGCAAGTCGATGGCGACGAGAACGCCGTTTGCACCGAAATTGCTCGGGCGATAGCGCGGTCGCCCCCTCACCCGAGCAACGCCTTTAGGGCGTGCTCGACCTCTCCCCCGACACTTCGTCGGTGGAGAGGTGACTGAAGTAAAGGCCGAAAGAAAAATTCCACCTAATATCCGACGTCAACACCAAAGATTTAGCGGCCCAGCGCTGGCCGCGGATCCGGTGTGTACGTTTCTTGGGGCGTTTTGTTGGACACCGAATTTTGTTGAACAACGGAACGGTGGCTAGCGCCAAAGCCGCTAACGATCACTTTGCCGGGACCGCTCCGGCGTAAACAATACGCCACTTCGTTTGAACCGCAACAGGAATGGCCGAAAGTCTTGACGACTTTCGCTACGGCTGACGCGCCCAAATCATTTTCTTACTTCACCAGATTCGCGTGAATCTTGCTCAGCTCGCTTGCGGGGATTTTTAAAACCCGGCGGTCGTACGTCATCAATCCATTGATCTCGCCTTCCACATCGGTGGTTTGCGTGTACACGCCTCCGGCGATTCCGTTGGATTTCAGTACTTCGAGTCGTCGCATCGATTCGATATAGCGATCCTTGAATTCCTGCAGCGTTTTTGGCAATCCACCGTAGCCCCAATTGTCGCGATTGGCATCCCACAGGTGTCCCTGGACGGGATAACCATGTCCGCCAAACTCGCCAACCACCTTGATGTAATCGTCAAAGCGTTTGTCGTTCAAAGGGAAATTGGGATGCGGATAGGCATGATGGTCCGCAATGTCACCGATCGGCCAAAAGTTTCCGCCGCTGGCGATATTGACCAAACGCGACGGATCCCGCTTGACCGTCCACTTACCGACCTCCATCGTGCGATGTTGCCCCCACGCTTCGTTGAACGGCACCCACACGACAATGCTGGGGTGATTTTCGAGGTCGTCAATCATCCGCTCAATCTCGACCATGTACTGATCGTGATCGGGATCGGACCAATCAGCATCTTGTGGGTTTGCCCGCATTCGTGTCCACGGGGGGCCTTTGCCGCCGCTGGGTTGATCCTGCCAAACCATCATCCCAATGCGGTCACAGTGGTAATAGTAACGCCGCGGTTCCACTTTGATGTGTTTACGGATCATGTTGAAACCCGAGTCTTTGAGAACTTCGATGTCATACAACATGCCTTCGTCCGAAGGAGGCGTCAGCAACCCATCGGGCCACCAGCCTTGGTCGAGTGGTCCAAGATGAAAAATAGTCTCGCCATTCAGTGTGAATCGATGATGTCCATCCTTATCCACCGTTCGTCCCACTTCGCGGATGCCGACATACGATTGAACTTCGTCGATCGCATTACCAGATGCATCGAGCACCACGACGCTGAGATCATACAAATGCGGCGAATCGGGTGACCATAGTTTTGCGTCACTGACGTCGGTAATGAAAACCCCGTCCGTATTAAACGTTTTGGAAGAAATCAGTTGGTCGCCGTCGACGAGACTAATTCGAACCTTTTCACCGGCAACCGGTTTGCCAGCCAAATCGACCTTGACGGTCACCTTGGCTTGGTCCGGCGAAGCGGTAATCGCCGAGTGAATTTTCAGATCATCGATGTGACGCTCCGCGACCGTTTCGAGCCACACGGTTTGCCAAATCCCCGAGACTTGGGTGTACCAAATTCCGTGCGCATGGATGACTTGCTTGCCACGAATTTGCGATCCTTCGGTTTCGTCTTCGACACGAACGACCAGCTGATTTTCGCCCGACTTTGCCGCATCGGTGATGTCCAGCGAAAATGGGTTGCTGCCGCCAACGTGTTTACCCACCGAGGTTCCATTGACAAAAACTTCACAGCGATAATCGACCGCTTCGAAATTCAGCTTCAACCGCTCGCCTTGCGTCACATCGGCTTGGAACGTGCGGTGGTACCACAACGCTTCGGAATCACTCAGCAACCGCTGGACACCCGACAATCGTGATTCGATCGCAAAGGGCACCAGGATCTCGCCGTCCCATTTTTGCGGGATTTCGGTTTGATCCACGCCGGTGATTGCGTAATCCCAGTGGCCGTTCAAGTTGGTCCAACTTGGGGTTTGCAATCGGGGTCGCGCCAACGCAGGACGAGGATACTCGGTCCATGCGTTCTCTGCGGTCACCTGCTCGCCCCACTTGGTGATCAAGTCCGACTTGAAGGGGATCGTATTTCGTTTTGGCTTGGGGAGTTTGGGGATATGGTTGGCATCAATCAAGTGCACGTCGATCGACTGGCCGCCGGTGGATTGGTGGCAGTGCACCGCAATCAGGTTGCTGCCTTTTTTGATGACCGCCGCCGCATCAGCGTCCAACGGAAACACTTTGTGATGGTCGATGTAACCGGTCACGGCCAGCACTTTTTTGCCGTTGAGATAAACTTCGGCATCTTCGTCGTGATGCATATAGATCGCGGGCTGCGCGGGAACCGCATCGAGTTCAACCGATTGTCGCAACCAGATATCATCGGTATTCCACTGGGTGGAAACTCGCGCCCCGGGCGTGGACCGCGTTCCGAATCCGCCGACGCCTTGTGCCCATCGAGAATCATCAAACCCGACCTCGTACCAATGAGCTCGTGGTTTTTTGGTGGTGAACCGCCACGACGTCTCCTGCAGAGTGGTACTGCTGGTAGGCGAATCTGCCAGCGACCGCGATTGCGGAAACCATCCGCCGAGCATGACAAAGATCACGAGCGTCATGGTGGCCAAACCTGTCAGCGAGCATCGTGGACGCGTCTGAGGCAGGCGGCCGCTACCGAATGAAGATTGGTTTAGCACGGAGGGTTCCTCGCTTGTTGGGGATGGTGGCGATTGATCGAATTCAGAAAAAGGACGTTCGGCAACGGCAGACACCGCAACCGAACGACACAGACAAAATAGCTCAACTCGACCGCTTGGTAAATGAGTTTCATTGCTCCGCAATTTGCTATTCTGCGATTTTCGACTCGCAAGATAGCTTAGCCACCGACATCCAACGAGAGCGATCCACGGCGACTGGGACAAAGAAACGCGGCTATTTCTCGTGAAATTGCCCGCCCGCTTGCTCATCGAACAGCAGGATCTATCATGTCCGCCACACGAATTTCTTTCGCTTCCCAATCAACTTTTAGAAAGCACTGTCCCCATGAAGGTCAACGAATATTTCGACGGCAAAGTCAAATCGATCGGTTTCGAGAACAGCGAAGGCCGCGTGACGTCCGGCGTGATGGCGGTCGGCGAGTATGAGTTTGGCACGAGCGAGAAGGAATTGATGAAGGTCGTCTCAGGCGAACTGAAAGTCAAACTGCCTGGGTCAAGCGAGTTTGCATCGTACAAAACCGGCAGCGAGTTCCGCGTCGACGCCAACCAAAAATTTCAGTTAAAGGTCGACCAAGCCACCGCCTACCTCTGCTTCTACAGCTAGGCAGGGCGTGCTGGGAACAGAGACGCGAGTTACTCTCCCGAGCGTCAGCTTGGGAGAGGTCGAACGGGCCCACAGGCCTCGTTCGGGTGAGGGCGACCGCGCAACTTTCCTTGCAGCTCGCCTCAACTTGCTCGGTCGGCCCTCACCCGAGCATCGCTGAAGGCTCTGCTCGACCTCTCCCAAAACTGCGTTTGGGAGAGGTGACAAAACGTTGCCGCCATGCCGCATGCGATTTCAGTAGCCTCCTGAGTTCGTGAGAGGTTGCTGAAAGCCCTTGCAACCGACAAGCCGCTGCAAAACCAATGATTTAGTGGAGCCACGCAAGCCGCCGGGTCTAGTTGGAACGTTTAACTTGCTGCAGTCGGACGGATCGCGGCGTGGCGATAACAAAGTGAACAGCATTGGACTCGCGAATACGTCTCATTCTGCTACACCGCCAATGGCGACTTGCGGTGCACCCAGGTGTAGACACAGGGGACCAAGATCAGGGTCAGGATCGTCGATACGATCATGCCGCCCAGCAAGGCTCGAGCCAAAGGGATCATCGCTTCGTTACCCGGTGACAGCTGAAATGCCAATGGCAACATCGATGCAACCAGAGTCAGTGATGTCATCAAAATCGGACGCAGTCGCACTTGCGCCGCCGACATCGCGGCGTCGTACGGCGACAATCCATCCGCCCGACGACGATTGGCAAACTCGACCAACAGAATCGAGTTGTTGACGACCACACCGATCATCATCAACGTGCCCATCAACGATTGGATGTTGATGTAGGTGTCTGTCAAATACAGAACCGCCAACACGCCCCCGATCCCTAGCGGAACCGCCAACATAATGATCAACGGATCAAGAAACGAGCGGAACTGGGCCATCAACACGAGATACACCAACAGTGCGGCGACGGCCAATCCCATCCCCAGCAGACTCATTCCCGATCGCATCTTTTCCACCGGGCCTCGCAACGTCACCGACACGCCGTTGGCGAATTCCATCTCTGCCAATGTCGCCTCGATATCCGCGGCGACCGAGCCCAGATCGCGTCCGGACACGTTGACGTGCACGTCATTGACGCGAGCGATATTGTAGTGAGCGATCTCGCCCGGTATGGTGACACGTTTGACCGTGGCGATGTTCGACAATGGAATCGTGATCGGCCCATCCGCGGTATTCAGTGACAACGGAATGTTGCGAACGTCGTCCAGCGATTCAAAATCATTCGACTCGTATTGCACTCCCATGAAAAAGTCGGTGCCCGATTTGGGATCGATCCAAATCGTCGGCGCATAGCCCACGCTCGACCCCAGCGCGGTCAGAACCGTCTGAGCGACTTCCTCTTGGTCGACGCCCAAATACTTTGCTCGCGTGCGGTCCACTTGCACATCAAATTGTGGATAGTCAAGCGATTGAGCGATCTGCACGTCAGCGGTGCCTGCGATCGGCCGGACCGCTTCGACAATCCGCTCCGCGGCCTCGCGGCATTGGCCCAATGTTCCCGCCGAAACTTGAACGCTGATCGGCGTCGGCACGCCCTCGTTCAGTGCCATGTTCACAATGCCTCCGGAAACAAACAGAAACTGCTCCAGCGGATACTCGTCCACGAATCGATATCGCAGCGCGTTGATATAGGTTTCGGTACTGGTGGAACGACCGTCCTGTTTCAAGTTGACAATGACGTACGCCGTGTCGGGGCCCGAATTAGAACTGAGCACGGTCGAGAACCCCGCTCCCTTTCCCACCGGCAACCCGATATTGGAGATCAGCGTTTCAATTTGTTCTTCGGGAATGGTTTGCTTGATCGATTCTTCGATGCGGGCCACCAATTTCTCGGTTTCATCCAGTGCGGTGCCTGGCAACGTTTTGAGTCGAATTTCAAACGAGCCTGCATCCACCGCCGGGAACAACTCGGTTCCGATTGACGGCAACAACAGGAATGTGGCTCCGACCCCCACAACGATCACCAACGACGTCACTGCAGGCACCTTCATTGCTATGCCAAGCAAGCGACCGTACAAACCGTGTGGCTTGTCTTCGTCCTCGTCACTAGAGGAATCACGATTGCGGTCACGCATGCGATTGCGAACCAGCGTCGCACAGAAAGCCGGGACCACGGTCAATGCCAACACGTACGATGCCCCAATCGTGAACGTTGCCGCAAGCGAAAGTGGCGTGAACAGGTACTTGATCATGCCGGTCAAAAAGACCGCGGGCAAAAATACGGCGAGCGTGGTGACGGTACCAGCCAGGATCGCTCCGGAAACCTCGTCGGTCCCTTCGCGTGCCGCCTTCATCGGCGATTTGCCCATGCGTTGGTGCCGTATCACGTTTTCCACGACCACGATCCCGGCATCGACGACGGTCCCGATCGCCAACGCAATCCCACCGAGCGTCATCACGTTGATTGTTTGACCGGTAAAGGCGAACCCGAGTGCCCCGATCAAAATCGCCAGCAGAATCGTGGCGACAATGATCAGCGTGGGCACGATCCGGCGCAGAAAGACAAACACGACAATCGCGACCAACAGGGCTCCCAAGCCAACCTGCATCATCAAGTTCGACATTGCGTTACGAATGTAGCTCGATTGATCCGAAACTAGCGTGACTTCGGTCGCCTCGGGAATGTCGCCGCGTTCTTTCATCTTCGGAATTTCCGACGCGATGCCTTCGTAAATACGGTCGACCACGGCGATCGTGTTTTCGCCCGGTTCACGCAGCAGCGGACAATAAACACTGCGTTTCCCGTTAACGCGAACGATGTTGTATTGCAGTGCCGCGTCGTCAACGACGCGGGCCACATCGCGAATAAAGACGGGACGGTCGTCGCGAACCGAAATCGGAATCGCTTCGATTTCTTCGGTCGTTGGCAACGTGTTACGTGGTTGCACCTGATAATCGGTGCCGCCCATTCGCGCGGTCCCCGCCGCCAACACCAAATTGGATTTCTTCATCGCTTCGACCACATCGACCGCGCTGACGTGATACGCCATCAGTTTTGCGGGATCGACGTAGACCATCATTTGACGGAATTTGCCGCCAAACGGATGCGGGATCTGGACCCCTTTGAGGCCACCCATTTTATTGCGGACGGCGTAATAGCCGATCGTATACAGTTCCGATTCACCCAGCCCCTCTCCGGCAATGGCCGCCAACACGACAGGCAGGTTTGCCGGTTCGCTACGCAGCGTGAACGGCCACTCGATTCCTGGCGGCAAGTGAAACATGTCACTCGCTTCGAGGTTGACGATGTCGTTCATCGCCGAACTGGGGTCGGCACCGGGTTGGAAGAAAACCTTGATGACCGCGGCCCCGGGGACCGTGCGTGATTCTTGATGTTCGATCTTTCCTGCCAACGTCAATGCACGCTCGACACGCGAGCTGACCGATTTTTCCATGTCCAAGGTGGGCAAGCCTGGATAGGAAAAGAAGCTGACGACGACTGGCTTTTTAAAGTCCGGCAGAATGTCGATCGTGATTCCCGGAATCACCGCTGCGCCCAAAACGCACAACGCGATCGTGGCCGCTAAAACAGCAAACCGGTTTTTCAGCGAAAAGTTAGTCAATCCCATGGAGCGAAATCTCAGGTGATAAAGCGGGCGGAGCGTCAGACGTCTCGACGCCGTCTTCAAAGGGTCTGTGCAGAAAGAAGGAATGCAGTCGCGGCAATCGCAGCTGCGGGATGAGACGGAGAATTAGTTCACGAGGACGCTTACCTTTTGGCCATCCGTGAATCGACTCAGGTGGGCGTCGATCACGCGTTGGCCTGCTTCGACCCCCGAGAGCACCTCGATTGAATTGCCATCGTCCATCCCCATCGTGATCGGAGCGATCGAAACCGTTTCGTCTTGATCAACCACGTACACGTAGGCGTTGCCCGACTCTTCAAAACGAATCGCGCGAGCGGGCAACATGTTGGCGGCCGCTTTGGTCGAAAGATGGATCGAAGCTTGGCCAAACATACCAGGCAACAACTTGCCCTCGGGATTATCGATCTCGGCTTCGACCATCATCGTGCGAGTGCTCGGGTCGAGGCTACCGGATCGTCGTGTGACGGTCGCGGTGATCGGGGATTCCGCCGTGAACGAAGGAAACGTCAACGTGATTTCGTCGCCTTGATTGACGAGCGGTGCGTCGGTTTCAGGGACCGGAATACGAATACGGACCTTATCGATCTGGCTAAGCACAAACAACGGTTTGCCGCTACCGACCTCACTCGCTTCGCGAACCAGATCGCCAGGCTGGACAAAGCGGTCGGTGATCACGCCGGAAAAGGGAGCTCGGATGACCGCGTAGGACAACAACACATCGAGTTCATCGAGTTGTCGCCGAGTGATTTCGGTCTCCGCGCGAGCGGCTTCCATGTCCGCTTTTGCAGATGCCACTTGCGACTGCGCCACCGCGACTTCAGCTTCGGCCGATTGCACCGATGACGTGACTGCTTCCTTGCGAGCCTGTTCGGAATCTCGTTTCAGTCGCACTTCGTCCAGCATACGATTTTGTAGCGATCCACGCTGGACCAGATCTTCGGTGCGATTGAACTCGGCCGAGGACGCCGCCAAGGAAGCTTCAGCGCTGCTCAATTTTGACTTGGCCTCGGCTAATTGAGCTTCGGACGATCGCACTCGAGCTGTGGCCAGGTCGATGCCTGCTTGAGCCCGCTGTTCCTCTGCGACCAACCGCCGGATTCTCGCTTCGATCACCTCGCGTTGCATTTGCATCTCCGGCACATCGATCGTCGCCAGCTCGGCGCCTGCTTCGACGTAAACGCCGATGTCCGCTTTCAATTCCTTCACAAAGCCCGAAATATTGGCCCGCAATTCGGCTCGAAAGTAAGCGTGCACCGATGCGGGTTGCAGCGTTGTGCGTTGGACTTCGGTGGGGGCAACCGCGACCGTCTTGACTCGGGTCACGTGGAGCGTTTCGTCCTTTTTCGCGACGCCCGGTTTGGAATCAGGCGAACAGCCCGCGGTCACAACCAAGACGCCCATAACGCCGAGCCAAGCCAAACAGCCGCGGTGGAAAGGGTGATTCATTCAAGTTTCTCGTTTTCAGTTCGACGCACTGCCAAGGAGTGCCACCGTGTAGATTCATTCAAAAGCGGTTCTTTGCCCCTCGCTTGGCAGGTCACGATCCGCACAATCGGTACGACCGGTACCAGCGAACAAGCTTCGCGGAGGCAATCATTCATCATAGTTTGCACAACGCGTGTTTTCGATGGCGGCTAACTTGGATTCCCGCAGTTCAACGCCGTCATCCGTCATTATCTGCACTCTCGTTTGCCGAAGCACTTTCCATGTGACCGTTGCGTTTGGAGTAACAAGCACAACGCGAATGTGGATACGGCTACGGACTTAGCGATAAAGGAGGGCAGGATGCCCCGACTCATGATCACTCTTGACCTGATGGGCCTAGCGGGCCTGATGGTGCTGACGGGCTGTGCAGGCAACCAATACTTGACGCAAAATCCAACGCCCTCTCGACTCCATCATGCCGTCGCCACGATTGCACCGATCGCACCGATCGCCGAAACCGCGGATGCAAGTTTGGCCGAATCCGTCCCCGCCGCTTCAGAGGAAGTGCGTCCCGTCAATCACCAAAAAGCCTCGATGAAGCCTTCGGGGGGCGACGATCCATCACGCCACGGAACCTTGACCATCGACGGACGTCAATACGAGCTAAAGCTCGTCGAGTCGAAGCCGAGCGAGATCGCAACCGCAGATTTGTCGTTGACCGCCTTCGAAGACGGTCCGGTCGCGAACGTGCCGGTCGAACCCGCATTGCCGATGGCGTTTCCGATCGACGAAGATGTTCAATATTTCGAAGGAGCGATCCCGCAAGGCGACTTTGCCGGCCAGCCCATGACCGCAACCTCTCAATCGATCGACTTGAATTTGCCATCGGCGTTGGCGATGGTCGGCGGCCAACACCCGGCGGTCGGGTTTGCCCAGTGGCATGTGCAAGAAGCCTATGCCCAACTCGCTCGCGCCGAAGTGCTGTGGCTGCCATCGATCCAGGCCGGCTTTGGTTTTCACCGTCATGATGGTAATTATCAGGCCAGCGATGGGACCATCGTCGACATCAATCGCAACTCGTTCCAATACGGCCTGGGCACCGGCGCCACCGGCGCTGGCACGACGCCGCGTCCCGGATTGGTCGCCCAGTTCCATCTTGCCGACGCGATCTTTCTGCCCGAGATCGCTGAGCGAACCGTCTCGGCTCGAAACCATGCCGCTAGCGCGGTGCTGAACGAACAATTGCGATCCACCGCTGTCGCCTACACCGAATTAGTCAACGCCTACCAAGACGCCAGCATCCTGGAATCGTCACGTCAACGGACCTCCGAACTGTTCAAAATCACGAACGACTTTGCCAAGGCGGGCGAAGGGCTGCAAGCCGATGCGGACCGGATCAACACCGAGTTGGCGATGGTCGACAACCGCATGATCGTGGCCCGTGAACGGATCGCCGTGGCGTCGGCTCGGTTGGCGCAAACGCTCAGTCTGGATGGTGGAAATACGATCCAACCTATGGATGTGACGGCGGTGCCAATCGATTTGGTATCGCTGGAAATGGACAAGGCCTCGCTGATCAGCACAGGACTCAATTCGCGTCCAGAACTGAAGGAATCGAAGTCTCTTGTGGCCGCCGCCTGCGAAGCGTATCGCCGTGAAAAGTACGCTCCGTTTGTCCCCAGCGTGCTGTTAGGATTCAGTACCGGCGGCTTCGGCGGCGGGCTTGGCAACAACCTTGATAACGTGGACGGCCGTTACGATTTGGACGCCGTGATGACGTGGGAAGTTCGCAACCTTGGGTTCGGCGAGCGAGCCGCTCGTCGCGAGTCATCGGCACGCGTTCAACAAGCTAGGTTCGAAAAGTTGAGGGTGATGGATCAAGTCGCTCGCGAGATTTCGGAAGCGTATTCGCAAATTCAATTTCGTCGCGAGCAAATTGCGGTGACTGAGCGAGCGATCCAATCGGCCGAAGACTCCTACAACCGAAACCTAGAACGGATCCGAGATGGTCAAGGGTTACCGCTAGAAGTATTGCAGTCGGTTCAAGCACTTGAAACCGCTCGCCGGGCATACTTGCAAGCGATCATCGACCACAACCAAGCCCAATTTCAATTGCAATGGGCACTCGGTTGGCCGGTGACCGCGCCGGCCCCCACGGCAATGGGAATGTAAAAGGCATCGCGACGCCTTTCATTTGGAACGGTCGATACTAGCGACGGGCCCTTTACTTTGGGACAGGGCGGCTCGCTTTTCTCTAGGCAAAATCCGCAATCACCTCTTCCGGCGAAGCTGGGAGAGGTCCAGCGGGCCCTTTAGGCCTCGTTCGGGTGAGGGCCGACCGCGCAACATTGCTTGCAGTTCGCCTCGACTTGCTCGGTCGGCCCTCACCCGAGCAATCGCTGAAGGCTCTGCTCGACCTCTCCCAAACTGCGTTTGAGAGAGGTGACAGTACGCTTGCGCCACGCCGGATTTTATTTCAGCAATCTCGAAGTTGGTGAAGAGGTGGCAGAAAATCCAGCGTCACCGTTCACCACGACCGCGCCAAGATTTAGCAGTCCGGGCTCGCGACGCGAGCGACTGCAATCGACATCGCGGAGGTACGGAAGCCGAAAGTCTTCGCGACTTTCGCTACGCAATGGTTATGGCGATTGCACTAGCCTTGCAACATCCGTGCTTTGGCCATCGCATCTTCGGCTTTGGTGATGTACTGCTGCTCTTGAGTGCCTGCCCACGCGCGTTGGTAGGTGACGCTCAGCGCGGTGAAGTTGAACGGATCTTCTGGTTCCAATTCGCACGCTTTTTCGGCGTGCTGGATCGCCAAATCATGCTGGCCTGTTTTCGTGTAAACGCGAGCCTGGGCAAGGTGAGCCAAGACAAAGGTTCCGTCTTCGGCGATGATTTCGGTCAAGCCTGCGATGGCTTCTTCGAATTTTTCATCATCGATCAGTTTTTCGACTTCGTTGTACTTTTTATGGACGTCCGACATATTTGCATTCCTGGTAGGGGTTTCGGTAGGCGGTGTGAAAGCCACGAAAACATTCGACCGCGAGGGGGGTTTTACCAGTTTTTTGGACTCGCGCCACCTCGGGGAACCCCGCGGAATCCGCCGCCCCGTGGGGGGAGGGCGGCGGGTGTGCAATGCAGAACATCGCGGTTGGCGATCCTTAGGCTTGATAGAACACTTCGAGCCACTTTTTCGCCATCAATGCATGCCCGGCAAGCGTCGGATGGACGCCGTCGGCGGCCCAGTACTGGGGCGGAGCCAGATTCACCGCTTCGTCGAACATTGTCTGAAACGGCACGAAGTCGAGGTTCATTTTGTCGGCCAACTTTTTCGCGACCGCACGCCGTTGGTCGAACTCGGGGAACCATTTGTCGTTGATCGCACCGCATCGCAGCACGAATGGTTCACAGATGATGATGCGAGTCTTTGGCAGTGCCGCCTGCGTCTGCTGCAGCAGCGCCTCGTATCCGGTCTCGTAATCCGCGACCGTGCCGTCGTATCGTCCATTCAACTTGTGCCAAATATCGTTGACGCCAATCAGGATACTGAGCACGTCAGGCTTCAAATCCAAACAATCTTTTTGCCAACGGGCCGCCAGATCGGGAACCTTGTGACCGCTGATCCCACGATTGTGAATGGTCAATTTGGATTCGGGATGAGCACTCAAAAGGTCACCCGCGATCAACACCGGGTAACCGTTACCGAGCCCACGTGCGTTGTTGGTGGATTGGTTTTTCCGGTCGCGTCCGGCGTCGGTGATCGAGTCGCCTTGGAACAAAATGGTGGTGTTCTCAGGCACTGAGGGGGTCGATTCTGCCGCCATCACTGTCCGCTGTGACGCGGTCAACATCGCCCCTGCACCCGCGGCAGCCAACGAAGCACGCATCAAATCACGACGACCTAGTTTTGTATTCATGGTGTGAACTCTAAGGGAGGAATCAAGCAGGGAAAGGTTCGAGATGGACGTCATTGTAACTGCTGCGAGAGCATCCGTCCGTTAGCATGCCCCGCAATCACGGCAGCGTAGTAGATCGGCAGCGAATAGTTGGGAACAAAATTTCCCAAGGCGCCGCCCACGTACGTTCCATACGCCGGATACAGGATGCGGTTCGCTTCGATCAACGCCGGCACATCCTGTTTCTGCTCTAAATAAGCGAACACGTCCTGCGATGCGAGTGTTTCGTGCCACAGCGGAACGAATAGATAAGCGGCCGCATACGTGCCTTGATAGGTTCGCCGTGTGAAATCCTTGGCGTGCGCCGCTTCATGCAGTGCCACTGCGGGAATGTCGCTGTACAGATGAATGGTTTGGGTGAACGGGTTGAAATGATCACCCCCGATGATTCGCCCAGGCAGAATCGTCTCTCCCGCCACCGACAGCGTGCCCAACGTGTAACGCCATGGCCATGCCACCGTCTTGTTCTGCGTTAGCCGTTTCCAATCTTTCAGCGGTGCGTATTGGTTTACACGCACTTTCACATGCGGCAGATTGTTTTGCTCGAGGTAATCGGCCGTTGCAAGAATCGTCTCTTCGGAAATCTTGTGCCGATCCACGCGGCGGTCCCAGAGCAAGATCTTGTCCGGAATCCCCACGACCCAACCGATCCCATCGATCACCGGTTGCGGCTGGCCAATTTCGAATTGAGGATCGTTGCTTTGCACCAATTCAGGAGCAATCTGTTGGCTGGCGACCGGAATCGGGATCGGTGCTAGTACGCGGCAACCGGCAAGAGGGACCGCCAGCAATGCGACCGCCAGAAAACAGCTTGGGTGCAGTCCGCGGCGGATTTGCCTTTGTTCCGACGAATTCATCGAATCCAATCCATTGAAGAGGTTGCAAACAGGGGATTAGCGTTTTTCGGAATCACCGCGAGGCGTCCATTTGGCAATCACCCCCGACTCCGCGACTTTCACTCGCCCATTGCAACGCATTTCGTCCCCTTCGGATCGCAAGCGAACGTGCACGATCACTTCGTCCCCTTCGGGCTCGACGTCTTGCCAGATCACCGGGACATGGAATCCGCTCAAGGGACGCGAACGGATCAGCTCGGAAACCTCTTCCGCAGAAAACTCCCAGCGGCCGATCTTCGCTTCGGACGGTTCACGGGCGGGGTCAAGAATGACGATCGACATTTCCGCATCGATTTCAAAATCCTCGAGATTGACCGTCTTGCCGTAATGATCCAGTGCGTTGATGACCAAGTACAATCCGTCGACCTCGTGGTCGTTATCGGATTGATGCCCGCCCGACAAACCGGTGTGCAATTGGAGTGTCTCGGGAGCTGAAATTTCTTGCTGAGTTGCTTTGGCTGCGTCAGGCAAAATGATTTGCCCCGGCGGTTTCGGTTGCCCTTTTCCATTGGACGATGGCGGAGGCAGGATTTCTCCCGGCTCGATCGGCGAAATTTCAGTGTCAGATTTCCCAGGCGGCTCCGGAACACCGATCGGCGGTGGCAACATCCGAGGCGCGGGATCCACCAACGGTTGGTCCCGCTTGTTTCCACTGCGTTTGGATCCAGCTGGACCGGGCACATCACTGCCGGGCAGGTCGTTACCACTCGGTTCGTCGGTAAACGGATTGTTCAGCCGGTCCATCGGAACCGCTTGTCCTGGATCGATCAACGAATCGCCAAAGTCGTTTTCCATATCAAACGAATCAATCGATCTGTTGGGCCCATAGATCGGCCCGTTCGATAGTGGCCCGTTCGACAGCGGATCAGGACTCGGGATCGGCGGCCCGTAGTCGGATTGCGATTTGTGTTGCGAATGGCGAGGAGCAACCGCATCGGTAGAAACCCGGCCTTTGGCACGTTCGAGTTCGTCTCTTAATTTGCGATTTTCGTAATCCGCCTCGTACAACTGGTCTTCCAGGATTCGGACTTCGTTCGCAATCCGTTGCTGATACAGATCCGTGTGAGCCCGGTTTTGACAACCTGAAAAGAGTGCCATCCCGCCAAGGCCGAGCACCATCGCGCAAACGAATCGAGCCGGATTGGAGCGACCAATCGCGGCGGTAGCGTTCGTTCGGGCTGGAGGGCAAATCACAGGGGTCGCCAGACTTCTTCGGATCGTTTTTTAAAGGGAGAGTGGGCGTTAGGGAGTTTTAGCCATCGCGGCGCACTCCCACCACAAAACTCGATTAACAGGCAGACGGCACTCAGGTCAACGTCGGTTTCACGGCGCCAGTGCCCAGGAAGAAACGCAAGCGGATTGCTTGCATTAAGAATTGGTGGGGGCTGCAAGCAAGAGAAGATTGTCGTTCGGTTCTCTGAGCCGAGCGGCGTGTGCGGCAAACGACAATCACTTTGGCTCGTTCATCTCTCGTGAGAACGACTGCACGTCACGTGAGAACGACGGCACATCGTAGCCGTTTTCACGCAGCCGCCTGCGAGCTTGCTGGTGGGCCACTTCGCGTTCATGCTCGTTGCGAAATCCAATGCTATCGTCTCGGTATATCAACGTGGGGTCCGCTTGCAGTTCGGCGAACCCCGCACTGCGTGGATCAATTTGGTGACGAAACAGCAGCATGGCCATCGCGACATCACAAACCTGGGTGCGAATCTTGGTTTTTCGCGACGGGATCAGCTGCCACACATGAGCGGTACGCTTATCGGCGAGTCGCGACGCCAAAACCGAGTCAATTTCCAACTCGCTCTCTGCCAACCCCATCTGCGATGCACATAGCACGCTGGCAGCCAAGATTGCGGTGGTTTGCCATGTGGCCGGCGAATGAGGATCCGTCAAAATACGGTGGCAAAGCTCCATCGCCAACGAATCGCATCGGTAACGCATCGCGATCCGCAATTGATCACACACGCTGCCTAATTCGCGATGCCGGAGCAGCCATTGGTGAATCAGCCGCCGAACCAATTCGTCATCCTGGTCGCTGCCCAGACAGGGGCCGACGCCGGAATGCGCCAATGACATCATCAATCGTGCCGACGGATACGAGGGCGCCGCTGGATCGAGAATCGAATCGGCAAACAAAACGAGTGCCCAACGGTCGAGATCATGATTGGCGGCGGGATAACGCGACTCGCTGCCGCTGGCTCGGTGCACTCGCGTGCCCCCACCTGTGCGTTGTTGCTGACGGATCAGATGTTCGATTTGTCGCTGATGACCGAGGTACAGCCGTGCGTAAAATTGACGACTCGCTGTGTCGTCACCCACCAATTCAGAAAACGCTTTCCAGCCAACCAAATCGACATCAGCCGGATCGATCTTTGGATTCCGAAGTTGCCGAATTTGGGCATCCACGGCGGCTTGATCGATCTGTTGCAGCAGACGAAACGCTTGGACTCGGACTTCCAGCGATGGGTGATCGAGTCCGCTTTGCAGTTGCTCTTCTACGACGCGGCGTTGCTGCGGGGTCACTTCCGGGTTGGTGGCAGCATCGATCAGCCGGAGGGCGGCATGTTGGCGGGTCGCAAAACTTTCCGCATCGAGCCCTTCGATCACCCAACGAGTGGCGGACTGGGCTGTTACTGCGTTATTTTCCGCGGCCCCGGTGGGTCCCACGCCAGCGATCAGACCCAGAATCGCTCCGCAAGACAGCGGCGCAACGATCCGCCCTAGACGAGTCCCGATTTGCACGGGCGTCGCAACCGCAGGTGGCAACAGAAGGGAGGAATCGACAACCATCCCTTCACGTTAATTCGCAGCAACCAAAACAAGAGCATTTCGCGGCGAAGTGGGGGCAGAGACAGCAAGGGGGTTTCGGTTAAACTCTACGACCGGCACATTCAGAACCTCTTTTCCGCTGCCCACGCCCCGCATTCCTGATCATTGAAATCAACCATGCAAATCATTTGTTTCGAAGATGCTCGCGTTAACCAGCTTGTTCCGATCATCCAAGCACGCCCCGCCTACGCGGTCACGTGTGCGAGTTTGCGGTTGGTCGACCGTTTGAAACAACTGGTCGCCGGACCGCTGCAGGGCAGCTCGCTATCGGGTTCGGTGCGGTCGTATTTGACGTTGATTCAAAAATTGGACTACGAACTCGAATCGGCCGAGCAGGCATTCGGTGGTTCAAAATGGCCCAGCGAGAGTGACGGGTTGCTGATCGTGAACGCTCGGCTGGTCCCTCGCGTGGCGCTCGATGACGTGCTGGTGACACTCGGCGGCGAAACCGAATCGTGCTGCGTCGTCGATGCCGAAGACGGTTCGGTATTGATCGCCCGCTGGACCGCGGCGGACTTGGCAGCGAAGAAGGCAGAATATGCGACCGATTCTCGGCAGAGCGTGGTCGATTTTCTAACCGAGCAATCGCTGTCGCTGCCCAAGCGATCGGCCGAGGCGTCCGCGTTTCATTGGCCTCACGACGTCGTCGCTTGGCACATGAAAGAGATGCGTGATGCGATCGAGTGGCGAATCGCTCACGGGAATTACAAACAAACCAGCGACGGCGTGTTCGTGGGCGAAGGCGTCTCGGTGGGTCAATACGCGGCGATCAATACCGACGACGGGCCAATCCTGCTCGAGAACAACGTCAAAGTCGGACCGTTCTGTTACCTCGAAGGCCCGCTGTACGCCGGCCACGGCACTCGCGTCATCGAACACTCGGCAATCAAGGACGGCGTCTCGCTAGGGCATACTGTCAAAATCGGCGGCGAAGTCGAAGCCTCGGTCATCGAACCTTACACCAACAAACAGCATCATGGTTTTCTAGGACACAGCTATCTTGGCAGCTGGATTAATCTCGGTGCAGGAACCTGCAACAGCGACTTAAAAAACACCTATGGCACCATCAATATCGAATACGGCGAAACCAAGATTGCCACGGGGATGCAGTTCCTCGGTTGTTTCATCGGCGACTATTCAAAATCGGCAATCAACACCAGTATCTTTACCGGTAAAGTGATCGGGGTGTGCAGCATGCTGTACGGTTTTGTCACCTCGAATGTCCCCAGCTTCGTCAACTACGCTCGTCTGTTTGGTCAAACCGCCTTGCTGCCCGCCGATGTCATGATCAGCACGCAAGCACGCATGTTCGCGCGACGTAACGTGACCCAGCGTGAATGCGACAAGCAATTGATCCTGGACATGTACGCTCAATCCGAAGCCGAACGCGAAGCCACCGACCAGTACACTTTGTAAGTTTGCTTTTCCCCTTCGCTTAGCAGGTTCGCACTAAGTGAACCGATGGCGCTAGCCGCGAGCCGTCCACTCCCGTACCGCTACAACATTCATCCGCATTGTTCTTCAAGATAGAGACCCGAATATGACCCTCCGCGTTGGAATCGTTGGTGCCACCGGCTACACCGCACTGGAAGTCGCTCGATTGCTGTTAGCTCACCCCGAAGCCGAGTTGGTTGCGGCAACAAGTCGCGCCGAAGACGGCAAATCGATCGCGGAGATTCACCCGAGCTTGGCGGGTCGTTGCGACGTGCCGATCGAGACCTTAGATCCCGCCGCACTGGCGAAGAAATGTGACGTCGTGATGTCGTGTTTGCCCCACGGTGCCTCGGCCGAAACCTGCAAACAATTGATCGAACATGGCGTCCGTGTGGTCGATTTTAGTGCCGATTTTCGTTTGTCGTCCCAGGCAACGTATGAAAAATGGTACGGCGTCCAGCATCCTTGGCCCGAACGGATCGGAAAAACGGTCTACGGATTACCCGAGTTTTTTGCGGACCAAATTCGCGACGCTGACCTCGTGGCCAATCCAGGCTGTTATCCCACCTCGGCGATCCTTCCGCTTTCGCCGTTGATTGCCAAACAGATGATCGAAGCGAATGACATCATCGTGGATAGTAAGAGCGGTGTCAGCGGTGCCGGCCGAAGTGCCAAAATCGGAACGTTGTACTGCGAGGTGAATGAGTCGATTGCGGCATACGGCGTCGGCAGCCATCGTCATCAACCCGAGATGGCGGACTTGGTGCATCGAATCGGCGGGCAAGAAATTTCGCTCGTTTTTACGCCTCACTTGACGCCGATGGATCGCGGAATTTTGTCGACGATCTACGTGCGACCTCGTGGCGGCACTGCGAAACAAGTGATGGAGTGCTGGAGAGAGCAATATGCGGATTGTCCGTTTGTCACCCCGGTGGACCATTTGCCGGCGACCAAGCATGTCGCAGGAACCAATCATGTCCAAATGACTGCGCGGGACGCGGGGGATCGCATCGTGCTGGTGTGTGCGATCGACAATTTGACCAAAGGGGCCAGCGGTGCGGCGATCCAGAACATGAATGTCATGTTTGGGTTACCGCAAACAACGGGACTTTAAACTTGGTTGATTTACGGCCGCACTAGGTTCATCTTGCGTCAAACGGGGGATTTACGTAGTTTCAGCTGCTTGGTGATTCCATTTCATTCAAGGATTCGAGCGATGTCACGTTTTCTAGCCGGCATGGTATGCGGAGCGGTTTTGTTATTCGTAGCGATGCACTACCACGTCGTGCGAGGCAAAGAAGGTGTGTTTCTGGTTCCTAAGATCAGCAACAACCTATCGGGCGTGTACGTCGATATCCGTGATTTTCGCTTGAGCGATTGGCAGGAACACAAATCTTTGGCCGCTGCGATGGTCAAAAACAACCGATCCGATCTACTCGAAGATGCCTCGCTGAACGGTTTCCGCACCCAGGTCAGCAGCCTCGTGGACGGCTTGTTCGAGTAGCGAGCGTTTTGTGAGCATCATTTCTTGACGAAATGACTCTTCACGCCAGGGGCCTCCACTTCGTATATCTGACGAAAACAGTCCCGCGTTTCTCTCGCTTGATGCTAGCAATGAACAAAAAAATCGCATGGTTGATCGGCAGCGCAATCGGCTTGCTCATCACGATCATCCGTTTCACGCTACGGTTTCACTTCCACAACGACCAGCGTGATCAATTGACGTCCCAGGGTGTGGGGCATATTTATGCATCACTTCATGCCCACCAGATTGCGGGTTCGATGGCGGCAGAACGTGGAACCGTGGCGATGGTTTCGCGATCGACGGATGGTGAAATTGTCGTTCCCCTACTTCGTTTTTGTGGTCACGAACCGGTTCGTGGCAGCAGCGGTGGGGCCCGCAAAGGAGGCACCACGGCGCTGAACCAGATGATTCGGCTGGTGGGCGAAGGTCGCGTTGCCACGCTCGCGGTCGACGGTCCCAATGGACCTCGCGGACGCGTGCACGGCGGGGCTGCGATGTTGGGATTAAAAACCACCACAGCGGTGTTGCCCGCGATCGTGATTCCCCGCTACCGATTTATTTTGAAAAGCACTTGGGATCGGCTGCAGTTTCCGCTGCCTTTCACTCGAGTGGATGCCTACTTTGGCGATCCATTGCGTCCTTTGGCAGGCGAGACTGTCGAAGCGTTTACGCTACGGATCGAACGCGAACTGCATCGTTTGGAACACAAATACGATCCTAGCGAAGCAAAATTTCTTGCGGTCCGAGACGAACCGGCCCAACAACGTGCCGCCTAGTGCTCAGTGCCGCTAAACAGTGCCGCTAAACAGTGCCGCTACGGTCTCCGGACGGTGGACAAGATAGGGAACACCGATGGAAACTCGCCCACGCTCTGGCGAGCACAGCTACTCATTTCCCAACTGTGACCTAAACCCCGTGACCTAAACCCCGTGACCTAAACCCCCGTGTCGTAAACCTAGTGCGGCCGCGTTTTGGCTGACATCGGCGGTACGGCTGCGGCAACACGCTGATTGGCTTGGTCAAGACAGCGTTTGAATTTGGCAGCCAAATTGCGGACATGTGGTTCGAGCATCATCGAATCATGATCGCCCGTAACTTCGTAGACCTCGATGGCACCTTGGACGTGGGGGCCCCAGTGGTTCAGCGGGTCTCGGAATTGCCGATCGTGGGTCAACAGTCGGCCTCCCCATAATCGATGGGCCACTTCCAGTGGAGGCCGAAACAAACAGACGTCGCCAGCGTAGGGCCGCGTCGTGTATTGTTCGTTCGCCTTCAGAAACGCATCCCCCACGAGCGCGGAGCGAAACTGGGCATCGTTGGGATTGTTTTGCAGTGCAATGCGTTCCTCTTCTTGCCGCACCAGACTCTCTTGCCACTGTGAACGCTGCTGAGCGTGATGCGAAAAGTAACGCAACTGATGTCGCCGGATCAAATCGAGATGGATTTTCAGTTTATCCAAACGAGTCAATGAAGGGCGTTCGGCCGCAGGCGTATCGAGCAAGCCTAGAAACGCAACCTGTTCGCCAGCGGCAACCAACTGCTGAGCCATCTCGTAGGCAGACACACCTCCTCCGGAAAATCCACTTAAAAAGTAGGGTCCGCTGGGTTGGACCTGCCGGACCTCGCTAAGGTAATCACTTGCCATTTCCTCGAACGTTTGATGAGGCATATCGTCACCAATCAGTCCTTTGGATTGAATCCCATAGACGCTTTGATCATCTCCCAAGCGATTCGCCAGATAGCGAAGATTCAGCACGTTACCGAACATGCCGGCGACGACAAACAGCGGTGGTTTGACGGCGTTCTCGGGCAGGTGCAGCGGGACAAGAAAGCGAAATGTAGGCGACGGACACGTCTTGGCTTCGGACGCTTCCGAATTGCCGCTCGCTTGGTCAATCATCGCAGCAAGGGTTGTGATCGTCGGCGCCTCGAACAAACTGCTTAGTGGTAATTCAACCCCGTGCGTTTTGCGGATCTTGCTAAACAGCCGCACGGCCAACAACGAGTGTCCGCCGAGATCAAAGAAGTTGTCATCACAACCAATTTGATCAATGCCCAGAAGATCCGCCCACAGTTTTGCCAGCGATTTTTCAGTACGTGTCTGTGGCGGTGTGTAACCGGTATCAAGTGTGGGACGCGAAAATTTGATCGCAGATTCGGACGAGGCTTCCCCCAATTCGTTGATGCGATGCCTGAGTTCTTCCAGATCGATGGGCGATACATATACGGGCGACACGTTGCCGTCGTTCAGCAGCCGCTCGTTCAACAGACACTCGTTTAACAGCCACTCGCACACTCGCTGGCCTTCCTCGGGACAAATCCCCAACGAGTACGACTCGTCAAAGATAGCCTCTGAATCACTCAACGTGGTGGGACGCGATAGAGCGACTTGGGTCGATTCGGCGTTTCCGAATCGAAGCGAATCGACCGGCTGCATTTGCAATCGATCGATTTGTACGATCACGTTGTCGTCGTGATCCGTCACGCGGATGTCAAGTGAGATGACATCGGTGCCCGACGTGGACGAATCCGATAGCGTGATGTAACTGCGAACTTTTTCAGGGAGCCGCCCATACACGTTTGCCGCAGCGTAGCCGATCGGGACGTACAAACCTGAATCGTCGTGATAATCACGCGAAAGCGGCAACCCAAATCCCGTGGCCATATCCAACAATGCGGGATGCAGCGGATGAGTTTTCAAATCGTCTTGAAATTCATTTGGAATCGAAAGCGACGCATAGGCTTGTCCGTCGGCGTAATGCAAGCAGTCGTAACAATTCCATCTCGGACCAAAGCGGAGCCATTCAGCTTGCCGCGTGATCGGAGACGATTGCATGACTTGCCCGTCGTTTTCCGAATCTGTTTTGTAGCATGGGGATGCAGGCGTTTCCGGTTTGTACTTCGGCGTCCCCTCGTTGCCGAGACACCATTGGCCCATTGCATTGAGATCCCACGGGCTATCTGCGGTGACGCGGCTTTCGATTGAAAACGCGTTTTGCGAACCGGAGGTAGCCAACCGAACTCGAATCTGAAGTTCGGCATCCTCTTCGGCCACGCAGGGCTTCAAGAAGCTCATGCTGCTGACGTGTAGCGACGAGCCACTGGAAATCTCCTGCGCCGCTGCAACGACCAACTCGAGATACGCAGTGCCTGGCAAAACAGATTTCCCGTTGGCGGTCCGGTGTTCATCGAGTTCCCAGTGTTTCGCGGGTGAGCGTGTCGCGGTCAAGACCGTTTCCCCCGTGACCTCATCCACTCGCCGCGTGTCAAACAACGGATGATTCGCAGGCATCGCAGTGCCACCGGAGTGATCGGAGTCACGATGATCGCGATTGCCATGCATACGGTTGTACGCCGCTGCGCCCATTCCGACATCTCGCCACACGCCCCAGTTGATCGACAGGACACGGGTTGACGTGGATTCCACCGACTTGGCTTCGGCGAACGCATTCAGAAACTCGTTGGCGCCTACGTAAGCCGATTGACCAGCAGGGCCGAGATATGTGCTGGTCGAAGAACACAGCACCAAGAAATCCAGCGATTTATGGTTGAGGAATGGTTCGAGCAACTGAGTGCCGTGGACTTTTGCCGCCAACGCGTTTTGGATCGAACCGACGGTCGCGGTGGCAATCAAGTCATCATCCAATTCGCCAGCCGTGTGAAAGATGCCCGAGATTTTTGCGAACGGTTTCTTTATCTCGTCGAAAACCGTTTGCATCTCGGCCGGATGGGCAACATCCGCAATCACCACCCGAACTTTGGCCCCCAAACCTTCGAGATACTCCACAAATCTTTCTCGCTGTTTCCCTCGTAGATCTTGCGGGCCGGCGATCGTAACCGCCGGCGATGACGTTGGAGCTCGCGACAACAGGATTAAGTTTGCTTGATATTTCGAGGCGAGCAGCGTGGCAAGACTACGTCCCATTCCACCAAAACCGCCGGTGATCAGGTATGTGCCGCCCGTGCGAAGCAAAGAATTCGACGTGGGTGGATCGAGACGAACTGATTCGAGTCTCTTTTCAAACACTTTGTTTTCACGAATCGCACGCACATCGCCGCGTGATGGCATTGCGGCTTCACGGATCAATAGCTCAGACATCGCTGCTCGCTGTTGATCGGTTGCGGGCAGCGAAATATCGACCGCCATCGTTTGTAGGTTGGCGTATTCGCGAGGTGCAACACGGATCGGACCGATCGCCGTCGCTTTCTCGGGATAGCGAATCGGGCCACCCTCGACTGATTGCATGCCATTGGCAACCATCATGACCGAGCACGGGTGGTCCTCGAGAATGCCCGCAATCGCTTGAATCGTCATCGTCAATCCGATGATCCCTTCCTCTTGAATTCGCATCGCGAACGTCGATCCCGGTCGGTAGCTGGAATCTTTGGTGATCGGCCACAAGTAGACAATCCGGTCGGGAACAAAATCGTTTTGCGAAAGCTGCTTGGCAAGTTGGATATATTGGTCGCGTCCCAATTCAGGAACAAGCACAAATTCATGAGCTGACACATGGCGAAAGATGTCTCCGCGGCGGACAACCGCAACGGTATCGCCACGCTCTCGAAGCTGGTTCGCCATCGTTTGACCGATGCCTGCATCATCAAGAAAAATCAACCAGTTGTTTGACGCAGGAGGCAATTCGCGTGCGGGCGTTCCGGTACGTTCTCGCCACTTCGATTGGTAGAACCACTCGCGAATGTCCTCCGTTTTTTGCAGCGATTTACGGATGCGTTTGGCTGTCTTTGGCGACTCGTCCGTCGGATCGATCCAATAGCGATCTTGTTGGAATGCATAGGTCGGCAGCGTGATTCGCTTGCGAGTCTCGCCTGCCCATTGGCTTTTTAAATTAATCGGCAACCCTGCTGCCCACAATCGGGCATAGGTCGTCAAAAAGAAGGTGGTATCGTCGATCACTTCCTCGGCGTGTCGCAGCGACGACAACACCGTCCGCTTTGACGTGATCGCGGGGTGCTGTTTCGCCAACGCACTCAGAATTTTCCCAGGGCCGACCTCGATGAACACACTCGACGTGTTGCCAGCGACCGTTTCCAAACATTTCGAAAACTGAACGGTGTGGCGAAGTTGTTCGCACCAATAATCGGGCGAGGTCGCTTCGGCATCGGTGATCCAAGTGCCGGTTCGATTCGAGACAAATGGAATGTTTGGCGGGCTGAGCTGCACCGTGTCTAGAAAAGCTCGAAATTCAGGCAACACGGGGTCGAGCAGTCGTGAATGCGCGGCGATGCGAATCGGAATTCGTTTGCTCTCGACCTCGCTAGATTTAATCCGTTCGGCGAATTCGGCGATCGCACAATCGGTCCCCGAAACGACGCACATCGCTGGCCCATTAATGACGGCCAAATCCAGCTGCTCGCCCGCGATTTCCGCCACCTTTGACGCGGGCAAGGCAACCGTCATCATGCCACCGGCCGGGACTCGCTCGAGCAGTTGGCCACGCAGTACGACTAACCGCAACGCATCCTCAAAACCGAGCACTCCGGCGAGACAGGCTGCGGTGTTTTCCCCCATACTATGGCCGATCAACGCCGACGGTTTGATGCCATAAGACATCCACAACTCGGCGGTCGCGATTTCCCATAGAAAAATGGCAGGCAATTGAATCGCGGGACGTTCAAACTGCTGCTTCGCGTCCGCATCAGAGACTTGGCGGTTAAAAATCAGCTGCCGGAGGTCGACATCGATCAACGGTTCAAGCGTTTCACATCCCCGGTCGATCCATTGTCGAAAAACAGATTCGCGATCGTACAACCCGCGGCCCATTTGAGCGTACTGGGCGCCGCCACCAGGAAACATAAACGTAATCGAATCCAGCTTCGCATCCGCGTGATGAGTGAACAGACGCTTTGCGTTGCGACTGCGCAGCGTATCGATCACCTCTTGACGATCGCGGCTCACCAAGATTCGCCGATGCTCAAACGCTTCGCGTCCCACATGCAGCGTATAAGCGACGTCGGCAAGATCAACCTCACCATTCTGCTCGAGATGATCCGCAAGTCGCTCGCATTGTTCATCGAGTGAACGAGGATTGCGAGCCGAAAGTGTTATGATTTGTTCGGGTCGTGTTGGCGGCGTCGACTCGATCGATGAGGAAGCTTGCTCGAGGATCACGTTGGCATTGGTTCCTCCGACGCCCAGTGAATTGATCATCGCGCGACGTGGTGAATCGGTTGCACTCCAGGACGCTGGAGTCTGAGAAACGCGAAACGGGCTATTGGCAAAATCTATCGCCGTGTTGGCCGCATTGAAATCGACACTCGGAGGAATCTTGCCGTGATAAATCGCCATCGCCGCGGCAATAAAACTGGCCACACCTGACGCGGTATCGAGATGTCCAATATTGGGTTTGACCGAGCTGATCGCACAGAATTCGCGTCGCTCGGTGGTTTCACGAAACGCAGCCGTCAACGCAGCGATTTCAATCGGATCGCCAATCGGAGTGCCTGTACCGTGAGCCGCGACATAGCCGATTGATTCGGCATCGACTTCGGCGATCGCCAGAGCTTCCGAAGCTGCAGCGGCTTGTTGATCCACACTCGGAGCGAGATAGCCTGCTTTGTTCGCCCCGTCGTTATTGATCGCCGAGCCACGGATCACGGCATAGATACGATCGCCATCTTGGACCGCATCCTCGAGCCGCCGCAGCACCACGGCGGCGGCACCGCTGCCAAACACCGTGCCCATCGCGTTTTGGTCAAACGCTCGGCAATGTCCGTCCGGCGACAACACTTCACCGCTGCGATAGTGATACCCCACACGGTGTGGCAGTTCGATCGTCGAGCCACCTGCGATCGCCAATTCGCACTCACCCGCCAACAGACTTTGGGCAGCGGTATGGATGGCCACCAACGATGTCGAACATGCCGTTTGAATATTGACACTCGGACCCGTCAAATTGAAACAGTAGGATACTCGCGTGGTTAAAAAGTCCTTGTCGTTGCCGGTGTGACGAAGCAAAAACATGCCCACCGAATCACGAATCGCCGAATTGCGTAGCAGGTTGAACATGAAGTAGCTGTTCATCCCGCAGCCGGCAAACACGCCGACCGAGCCATCAAATTGGCTCGGCGGGTGCGTACTGTCCTCGAGGGCCTCCCAACAACACTGCAAGAATTTGCGATGCTGTGGATCCATAATCGCCGCCTCTTTGGGCGAAAACCCAAAGAACTCGGCATCAAATTGATCCATGTCGTCCAGCGGCGCCCCCGAGCGAACGTAATGAGGATCGTCCAAGTCATTCTGCGTGACACCGGCTTGCAGCAGTTCTTCGCTGCTATAGTCGCGGATCGAGCGAATTCCGTCTCGCAGATTCTGCCAAAACTCGTCAGCCGAGCTTGCGCCGGGAAAACGCAAACCGATCCCGACCACGGCGATCGCATTTTCGGGTAACGTCATTTCGATCGCTCCCCACGCCGTTTGCCGAGCAATTCCTTGCGGCGTGACGCTCGTGATTGCCCTGCCGACGTGCGAGGTAACGCGGGTGAATCGTCGCCTTGACGTGTGCTGATCGCATCAATGTGCTGCGATAGCGTGCGAATCGTAGGGAAACGAAACAGGTCGGTGATTACAATCGACGCACTGAGTTGATCCTTTAGCATCCGGTGGGCTCGCACAGCTAAGAGCGAATGACCACCGAGATCAAAAAAGTTATCATCCAGTTGAATCGAATCAAGTTGCAAGGTCGTACGCCAAATGGTTTCAAGTTTCTGCTGAGTCGCATCCAGGTTCGTTGCCGCAGTGGACTGGGGTGTCGGCGTGATCCCCTGATCACGATTCCACCCCGGCAAAGCCTTACGATCAATTTTACCATTTGGCGTCAGCGGAAACTCGTTCAAACAAACCCATCGCGATGGGACCATGTGCGAGGGCAACGTTTGGCGAAGTGAATCTCGCAACTTCGTTTTCATTTGATCGCTTGGCACTTCATCGCTGAGCACCACGTAGGCGACGAGCTCGACCGACGGGGTCGCACTCGGATCGGCGACCACAACACATTGACGGACAGCGGGGTTAGAATCGATCGCGTTTTCGATTTCTCCCAATTCAATCCGGTGTCCCCGAATTTTCAGCTGAAAATCGGATCGGCCGAGGAACTCGATTTCGCCATCGGCGTTCCAGCGAGCCAAGTCGCCGGTGTTGTACATGCGACCGCCACCCGCACTCGAAAAAGGATCCGGTCGAAACCGGTCGGCGGTCAATTCGTCTTGCCGCAAATAGCCCACCGCAACACCGTCACCCCCAATCCAAAGATTCCCGGCAACGCCATCGGGCAGCGGCTGCAAAAAATCATCCAGAATATAGATCCGAGTATTGGCAATTGGTTTGCCGATCGAACCGGCAAACTTGACACCTCGTTCGATGATTTTGCGGGTCGACCAGACGGTGGTTTCGGTGGGTCCGTAGACGTTCACCAAACGAGCCGACGCGGTTTCCGTCAAGATTTGGTCGGCAAGTTGAGCGGGTAGTGCTTCGCCGCCAAGCATCAGATGAGAAATCGACGTGATTGCCGTTCGCGACGCGTCGTCCTCCATCAACATTTGTGCCATCGATGGAGTGCACTGCAAATGAGTGACCGCATGCTGGCGGACTAGATCGAGAATGGATTGGGTTGCGACCGGCGGCGTCGCGATTTCGGTTTGGGCCCGCAACCGCAGCGCGTCGAGGTCTTTCAAATGAGCGTAGGCGACGTCCGCAGGCACTCCGAAGTCGATCAGGCAAGCAATTTCAGTAACGCCGGCGCCGTGCAACTTTCCAACCAGGTCGAGACATTTGTCAGGCGTTCCAAACAAGCCACTCGACTGAAAATAACGCTCAAATGAAAACGCCAACAAGTCGTCCATTTCCGCGCCGCTGATCTTATCGATATCAAAGTCGCTGACCGTCGTTCCATCGGTCCGCTTTTTGAACGCAGCCCAGGTGTGTGAGAATCCTTTTAGTAAACTTGCCGATGTTCGCAGGTATTCGGTCAGCGGTTTACGAACAAGTTCACGAACTTCGTCATTCGAATCGCCGACAAACGTGTGCACCATCACGGTGACTTCACCGGGCCCCGCGTGGCCGGCTTTCGCCCGCGCGTCGCGATACGCGTCGATTCGAGCGGTCAATTCTTCGATCGTTTGTCCCAGCAGATGCGTCAAGATGTTGGCACCGATTGAACCTGCCATCCGAAACGTGTCTTCGTTGCCGGCCGTCGTGACCCAAACCGGCAACTCTTTTTGCAGCGGACGTGGATACGTTTGGATGGCAACCTCTTTGCCGTCATGCCCGGCAAATCCCACGGTCTCGCCACGCCAAAGCCGACGCACGAGATCGATGTTATCTAACATCACCGTTTTGGCGTTGGCATAGTTTTCCGGAGCAAAAATAAAATCGTTCGGTTGCCAACCCGAGGCGAACGAGATGCCGACGCGGCCGCCCGAAATCTGGTCGACCACGGACCATTCTTCGGTGACGCGAGCCGGATGATGCAGTGGCAACACGACGCTACCCGAGCGGATTGCGATGCGGTGGGTGATCGCGGCGACTGCGGCGCTGGTCACCGATGGATTCGGGTACAATCCGCCAAAATCGTGGAAATGACGCTCGGGAGTCCAGACCGATGAAAAACCATGCTCGTCTGCAAACCGGGCTCCATCGATCAGCAACTGATACGGCGATTTGCTCTGATTCGCACTACTGGAAAAATAGAACAAACCAAAGTCGATCGGTTTCGCTGCGTGACGCAGTTTCGCCGTCGACGCGATTCGCGATGGTGTGTCATGAAGCACGACTTTTAAACCGCGTGCCAAGGTCCACAACAGTTCCAACACCGAGATATCAAACGACAAACTGGTGACGGCAAGCCAAGTGCCCGGAGGATCATGCGGAATCAGATCATCCATCCCGGCAAAGAAATTGATCACGTTTTGATGCGTGACCATCACTCCCTTGGGTTGGCCGGTGGAACCCGAGGTGTAGATAACGTAGGCGAGACCAGACGGTTTGCTTGCGGATTCTCGCGTTTCCGTTTTTTGTGTCTCGGTCAGAGGAGATTCGAAATTGCCAATGTCGATCGTTTCGACTTCGCTGTTCGGCACGCGAGCACGGCTGAGGGGATCGACCAAAATGCAGCGTAAACGTGCATCGTCGATCATCAACGCGATACGGTGGGCAGGAAACTCGAGATCCAGTGGCACATAGGCGGCACCGGTCTTCATGACTGCGACAATCGCCGCAACCATGCCAAGGCTTCGCGTGGTGGCGATCCCGACAAGATCGCCTTGGCCAATCCCTTGGGATTGAAAGAACGTGGCCAAACGATCGACTTCGGCAGCAAGCTGTTGATACGTCCACTCGTGTTGCCCATCGACCAGGGCGATTGCCTGCGGGGTGCGTTTGATTTGCGACGCAATCGCTCGATCAATTGTCTCGCGGTGATCATAGTCACGAGCGGTGCGATTTCGCTCAACCAGAATTTGCTGTTCTTCGGGCTTGCTGAGCAGCGAGATCGTTTGCACGGCCAGCGCGTGGCCGGTTTCGCATCCAGCGATAAAAAGTGGCAAGCGAGAAAGCAACTCAGGCCATACGTCGTCGAGGTCGGCAGCTTGGTATCGCAGTTCCGCCACCGAGGCATCGGATGCGATCCACAGCGAAAGCGGCGAATCGCCAGCCGAGGGTTCCGCGAGCGAATCGACGATGTGAATGCTCGCCGTGTCTTTCAATGGGGCATTGTTGATCGCGGGATAACGCAGTGGCAGATCAGCCGAAAAAAATCCGTGCCGATCAATCAATTCGCGTTCCGCTCGCACCGCATCTCGATGAGTCGCAAAGGATTTCTGAGGATCGATGTCAATCCCGAGTGGTCGCTCTTTAGCGAGCAGTTCCGCAGCGACGGTCGACGAATCGTAAAACGCGATGTCAAAGCTGCGGTTTCCGCTGACACGACTCAAAAACAATCCGAACGCAGCAATCACGTCGTCGATGCCCCAGTTATCCGGGACAGAAATTGGCAGACACGTTTCCGTATTGGATCCCTGTTCGGATTCACGCCCCGATTTACCGCCGTCGGGTATCACCAGTAAAGGTCGAACTTTTGCGAGTCGCTTGATCCAAAAGTCCTGCTGCTTGCCTGCGGACCGTGCCGCTTGGTTGATCGCGTCCTGCTGAATCGTTGTCAACGCATCAAGCGACTCACCAACCACAAACGCTTTCGCCGCTGGGTTATCAATCGCGGGTGCAGTGGTCAGTGGCCAGAGGCTGCCCAACCGTAGATCACCGGTGCGGGTTGCCACAATGATCGCGTCGGATTCCACTGCCACGATCGTGCCTGGTTCCGACTTTGATGGGACATCCAGCACGTCTGCCGAACGTGTGATCCACCATTGGTTCCGATATCGAAATTTGGGTAGGCCCAACGGATTTTCGAAGCGGTTGCCAAAGTCCAACGAACGAACGATGGCAGCACAATCGATCGCCGAAGCGGAGGTATCAATCCAACCGTCGCAGTGAAACCGTTTGTCGCGTGAAAAATAGCTCCGCTGTTGCAAATCTTGCGGCGTGGGACGGAACGATGGATCCAAGATCCGATCGACCATCGTATCAAACGAATCGCTCGCTGCTTGGAAACATTTTGTATTCAGCGTCAGTGAGGTCTCATCACCAGCAATCTCAATCGACACTTGCAGAACGATGTCCCCTGCATCGGCTTGGTCGGTCAAAACGTGCCAAGTGATCCCGTGCTGCGGTTCGTTCGCGGCGATGGCCCACGCGGTTGAATTTAATCCGGCATAACCAGGCAGAAGCGAATCATGAAAATTGATCGCCCATCGCCTAGCCAACGCGATCACCTCGCTGGGGATCATCCGCAGATAAGTGACGCTGAGCAGAAAATCGAACGGCGCCGCGGCGGCCGCGGCATCGGCGAGAGCACGGGGATTCGACCGAGGATCAACGCAGGCGATCTGGTGATCTCGCGACCATTGCAACACATCGGGGTGCGACGATGCGATGGCGGCAATCTGGAATCCACGGGCCAACAGTGATTCGGCACACTGGACGACAAGAAGTCGATCTCCCAATAGAAAGGCCGAGTGCGGTTGGGTCATGGGTATCAGCGATGCAAGCGTAACTCAAGAGTGGAATCTATCCCCCCATTAGCATACTAGAGTTTGATTCTCTGATAGAAGCCTTGCAACGACTTCGCCCAAATTAATCCCGTTTGGACGCAAATTCGGTTATTAGTATCCGATTGTCGCCGGATATCTCGGACATCGGTGAATCGCGGCTGGCGAAGGTAGGTGTATTCGTTTTTCTCGCAGCGAAACTCGCGGTGTTTTTCGCGACGTCAAGGTATTTGCCGCCTTGGACAGCCTCTGGCAGCCTGGGCTACGACGCTCCAACTTGAGGGCGGCGCTGCGGTGTGTACAGACAGCAATCCGCCGGACAGACGTCATGCCAAGGACCGAGGTCGCCGAGGGCGCGACGCATCGGATCGTCGGACAACCGTTCCTGAACCAGCTCGCGAATCATGCTGACAAATTTAGGGGACACGCCCGCCGTGGCCGCTCGCGCCATCTTGATGTCACGCGACTTGCAAAGATCCGCGGCTTCTTCGTCCAAATCAAACAGCACCTCCATGTGATCACTAACAAAACCGATCGGCATGACGATTAGCGACCCCAGCGGCGACGAATCATCGAGCTCCGTGATCGCATCACACACATCGGGCTCGAGCCACGGTTGTTGCGGTGGACCGCTGCGGCTTTGGTAGACTAATTTCCATCGGTCGGCGCCTGCCATGTCGGCAACCAAGCGGCACGCCTCGTTGAGTTGCCGTTCATAGTCGCAGTGATCGGACATCGAAAACGGAATGCTATGAGCCGTAAACAACACCTGAGTCGTCGCTAGATCGGCGTCGATCGATTGGGCCGCCACTCGCAGATTCTCGGCCAACGTTTCGATGAACAGCGGATGGTTGAATCCCATTCGCACTTTCTCTACCGCCGGTGCGCCCTCGCCGACCGCTGTCTGTGCGGCGAGGATGTTTTCGCGATATTGGCGACAACCGCTGTAGGAACTAAACATGCTGGTGAAAAATGCGAGCGAGCGTTTGCAGCCATCGTCTCGCATCTGTCGCAACGTGTCTTCGAAATACGGATCCCAATTGCGATTGCCCCAGTAAACCGGCAATTCGATTCCGCTCTCCTTGAATTCGGACTTGATCGCCGCGAGCAATTGACGATTTTGTTCGTTGATGGGGCTGACGCCGCCGAAATGTTGGTAGTGCTCGACGACTTCCATCATCCGTTCACGCGGCACATTTTTGCCTCGCAACACGTTCTCTAAAAATGGGATGACGTCATCAGGCCCTTCGGGACCACCAAAGGAAACGAGCAAGAACGAGTCATACGGTGGCGTTGTATCGGACATACAGGAGCGAGTCTTTGAGGAGGGGCAGTGAAGCAGGGCGATTAATCGTTCTGAACTTTAGAAGATCGGCAAGGATGTGTCGATAACGCAGCCACCCCCATGATTCACCCTCCCAGCTTGCGTCGGGAGGGTTCGGGAAACGAGCCTTCAGCGAGTTTTCCGGGGAGGGTGGCGACCTCTTTCTTGTACCGTCCACCGACTAACACCACGAACCCCACCCAGCGTCGGCTGCCGCCGACTCTGACCTCCCCACAGGGAGGTGAATTCGGTTTACCCTCCCAGCTTGCGTCGGGACGGTTGGGAAACAAGCCTTCAGCGAGTTTTCCGGGGAGGGTGGCGACCTCTTTCTTGCACCGTCAACTCACTAACACAGCGAGCCCCACCCAGCGTTGGCTGCCGCCGACTCTGACCTCCCCACAGGGAGGTGAATCCCGATTCACCCTCCCAGCTTGCGTCGGGAGGGTCGGGAAACGAGCCTTCAGCGAGTTTTCCGGGGAGGGTGGTCACTTCTTTCTTGCACCGTCCACCGACTAACACAACGAGCCCCACCCAGCGTCGGCTGCCGCCGACTCTGACCTCCCCACAGGGAGGTGAATTCGGTTCACCCTCCCAGCTTGCGTCGGGAGGGTCGGGAAACGAGCCTTCAGCGAGTTTTCCGGGGAGGGTGGTCACCTTTTTCTTGCGCTGTCCACTCACTAACACAACGAGCCCCACCCAGCGTCGGCTACCGCCGACTCTGACCTCCCCACAGGGAGGTGAAATCCGATTTTCCCTCTGCAAACCTAAGCGGCCGAGCAAGCGGCTTAGCGTTTCGCGGGCTGGCGTACAATGGTGGATGCCGACGCGGTGGCCCATGTCTGCTCACCGGCGACCAGACAACGGACAGTCAACGGACCGCTGACGTCGGTCGGCAGCACAAACACGCATTGATGGGTCTGATTCGCCGTGACCGGTTGCGTGATCGAGGCAATCGAGGTTTGGTTCGGATCGTCGTCATCCGAAGACGATCCCAGCGGCCGATCGAGCGTCATCGTCAACTCGCCGTCAATTGAACAGGTCGACTCGATCGTGATCGTTTCACCAGGGTTGTAGCCCGGTTTGACTTGGATATCGAGCGATTCGGGAGGATGCAGACGTAGCGTCGGATCACCCAGCAAATTGTACAGCCGGACATGTTCGCGGCGTTCGTCGACGAGGTTGGTGCCTGCGGGGCTAATCATGGTGGCGAGCGAATCGATCATCATTCGCGTGGTCGATCGGTCGGTCGTCGAATCCCGCTGCATCTCGACCAGCGTGTTCAGCCACGCATCGCCCAGTCGAGCTTCTTTCTGATGATAAACGCCGTCGATCAATCCGATTGCGGCGGTCGCGTTACCGTAGGGCATTGTCACTCGCGTTCCCGCGATCACTGCGATCGGGCCTCCGTCGGCCAACAGCATTCGCTCGGCAAAACAATCTTGGGGTGCGTCAATCGCTCCGGTGTAACACGCCAACAGCAATGCGATTGGCGAACACGCACCGACACAGTTCAGTTGTCCGATGCTGTCGCAATCGAGCACCGGTTGCCCTTGGGCATTCGCTGGAACTCGGTCTAAATGAGTCACTTGGCCGTGACCGGCATAGACCCAAAACCGAGCGCCGCGGTTGTAGTTTTCGATCACCGCTTCGGTAAACGATTTAGTTTTTGGAAAAAAGCGATGATTGGGACTGGCGTAGGCAACGGTGGTGCGAGTTTCCGCAGGCAGGACTCCGGTCACAATCGTGCGGGTCACCGATTCAATGGCCGTGTCGATCATGCCGCCGAAGCCCCCGATGCCTCCGACCAATTGCACATTGCCTCGCCAAGAACCAAAGTCCGCATTTTGTTCATAGCGGATAATCCGCTCAACAAACGATTGTAATTGCGTTTCTGCTTTGACAGGAAACCGACCGACGACCGCCTCGGGAATTCCATCGCCATCGAAATCGCCAAACGGCATGTCGCTGGACAACGTGGGGGTGGAACCATATTTGGCGGTCACCGTGGTCGCAGAATAGGTGGTCGGAATTTCAAGTAGTGGATTGCAGGTTGTTCCAATCGACGGGGCGTCTCCCACCAACACGACGTACCGGGTGCTGGGATCAGCCGAGGCCTGGATTGCCGCTTGCAGCGATTTGGCATCGGGATGATTCTCGACGATCGATACACTCAATCCGTCGCGTTGACGATGATCGATCCAGTGCCGCAGTTCGGCGCGATAGGTGGGGGGACAGACGGCCAAAATATCGGCAGCCACCGCAGCACGACGATCCGCGACTGCACATGCGACGACCAGCAACAATGCAGAAAGCGAAAAAAAGGTGTTTCGAGAGAACATACCGGTCATTTTAGAAAGGGATAGAAATCAGCTAAGCTGCGTTTCTAGTCGTACGGCTCAATTGTAAAGTGCGACAGTCTCTCTTATCTCAACGAATCCAACTTTTTTACGCTAGATCAATGTCCGACGACGTACCGACGCCCCACCCGAAAATCGCCATTACCGTCGGTGACGTGGCCGGAATTGGGCCCGAAATCGCCCTAAAATGCGCCTCCTCGGCGAAAATCACCGAATTTTGCACCCCAATTTTGTACGGCCCCCAAGCGGTGCTCGAACGAGTGGCGAGCCAGTTCGATTTGCCAATGCCCGCGGTAGTGGACCTGCCGCTTGCCAACATCAACGCCCTGATCCCCGGGCAATTTAGTGCTGACACCGGTCGCGCGTCGTTCGAAGCCGTTGCCGCCGCAATCGACGCGACGCTGAATCAACAGACTGCTGCGATCGTGACCGGGCCGATCCAAAAAGAAGCCTGGCACGATGCCGGGATCGATTTCCCAGGTCATACCGAACTACTGGCATCGCGAACCGGGACCGATGATTTCTCGATGATGTTGACCAGCGAATCGATCTCGTGTGTGCTGGCGACGATCCATATCCCGCTGGCCGACGTGCCCAAAACGCTGACGACCGAGGGAATTTTGCGAGCGATCCGAATGGCAGCCGACGCACTCCAGCGGCGATTGAAGCGATCGCCGCGAATTGCGGTGTGTGGGCTGAATCCGCACGCAGGCGAGAATGGATTGTTCAGCCATGGCGAAGAATCACGGATCATTCAACCAGCGATCGATCGTGCTCGGCAGGAAGGTCACGATGTGATCGGCCCTTTGCCACCCGATACCGCGTTCACTCCGGCAATGCGAAGCAATATCAACGTCTATGTTTGTATGTATCATGACCAAGGCTTAATCCCACTAAAGGCACTTGCGTTTGACGATGCAGTCAATGTTACGTTGGGGCTTCCCATCGTGCGAACCAGTGTCGACCACGGCACCGCAATGGACTTGGCCTGGAAAGGGGTCGCGAATCACGCCAGTATGATGTCGGCGATCCGCATGGCTGCCGATCTTTGTAGCCGCTAGAAGCTTGAAGCCGCTGGAAGAACGTGAAGGATTCTGTTTTTGTGTCACCTGATTTTGGAGTAGCGGATTTAATGCCAGAGGATGACGAGTCGGCGAGTCAGGAAACTTCGGCTGTGGAACAACCGATCCAACACCCGCTAGCGGTCAAGAGCCAACGGTCGATGGGGTGGGCAGCACTCGAAGTGATCGCGGTCGTCGCGTTGTTCTTTATCTACGCCGCCGACGCGCCTCCGATGGTGAACGAAGCTCACTATTTGGTGAAGGCAAAAAATTTCTGGCAGCCCGATTGGTGCGCCAACGATTTGTTCACGGCGTCGGGCAAGGCACACACGACATTCTATTTTGTGTTTGGGTGGCCGACGCTATTCCTGTCACTCGAGGCCACCGCGTGGATCGGCCGCTTTGCCGGTTGGACCTTGATTGCCATCGGGCTGTATCGACTCACCACGGCACTCGTTCCAATGCGGTTTGCCACCCTCGGGGTCGCGATCGCTTGGATCGCCGCAGTCGAGTACGGTAATCTCGCAGGCGAATGGGTGATCGGCGGTATCGAAGCCAAGGTGCCCGCGTACGGATTTGTCTTGTTGGCGCTCGCCGAACTGGTTCACCGCCGATGGAATCGTGTCTGGATATTGCTCGGCATCGCCTCGGCATTCCATGTGCTCTCGGGCGGTTGGTCGGTCGTCGCAGTGGCGATTGCGTGGCTGATCAGCGAACGACCTCGCGAGCACCGCAAACCGTTTTTCACTCCGGCGTTGTTTCTCGGTGGCGCGATCGCGTTGATCGGCGTCTTGCCGGCGCTATGGTTGACGATGGGTGGCGACGCGGCCGACTCAGTGCGAGCGGCGCGGATCTACACCTACTATCGGTTGCCGCATCATTTATTGCCGTCGAACTTTCAGTTCCACTGGTATGTTCGGCACGCAGTGTTGCTCGGCAGCGCCGTCGGGCTTGCCTGGCTCACGCGTCATCAAAGTGAACGTGAGCAATCTGAACGTGAGCAATGGAATCGCATTCGTGGGTTTGCAGTCGGAGCGATCATGATTGCGGTGATCGGTTTGATGCTGGGAGGCTTAAAAACTTACTCGCCCGATCTGGCAGCAAAACTATTGCGGTATTACTGGTTTCGGCTGTCCGACGCTGTTGTCGCCCTTTGGTTCTCGCTGTTGCTGATGCGTTGTATTTCGCTGCGGCATGAGGCAAAGTCGATGTTCATTTCCGGCTACGCAGGATTAGCGATATGTGTGGTCTTGGTGGGAATCAGCAGTTTTGACCGCATGCGACTGGGGGTACCGCCGTCGGCTAGCAACGCCATGTTGGGCTGGGACGTCGACGCACCGCCTGCGAAACAACAACGGGTGTTTGAGGACTGGTTAAAGGTATGTGATTGGGTTCGTCTGGCCACCGATGTGGATGAAGTATTTTTGACGCCACGTCATCAACAAAGTTTCAAATGGTATGCCGAGCGAGCAGAGGTGGTGAACTGGAAAGACGTGCCTCAGGACTCAAAAAGCTTGGACCAGTGGTACAGGCGTTTCCGAGAAATCTACCCGGTCCGGCTCAGCACGATTCGGGTCACGATTCACTATCAATCGTTGATCGAGTACCGCGAAAAGTATGGCGTGAATTACATTGTCGTCGATCGACGAATCACGGGCCAGCACATGCCGTTGGTCCGCGTCTATCCGCTCGCAGAAAACGAGAACCAAACCTACGCGGTTTACGAGCTGCCCTACGCGATGCCTTGAGGATGTTATTATCGATCGTGCTTGCCTACGTCACCGGATCGATCACTTCAAAGAACCGCTTGCGAGGTCGGCCCACAAATCGAAACCAGCCTCTCCGCCGACGACGGATCGATTTCCAAAACCGTCGCACAATTAAGTTCATCAATTCCTGATCGGACAATCGGTCAAAGGCCATGTTGCGAACAATCCGTTCTTCTTCGTTGAGCGTGATCTCCTTGCTCTTCTCGAGCAATTTGGAACGACGGTCGCTATCACACATGGATTTTGTGAGAATATTCAGCATATCCTCACGACTTAATCTCTGCAGTAAAAGCGAGCCAATTTCCTCCTGGTCAGCACTAAGTCTGGTGTCACTACGCTCGCGAATCGTCCGCAAAATTTGAACGAAGTTGACCACCAGAAATACTCCCATCCAAGACGCCGGAGCAAACATCGCTTCCGCTTGGCAGCAGAAAAAGATGATGCCGAAAATCAGTCCTGCGCAGGTCAAAACGCGAAGCCAAAGGATGTCTCGGCACAGGTACGAGCCGAGGTAAAACGCGTTGGCGATATGGATACAGTTATCCACGGTCATAATCGATTCTCTAATAAATCCTGTTGCAAACTCTGCGAGTGGTTGGCATCCCAACACACTGATCTCTATTCGGCCAACCTGTTGTTCAAAACAGCTCGTTCAGCGGCCTAGCCCCGTCGACGGCGTCGCCCAATTGCGCTGGCAGCCTTTCATCCGAGATGAGGCACGCAGTTTGCATACCCCGTGCCATAACAACTAGACGCCCTATCTATCCCAAGCAACGTAGTCCGCAATCGATGCCATACCCGAAGACCAGTGTCTTTTTCGCGTTCGTTTTTCTCGTCAGTGTCATTGGCACTGCTCTCTTTTACAATCGACTCGCCGCCCGCCAACCGACCCATTTACGTTCGGCTACGAATGAGGATTATGCAACGGGCAGAGCAAACGAAGTGGGGCAGAAACGAGATCCGAATGGAGACGAGTTTGGCAGACCGGCGGACCTGCCCTTGCCGAGCACGCTGACGGTCAATGAATACGAGGCACAACTCTTTTCCTTTCTAGCAGAGCGTCAGTACATCGAGCTCGACTGGCGAAAAGACAAATCGGTGCGTGACACGGGGCCGTATATTGACGGAGTGTATTACGGTACGCACCCCGCGGTTCGCGTCTTCTACTCGCCCGGGATTATTCGCTGGCTGCGGAGTGATCGTGCCGGTCCGATCCCCGATGGCGAGATGATAATCAAAGAGCAATATCCACCGCCCGCGATCCAGCATCACGGGAAGTCCGAAGAACAATTACGAGCCTCGCTTGAATCGTGGACCGTGATGGTGAAGGACAGCTCCGGTTCGCACGACGGTTGGTTCTGGAGCAACCCTGGCTCCGACGCAAAGCCTTTCGACTACCACGCTAACAATCAACAACCGTATTCAGGTTTTGGACTTTACTGCGTGCGGTGCCACGCGTCGACGCAATCTCCCGCCGCAGAGTCTCCTGAATCAATCGACAATGAGTTCACTTTTGCCTCGCTCCGCAACATTGAGGGTTTCCCAGGCGAACCGATCCTTTTTCGTGTTGACGATTCATGGCGGAAAGAAACCGATAAAGAAGCCGCCTCCGCAAAACCGGACAACGAGGAAAAGGAACTTTCCCGAACGCCGAGCGAGGAATTCTTGAGATTATTCGCTGCCATTGAAACTATCGATGTCGCGATGGTCCCCTGCTTGCCTTCCACGAGTCACGATGCATTGCCTGCGACCCGGAATGGGATTCGCGACTTCGTGACGTCGAATCAGTGCATGAACTGTCACGCTGGACTCACCGGTCCGTTGGGCCCGGTTGGGTTCGTTCCTACCGATGACAGTAGCACGACCTACGGCGGGGAAGGTGTGAATGTTTCACCCTATGGTGAGTGGCGATGGACGCCGATGGGACTGGCTGGTCGCGATCCTGTTTTTTATGCACAAGTCGAAAGTGAGATTGCACTGATTCGCCAGCAGTTTGGTGAGGGCGATGAAGCGAAGTCACTTACAGAGACGCTCGTCGATACCTGTCTGCGGTGTCATGGAGCGATGGGTCACTTGCAGACAAGTCACTCGGGTGGTCCACATGACAAACTCACTCTGGATGACGTGCATGCAAAATCGGAAACTGGCGCACTGATTCGAGAAGGTGTTAGTTGTATGGTTTGTCACCGGATGCAACCGCTGCCTCAATCCGACGATGACGATCGGCCTTACCTCGCCCACTTTTTGGAAACGTCGATCACGGGAAACGTACACCTTGGGCCGCCCAGCGAAATCTATGGGCCATACCAAGACGACAAGCTTGCGGGCTATGCGATGCAGCACGCGATCGGATTTAAACCCAAACACAGCGATTACATCAAACAATCTCAGCTATGCGGCACGTGCCACACGGTGTCTCTGCCAACGATTGATAATCCCTTGGTCGCTGGCGAGATCGAGCGTGAAGATGCGCAATTGGTGAAGAGTGAGTCGGTGCCCGAATTTAAAAAGTTTCACCATCATGTTGAACAGGCGACCTATCTGGAATGGCTGAACAGTCAATTCAACAACGAAACAAATCCAGACGCACCCCACGGGCAATCTTGCCAACAGTGCCACATGCACGATCGCACGTTCGCAGCCGAGACGGGCGACGAAGATAAACGGATTCAGACTCGAATCGCGGCCATTCAGGACGCGTCGTACCCCGACGCCGAGAATCTCGCAAAACATGATGATTTACGTATCCGTGTGCGCGAGGATTATCGGCGGCACGGCTTTGCCGGACTGAACGTGTGGCTGTTAGAGTACTTCAAGCAATTCGATGACGTGTTGGGCGTCAAGAAAACGGATTACATGACGGGGTCAAACCGTGGCGCCGATCAGGCGATCGCGGGGATGGTCCGGATGGCCCAACAGCAAACCGCCGCCTTGAAGGTGGATGCCGCCGCAACCGCGATCGACGGAAAGCAAACGATCGAAGCCAAAGTTCACATCACCAACTTGGCTGGCCATCGATTTCCCACCGGCGTCGGTTTTCGCCGCGCTTTCATCGAGTTTGTCGTCCTCGAAAACGCGGGCTCATCGGACGAACGAGTCGTCTGGGCTTCGGGACGGACCAACAAGGTCGGTGTAATTTTGGACGAAAACGGCGAACCGCTCGAGACGGAATTTTTTGACAAACAGGATCCCGACCAATCGTTCCAACCGCACCACCTAGTGATCAATTCGCCGCGTCAGGTGCAGATTTACGAAACGCTGTTAAAAGACAACGCCAATCGGTTCACGACCAGTTTCGTCCGAGGCTGCTCGACCGTGAAGGACAATCGATTGCTTCCCAAAGGTTGGTCCGCCGAGGGACCAGGGCACGGGCTCAGCGGTGCTTATTTGACCGCGACGCTGCCGGGACCAGTCGCCTCGGGTGATGAGGACTTTATCGACGGTACGGGCAGTGACACCACTCTCTACCAAATCGCGGTTCCCGACGACGTGCAGGCGAGTCGACTCTCAGTGAAAGCGACCCTCTACTATCAAGCAACGCCGCCCTACTATCTAGATAATCTGTTCAAGACAGCACCCGACGGCAATGCAACCCGGCTGCTGCATGCAATCGCGAGTCGCGTCGACCTAGAAAACTCGGCCATCTCGGACTGGAAGCTGCCGATCGCCGAAGCGACGGCCGCGATTACAATCTCGCAGTGAATCGCTCGTAGCAACCTGTTTTTAGAGAGAAGCGGATCTTAAAGAGGAAATTGATTTCTTGGCGGCGTGGTTCGACTAAACTGTCTGCTCCGATATAACGGGTATCGGCACAGGAAACTTAGTTGGAACGATGGCTTAATGAGGAACGTCCCAGTGAATCGGATGATTGGTTATTTACTGCTTTGCATGATCTCGGCCCCTTTATTTGCGGATGATTGGGATCCCAATGACGATACTTTCGATCCCAATCTTCAATCCGTCGTGATCGGCGATCGATCGTGGATTGGTGATCCTTCTGCGTTCGTTCACACGGAATCTTCTCGAACCGGCTACACGTATGTAAACGCGACGAATTACGCAGGCATGGATCCAGCCGTACAAATCTCACTGATGGTGCCGCTGAAGCCAGGTGAAACGGTGCCCTCGGCCGGCGGGATGCTGATGCTGGACAAAAGCCAAACCGAAGCGTTCGTGAAAGCTTTGACAGACAAGATCACGACGCCACCCACGGATAAACAACAGCGATGGCCCATCAAAACATCGCTCAAAGGAGCGGACTGGGCGTTGACCTATCAGGCTGTTGAAGAGCAGCGATTCCTTCAATGGGAAAACAAGACCAAGGACAAAGTCGGCACCTATCGTTTCACCATCAACGCGACGAAGAAATTGATTGGAGCAATCCAGCATTCGCTGGGTAAACTCGAAGCGAAGTCGGACCAATAGCCCGAGCATCGACAACATTGAGTAACGTTTCGGTTCACGCCCGACGTCAATCCGACTAATTCTGGATCGACCAGCGACCGTCTACTTTTGCAAATACCAATGGTGGCCGATCAATGGGAAACGTTACTTGCGACTTCGCTTGATCGTAAACAGCTTTGCTGAAATCGATCTTCGCGAGTCCTGCAGTCAGCTTGGGTTTGATTTTCGATTCGTATGCGGCGATCATCTGTTCCCATTGATCGGGATCTCTCTTCATCTGTGTGATGAATTCATCCGACATCAGCAGCTGCAAGGTAGATTCCGCCGACTCGGTTCCCGCCAAGCTGGCCTGCATACTTGCAATCACTTGCTCGAGTTCCTGACGAACCGCATCGGGTACGTTGCCGCTTGGAGCTGCAACCAGTAACTGTGCGGTAGGTGCAATCCTGATAATCTCCGTGGAGCGTTCGTCAGTCGAAGCACTGGATTGGAAAACTAAGATGCGATCGGCAAGATAAACGATATAGGTGTAAAAGTACTGCTCCGCCCCCTCGGGTGATTTACCGCTTACATGAAATTGGTACTGCGAACCGCCGTCATTGAGCGACTCGATGGAGGTCGCCTTGAGGTTTTCAAACTTGGCTTCCTGTAGTAGCTGCACCAGCGCGTTGAATTCCACTTTGTTGGACGTTTCGGCGGGCAGCTTGGGAAGTACCTTGAACACCAAACGCTCACCCTTGTGGCCATCCACTCCGTCTGCGACGAACAAGGGTGGCTGCACAGCCGCCTTCCGCCAAATGAAATTTTCGGCTTCGCCGGCCATGTCGATCTGAACAAAGGGGGCCAATTGGACAACGGAATCGTTGACGAGATTAACACCGATCAACGCGGGGTCCGCCAGATCTAACAGTAACTGTTGGTATCGCTCAGGCGTCATCGGTTCGGCGGCAGGCATTGCTGCAGTGTTTGACGCCGCAGACGCAGACGCAGCGGCTGCGGGCTTGTTTGCTGATTCGGCGGGCGCTGTCGAAGCGGCTTGCTTGGCGTAGGCTTGATCCGCGTCACTCAGTCGCGATAGCGGAATGGTAAACGCCTTGCCATCCGCACGAACAAGCGTAATTTTGTCGCCGTTCACATCTTTGAGCGTAGCTTCGATTTTCTTTCCATCGGATGATGTCCATGTCCGAGATGCCTCTTGTGCATCGACGACACCAACAAACGAACTTGAGACTGCAGTGACAAGCAGTAGCACGGCAACGCGACCTAGCATGGACGATGGTGACATCAATATTCCTGAAAAAAAATTGGAGAGCGTGTCGGTCTTTCCCGCTAAACGCAGCATTGAACAAAAGGAATCGAGGCTGCGCATTCTACCTCCGCCGAGGTGGTCCGGGTGGAATTTTCGAGGGACAAATTTTTGAGGGACAGAGCGTTGTGTATTAGAGCGTTGTTTAAAGTGTTGTGCAAAATCAGAAGTCTCCGAAGTTGGGGAGAGGTGGCAGAAAACCAACGCATTTAAAAATCACGACAACATCAATGTTTTGGTAGTCCAGGTTTAGCTTCCAAGACGAGCCCAAACTGCCGAGCGTCATCTGACGATTCTGACGCAATCTTCTTAGCCCCCGACGGCGTCTGTTTCGAGTATCATTTCGGATCATGGGTTGCATGTTCGCGATAAGTCCACCGGACTCGGCAGCGGCCCTTCGTCTTTTTTCTCGCCCATTGGATGCGGAAGCGGTTGCATGGTTACCGAAGTCACTCACGAATCTTGGTTTAGCCGAATCGTCGGGTCGATCAAGGGAATTGTCATCGGCGGATTGCTGTTCCTAATTTCCTTTCCGCTGCTGTTCTGGAACGAAGGACGCGCCGTTCGTACTGCCAAAGGTTTGAAGGAAGGTGCCGGAGCGGTGGTCCGTGTGAATGCGGATGCTCCCGATGCTGCGAACGATGGCCAATTCGTCCATGTCAGCGGTTTAGCCCATTCGTCCGAGCGTTTGACCGACGACGCGTTCGCCATCACGCTGGAGGGCATTCGGCTGAAACGGCACGTCGAAATGTATCAATGGGATGAAGACGAGGATCGTAAAACGAAAAAGAAACTCGGAGGCGGAACCACCACCACAACGACTTACAGCTACGAAAAACGCTGGTCCGATCATCGGATTGAATCAGCGGACTTTAAAGAGTCGGGGCATAACAATCCGTCACAAATGCCTTTCCAAAACCACGTCGCCCAAGCAGAAAACGTGGTCTTGGGTGGTTTTCGCCTGTCGCGATCACTGGTGAACCAAATCGATCTCTCGGAGCCTTTGTCATTCACGAAAGAGGCATTGCCTGAACCGATTCGCAGACACTCGGTGCTGCGAAACGATGGTCCCAACGGTTCGCCCCGGTTGTATTGGTCCGCAAATCCGAAGCACGCTTTCCTTACGCCGGACGAGTCGGTTGCTGCGGATCCGATCGATCAAACCGACACCCCCGAGGACACTGATTCCAGTGCGTTCGAGGTGGCCTCGCAGGATGACAACTTCACAACCGACGCCCCGCAAATCGGCGACGTGCGAATTTGGTTTAGCAAGACACCGAACACCGAAGTCAGCGTGATGGCAAAACAGTTTGCTGAAACGTTTGAGCCGTATACGACTCAGGCGGGCACCGAACTAAATATGCTGGCGCTGGGCGTGGTCAGCCCCGAAGCGATGATCGCTCGCGCCGAAGCCGACAACGTCAATCTGACCTGGATTCTGCGTGGGGTCGGCGTGATCATGATGTTCTTTGGCGTGTTGATGGGAATGAAACCCCTCGCGGTCTTAGGGGATGTGATCCCGTTGTTCGGCAGCATCGTCGCCTTCGGAACCACGATTGTTGCGGCAGGTATTGCGATCAGCCTGTCGTTGGTGACCATCGCCATCGCGTGGATCGTCTATCGACCGCTGCTGGGGATCGGCTTGATTGCCGTGGCGATTGCGATCATTGCGTTTTTAGTGACGCGATCCAGACGGAAACCCGAAGTGCTCGCTCCCGGCGTGTTTGAAGTCGTCGAGTAGCTGTGGCGTTTGCTACGACAGGCACGACATGTTTTAACCGCAAAGACCGAAGCCGCCGCAAGGTTTCAAGCTGCGGAAAACTATTTGCGACGAGACTGCGAAAACAACAAGCTTCCAGCGTGCTAGGCTTAATCAAAGTTGTTAGGCTAAAAAGAGAGGGACACGCCTAACAAGCAGGCTTGCAAGCCAAATGCAATGTCCCCAATCAGGGCGGTGTCCCCGTTCAAGGCGTCCGGACAGCCAATGTTGCTGGGTAAAACACGATGGGATTAACGTACTTCAAGCGATTTCGGATGGAGTTTGATCTCACCGGACCAATGATGGACGAAGCAGTCACGCCATCGGGGTACGAATTGGTTCCTTTTTCAGACGATTTGCTTCGTGATCACGCGACGGCGAAATACCGCAGTTTCCGCGAAGAGCTTGACGCCAACGTTTTCCCCTGCCTGGCTCGGCGCGACGGATGCCTGAGTCTGATGCGAGAGATTACCGGTCGCATCAGCTTTGTTCCCGAGGCGACGTGGTTGGTCCATTACCGGCCAACTCGGTCCACTCGCGCCGAACCGGTCGGCACCATCCAAGGCTTGCAGCTCGAGGGCTGGGGAGCGATTCAAAATGTTGGTGTCTCACCCGAGCATCGCGGCCGTGGGCTTGGTTCGATCCTACTGGCTCGTGCCGCCAAGGGATTTCGCGCCGCGGGGTTAACGCAAATGCATCTCGAAGTGACGACGGACAACACCGCGGCGGTTCGACTGTACGAGCGACTGGGATTCCGCCGCGCTCAAGTGGTTTACAAGGCGGCTGAAGTCGCTGGCGTGTAGCCGAGTAACCGCTTCGGATTGTCTCGCATCCAAGCGTTGATCTCCGTTGTGGTTGCCCCAAGATCGCGAATCAGAATCTCGCGCATTTTCGGAAGCGTGGTGGCACAACCGGCAAAGTGTGTCCGGCACTCGGCCCAGGCGGCGCCATCGTCGTCGACGTAGACCGTTTGCCCAGCCAACTGGTATTCGCCTGGCCCCAGTCCCGCGGCGGCAATCGCGTCGCTGACGATCACGACGTTTTCAGTGGGCATGCACCGCAGGTAGTTTCGCAGTGCAAACGTCGGAACGTGATGTCCGTCGGCGACAAAGCTGATCATCAAGCGATCCGAGCGACTTAAAACTCGCTGAATGATATTGTCATGCCGATGCAATTGGCTCGGACATCCGTTGCCCAAATGCGTGTACAAGCCCAGCCCTGCATCGATACATCGATCCAGCTCGTCAACCGATGCATCGCTATGACCTGCGGCCACGACCACGCTACGGTCCCGCAAAAACCGAGTCACAGCGGCACCGGAATCCATTTCGGGTGCAAGTGTAACGAGCCGCACATGTCCGTTGCCCGCATCCAGCAATCGCTCGGCGGCGTCCGCGGTGGCAAGCTGAACGGCCGCCTTGGGATGCGCACCGACAAAGCCGTCCACAGGGCTGATAAACGGGCCTTCGACATGAATCCCCGCGATCTGTTTGCGAATTTCGGGGACCGATTCAATCCAATCGGCGATGCGAGTGATTCGCGAAACCATTTGGTCCATCGGCGCCGTGATAATGGTCGCCAACGTTTGCTCGACTCCATCACATGCCAATTCGGTACATGCTGCGACCAAGTCGGCTTCGCTCAATTCGTCGGAATTAAAGTCAACTCCTGCATAGCCGTTGACTTGCAAGTCGATAAAGCCGCTCACGTGACCGGCTCCAATTCATTTCGCGTTTCATCGGACAACTGACTTGCCGAAGCTTTGTCGATGATCAGCGTCGTGCCCTCGTGTTGCTTCAAAATACTGGCAGGCACCATCGGATCGATTCCGCCTTGCAATGTTTGTCGAACCGCGTTGGCTTTCTGAGTATCGGGAACGCTACAAAAAATTCGTTTTGCTTTCAGGATTTGTTGCACCGACATGCTGATCGCTTCGGTCGGCACGTCGCTGAGCGAAGCGAACCATCCTTCGCCCACTTGTTGCATGCGGCATGCTTCGTCGAGCTTGACGATCAAGTAGGGATCCGTGGTATCGAAGTCGGCTGGCGGATCGTTGAAAGCCAGGTGCGCGTTTTCACCGATGCCGACCAAGGCCAGGTCGATGGTAGTGTTTTGCAGTGCCGAACCGATCGTGGCAATCGTTTCTTTGGGGTCTTGGTCACCATACAGAAAGTTGAATTTAGAAATCGGCACGTGGTCGACAAAACGTTCTTTCAGATAGCGACAAAACGAGGCGGGGTGGTCGGCGGACAAGCCAATGTATTCGTCCAGATGAAAACCGGTAACCGAGCCCCAGTCGATGCCGGGCTGTTTGACCAGTTCGCCCAGCACTTCGAATTGGGAAGCCCCCGTGGCGATCACAATCGTGGCGTGTCCCTGTTGTTGGATCGCGGTTCGGATCACTTCGGCTGCATGTTTGGCGACCCAGTGGCCCATGGCGGTTCGATCAGCGGCTAGAATCGTACGCATCATCACTCTAACGTTAAGGTGGGATCGGAGGGCTCAGGAAGATCCCCTGAGCGTCTGCGTGGTGGAAATACCGGCTGTGGAAATGCCGGTCGTAAAAATAATAGTGAAGATCAACAGATTTAGGGCTGCGAAACGCTGGTGGCCCCAAATCTCTATAGAGATTGACTATAACATGTTGCTGCGGGCCAGAAGGACTGGCTGATTTTTTTGTACTTTTGGTAAACGATTGTGGTAGATCATAGCGAAACAAACACGGCTGTTGCGAGTGATGACTCAATTTCTGCATCGCCGCCGAAAAATTGGCTCAGTTGGTTCACCCGAGTCGGGCCGGCGATTGTCGTGGCGGCCGTGGTTTTGGGCCCCGGCAGCATCGTCAGTGCCAGCCGAGTGGGGTGTGAATACGGACTCGATTTGCTGTGGGTGGTGCCGTTTGCCGGGTTGCTGATGATCGGCATGACGATGGGCTCGATGATGATTGGAGTCTGCAATCAAAAGACGCTCTGCCAGAGTGTCGCAGACACCTTTGGTCGGCCGGCAGCGTGGCTTGTGGGCGGGTCGCTGATGATTGCGGTCACACTTTTCCAGGCGTCCAATAACAACGCGATGTTGATGGCGGCCGGAGGTTTTGTCGGCCCTTCGACACTGGATGATCTCAGCCCGCTGGCGAAAACATCGTTATTGTTCATCGTCAATCTATTAATTATCGCGATCGTCGTTTTGGGACGCCATGATCTGTACCGTTTGGTGGAACGGATGATGGCGGTGTTGGTCGGGATGATGGTGGTCGCGTTCGGACTAAGCATGATCGCGTCGCAACCGTCGATTAGCGAGATCGGTATGGGATTGATTCCAAAGCTTGCCTCCGGCGGCGATGCAAGCGCATCGGGTGGTACCGCGGCGGCCGTGTCATGGCTGAGTATCGGAGCGATGGTCGCGACGACATTCTCGGTCGCGGGAGCATTTTACCAGTCTTACCAAGTCAAAGAGAAAGGGTGGACGCAAGCGGATTTGCGAGTCGGGCTGGTCGACAGTTTTGTGGGCATCGCCTCGCTCGCACTGATCACCGGAATGATTTTCATTACAGCCGCCACCGCACTGCATGGCGTGATCCCGCCGAGCGAATTGACCGACGCCAGCATGGTGGCGATGTCGCTTGAGCCGCTGTTTGGCACGTGGGCCAAGATCGTCTTTTCGCTGGGAATTTTTGCTGGGGCGGCAAGCTCGTTTCTTGTCAATGCGTTGATCGGTGGCGTGGTGTTTTGCGACGCCATCGGACTGAGCAGCAAAATGTCCTCGACAAGTGTCCGCACCTCGACGATCGCAGCCCTGTTGTTGGGATGGTTGGTCGCCAGCACCGTGACGATCACGGGGATGAATTTGGTCAGCTTTATTGTGATTGCACAAGCGTTGACCGTGCTCTGTTTCCCGATCCTTGCGATCGTGATCGTATGGCAGTTACAAAAGCTTACCGTGCGGGTTCCGATCGCCATCAAAGTTCTGTGTTGGTTTGGGCTCGTCGTCGTGATCGCGCTATCGATCCGCACATTGTGGGGGCTGCTATCGTAGCGAGTGGGGGGCGATCCGAGGAGGCCGCATTGGGAATCGTATCTGCAGTACGGATTCCCATCTTTTTGTCACTCGCGTGGATATTTTCTGCGCGGGCTGCGTCTAACGAATTCGCGACACGTCGCGATGTCAAAGATTTAAAAATTTTTCCGGCTAATAAAACGGCCTGACGTTCGTTAACATCAGACTGACGCACCTTCTCTAGCCACCCCCTACGCGCGAGCTCTCTCTTGTCTTACCGCATCTCTAACTTTCAAAAGTTCGGTTTTGCCAGCGTTTTTGTGCTGTTATGTGCCACTTGGTTGTGGGCTGCCGAGCCCACCGATTCAAGCTGGACCGAGGTTCAAAATGCCATCAATCAGGGGCTGCCCAAGACAGCCGTGGAAAAGCTAGAACCGATTATCACGAAAGCCAAGGCCGCCAAAAACTACGACGAGGCGATTAAGGCGATCGGGATGAAAATCTCGCTCGAAGGCACGATCCAAGGCAATCGGCCAGAAGAGAAAATTGCTCGCATGCAAACCGAGATCGAGCAGGCGCCTGCGGAAATGCAGCCGATGATGCAGGCGATCATCGCCCATTGGTACTGGCACTATTTCCAGCAAAATCGCTGGCGGTTTATGCAGCGGACACAAACCGATGCCCCGGTCAGTGACGACATCAACACGTGGGATTTGCCGCGAATTTTGGAAGTCACCGCGGAACAATTTGACAAGGCACTCGAAAACCGCGACGTGCTGCAAAACACGCCGATCGCTCAGTACGACGAATTGATCGAAAAAGGAACGGCACCGGACGACTATCGCCCCACGCTTTGGGATTTCTTGGTCCACCAAGCCCTCGAGTTTTATTCGTCCGCAGAACAAGCCGGTGCACGCAGCGAAGATGCGTTTGATCTGCAAGCCGACAGCCCGGTATTTGCTGCGGCCAAAGACTTTGAAAACTGGACACCCGCGACCGAGGACACCGATTCGCCCAAGTTAAAAGCGATCCAGTTGTATCAACAACTGTTGAAATTTCACCGCGACGACGACGATCGATCGGCATTCATTGATGCCGACCTGCACCGGCTCGAATTCGCCTACAACCACGCCTTTGGCGAAGAGAAAGCGGCCCGCTACAAATCGGCACTGAAACGGTTTGCCGACGAGCACGCGTCGCATGTGATCTCGGCTCGCGCGTTACATAATCTGGCGGCCGTTTTGCACAGTGAAAACGAATTTGTCAAAGCCAAAGAAATCGCAGAGCAAGGCTTGGCGCGACATCCCAACAGCATCGGGGGTAACCGCTGTTACAACTTGATCAAACAGATCGAAGCCCCCTCGGCCTCGATCACGACCGAACGAGTATGGAACGCCCCCTGGCCGACCGTGGATGTTCGCTACCGCAACGTCGAAAAAGTGTACTTTCGACTAGTGACGTTTGATTTCGACGAATTCGTGAATTCAGATCGTTACCAACCGATGCAATTAAATCGTGCTCAGCAATCCGCGTTGATGAACCAAAAAATCGTCAAACGTTGGTCCGCGGATCTGCCAAAAACCGAGGACTATCAAGAACGCGTCGAACAAGTGAAGGTGCCTGAGGACATCGCGGCTGGATCGTATTTCTTGTATGCCAGCCACCGCGACGATTTCGCGCACGACGACAACCAAGTCAGCATGGCCGAGGTTTGGGTCAGCGAATTGGCCTTGGTGCTACGAACCGCGCAGGGCAAGGGAACGCTCGAAGGTTTTGTGTTGGACGCAAAAACCGGAGAACCTCGACAGGACGCATCGGTAAAAATCTGGGCGAATGAGGGGAACCGGCGAGTGGAATTGCTGACGGTCCTCACCGACGGCAACGGATTTTTCAAGACGAAAGTCACCAATGGACGCAATCTGATTTTGTTGGCGTCACATCGCGGGCAACGTCTCTCGTCCAACCATGGTATTTCGGTTTACCAGTCGAATGATCGCGAACGCACTCACCAACAGACCCAGTTTTTCACCGATCGCACTTTGTACCGCCCGGGACAAACGATTCGCTACAAAGGCATTTGTTTGTCGGTCAACCAAACGAGAAACAACTATCAAACGCTGGCGAACCAGCAAGTTGTAGTGGTATTTTCGGATGTCAACGGCAAGGAAATTGAGCGGCTGACTCATCGCACCAACGACTACGGCAGCTTCAGCGGCAGCGTGACCGCACCGCGAGACCGCTTGATGGGGCAAATGTCACTGCGGGTCGATGGCGTCGCGCGTGGGCAAACCCAATTTCGGGTCGAAGAATACAAACGTCCCAAATTTCAAGTCAAACTAAACGCTCCGGCCGAACCGGCGAAATTGGGCGGCCCTGTTACGATCCGGGCAAATGCGACCGCCTACACCGGAGCCGCAATCGATGACGCATTGGTCTCGTGGCGCGTGGTCCGCGAAGTACGCTACCCGATTTGGTGGTCATGGTCGTGGCATCGTTTCGGGTTCCCTCCACGCTCGCAAGGCAACCAAGAAATCGCTCATGGCACGACGCGTAGTGGCGCTGATGGATCGTTCGAAGTTACCTTTGATGCTAAACCTGACTTGTCGGTCCCCGCAGAAAGCGAGCCGACGTTTCAGTTCACGGTTTACGCTGACGTAACCGATTCCACCGGCGAAACACGCTCGGATCAACGTTCGGTCAACGTGGGCTACACCGCACTTGCCGCCACCATGACAGCCGATGATTGGCAAACCAGTGACGAGCCGGTTGAAATTTTGATCACCACGAAAACGCTCGATGGTGACGGGCAATCGGCCAAGGGAGCGGTGACGGTTTATCAGCTGAAACAACCCAGCGAAGTCGTCCGTCCATCGCTTGGTGGACATCACTATCCGCCATTGCATCGTGCGAACTCGAAACCAGCACCTGATTTGTCGGACCTCAATACGTGGGAACTCGGTGACCAAGTTGCCAAACAAGACTTCCAAACCGACGGCGGCGGCAACGCCAAGCTAACGTTTGATCTATCGGCAGGCCCGTACCGAGCCAAGCTGGAAACACGCGATCGGTTCGGAAAGCTGGTCACCGCACTGCTGCCGATCAAAGTGCTGGATACGAATGCCAAGAAGCTTGCGATCAAGATCCCCGACCTTTTCATGCAAGAAAAGAGTTCAGTTGAACCGGGTGAATCGATGCGAGCGATCTGGGGCAGCGGTTACGAGACCGCCCGCGCGTTCATCGAAATCGAACATCGCGGCAAAGTGTTAAAAAGCTATTGGACGCCGGCGAACTCGACTCAAGTTTTGATCGAACAACCGGTCAACGAGTCGATGCGAGGCGGCTTTGTCGTGCGAACGACGATGGTTCGCGAAAACCGAGCCTACTTCAACGTCGAACGAGTCGAGGTGCCTTGGACGAACAAGGAACTCGATATCCAGTGGGAGCATTTCGTCTCGAAATTGGATCCTGCTGCCAAAGAGACTTGGACCGCGATTATCAAAGGCCCGGACGCCGAGCGTGCTGCGGCCGAGATGGTGGCGACGCTGTATGACGCTTCTTTGGACGCGTTCCAGCCGCACACCTGGATGCAGCGTTTTAACGTCTTCTATCAAGACCACTCGCGGATGCACTCCCAATTCGAAAATTCGGCTGAATCGCTGCGTCAAATCTGGCACGGCTGGCGTCACGATCAACGCAACGGAAATTTGACCTATCGTCATTACCCGTCGATGATCGTGCAGAATTTGTGGGGATACCAATTCCGAAATCAAATGAAGGGTGCAATGCGATCGCGGATGAGGACGGAGAGTTTGGATGCGTTTGCTCCCGCAGCACCAATGGCGGCGGCAATGGATGCCGGAATGATGATGGGCGAAGCCGAAGGCGTAGGGGCGAAGACGATGATGCAGGCTGATGCCGCGATGGACGGAGCGGAGCGACAGGCCGACCCGCAGGATGACGGCGATGGCAAGGGAGCTGCAAATGTCGATTTGGAAAGTGTTTCGGCACGCAAAAACCTGAACGAAACCGCGTTCTTCTTTCCTCATCTGCTAGCCGGAAACGACGGTACGGTACGGATGGAATTCACGATGCCCGAAGCGCTGACCGAGTGGAAATTTCTCGGTTTTGCCCATGACCAGAAACTTCGTAGCGGCTTTCTGACCGGCAAGACCGTGACAGCAAAGGACTTGATGGTCCAGCCGAATCCGCCACGCTTCGTTCGCGAAGGTGACTTGATCGAATTTACGGTCAAAGTCAGCAACCAATCGCCGACGCAGCAAACCGGACAAGTTCGCTTGTCGTTTGCCGATGCGAAAAGCACGAAAAACGTCGATGCCCAACTCGGCAACGATATGGTCGATCAATCGTTCACGATCCCCGCCGGCCAATCGCAATCGTTGTCGTGGAAGATCAAAGTGCCCGACGGAATCGGATTTTTGACCTACAAAGCCGTTGGATCTACCGGAAGACTTTCCGATGGCGAAGAAGGCTATTTGCCGGTCCTGTCACGCCGCGTGTTGGTCACCGAATCGATTCCGTTGCCGATCCGAGGCAAGCAGGTGAAGCAGTTTGATTTTGAAAAGCTGCTTCAATCAGGTAACTCCGACACGCTGCAGCACCAATCGTTAACGCTGCAAGTCGCGTCGAACCCATCGTGGTACGCCGTGATGGCACTTCCGTATTTGATGGAATATCCCTACGAGTGCAGCGAGCAGGTTTTCAACCGACTGTACGCCAATACGTTGGCCCAGCACATCGCCCAAAGCGATCCCAAGATCGAGCGAGTGTTTGATCAGTGGCGAGGCACTCCGGCGCTGGACAGTCCGCTGGAGAAGAACCAGGAACTGAAAACGGTAATGCTCGAAGAAACTCCCTGGGTTCGCCAAGCGGAAAGCGAAAGCCAGGCACGTCGCAACGTCGGCATTTTGTTTGACACCAATCGCTTGCAAGACGAGACGAAGCGGAACTTGTTCAAGTTGACCGAGATGCAACTCGAGGATGGTTCGTGGCCTTGGTTCCCCGGCGGACGCGGCAACGACTTTATCACGCTGTACATCACGACCGGTTTTGGACGGATGCGACATTTAGGCGTGCCCATCGATGCCCAACCTGCGATCCGGTCACTGACGCGACTCGATGGCTGGGTGACCAAGCAATACGAAGATATCAAACCAGAGAATCGTGATAAGAATCATCTGTCGACAACGATCGCGTTGTACTTGTATGGCCGAAGTTTCTTCTTGCAGGACCAGCCGATTGCACCTGAACATCGCGAGGCGGTCAATTACTGGGTCAACCAAGCCAAAACGCATTGGTTGAAATTGGCGGTTCGGCAATCGCAAGCCCATATGGCGGTGGCACTGAAGCGATTTGGTGAAGCCGAAGCGGCCCAAGGCATCATGGCGTCGATCAAAGAGCGATCGGTCAGCGATGAAGAACTTGGCATGTTCTGGCGAGAGACCGAATTGTCATACTGGTGGTACCGTGCGCCGATCGAAACCCAAGCGATGATGATCGAGGGCTTTGACGAGGTGATGAATGATCGCGAAGCGGTCGAAGCGTGCAAGGTTTGGCTGCTGAAGCAGAAACAAACTCAGGATTGGAAGACGACGAAAGCGACTGCGGACGCGATTTACGCGTTGCTGCTGCGAGGCAGTGATCTGTTGGCGTCCGATGAATTGGTCCAAGTCGAGCTTGGTGAGAAATTGATCGAGCCTGAGAATGTCGAAGCCGGAACCGGGTTCTACGAAGTCCGCTTCGCTGCCGGCGAAGTCAAACCGGAACTTGGCAATGTCACGATGCGAAAAGTCGACGACGGCGTTGCTTGGGGCAGTTTGCACTGGCAATATTTGGAAGACATCAGCAAGGTGACGCCGCACGAAGGAACGCCATTAACCTTGGAAAAGAAGCTGTTTGTCAAAAAGAACACAGGCAAAGGACCGACGCTGGTCGCTGTGGATGGACCGGTATCGGTGGGTGACGAATTGGTCGTGCGGATCGTTTTGCGGACCGACCGCGATATGGAGTATGCTCATATGAAAGATTATCGCGGCAGCGGCACCGAGCCGGTCAACGTTTTATCTCAGTACAAGTACCAAGATGGGCTGGGGTATTACGAATCGACTCGTGACACGGCGACGCATTTCTTTATCGACTACTTGCCAAAGGGAACGTATGTGTTCGAGTACAGCACACGAGTCCAACTGAAAGGCGAGTACCAGACGGGATATGCGAACATCGAGTGCATGTATGCTCCCGAATTCAACAGCCACAGTGAGAGCTTGCCCATTGTGGTTCAGTAGGTAACCCATGACGATGTCAGAACCCAGCGAAATTGATACTCACTTGGTCGCTCGGATTCGCGATGGCGATTCTGATGCGTGGCAGGCGTTGATCGATCGTTACGAAGGCCGGTTGTTGGCGTACACCCACAGCCGGATTCGTGATCGAGCGGCGAGCGAAGATATTGTTCAAGAGGCCTTTGTGGGGTTCTTGATCAGTCTGCCGAACTACGACGGATCCAAACGGCTGGAAAGTTATCTGTTTTCAATTTGTGCTTACAAATTGACCGATCATTTGCGGCGCGAGGGACGACGACCGGCGTTGCAATTGCATCGCCGTGGTTCGGGCGACGGGGCCGACATCGATTTTACCGGCGGCGAACGCGTCGCCAGTTCGATTGCCCGCAGTGGCGAACGAAAGCAGATCGAACAAGCGGCCATTCGCGATGCGATCGCCGAGCAGATCGAGCGTTGGAAACAAGGCGAGAATTGGTCCAAGCTAAAAGCGATCGAGTTGCTGTACGTGGTCGGATTGTCGAACAAGGTCGTTGCTGAGAAGACCGATTTGACGGAACAGCAAGTTGCAAATTTCAAAAGCGATTTTCAGCTCCGTTTGCGTTCGATCATCAGCCGCATGGACCTCGACGCCGAAGTGTTCCCCGAATTGGCAGAGTGAATGTTGGCAAAACATTCTTCACCCGTCCGGTGTTGCCGCAGCGCCGCCCTCACCCGAGCATCGCTGAAGGCTCTGCTCGACCTCTCCCAAACTGCGTTTGGCAGAGGTGACAATACGGTGTCGCCAAGACGCCTACTACAGCAGTCTTTCCCCAGAGAGGAAGTGAATCGCGTTTCAAAAACATCTTCGAAGAAATAAAAAAGCACGCAATCTCCCTCGCAGCGGCCGGAACTCTTGACGAGTTCCGCAACACTGATTCCAGCTTCCGCTATTGCTTTGCTGCGGCGTTGAGATCGATCGGGGACGACAGCAGATAGCCGGACCAGAACAATGGCTCTTCGCCGGTGACGTTTTCGAGATCCTTGTCGGCGTGGGCCAACAGCGGCTCGGTCAACGGATCGAGATCGGTGCGTCGCAAGACCATCCGCGCCCTTCTCCAGGCGTCGACCATCCCCGAAAACGGCAGCTCTTGAGAAAATTCGCGAAGCACAATTGCACTGGATTCTCCCCCCACGGCCCAGCGGCTGATCAAGACATCGTCCACTCCTGCGACATGAAGCGCACACAGAGTCATAAACAACTCGCGTCCGTCCCCAAGTCGCGGCGATTCGGCTTGCGAGCGAAAGCCTGCCAACGCAATCGTCGTGGGCACTTGCGATGGAAATTGCAACCATGCCCCGAGCGCAGCATTGGGCTTTCCTGCCTCGTAGGGCAACACGCTCATGGCAAACGGGTTGCTCGTGTCCATCACGCCCGGAGCCGCTACGATCAGACTGTCCAAGACAATGCCTAGCATCGTAGTGGGAGGCATTTCGGCGACAGGCAACAAGATCGATCCCGCTGCGGCATCGACAATCGACTGGGTGATCGCAGTGTTAATTTCCAGGTCACGCGGAGCAAAGAAACGACTTGCCGCAATTCCCACCGCCTTTTTCTTTTGACGAATCGGTGCAGGCCGTAGTGCCAATCCAGGCGTCGCGGCGTAGCGGATACTAATCTTGTCCCCCAGGAATTCAGCGTCCTCGCCGTCAATTGGTAGAATGTCAAACGGCAAGTACCACAGCGGTCCATCGGGCACGATCACCAAATCATCGATGTCGGTACCGGCGAAACTGCTTGCCTCGGGAAACAAGAATTTCAACAGTGCAGCGGCATCTTTTCGCCACGCGTTGTCTTCGGGCAAACGCGAACCACGCGTCTTTCCCACGCCAATCGATCGCAATACCGATCCGATCATCGCGGGCAGCCTTGACGTATTGTTGTTGGTCCATACCTGCGTTTTCCCGTTCAACGAGAACGTCGTGAACAAGCGACTGCCCGAAAACGCAAACGTCACGAGCGCCGTTCGTTTGGGCAGCCCTTGGATTGGCGCTTTTTCATCGACGCGAGGCGGGGCCAAACGAGGCAACGAACCTCGTGAAAACGCGATCAAGGTGGCCAGCGATTCTTGTTGTTGCCCCAGTTTTTCGACCAGCGAATCGTTGACAGTTGCCGGCGTCAATTTGGCATTGTCGAGCACCATTTGGCGAAGCTGCTTGAATTCCGCAGGGCCTTGGTTGCGAAAATTTCGCTGATCATCGCTGAGCGTTTGATCCTCGGCACTGGCCAGCCCACGCACATGCGCCACACGGCCAGCTAAGGGCAACGTTTGCGAAAAACGTTCCGCCAGCAGCGTGTCGGTGCGGACCAAAACTTTGTCGCCGTCAGTCTGTTCCGCTGCGATCGCAAGTCGCATGGCAAGCGCCGCCGATCGATCAATCGTCAAAAATGTCATCGCGTCGACGGGATCGCGCCGCCATAGCGCCGGCGGAGGATCACTGGTGTAATAATCAAGAACCGCGTCGCTGGTGGATCCTCCGATCCGGGTTCCGAGCGACTGGCTAAGCAGTGCGAATTGATACGTGCTAGGCATCGAGACAAGCGTTCGATTTCGAACCCGATGTTGTTGGGCAAAGGTCCGCATCGATCCGTAGGCCTTATCCACAACGCTGCTCGATTTCATCCCGAACGCCTCTCCGCGTCCCGCCGCAAGTTTCGCAGCGACGTAGGCTCCGTAGGCATCGATCCGCGGTTGCAGCACATCACGACGGTCCGACAACGATTTTGCATGTCCGATCGAAAGGGTCGCGGCGGCGTAGTCGCGTGACTTAATCGCGGCATCGGCCGAGGCGACAAAACAGTGCACTGCGGCAAGTCGTGACTTTCGAACCATCGCGTTGGCGGCCGTATCGGCGGCCGTGCGCACGACATTGGCCTCTTTCTCACTGGCCACTCCGGCGGCAAGCTGCATCGCTTCGCCAATCAGTTCGGGTTGCTCGAGCGCCGCAGCCACGTTCACGCACGCCAGCGCCGCGGCAAGTGATCCTTCGGCGTTGTCGGATTCGGCCAGCACTGATGCTTGAACCAGCAACGCAATCGCCGACAAGGGATGAGCCCCGCCACTTGATAACGCGGACTTCGAAGCTTCGGGAAACGCACGCTTATCGTCGTGCGCCGCATAGCGAGCCGCCGCATGCAGTGCCCCGCTCATTGTTTGCGCCACCGGTTGCGGGAGCCCGCCGACATTAGTGGACTCGGCCAACTCGTTGACAAAATTGTCCTGTTCCGACAATGGCCCCAAGATGATCCGTCGACGGTACGACGCGATCGCCAAACCACGCATGATCTCGATGATGTCCATCGCGCGTAGATTGGGTTCTTCGACCACTCCCCCCTGGATCAATGTTTGCTCGGTGAGAGGTTGCCCGGATTGGAACATGATCCGATCAGACGTCGGCACGCGTTTGATCGCCAACGCGGCTGGCCAGACGCCGGTCGGTGGTGACATTTGCACCCCCTCGCGGACCGCGGACCGCCAATCGACTTTATTCAGCCACCCGCGATAGCGAATCGCCACCTGCATCGCTGCGTCGATGTTCTCGCGAGCTTGCGGCACGCTACCCATCTGCCAATAACATTCCGCCAACATCGCGTACACCGGAATCGAATCGATCCAGCGTCCGTTAATGTCACGGCGGGTGCGGCGAAGTGCCGCCTCGAATGCGTCCACCGCATTTTCGAGATCCCCACTGCGATACATCTCCAGTGCAAAGTAATACTCCTGAGACGGATAGCGGCCTCCGGGTTCAACACCCCCTAAGGTGCCGAAGCCTCCTAGTCCGCTTCCTTGCGCGAACGAAACCTCAGGCGTCAGACAAAGCACGCTGGCCGCCGCGATCATGCACGCGAGAATTTGTTTGAACATCGTTTTTGGAAAATCGTGAGACGCCAAGACGTGTTGGGTTTGAAAATCGCTCATGGACATAGATTAGACGTCAAAGAGGAGTCGGAATTGCGACACGGACGCGTCGAGGAGGCTCCGACGCACTCGAACATCGATCGTCGGAGTGCATCAAGAAACGATCGCTCGATTGGTTGTTATCCTAGGAGTTGACCGGCGCGGCGTCGAATGATTTTCCGACCGCAGCGAAGAACTCGCTAGACTATGCATTCAAAGAGACCGTGAAGTTTTGCTGTTGATGCGAAGTACGTTGCCGATTTCGGTGCCAAGTTTTCATTGCCACGACTACCACACCCCACCCAGAAGGACGGGTCCGCTAACTTAGTAGGACATCACCACAATGAAGTTAGCCGTTTGCGTGTTAGCCCCCGGCTGGATGGTGACGAAACCGTGGCTAGCGGCAAAACGGCCAACTGAATCAGCCGCCTCAGGGGGGGAGAAGAGGGATTCAGCTTCCTTTGTTTGAGCCGATTCGGATTGGCTAAAAATCGTTTGCACCTGCATTTTTGGATCGAAATTTGATGACGGACCACGCGCCGCACCTGAATCCCTACGCTCCGGCCGAAGTGGTAGAGCAGGATGAAGATGAAGTCCATCATCCTTCCAATGGCGACTTGCTAGCTGAACTCCGCCAACCGCTTCCTGTTTGGCGGATCGCGATTCGGTGGACGTTTGTCTGCGTTTTGAGTGCGATCCCAAGCTTTCTGCTGGGCATGGCTGTTACCAATAACAAGCAAATCGCCGCGATGGTGACCGGGATCGCTATCTTCTGCTTGTTCTATACCTGGTTGGATTGGCGGACGGCGAGCTTTTCGTGGCGACACAAAAAGTCGGTAAAATGGACACTGGGCATCACCTATGGAACGCGAGTTTTGATCTCGGTCGCTGTGCCGATCGGCGGAATGCTTGATATCATTTGTGGAGTTGCCTCAACAACGTTGGTTGCGAAGGTGACGGGATTCCAGTTCGAGCCGAGTGGAGCGGCCAACGATCTCTCGGCGTTTGGCGAGCCATTTTTTCCTGTTTTATTGACGACCCTAATCCAAGGGGTCCTGATGAATGTCGTGCTATCGATCTATGGGATTGTCGTTTTTGGCATCGTTTTGGCGATTCGAGCGATGTCGGCCAAAGACGAACCGCCTACAGAAAAAACAATCGCAGTTGACCCATCTTCACTAAACTCGTAACTTGCGGATGTAAAGGCATTTAGGTACGCGTTTTTGTAACGTGCGCCGCGATGATTGCATGGAGGCTTCCGGCTCGGTCCTGGATTTGCCACAACCTTCATGTTGACCTGCAAAAGTGTCATATTGACGCTCGCGACGACGGATCAAACGTACACAGGGTTCTGCTCTCGTGGTGGGCATTTTAAGCCTGTGTGTTTGAGACGTGTTCATCCAGATACTGCGGTTCCCCCGAATCGCATACGACCTTACCCCGACGAAAAATATGTCTTTCTTCGAACGACTTTTTGATATTTGCGGCGTTATCTTCGGTGGCGCTTTCGGTGCTGTGGAACGCAGTATCACCTCGGTTTTCGGTTCAGCGAATGCTCGCCATGTCGCAAAACTTCGCCAACGGGCGGAGGCCATCGGCGAATTGGAACCCAAATACGAGGCGATGAGCGACGAAGAGCTCCGCCAACAAACCGAAAACTTTCGCAAGCGGCTCCGCGATGGCGAAACGCTCGACGATATTCTCGAAGAAGCCTTCGCGGTCTGTCGCGAGGGGGGCAAGCGATTCCTGAGCATGCGTCACTACGACGTCCAGCTGATCGGCGGGATGGTGCTGCATAACGGCAACATTGCCGAAATGGTGACCGGGGAAGGGAAGACGTTGGTGGCGACGTTGCCAGCGTACCTGAACGCGATCGAAGGCAAGGGCGTTCACGTGATCACGGTCAACGATTACTTGGCCCGTCGTGACATGGAGTGGATGGCACCGCTGTACATGAACTTGGGATTGACGGTCAACGCGATCCAGTCGGGAATGTCGACCGCCGAAAAGCAAGCTGCCTACGCCTGTGACATCACCTACGGAACGAACAACGAGTTCGGCTTTGACTACCTTCGTGACAACATGCGTCCGGCCGCCAAGGGTGACGATCGCTATCCGAAGGAAGCTCAACAATGCCAAGGACCGCTGAACTACGCGATCATTGACGAAGTGGACAACATTCTGATCGATGAAGCCCGGACCCCGCTGATCATCAGCGGCCCCGCCGATTTGGATCTCGGTCGCTACGCCGATGCGGACCGTGTCGCGCGGCAATTGAAGAAAGAAGTGCACTTCACCGTCGATGAAAAACAGCACAACGTCACGTTGACCGACGAAGGGGTTCGCGAGGCCGAAAAATTGGCGGGAGTCGAGAGTTTCTACACCGCGGGCAACATGGAATGGCCGCACTTAATCGACAACTCACTCAAAGCGCACTACCTGTACAAATTGGACGTCAACTACGTCGTCAAAGATCGCCAAATTGTCATCGTTGACGAATTCACCGGACGTCTGATGGAAGGTCGCCAATGGAGCGACGGACTGCATCAAGCGGTCGAGGCCAAAGAAGGCGTGCCGATCAAGCAAGAAACCCAAACGTTCGCCACCGCGTCGCTGCAAAACATCTTCAAGATGTACAAGAAGCTCTCCGGGATGACCGGAACGGCAATGACCGAAGCGACCGAGTTCATGAAGATCTACGGGCTCGATGTCGTTGCGATTCCAACGAACCGCGAAATGAAGCGGATCGAACATCTCGATTTGATCTATCTGACCGAGAAAGACAAATTCAAGGCGCTCGCCGACGAAGTCGAACGGGCACACAAATGGGATGTCATCAATCTGAAAGATGGCAACGAAGTTTGGGGCAAGATCCAAAAGAGCGACGAAAACGAAGTCGTGATCATTGCCAAGGGAGAAAAGAATCCCGAAACGTACGAAATGAGCAAGATCGAATCGATCGAACGCAGCGGACGTCCGGTTTTGATCGGAACGGTCAGTATCGAAAAAAGCGAGCGTCTTTCCGAATTGCTCGAGCGTCGCGGCATCAAGCACGACGTTTTGAATGCGAAGAACCACGGACGTGAAGCGGACATCGTTTCGCAAGCAGGTCGAATCAACGCGGTCACGATTGCCACGAACATGGCCGGTCGTGGTACCGACATTGTGCTCGGTGGTAACCCGGAAACGATGGCGTGGGCACAATTACAACACAAATATCCAACCCGTTTGGAAGTGCCCGACGACGAATGGAACGCCTTGGTCGAAGAGATCGACGCTCGCGAAAAGATGAGCGAAGAAGGTGACGTGGTTCGCGATCTCGGCGGATTGTATGTGCTCGGTACCGAGCGTCATGAATCACGCCGAATCGACTTGCAGCTTCGCGGTCGTTGTGGTCGTCAAGGCGACCCCGGTTCGAGCCGCTTCTTTTTGTCGTTGGAAGACGACTTGATGCGGATCTTTGCCGGTGATTTCGTCAAGAGCATGATGGAACGCTTGGGCATGAAAGAAGGCGAAGCGATCGAGCATTCGATGGTGACTCGGCGGATCGCATCGGCCCAGAAGAAGGTCGAAGAACGCAACTACGAAATTCGTAAGAGCTTGCTCGATTACGACGAAGTGATGGACGAGCAGCGCAAACGAGTTTATCGCTATCGCCAAAACTTGTTGGACGGTCATAGCTCTCGCAACATGATCTTGGAATTGATTCGGGCTCAAATCGAAAAGTTCGTCAACACGTTCTTGGATCCCAACTACGGTGTCGATACGTTCGCCGCCTATGCCGGCAGCCAACTCGATTGCCAACTCGAATCACGCGATTTCCAGAACATGGATTTCGAGATGGCCAAGGTCTACGCAGTGGATCAAGCCGAACGTGCTGCGGAAGTCACCGTGCACGAGATCATCGAAGAGAATCTTCCGCAATCGATGGAAGACGAGTGGAATTGGAAGGCGATGACAAACTGGGCTAACACCCGGCTTGGCACAAATTACCAAGAACACCAATTGAAGAAGTTGGATCGTGATGAACTGACCGACGAATTGATTCAGAAGGCTCACGAGCGAATCGGCACAGTCGATTTGACCGAGGGTGAACCGTTTCTGGATGCCGACTTTGGTCTACGAACGATGTGTGCGTGGATGCGTCACAAATTCGGAATCGAAACGACTCCTGACGAATTCCGCGATGTCGAAGATCTGCGAAAGGTCAGCGAATCGCTTTACAAGCGTGCTGAGGAAGCTTACACGCAGAAAGAGTCGGAATACCCCGTCATCGCCGGCATTTCTCGCTTCACCGAAAAACAGGGTGCCCAAATTTCGCTCGACCGCGAAGGGTTGGTCGATTGGGTGCAAAACCGGTTTGGTGCCCAACTGACTCCCGACGAAGTGCGTTTGAATCGAGACGATTTGAAGGCTCAGCTCGTCGAGTTCAGTCGCAAGGCAGGCGGGGCTGCGAAAGAGAAAAACGAAGTCGCGCAGCGCAAACTGAACGAGTTGTTCGGTAATGCAGGAAAAGACACCACGGCGGCTGTCGCCTCGGGCAAAAACGGCAGTCTCGAGCAGTTTGCCGACTGGTTGAAGGAAGAGTTCAACTACCGTGCGATCAAAGAAGACTTGTTGCGAATGAACCGCCACGAATTGTCGTTGGCAGTCGATGGTGCCGTGGACGATCGTTTCTATCCCGAAATGCGACGGATGGAACGCCAGATTTTGCTGAGCATCGTCGATGAAGCTTGGAAGAATCACTTGTTAACGATGGACCATTTGCGCAGCAGCGTGGGCTTGAAAGGCTACGCTCAGCTCGACCCCAAAGTCGAATACAAACGCGAAGGCATGCGTTTGTTTGACGCGATGTGGGAATCGATTGGCGAGCGGGTTACCGATTTGATCTTCCGCATGGAATCGTTCAACGAAGAATTCATCCGCAGCACATGGGTGGAAGCAACCACCAGCCGCAACGACCCTAATGCGGCCAGTGCGCCACGCCAGGAGCTCGAGTCGCCGGCTCAGCGTGCTGCTGAATCGAGCAACCAGGACAACGAATCACGTCCCGATCCGGTGCGTCACGCCGAGCCTCGCGTTGGACGTAATGATCCCTGCCCGTGCGGCAGTGGCAAAAAGTACAAATCGTGCTGCATGCGAAAGAGCGGCCCGGTGGTCTAGTTTTTTTCTGAGTCGCTAGTTTCTTGTCCATTCGGAAAGGATTCCGATGTTCGCCAACCTGCTCTACGCCACCGCCTTATTTTTGCTTTCGCCCGTGGTCATGTATCGCATGATCCGGCACGGGCGGTACCGTCGCGGCGTCCGCGAAAAACTGTGGGGCATCTCGAAGTCGCACGCGGGGTCGTTGACGGCAGGCAAGCCGGCGATTTGGCTGCACGCAGTCAGCGTTGGCGAAGTCAACCTGATCAGCGGGCTAGTCAAGCGTTTAAAAACAACGCATCCCGAACATCAAGTTGTCGTCAGCACGTCGACCGACACCGGTTACGACTTGGCGGTGAAGTTGTATGGCGCGAATCGCGTTTTCTTTTGTCCGCTGGACTTTAGCTGGGCGGTCAAGCGAACGCTACGAAACTTGTCGCCCGACATGCTGGTGCTGGCCGAGCTCGAGCTGTGGCCGAATTTGATTCGCATCGCGACGAATCAAGGTTGTCCGGTGATGGTCGCCAATGCCCGGCTGAGCCAGCGGAGTGCGGCGGGATACCAGCGTTTTGCCTTCTTAACCGAGGCGACGTTTGCACGACTCGCTTGGGTTGGCGCTCAAAACGAACAAACGGCACAGCGTTTCGTCGCCTGTGGAACGGCGGCCGACCGAATCGAGACAACCGGTTCGATCAAGTTCGACAACGCGCCGAACAATCGCGAAACCGTCGACGTCCAATCCCGCATCCAGTGGGCAGGCATCGATCCATGGAACCGAGTTTGGGTGGTTGGAAGTACCCAGCCGGGCGAAGAAACCATGGCGATCAAGATTTACAAGTCGTTGGTTTCCGAGCACCCCGAGTTGCGGCTGGTGTTGGTACCGCGGCACGTCGAACGATTTGATGCTGTGGCGAACCTGGTTTCCAACGCGGGATTGAACGTCCATCGGCGTTCGGTCGATCGGTCGCTGCATGAAACGAGTTGGGATGCCGATACCGTGATCCTTGTCGATACCATTGGCGAGCTCCGGCATTGGTGGGGCGTCAGCCAAATTGCCACCGTGGGCGGCAGCTTTGGAAGTCGTGGTGGCCAAAACATGCTCGAACCGGGCGCCTATGGCAGCGCGGTTTCCTTTGGTCCGGACACCAAAAATTTCAAAGAGATCGCCAACCAGTTGATCGAGGCCGGAGGCGCCGTTCGCGTCGCGGACGCCCCACAACTGCAGCAATTTGTCGAGCGATGTCTGACCGACATCCCCAGCGCCGATGCACTAGGCCGAGCCGCTCGCCGCGTGATCGCTGAGCATCAAGGAGCAACGCAGCGAACCGTCGACGCACTGCAGCAACGTCTGCGCGAGACAGGCCAAAAGCAACGCGCCGCGTAGTGTTGGGCATGTCCGTAGCGAAACACGTCAAGAGTTTCGTTCCTCCTTCAAGTCACCGGTAAGCACGTTGACGTCGGCGGAGAAGATTCGTTGCGACTCAACCAAAGCCGTGCCAACCGTCTGGCGCCAACCGTCTGGCGATGAGTATTCCACCGTAGATGTCTCGCCGCGACTGGCAACGACTGGCAACGAGTGCAAGTGTGCGAGTTAACCTGTAGCGATGGCGGGAATCAGAAGCGGTTGCAGTCGGAGTTTGTTTCGTTTATCGGTCGACTTATTGCGTACTGCACAAGACAGGCAACCTTGCTGTGACGATTACCCCGCCCCCGTCACGATTTCTCGCTTCGAGGGTGCCGCCATGATCGCCGATAATCTTCCGAGAAATGGGCAGTCCAAGACCGAGTCCAAGTTCTTTGGTGCTAAAGAAAGGCTCAAAGATTCGCTCCGACTCCTCAGGCAATGAGCAACCATTGTCCGCAACACTCAAGCTAACCCACCTCGAACTTGTCCCCTTTATCGACGTTTTAGACGACACGTCATGGTCGGCCGCGACCGTCACATCCACTTTTCCACCGTTGGGAATGAAGTCAAACGCGTTGAGTATTAGGTTCAAAAGCACTTGCCGCAACTGCGTTGCATCGCCTTGAACCGTCATCGCATCAACTGGCATCGCATCATCCGGCATCGAACGTGTCACCTCAATCCCTCGTGTCTCGGCTCGACTCGTGACGAGAGCGAATGTTTGGTGAACAATCTCTCGCAGATCAACCGGCTTCGAAACAAGTGAAGATGGCTTGGCAAAATCAAGAAACGTTTGCAGCAGTTTGTCGACGCGAGTTATTTCATCATCCAAAACCGCGAGATCGTCCGCGTCAAGGTTTGACTTATTGTGACGAGCCGATTGAACGAGCGTTTTCATACACATCAGCGGATTGCGAAGCTCGTGCGCCAACCCTGCACCAAGTCTCCCGAGAGCAGCGAGTTGGTCGGCGCGGATCACTTCCTTGTGCCTATTCTGAAGTTGCTCAACCACGCTGCCGACTCGTGTGGATACCGTCTCAAGCACATGCTGCAAATCTTGCAGGCTGGGGTCAGCGGATACTTCAACTGGCCCCACCACCGTATCCAACTTCCCCGCAACGTCGCGAATAGGAACCGAAAGTAAGTACATCGAACGACTGATCGAGCGGGCCACGCCGTAACCAGCCACCAGCCCGACGGCGGCACCACAGGCTCCGAGCAATGCCATGGCCAACGACAATTTCAATGCCATCGATCCGCTTCGCAAACTACTCTCCTCAAGTTCACTTTCGTTCAAATTGAGATACCGGCGTGAGGTAACCAAGACTTGTTTCGACAGTATTTCTTCTTCCAATGCCTCGACTCGTTCTGAAGAAATCTGCGTGTCGGGATCATCAACCAGTTGGTGCAGTTGGGAAAAGTAATTGTCGATGCCGCTGCGAATGACGGCCACAAGTGCCTTCTCGTCGTCGCCTCCCGCCAAGCCGTCCGCTCGGTTGATCCATTCGTTGGCGGCGTCTTGATTCTGTATCGCAAGCAGCAAATACTCTCGGTCTTTAGTCAGCAGGTATCGGTCAAGTCCGTGACGCATTTCACGAACAATCAATTCCAATTCCTCCGCGGCGCGGATGCTCGCAACGTTATTGCTGAGAATCTCCGAGTTACGCTTCTGCAACTGGAGTACATGCCAAGCCCCCGAAAAACCAAGACACAGCAATGCCAGCCCCGTTACAGCGTGGATGAAGCTCAGCCTGCTTCGCAATCTCATCGAAAACTCCATGGAGAGGGGCGTGAAAGAAATTCAGTCGCCGAGACTAAATTTCGACAACGGTTGGGGTAAGTGACTTGTTTTCAAAACTTGGATTTCTGATGGACCCGCGGGCTGTCGATCAAATCAGCCGCAAAGCGTTAGCGTCCGATTCGAATCCGTTAACCGTGGGTTAACGCTCGGAGGCTGATTGTTGTTTTGCGATACGACATTCAATAGGCAGTTGAACAAGCTGACCGGGGATCCGATTTGTGGGGAGTGGCCGGGATGGGTGTCAGTCCTAGGTTGCTTCTGATTCACGGGTAAAAGCGATCCCCGAACGCAAAGCCACGGAATTCCCATACGCTAACAGACAAACGGAGAGCCATGCGGAGTAACCAACATCGCGGCACAGCCTTTGCGTTGCGCCGTGGCGCAAACTTAAAAGCCACCGCGGTAATTCCGGCGGCAACAGCAATTGACGCAGACGCTAACTTGGACTCACGATGGAATCATGCATGGATGACACAAACGCCCCGACATCACTGGCAAACAATATATTTCGAGATTCTACAGCATCCCTCGTTGTCTTTCTCGTGGCCTTGCCGTTGTGTCTTGGCATTGCACTTGCCTCGGGCGCCCCCCTGTTTTCTGGAATCGTAGCTGGCATCGTTGGCGGAATCGTGGTTGGTGCTCTGAGCGGTTCGCATACCAGCGTCAGCGGGCCAGCGGCAGGTCTGACAGCTGTGGTTGCCGCACAGATTGCGAACCTTGGCGCATTTGATGCGCTGTTGCTTGCGGTTGTTGTCGGGGGAGTAATTCAAATCGGGCTTGGGATTGCGAAAGCCGGAGCGTTGTCTGCATTTTTTCCGTCAAGTGTGATTAAGGGGCTTTTGGCAGCGATTGGAGTGATCCTGATTCTCAAACAGCTTCCCCACTTACTCGGCCACGACAACGATCCCGAAGGTGAAATGTCGTTCTCGCAGCCGGATCACGAAAATACGTTCTCCGAAATCGCAACGATCTTCCAAGGCGAGGTACATTTCGGAGCGGCCGTTGTCGGGTTTGCCTCGCTTGCTCTGCTTGTGCTCTGGGCCCGCTTGAAACCGCTCAAAAACTCAGGTATTCCAGCTCCGCTTGTCGTCGTGCTGTTTGGGGTTGGATTACAGCTTCTGTTTTCGCGTCTTAGCAACGAATGGTCGATTGGCACGAGTCATTTGGTCCAGATTCCGATTGCCGATAGCTTCTCGGAGTTCGGCAGTTTCTTTATGTTTCCGGACTTTTCCCAGTGGACGAACCCAGCGGTCTACGTCGCGGGCGTGACCATTGCGATTGTTGCTTCGTTGGAATCGCTGCTCAATCTCGAAGCCTCGGACAAACTGGACCCGCGTCGCCGCAATTCTCCAGGCAGCCGTGAATTGTGGGCCCAAGGTGCAGGGAACGTCGTCGCCGGACTGATCGGCGGGATTCCGGTGACATCCGTGGTTGTCCGCAGCTCGGTCAACATCAACGCGGGCGCCGTTTCAAAGCGGTCTGCAATCCTTCACGGTGTCTTGTTGCTTGTTTGCGTGGGGCTGTTTCCCGTCTATCTGAACATGATCCCGCTGGCGGCGTTGGCAGCAATTTTGATTCACACCGGACTGAAGCTGGCGAGTCCCGAGTTGTTCCGCAGCATGTGGAAACAGGGCCGGTATCAATTCGCGCCTTTCATCATCACCGTTGTCGCAATCGTGTATAGCGATCTGCTGATTGGAATCGTGATCGGGCTGGTCGTCAGTGTCCTGTTCATTCTAAACAGCAATCTGCGTCGTCCGATTCGCCGAATTGTTGAGACGCACATTGACGGCGACGTGGTGCATGTAGAACTAGCGAATCAAGTCAGCTTTCTCAATCGTGCAGCATTGGACACGATTTTCAATCAAGCAAAGCCGGGGTCGAAATTGCTACTCGACGCGTCGGAGTCTGACTACATTGATCCTGACGTCTTGAGTTTGATTCGAGAATTCAAAGAGGAAACCGGTCCTGCTCGCGGATTGAGTGTCGGCTTGCGTGGCTTCCGCGACAAGTACGACCTGCATGATGAAATTCAGTTCGCGGACTACTCGACCCGGGAACTTCAAGATAGCCTGACCCCAGCACAAGTGCTCGAAATCCTCGCCGATGGCAATAAGCGGTTTCATACGGATCGTCGAATTTCACGTGGCTACGGTAGGCCAATTGACACTACCGCCGGTGGGCAGCCTCCGCTCGCCGCAGTGCTGAGCTGTATCGATTCGCGTGTTCCCACCGAACTGGTCTTCGATCTCGGCATCTGCGACATCTTCAGTGTGCGTGTGGCTGGCAATGTCATCGGCACGAACTCATTGGGCAGTCTCGAGTACGCGGTTACCGTGGCCGGTGCAAAGCTGGTGCTCGTAATGGGGCACACACGTTGCGGTGCCATATCCTCGTCGGTAAACTTCTTGGATCAACGAAACGATCCCCAACAGGCTAGCGGTCGTCCGCACCTGCATGCGATCGTTTCTGAAATTCAAGAATCGGTGGAAGGCAATGAATGTCGGGGTGTCGCGACCATGCACCCGGACGCAAAGGATGAATGTGTTGATCGGATTGCCAAAAGGAACGTCCAACGCTCGGTTCGAGAAATCGTTAACCGCAGTCATGCAATCCGCGGCGCAGTCGATGCTGGAGAATTACTGGTCGTCGGTGCGATGTATGACGTCAAGACGGGAGTCATCGATTTTTTCGTCGACGACTCGGTCACAACTGAATCCCAGCAAGAACTCGTTTCTTGAAAGGGAGGAACCGTTACCGACCCACATTGGCCAATTAGGTTTCGAAATTCAAACGGCCAAGGACATCATGTTGTCCGAGAGAGACGTCAGCTCGAGGTTTGCTCTGCCCAATAGCTCCACGGGGCACGTCGAGTTGTGCAAGCGACTGAAAAATCAGACGGGGCCTCGCATTCGGATTAGCGTTTAACGGATCAGGCCTCACAACATGCATTCTAACGAAATCCTCACAACGTTCACGGTCGCTGCCGCCTTGGGCGTTTGTCTGTTCACGGTGGCTAGCTTCTTACAAGTTTCAGCAATCGTCGTGCTACTCATCGGCGGCGTGATTGCAGGGCCTCAGGTCCTTGGAATCGTGAACCCATCGGACCTCGGAAGTGGGCTGAGCACGATCATCTCTTTGGCGGTTGCAATCATCCTTTTTGAAGGCGGGCTGACTCTTGATCTGAAAGGCTACCGGTCAGCGAGCAAAGAGATTTGTAGAGTTCTCACGATCGGGGTTCTTGTCACCTGGATCGGAAGCACGCTACTTATTTGGACGCTGTTCCGATTTGATCCCGCGTTCTGTTTCCTTGCTGCGAGCCTCGTCATCGTGACGGGGCCGACCGTGATCGGACCGCTGTTGCACCGCATTCGTGTGCGTGAACGTCTTCACCACATCTTGCACTGGGAAGGCGTGCTGATTGATCCCATTGGAGTCTTCATCGCTCTACTGTGCTACGAATTCTATGTTAGCACGGACGGTAGTCATCAAGTTGTCGTCACCGAATTCCTGATGAGATTCTTCGCCGGCGCCATGTTCGGAATGGCGTTCGGCTTTCTGCTTGATCTGGTGATGCGACGTGGCTGGATTCGAGAAGATCACACGAATATCTTCGTGCTTTCGATGGCCATGTTAAATTTCGGTTTGGCCGATCTTGTGATCTCTGAAAGTGGCCTGTTGAGCGTGACGGTCGCCGGTCTCGTTCTCGGTAGTCGAAAAACGCCGCAATTGCGCAGTATCGTTTCCTATAAAGTGGAACTCAAAGACTTTCTAATCGGGCTGCTCTTCATCCTCCTGGCAGCAAACCTCGATCTCGCCGCATTCCTGGATTATGGATGGAAGATCGCCGCAGTGGTGTTGGGAATCATGCTGTTAGTGCGTCCGTTGAACATCTTCTTTTCCATGTACGGCAGCACGCTCGGTATCAAGGACAAGCTGTTTCTTAGCTGGATCGCTCCGCGAGGCATCGTCGCCGCGTCAATGGCCTCGTTATTCACCCTCCAGCTAAAGCAGCTCGGTGTGGAGGAAGCAACCTTTTTGGAAACGTTTACGTATTCGGTGATCGCGGGGACGGTACTCGCGCAAGGGATGACCGCCGGCATGGTCGGCGGTTTGCTCGGTGTTCTGCGACCAGTCGCTTCGGGCTGGATTATTGTTGGCGCAAACCCCGTTGGTCGTAAGGTCGCTTCCTTCTTGAAAGCCCAAGACATTCCAGTCGTTGTGATCGACACCAACGCAAGAGACGTTCGTGTTGCGATGCGAGAAGGGCACACCGCACTCAGCGAAGATGCAATGCTGATGGCCCCCGACGCTCATCCTCAACTTTACAGTTGCGGGAACCTTATTGCACTGACACCCAATCCCGACCTCAATCGAATGCTGTGTCGCCGTTGGTCCGAGATCGTTGAAGGTTCCGTATTCCGCTGGGAGCCATCTGGATACGAAACGGAGGAGAATGCACACTTGTTAGTCGGCGATAAAGTGTGGGATCAAATCCCGCTGAACCGCTGGATGCAATCTGGTAGTGAATCGGTACCGTTGGAAGTCGTTCACGCTGCCGACGGTACTCCGTCGCCTGCCAATGTGTTGATGACTGCCAACGGGCGCGGAGTGACTACCAAACGTCCCTCCGTCGTCGGCAATGGCGACCGTGCATGGCTGGTCTATCACGCGACATCGGAAGACACCCGCAGCACCATTCCTCTCTCGCCCAGCAACGTCATTCTCTCGGATCAGCACAAACTATTTGATTTGTACCGTGAGATGATTGTCCAATTACAAAACACGAATCCAGGAGTTCAGCCGGACGGCCTACTCGATGAAATGTGGAAGCGTGAGGAAGACTACACCAGTTTGCTCGGGCACGGAATTGCATTGCCACATGTCTGGACAGACGAGGTGGAACGAGCCGTGCTCATCGTTGGACGTCCTAAAACGGAAGTCATCTGCCCGCTAACAAATTCAACAATTGAGATCGTGTTCATGCTGATCAGTCCCTCCGGCAAGCCCGATGAGCATCTACGAAACCTAGCTCAGATCGCCAAGCTGGTTGGCACCGAAGCGAAGCGATCCAAACTTCGTCGAGCGACCTCTGCCGAAGAACTCTACGAAATCATCACATCCCTCTGAACGCCGCCCCCAACGATAACGGTTTCGTTCCAGCAACCAGTGTTTGCCTCAAAAATCTTGGCGACTTTCGCGACGTGATTATTTGTGGGTCACTTGCTGGCGAACTCGTTACAATCGACGGTAAGACTCGTTTACCGGAGAGAATCAAATGTCAGCGTTACAGCGGCGGACTTTCTTAGCTTCCACGGCGGCCGGTTTAGGACTCAGCGGCTTGCTGCAGTCTTTGGGGCCCCTCTCGGCTGCCGATGTCACGATCGACCGTGGCATCGCACGCTTTTCCAGTGACATCGAGCCACTGGTGAGGTTTTTAGAAGAAACGCCCCAGCAATCGATCATCGAAGCGACGGCGAGACGCGTCAAAGCGGGACTCAGCTATCGCGAACTGCTCGCCGCACTGTTGCTAGCGGGCGTGCGCAATGTCGAACCACGGCCCTCGGTGGGATTCAAATTCCATGCGGTGCTGGTCGTCAATTCGGCTCACTTGGCCAGTATTAGCGGCCCCGACGAGGACCGTTGGTTGCCGATCTTCTGGGCCATCGACAACTTTAAAAGCTCGCAAGCACGCGATGTGCGAGAAGGGAATTGGACGCTGCCGGCGGTCGACGAATCGGCATTGCCCGCAGCCAATCAAGCCGAAAAGGCGCTCCGCACGGCGCTGGACCGATGGGACGAATCGGCATCCGATGCCGCGATCACTTCGCTGGTTCGTCACTCGGGCGCCAATCGTGTCTTTGAAGTACTCAGCGGCTACGCCGCTCGTGACTTTCGCAGCATTGGACATAAAGTGATCTATCTGTCCAATGCCTTCCGAACGTTGCAAACAATTGGATGGGAGTATGCCGAACCGGTGATGCGAAGTCTTGTTTACGCGATGCTCAATCACAACGGCGAACCCAATCCGTCGTCGAGTGATTTGGAAGCCGATCGGCCTGGTCGGATCAACCGCGTCGCCGCGAAAAACATGTCCGCGTCGCTTGCCGGTGGAACAATCGATGATGTAGCGACGCGAGATCTGGTGCGGACGCTGCATGATTGTTCACCGATCGAAGCCAGCGAATTCGTTGCGGAACTGGTTGAGAAAAACATCGCTGTCCAGTCGATTTGGAACGGTTTATTTGCTGCGGCAGGCGAATTATTGATGCGGCAGCGAGGGATCGTTTCGCTGCACTCCGTCACCACCACCAACGCGATCCATCACGCCTTTACGGCGGCGGCAGACGAGCAGACACGCAAAGTGCTGCTGCTGCAAAACGCATCGTTTCTACCGATGTTTCGCGATGCTGCAGTCGGACGTGGTGCGTTGAACGAGACTCGCATCGATGAACTCGAATCAACGCAGCCCAACGATCATGCGCCTACGGTCGCCGACGTGTTCGAGACGATGGGCAAGAGCCGGAAAGAGGCATCACTTCAGATGTATCAACTGTTATCGTCCGGCGGCAATCCGCAAGATGTCGTCGATCATGCGAGACGTTTGGTGTTTTTGAAAGGCAACGATTCGCACGATTACAAGTTCAGCTCAGCCGCACTGGAGGACTACCGCGTTCTTTCGCCGCCGTGGCGAAACCGTTTCCTCGCCGCATCGACCTACCAATTGTGTAGCCCTGCCGAAGCGACTCGCCCCTTGGTCACGCGGATTCAAAGTGCGATCGGTTGACACGTCGGTTTTGAAGTTGCGCAATTGTATTTGCGGGCGAGTTGTAGGCCGGATCAAGGACGCAGGATCATTGGGTGAAATCCCGTTCGCCGTTTGGGACAACGCTGTGAAGCATTTCGTAGCGGAACTCGTCAAGAGTTTCGGGGGGACGCATATACCATGCAACGAAAGTCTTGACGACTTCCGCTACGCGAAATTAGCACAAACCCTATAAAGAGAAATGCTTCACAGCGTTCGCCAAAACGGCCAATTTACTGAAACACTCCTGCCTAACTGCTTAGTGGCCGAGGCGAGGCGATCGATTTTCATCTTTCGCTAATGCGACTGGGGGATCACCCCAGCACGCGGCGCCACCACGGCTTGGGATCCGGTGGAGCATCCAATTGGTACACCGGCAGCGGACGGGTGCGATCTACGTTACCTTCGCGTGGATAATGCTGTGACGCCGCGAGTTCATCTGGGGATGAAAATTGAATCTCTAATTCCAACGCACCAATTTGCACGACTTGGTTCGGCATCAAGACATGTTGCTGGATTCGGTTGTCATCAACGTAGATTCCGTTGGTCGACCCCAAGTCTTTGATCACCAAGCCCTCGTCGCCGTTGAGCGAAAATTGACAATGCTGGCGACTGATCGAGTGATGGTTGATGCACAGGTTAGAATCGGGATCGCGTCCCAACAACACTGGCGGTTTGAATGTCCAACTACGCCGATTGAGCCCAGGGACCTCGTTTTTAAGCACGAGCTTGTAAATCATGATTTGTACCGTCGACTTCGAAAGAAAAGAAAGCGTCAGGGTTTTCGTCGGTGCCGCAGTCGGCAGAATCAATTTGATTCAGCCGCTATCAAAGATCCGCCAAGAAAGACACCGGTTGGTTTCATTCTAGTATTTACGAGGCAGCTTTCGTACCAAACTCCGCCCACTTCCGCTGATTTGGTCAGCAAAAGTCGCTAAAAGTCGCCAAGAGTGGTACAAAAACTCATCTTGGGGTTTGGGGGTCGTTGCCGTTACACTGTGGTCCGGATCTTCTCTTCTTCGTTACATTGGCGGCAAGGATGTGCCTGTGACCACCGACGACTTTTTGCTCGATCAACTCGAGCGAACGCAGCAGGAACAAACGCATCGCCGTCGCGAAAATCGCAATCGACGGCGGCGATACTACCTGCTCGGCGGACTGCTGTTCGTTGGATTCTTGATGCTGGCCGCCCCCAGTCTGGTTAGCCATTCGCCGGTCGGCAGATCGATGGTCGCTCGCGCCGCTGCGGCTTACGGTTTTGATGCTACCGCCGACGGAATCCGTGTTGGCTGGGTGACGCCGCTACGGATCACCGGGTTGGCGATCGAGGGACGCGAAGCGGGCAGCAAATTCAGAGTCGAGCAACTCGACACGGAATTGACCGTGATGGACCTGATCGGGACCATGAAAAGTGATCTTGGTGCGATCCTGGTGCGTGGAGTCGACATCCAGTGTGATGTTCGCGATGGCCAAAGCAGTGTCGAAGAGGACCTGCGAATCCTGTTGGACCAACCGGCTACCGAGGGCCCCGCCACCACCGCCACGGTCGACATCAGCGACGTCACGTTGACGGTCAAAGACGCAACCAGCGGCGAGATTTGGCGATTATCCCAAGCGAGCACGAAGTTTGAACTTCGCGGCGAATCATTGCAGAGTCGATTTACCGGCGTCTTGGCCGAGCCCCGTGGCAGCCAGGGATCGCTGCAAGGAGCAGTTGAGTTCGATTTTGGTTCGCTCGACCACCCCAGTTCGACCTCGCCGTGGAATATCGATCTGACCTGTGATTCGCTGCCGTTATCCGTCGTCTCCTTGGTTCGCAGACGCATGAGTGCCTATGCGGATCAGATTCCAGCTCAATTGGTAGGCGATGCCACCGGCAATTTAAAAATCCGCGGCAGCCGTGATGGATCGGTCGACGCCGACGTGACTCAATTCCAAGTTCGCAATCTCGAGGCGGCAAACCTACAACAAGACACCCGCCGCTGGACCAACAAACTTGCGATGCTTGATGGCCGCTTGACGTTACAAAACGAACGTGTCATTGGCCAGGGATTGGTTGCGACGACCGACTTTGCCTCGCTGAAGCTCGATGGCGCGTTTTCGACCTCGATCACCCTCGTCGGTGCAAGCGACAATCCGGTGCGTTGGCTTGATGCACTCGAAGGAACCGCCAGTGCCGAAGTCGACCTGGCGGCACTCGATCATGCCTTGCCCGGCGTTTTGCCAATCCGAAATGATGCCGAACTGGTTTCGGGACGAGCTCTGGCCACAATCGAATCATTGCCGTCAAGTGACGCTCGCCGGCGACGTTTGAGTCTGCGCAGCGACGCACTGCGTGCGCGATCGCGAGGCCAAGCGGTGGTAATCGACCCGGTCGAGATGACTGCAATCGTTTCGAGTAACCAAGACCGCATCCAAGCCGAACAATTCAAATTAACCAGTTCCTTTGCGGCAGCTAGCGGACAAGGCAACTTACAAAGTGGGGCAACCGACATCGAAGTCGATTTTGGTCGCTTGGCCAACATGCTGCGTCCGATCATCGATTTATCCAGTTCATCGCTAGCCGGTTCCGCGCGTGGCAAGATCCACTGGAATGCCTCTGGTGGCGACCAGTGGCGTTTGACGGGCAATGCCGACGCCAAAGACCTGTTGATCGAACTGCCTGGCGGAAATCGGCTGCGTCACCCCGCATTGCGAATGAATGTCGACGCGGTGGGCCAATGGCAAGCGGGCCAGATTGAATCGCTGTCGGTGGCAAACGCCACGCTGTCGAGCAGCGGGCTGAATCTGCGAGCGGAACTTGTTCAAGGGATCCAACACCCCGATGCGAACACGCGGTTTCCGCTGCGTATCCAAGGCGACGGACGGCTCGAAGCGCTGGCCGATACGCTTGGTCCCTGGTTGCCAGCGGAACTGCACGATTTCGACGGTGGATTCACGATGAATGCGCGTGCCGATGTCTCGTCGTCAGGCGGCCGATTGACCGGCACGACGATCGAGTTGACGCAGCCCCACATGGCCTACGCCGACCGCTATTTCAGTCAACCTGAAATCAAACTGCATTTCAGTGGCGACTATGACTGGACGACGTCGTCGCTGGATTGCCGATCCTTGACGATTGTCGGAAACGCCATCTCCGCGGCCATCGAAGGTGAATGGAATGCCGAGCGAACCGATCTCGAAATCGCTTGGCAAGCCAAGCTAGAACGCATCCAAGGCAGTATGAAAACGCGAGTGGCAAACCGAGTCGTTCCTGCGATCAGCCAAGTTGGTTACCGTCCGGGCCAAACGGTCCAGACCGATGAATGGTTGGTGATGGGCGACTGTGACGGCCGCTTTATTGTGACCAGTCAAAAGGGTCGATATGCCGTCCAGACCGAGATGAATGGCAAAGGCGTCGCCGTCGTCCAACCCTCTCAGGCAAGTGCGGCTTCGCAATTGGTTGGCCCCGTTCGTAACGCGACGGGGGCTATCGCAGCGAATCCGAATACGACCGTCTTAGGTGGCCTGAATGCGGGCTCACGAGTGGTCTGGGCTGAACCGAATGTAAAAATCAACGGCACGATTCATGTCGACCCAACCAGTGGCGGCGTGGTGACCGATTCGCTGAAATTATCAAGCGATTGGTTCGCGACCAGTTTAACCGGCCACGCGGTTTGGAATGATTCGCTTGGGGACGTTTCGGTAAAAGGTCCTGCGAGAATCAAAATGACGGAGGTCGCCAAACGACTCAGCGAACTTGCCGGAATGCAAATTCAATTGCAAGGCGTCCAAGAGACTCCGATCGAGATCGCGCTCAAACGTCAATCCGACGAGCACATTGCGATGAGTGTGATGGCTAACCTTGGCTGGGAATCGGGCGAAGTCGCCGGGGTGCAGTTTGGTCAGGCCAATATTCCGGTACGGTTGACCGAGACGAGCGTTTTCGTGTCACCTGCCTCGATCCCGGTCGATCAAGGCCGATTGAATATTGCCGGCGATGTCCATTATCGGCCAGGGCCGCTGTGGATGCGAGTTGAACCAGGCCAGGTGGCGGAATCGATCCGACTGACCCCTGAAATGACCGATCGCTGGCTCAAGTATTTGGCGCCGCTGGCAGCCAATGCCACTCGCATCGATGGAACGCTAAGTGCTGACATCGACGAAGCCATCGTGGTTATTGATCGACCTGAGCAGAGCCGCGTGGTGGGACGGTTGAACATCGATTCGATCGACATGAACTCCGGTCCCATGGCAAACCAAATCATCGGTGGAATCAAACAACTTCGCTCGCTCGCATCAATCGGAACACCGCAAGCCGCTGTGAATCCCGAGACGACGCTGATTCGTGTGCCTGCACAAACCGTCGACTTTACAGTCGATCGCGGCGTTGTCAGCCACCAACGAATGTTCTTTGAAGTGGACCGCGCCCAAGTGGTCACCAGCGGAAATGTTTCGTTCGATGGCAACTTGAATTTGATCGCCCAGGTGCCGCTGGATGCCCGTTGGCTGGGCAGCAATCTGCAAGGCCTGGCCGGACAACCGGTCACGCTGCCGATCGAAGGAACGTTCTCGCGTCCTCGTCTGGATTCGTCGGGCGTGCGAAAAGTCGTGACCGAATTAGGGGTGCAGGCGGTCCAGGATTCAGCCGAGAATTACCTGCAGAAGCAACTCGGTCGCGGCATCGACAAGATCTTTGGCCGCTAAGTGATGCAGTGTCGTTGATCGCACCGCGGATTTGTTAATGTGGGATAGGCTTCCAGCCTGTCGAGGGTGCAATGACAGGCTGGAAGCCTATCCCACTTTTCGGTCGACGCCCAAGCGATCAACGATTATGTGACCAAGCCTTTGGTCACGGTCATAAAGACATCCTCGAGCGTGGGATCGCGATCGTTAAACGAACGCATTCGCACGCCCGCTTTGATCAGTTCATCGAGCAAACTCGCCAATCCCTCATCATCAGTTTCCAGCTCGGCAATCACCCGAGTCGGTTCTTGTTCGAGCGACCGCAGTGCCGCACTGCTTCGGAGGATCGACAACCCCGCTTCCAGCCCGGTTAAGAAGTCAATCTCGACAATTCGGTTGCGACGGATTTGCCGGTATACGCTCCCGATCGGACCACTCATCAACAATTGACCTCGTTCGATAATGCCAATCGACGTGCAGCAATCCGCCAGCTCCGTCAGGATATGACTGCTGATCAGAATCGTTTTGCCCATTTTGCGTAGCTCTTTCAGCAACGCTTTGACTTCGATTCGCGCACGTGGATCGAGCCCCGAGGCAGGTTCGTCCAAAATCAATACCGGAGGATCATGGACCAGTGTTTTGGCGAGGCACAAACGCTGCTTCATCCCTCGCGATAAACCGTTGACGAAGTCGTTGCGTTTGTGACCAAGGTCCAACAGCTCTAGCACGTTATCGATAATCTGCTTTCGCTCGGTACGGCCAATTCGGTATGCCACGGCAAAGAAGTCCAAGAACTCCCATACTCGCATGCCGTCATAGACGCCGAAGTTATCGGGCATGTAGCCGATGGATTGCCGCACGCCGACGGGGTCGGCCATCACATCGCAACCGGCCACCGATCCGCTACCACGACTTGCCCGCAACAGCGTCGCGAGAAAGCGAATCGTGGTGCTCTTTCCGGCACCGTTGGGACCAATGAAACCAAACGTTTCGCCCGCAGCAATATCTAAATCGATGCTCTCGACGGCAGTGAAATCGCCATAGTCTTTTCCGAATCCTTTGAGCGTGATCATCAAGTTTCCTGGGGCCGAGCGGTGGGCGTTGAATTTCAGTGTTGCAATGCTGGTAGAGATGAGCGAGCCGATTTACTTCTCCGATTCATCCTCATCCTCGCTCTCCACTTCCGATTCCAAAGGTTCGGTCAACGATTTACGAAAATCGACGACCAAATTGACATCCGATTGGGGTTCGGGCGACGGTGGAAAACGAAGGTTGGCGACCACAACCGTCTGCGAACTGCGTTGGTTTGCTTGGGGGGTGACGGTCATCCCGGGAATCGATTCTTCGATACGTCCAACCAAGCGTGACGAGTCCGCTGGGACCGATTTGTCCGCTAGAAACGCACTCATCACCCGAGAAACCTGAAGCGGCAGATCCGCAGACACTTTGACGGTGGCGTCGTCGCGAAAACGCAATTTGGTTTTCGAGCCAGCCGAACAGAGGCCCACCACGGCAAGTTGCGTTTGATCGTCGGCGGTTTTGGCAACCACAAAGGAATCGAGCAAGTCGTATTCGGTTCCGTTGACCAGCATTTCGCCGTCCAGATAGATGCCACCACCAAGGTCAACGATCTGCTCGGCGCGAACCATTTGAGTTTGGTTACTGCCTACGGCGACTCCTGACAACATCGGCCCCTCTTCGAAATCGGTGCGGAATCGAAGCGGTTCGTCGGCCGGGTTGGTCTTGGATTGAGGGATCGCATTTGCGACCGCGTCGACGGTGCTGAATTGCATGTCGTAGGTACTCGACAATGAATTGTAGATGGCGATGACGCGAGCAAGGTGTCCGCGTTCATACCCAGGCTGGGTCTCCAAAATCGCCAATTCCGTTTGGCTGCGTGCAAATCCAATATCAAGTTGCGCCGAGCGAGCGACCCAAATAGCGCCTGCGATGGCGATCAGCGGCACGGCCAACCAAGCGTATTCCAGTTTGCCAAACAAACGAAAAACAAGATAGTTCAGCGGTACTAACGCCAGCAGGTAAAACCCAAGCGAGCGGACCACCAACGAGGATGGCGGGATCACGATCCCCGATTCGTTCCGCAAAATAGCCTGAGTCAGATTGACCGCGTCGCTGGCGCTATTCCATCCGCCAATCCCCATCACCGGATCGACTCGGGTCCATTGATCGCGTGACAACATATTCTTGGCCGGTATTTTTCCCAATGGACTTACCTCCGCCGCGGCGGTGTCGTCGTCCGTTTTTTTCCCTGGGATGGCTGGATCGCCCGCCACGGGATCGCCCGCCACGGGGTTGGGCGTGCTTGGGGCGAGCAGCGCATCACGGGTGGCGATACGAAACGTGGTATTCATCGTGGGGTCGGCATCGTACCGCTGAAAATCAACGTACTGGTGTTTCAGCAAAACATCGGCATCAATCTCGACAAATTGGCGTCGCGGCCGCTGCAAAATCACGGCGTTAAAGAAGCTGTTGTAGGAATCCCAGTTCGAAATCCAATCGCTCATCAGATCGAATCGCGACTGCACGACGCGGCCGCGACCGATTCTGCGTTGCAGGATCAGGTTGCCGGTTCCCGTGACATCGTCCGCATCGGCAGCCAGGTTTCCATCGACCGCCACCCGAGCGGTCTCGCTCTGCAGCAGTGCCGATTGTGCTTCCGTCGATCGATCGGTTTTGACGGACCAAGTCTTCAGCAATTCGGTGGCCGATTCGGGAGCCAGTTCGATGTTGCCACGTGGCAGCAGCGGCAGCAGATCCACGAGCGGCGAGTCGGCGATGGCATCGGATCCATCGGCACCGTTGACGATCAATTGGCCGCCAAAATGGATCCAGTCCGCAATCGCAGTGGTTTGTCCCGGAGTCAGCGAATCGGCAGAGATATCGTCCCACAACACCACCGCGGTGCTGGTCCAATCAAGCATCGTTTCGGCAATTGGCAGCACTTCGTCGGTATCGGGGATGACGATTCGATAGTTCGCTGCCTTGCCCGCGAATTCAGCTTCCGAGCGATACGGACGCTGCCAATCGGCACCGATCAATTTCGCGAATCGTTCGGGACGATTCGTTAAAATGATAAAAAAGTATTCTTCCTGGGACAGGAACTGGAACACATCGGGCAGCGAGTCATACACCAACCCTCGACCGCCTGAATACAGTTGACTCGAGAGAAAGACATTTTTGGAATCGCCACTCGGCAGCGGAGCGAGGTTGCGATAATCAAACCGCCGTTGTTGCCCCTTGGGCAGCACGATGGGGCGGACGTTGACCAATGCATTGCGAGGCGTTTGCGAATCGGGGCTCGATGTTTTCCCTAATCTTGCCCAGCTTTCCAATTGTCCGCGTACATCCTCGCGGTTGCTCTTAAGTATTTCCGAGGCCGAGAACCAATGGCCTGGCTTGATCCCGCCCCCGATCGGTGCACTATCGGCGGGAAACGCTTGAGCGGGTGCGGACGTAAAGTCAGGCAGTGTCGCCTTTTTCTTTTCTTCTTCTTCGGCGCTGGGGGTTGAACGACATCCATCGCAGCCCACGATCAGCGTGCTACACAGAAGGGCCAACAAGAGTGGAAAACGCGGCATGAAAAAATCTGGCAGGCGAAAGAAAGGATTGCAACACGATCCGGCGGAACTACCAGCCCATGACCATATTGGATTCAATCGCCTTGCGTGCGTGTTCCAGATCGCTGCCGGTTTCCATTCGATACAAACGAATCGCATTCACCTTGTCACCCGATGATCGGCTCAAGCATTCGCGAGCCACCGCACACGGATTCAGGTCGGGGGTGGTGAGCCCGAGCACGCCTTTGCTGATCACCCACGTATCGCGAGGCCGCTTGGTCAAACGGGCGATTTCATCGTAGGGATAGGCGTCCGCCACCACGGCACGAGCCGCCTTTTCATCTTCGGCCCATGTGATGATGATATGAGAGTTGGTTTCAACCTCGAATAGCGGCATGGGTAAAGGTCCTTCGGAGAGAGGGTCAGCGTGTCAATCGGCAACGCGTCAATCAGCAAATCAACGAGCCAACGGATCAACAAGCCAAGGGATCGGGCGACAGAAAAATTATCCGCCAAGCATCGGTAGTGCATGATACCGACGACGCGAATCGCTGGAAAGTTTTTGGACGGTTGTTTTCGATGGTTTTATTGGTTTCCTTGGCATACCCCAGCCGGGTCTGCAAAACCAGCCAGCCCGTTACAATGGATTCAACCGCAGATACGCCCTTTTTTCCAAACGCAACCGATGATTTATCTTGACAATCACGCGACCACGAGCTGCGATCCGCGGGTCGTCGATGCGATGTTACCATGGTTGTCCGAGGATTTTGGGAATCCTAGCAGCGGATCGCATGAAATGGGACGCACCGCCGCAGCAGCCGTACAACAGTCAGCGGCCACAATCGCATCGATACTGAATGTTCCCTCCGAGTCGGTGATCTTCACCAGTGGTGCGACCGAGAGCAATAATTTGGCGATTCGCGGTGTTTGCCTGCATCCTCGCCAAAAAAAACGCCATCTCGTTTCGGTGACCTCCGAACACCATGCGGTGTTGGATGTCTGCGATGATCTGCAGCGGGATGGATTTCGTGTCACGCGAGTCCCGGTCATCCCGCACGGCCACGATTCGAGTGGAATCGTCGATTTGGACCAACTCGCCGAAGCAATCGATGACGACACCGCGCTCGTTTCGGTAATGTGGGCGAACAACGAAATCGGCTCGATCGCTCCGATGAAAACCATTGCCGATATTTGTCATTCCCGGGGTGTGTTGCTACACAGCGACGCGACGCAGGCGGTGGGGCGAATCCCGGTGGACATGCTCGATACGGACGTCGATCTGCTGAGTGCGGCCGCACACAAATTTTATGGCCCCAAGGGCAGCGGTTTACTGGTGGTCGGCAACGGTAACCGACGAGTACGCCTGAGGCCGCAAATCGTCGGTGGCGGACAACAGCAAGGACTGCGCAGCGGCACGCTGAATACCGCCGGGATTGTGGCGATGGCGACGGCACTAAAATTGGCAGTTGATGAAATGGAAAGCCATCAGGAGCGGATCGGGCAAATGCGAAATCAGTTGTTCCAACTGCTGTGCTCGGGAATCGATGGCATCCAACTCAATGGAATTCCACTCGCTTCGCAGCACCGATTAGCAGGCAATTTGAATCTGCAACTTGAATCGATCGAGGGCGAGGCGTGGATGGCGGCAACGCCGTCGGTCGCGTTCAGTAGCGGCTCGGCGTGTAGCAGCGTTGATGCGAAACCGAGCCATGTATTGACCGCCACTGGACTGAGCGAATCCGAGGCGAGACGAAGTGTGCGATTTGGGATCGGGCGGTTTAACACCGATCAACAGATCCATCAGGCGGCGGAGTGGTTGATCGAATCACACGCCAAATTGCGTCGATTGTCCTAGTTGCCAATCTAACGAAACAAGCAATTCGAATTATTAGAAACAAGAGAACGTGTTTTATGAGTGGTGAAGGATCAATCACACGCTTTGGAGTGTTGGGAACGGGGCGGATTACTCGGCGATTGGTCGCCGACATTCAATCCACCGACGGCGCCGAAGTCACTGCGATCGCAAGCCGAACGAGCGAACGAGCTCGTTGGCATGCCGATCAATATGGCATCGCGGCTGCTGTAGAGGGTTATGAATCGCTCTTGGTCCGTGATGATGTGGATGCCGTTTATGTTGCCTTACCGCCATCGATGCATGCGGAATGGGCTATCGCCGCAGCGAAGGCAGGCAAGCACGTGTTGTGCGAAAAACCGCTAACGCTTTCGACCAAACAATCGCTTGCCGTTCACCTGGCCTGTGAAGCTCACTCGGTTCGCCTGCTCGACGCAACGGGATGGTTGCATCACGAGCGGACCGAAATGTTTCGTCGCTGGTTAGACGAAGGACGGTTTGGAAAAATTGGACACATCAGTGCTGCGGTCTCGTTTTTCCGTCCTTTCATCACCGGCGAACATCGACTGGACCCGGCTTTGGGCGGTGGATGTTTGCTGGATCTCGGTTGGTACGTCTGCTCGTTAGCAAGATTTATCGCGGGCGGGTTGCCTAACCGTGTGGTCGCCGGACGCGTCGTCCGGCAAGGCGTCGCACAGCGGATTACGGCGATGATGTGGTTCGACCATGACGTGACCGCCACGCTGTCGTGTGGTTACGACACGTCGACGCGAAAGTGGTTCGAAGTTGCCGGCAGTGACGCATCGCTGGTGTGCGATGATTTCACTCGTCCATGGCATGACCGACCCGCCCGCTGCTGGATCCATGATGCAACCGGAGGCGTCGAGCAGTTTCCATTCGAAGGCAACCAAGAACGTCGTATGATCGCGAAATTTATTAGCGACGAGCCTCTCGATGTCTATCAGCAACAAGCACTCGATACCCAGCACATGATCGATGCGATCAACGAATCCGTGGAACTCGCCCACGACGAGATGTGAGCAGGCCACCATCACAGCCCGACGCTTGAGATTTAGAGTTGCGATTTAGTATTGAGGGGCCAAGCCCCGGAAGTTTAGGCACGGTTCGGAAACAACTTCGTCATTCGAGTTTTGTGACAAATCGCGCGGGTGAAGTGTTTTCTCTGTAGTGGACGAGGCTACGAGTCCCGACGTGCCACTCAGTCGCTGGGACTCGTAGCCTCGTCCACTACCTCCAAAGTTGACGGTCGAACTACGCCCATTTTAGTAAAGCTCTAGCAGAACGGCCTAAACGTGCTTTGGGTCGCGGAGTGTCGCGGCTCTCTACAGCGACAACTCACTCGCGGCGTCTTCGTCCAGGACGAACGTCACGTCGGGGTGCTGCTCAAGCCACGATGCGGGAACCTCTTCGCTGGCTGCTTCCTGCAGCGAACGCCGCACCGCTTCGGCTTTCCCTTTGCCGGTGGCCAACAACAGGATCTGTTTCGCTTCCAGGATCGTGCCAATCCCCATCGTGATCGCAGTCTTAGGCACCTCATCCACCGAAGCAAAGAAGCGAGCATTCTTTTCGATCGTCGACGGCGTCAACTCGACCACGCGTGTTCGTGTGGACGGCAACGATCCGGGTTCGTTAAAAGCGATGTGCCCATTGTGACCGATGCCCAACAACTGCAGATCAATCCCCCCGGCTGCAGCGATTTGTGCTTCGTACTGGATCGCGTGTGAGGCCGGATCACTCGCACCTCCCTCGGGAACAAACGTGTTGTTGGGATCGATGTCGATGTGATCAAACAATTCAGACTGCATAAAGTAGCGAAAACTCTGAGGGTGCGTTCCGCTAAGTCCGATGTATTCGTCCAGATTAAAAGAGGTCACGTCTTTAAACTGTACTTTACCGGCTCGGAAATCTTCGACGATGTTCGCATACGTCGCGGTGGGCGTTCCGCCGGTTGCCAACCCCAGCACGATCGAGGGTTTCGCGTTGACCGCTGCGACGATCATGTTTGCCACCGTTCGCGATGCCGCTGTCGCATCCCGACAAACAATAACCTTGGCAGAGTGGGCATGAGCAGAGAGTGAGGCAGGCTTGTTCATGACATTCCTAGAGTTAAACGATCTCGTTGTCGACACTTTGGACCACGTCGATCAAGAGGGTAGACCAATCGCCATGGGCGCGAACGGCGTGTGTCATTAGGTCGCGTTTTTCAGGATTGACAAACACGCGAACCCGTTTGACTTGATCGTCGAATTGTTGACGTGCTAGCGCGCGAGCGACTGGGGAAACGTTCGCCAGCGTGACACCGACCGGCGGCCGGCTGTGGGTGACAGTGTCTGGGCTATCCACGCCGCCGCTAACATCCACGTCACTTGCGGCACGATCGAAGCTGCCATCACGCAGGATCACGTCGACATTGATGTCAACCTCGAGCTTAACCGGCGGTGCATCTATCAGGATGTCTTCGGCAACGACCTGTTCACCGCTCATTGATGACACACGAGCGGCCAGTTTCTCACTCGCAGCAACCAACCACCAATACGGACGTCGGGCGATTTGGCGATGCACTTCGACAGGCTGCCCTTCGACGGCATCGATCGCGCTAAACTCAGCGACTCGTTTGTAAAGCCGACGCTGAGCGCCAAACAAACCGTCGACAAGTTGATGTGTGTTTCCAAGCGATGCGTCGCGAATACTGTTGCTGGTCTCAACAAGGCGAGCGATCCACTGGGCATCGTTCAACTTGAAGGTGGATTCAAGTTCGATTTTGTCCTTCATTAAGAACACGGCGCGCTGCAGCATCGCGGTGGCCGCGCGAACGGTGTGATGCCAATATACTTCGCTAAACATCACATAGCGGGCGAACACCATCATCTCGGCCGCCGTCCGCCCTTTTTCGCCGATTGCCAAAATACCTTTGGTCGGATGAACACACATCGATTCGATCAGACGCCCAACATCAAAATTGCGACCATAGGGGACGCCCGAGTGAAGGCTGTCGCGTTGCAAATAATCAAGCTTGTCGATATCGATCGGACCGCTGAGACAGCTGCGAAGAAAATCGAGCGGTATATGACTCGTAGGCGATTCAGCCGATTTCGTTGCCGGTTCCAACAGATCCACAACATCTTGGATCTCGCATGCCCAATCCTGCTCGATGCATTGGCGAAGCTCGGATTGCTCGATCCAGTCCGACACACGTGATTCGTGTTCGCGGAATCCAGTTAACCGCATATCTTCGATTGGATGACAAAACGGCCAGTGCCCGACGTCGTGCAAGAGCGCCGCCAAGACAAACGCGTCTGCCGAACGCGCATCGAGCGGCGGGTTCAACGAAGCATCGCCGGTGAATCTCGCCAGCAACCGCAGCGCATTCAGATAAACGCCTAACGAATGTTCAAATCGCGAGTGGGTTGCACCGGGGTAAACTAACGCAACCATCCCTAGTTGGCTGATCGAAGCCAAGCGACGCAGTGGTGGCGAATCAATGATGCGTCTTACGCGGGGCGAGATCGGCACCCCTTCGGCCGGTGGAATGCGAACCAGCGAGGAAGCTTGGTTCAACTGGGCGACTTCAGGAATCATGGCGTGCATCATTGACGGTCACTTGCATTGCCAATCCGGCCTCGCGGAGCCTCGCGTCTTCCTGATTCTCTACCCCTGCCAACGTGACGCCGGCGATCAAGGCCAACAATATCGCCGACAACAGATACAGTCCGGCGTGAGTCAGCCCCCCCAGCATTTCGACTTCGAACGTGTTCATGGCAATGAATGTTCCCACCCCCAGCATCACGCACAGAATGATTCCGAACGTCATGTAGTTCATCTCCGACGCCTTTTCGAGATCGAACACATAAGTAGGAACAAACGCGTAGATGATCCAAAGCGAAGCATAGAGCGCCGAACAGATCAACACTCGATTTCGTAATTCGATGCCCGTATAGGGTTCGAGTTCTTGGTCGTAGACGAACGAGTACCCCCAGCGAACCAGCGGGGGGGCAATCACGATCAAACCGATGATTTGGGCGAAGAGCGGGGGGCCATTTTCGCCGCTGAACAAGCGGAGCCCGATCGCGATTGCCAAAGCACCGACCACCGCCGAGATCGTAATGATCAGTCCTTTGCGGGTGACGTCCGTTTCGGTGCGTTTGATCGGTTTCAGGACGCTGACGCCCTTGCGATCTTTTGGCGCGCCGTCATCGGGCGCATGAATCACCACCTCCTCGGACTTATCCGGGACCGCTATGGTATTCTTGCAACCGGGACAGGGACCCTTTTTGCCAGCGAATTTATCGCTGACCTGGAATCGCTTAAAACAATTTGGACAGGTTACTTGGATCGGCATGAAACAGAATCAAGAAAAGCAGGAGCCGTGTCATGGGAAAGGCGACAGTATAGCGACTTTACCGTCGGCACATGTTGTACTCTACCAGCCTGAGATTCCGGGGAATACCGGGAACATCGGGCGAACCTGCGTCGCCGTGGGAGCCAAGTTGTGGATCGTTCACCCCGCCGGATTCCAATTGGACGAAAAGCACGTCCGCCGGGCAGGTTTGGATTACTGGAAGCACCTGATGATCGAAGAAGTGGTCAATTGGGACGCCCTGACAGAAAAACTTTCGCCCCGGCGATTTTTCTATTTTTCCCGGTTCGCCACCAAGACGATCTGGGACGCCAAGTTTGAAAAAGATGACGTGTTTGTGTTCGGCAGCGAGTCGTCGGGGTTGCCGGAATCGATCCTTGATCGCGACGCGCCGAACGCACTGCGAATCCCCACCACAGGTAAAGTCAGAAGTTTGAACCTGGCCACCACCGCTGGCATCGTGTTGTACGAACACCAACGCCAAGTGCGAAGCCTCGGCGAGTGAGTCGCCGAAACCACGAGACCGATGTCATCTAACGTTGCATTGATGCGAGCCGCCCGGGTGCAGCGAGTAAATCGGTCCGCACGGTCGCCGGCTGCTTGCGCGTCATGCAACGCTGTAAAGCATTTTCCTGGAGCTAGTTTCGCCAGAAGGTGGTGATTCGCATCTGGGGCAGCAACGATCCAAACTCGTCCACGCTCTGGCGAGCGTCGCCACGAAACGAAGATGCCGAATTTCGGAGCTCTCAGTGCATCACAGCGATGCGCGTCACGGCTCATAAAAAAACGTTCCCAAGAACATCGTCTTGGGAACGTTTTGTTTGCAGTGAGCTTGCGACAATTACTGTCCAGGAGGTCCGAAGTTGAACTGCGGCATTGCACCTGGGCCACCAGGAAATCCGGCGGCTGGGTTGGCCGAAGCCGCATCATCGCTTTGGAACAACTCTTCACGGCTGAGACGAAGTTTCCGATAGGTCTCTTCGGGAATCACGTAGTACCAATCGGCAAAGCGAGCATTCAAATCTCGAACCGCTCGACGTGCCACCTCGAGCTTATCTTTTCGCTCGTCCAGCATCCGTTGATTGGCTTTCGTGATCTTTTCCTGTTCCGAAGCCAATCGCTCGAGCATCTCTTCTTCGCTTAGCTGTTCGGAATCCGCAGCCTTTTCCTCGTCAGCCGAATCCTTGTCGGCCTCGGCTTCTTCGGTTTTCTCTGCAGCTGCGGGCTCGGCTTCCGACTCATCGTCGGCCTCCGCATCATCCGCGACTTCCTCTTGAGCTTCGCCTTGGCCGCTGGCTTCGCCCGAGCCTTCGAGTTCACTTTCGCCTGATTCCGCAGGCGATTCGCTAGACTCCGCCTCGACCTCTTCGACTTCCTTGGGCTCTTCGACTTCCTTGGGCTCGTCCGCCTTCGCGTCGTCAGATTCCGCTTCCTCCGCCTTCATTTCTTCAGCAGGCTTCGCTTCCTCAGCAGCGCTCGTTTCTTCGGCAGGTTTGGCCTCGTCGGCATCCGGTGTTTCCGTTGCTTCGTCCGCTTTCATCTCGGCTTCGGATGCGTCCTCTTTTTCCGTCGCTGGTTTCTCAGCTTCCTCGTCCGCCTTTGCTGGTTCCGCCTTCGGTTCGTTTTCCCCCAACAACTTCCTCAAATCATCAAGGTTTTGCGGGATCTCTCGCAATTGCGGTGCGGGAAATTTCGATTCGTCCACTTGCGTGGTAACCAACAAGTAGCGATTCACTCCGCCGCTGGTCGCTTCCTCGCCCTCTTTGGCTTCCTGGTCCGCTTCGTCGGTCAATCCAGAAACGTTGCCAAAGCGAAGCAGGTATTGAACGCCATTTTTCAGCGAAACGGTCAATTCACCGTTGGCCGAGATCATCTCGTACTCGCCGCCATCGGAGGTTTGCAGCGGATAGAATCCACGACGAGCAAGCGATTCGAGAGCTTCTTGGTCCGAGACAAGATCTTTGTCGGCGCGTAGGTTTTCGCTGATGCCCGCCGGTTTACGAACGACGTCCACGATCTTCAGATCGTCCAACGCGTTCTTCATCTCGTTTAACTTGGTCGCATTAAGCGTTTCGCCGGGTTTGACCGCAACCGGAGTCGGTTCGCCGAGTGGATTGTTCTCGGGATACTTCATCAGTTTATCAAGCTTCCACTGCGAACCGTCCATCACGACGCTGGCCACATAGTTCCGCTGCAACGAAATGCCACTCGCACCAAGACTGGCGCTGTAGTCCTTGATTTCCATCGTGTCGATATCGATGCTGCTCAGTTTCAGCAGGTCTTCTTCGATCCAATCTTGAAAACGAGTCGTCAGCGGCGTGTCATCAAGCCTGACGACATAAACGGGATCCTGTCCCGGTTTGCGGACGTAGACTTTCTCAGGATCGTCTTTCAGTTTGTCGCCAATAATCAACGCAGCCAACGTCTTTTGCGACTCATCTTTCAGCGTCACCAAGCGGCCGACACCTTCATCACCACGCTTCAGCTCTTCGAGTTTCGGCTCGGCAACACCAAGCCCCTCGTGATCCTCGGGGTTTTCCGATTGGATATCGAGCACCTTCAAGTCGACAAGCGAGTTCGCTGCCTCTTTCATATGGTCAACGGCATCGGCAGGGTAGCCCTTGTTGTTTGGTCCCTTTCGCGAGGGAATCGTCCACTGGCCCGATTCCTTGTCCCGACGAACTTCAAACGACTGCAGCGTCGCATCGACTTCGTCATAGGTGACAATTTTCAAGCTGGCGGCTGCCAACGGATCTTTAAATTCCTCGAACAGCGGTTTTCCGACGAATCCGCCGGTTTCGCTATCGCTCGTCGTAGGCCATGCGACTAGCGTCGCGATGCCGAGCATCACAACCGCAACGACCCAGAAAATTCCTGTTTTTGTACCTTCGTTCACGACTCTATCTCACTATTTCAAACGGCTTTTGCTGATGTTTTCTCGTTCACGCAATCGCCGCGAGGCGAATACAATCACACCGATGATCAATGGTGGGATACATGGCAGCACGACGGCTGCGGCTTTGACTTGGTTTTGAATCCAAGTCACCTTCTGATCGGCTTCACGTTGAATGTCACCAATCTTTTGTTCGCGATCACGTTCGCTCTTGGCAATCTTGACTTCCAAACGAGTTTGCTCGCGTTCTTGCAGTGTCTGGAACGCTTGCACCTTGGCTTGCAACTTGTCCGGTGGCACACGGCCATTGGCACTTTCTTTCTGCAGCTTTTCCAGCTCTTCGCGAAGCGACTTCAGCTCGGTATCCATTTTCTCCTGAGCTTCACGAACGGTCTCGTCGTACTCGTCTTGAAATTCCTTACTACGCTTGCTGACATTACTGCTGGCGATTTCCTTGACCGAGTCGATCATTCGCAAACTGGCAAAAATCGGCTCATGCTTTCGCACTTCGATGAAGTCGGTTTCGCCAGTCAACCAATCAATCGCGTTCAGAATAAACGTCACATTTTGGAACTGGAAACGCATGTCCGCTGCCTGTTTGGGATCGGCCCGGATCTGCAAAAAGACCGGAGACATGATGTCGGTGTCGGCAACATAGACTGCCTTGATGCCTTGCGCGGCCGCAGGTGAATCGGCTTTCTCAGCCTCGTTGCTGGCGTCCTTTTTCGAATCATCGTCGCTGGCTTTCTCTTCGGTTGCCGCCACGGCTCCTTCGATCGTCATAGCGACCGCCAACCCAGGGCTGACGCTATCGATTTCACGAGCCACGGTGGTCGCACCTTGCATGATCTGTTGCACCTTGTTGAACGGCAGCAAACCGCTGCGTCCGCCGGTGGACATCAACTTGGTGTGCTTCAGAGTCGAACTGTCTTTCGCTCGGACCGATGCGGCGTACAAGCACAATACTTGGCGAAGTTTGGAGGTGATGACGCTCTTTTCGCTGAGCGCTTCACCCTCTTCGACCTCGGGTGCGTTTTCGTCGACAAAGACCCACAACTCGTTGATATTCCGTTCAAGGTTGGGGTAGGGATTGAATTGCTGCCAAACCAAATCGGACGAGAACAGCCCCTGCATTCCGGGAGTCCCAGGCGACTCGATTTCAAGCGCATCCCAAAGTTCATGGATGTTCCCCTTAGGCATCGGACCGCCGCCACCGAACATGCTGCCGGGCGACTGCTTGGGCATGCCCGTTGGTGTGATGGCTTGATTGAACACCGGCATTGGATCTTCAAAAACCGCAACCGGGACACCGACTTTGATCGCGTCGACCAAGCGACTGAATTGATCCGGCGGCAGCGTCGAAGGCTGCACGGCGATCATCGCGTCAAACATCCCCACGGTCACGGGGGCCCCCAGATCGACTTCTTCGACATCGTATTGTTTGGCAAGCTCTTCGATCAACGGATGTTTGGCGGCTTGCGACGGAGACATGCCTTGCATCACCATGCCGCCCATCAAGCGAGCGTCGGTCGATACAATACCAATCCGTTTCCGAGTTCCCTCGGCTACGGTGTTAATCGAGCGAACCAATTCATATTCGACCGGAATCCCGTATTCAAAGATCGGCACCGTGACTTTTTCGAGTCCCGATCGGAATGCGGCACCCAAGATCAATTCTTTTTGTTGGAACGATCCCTTCTCTCGCACCATGCGGGTCACCGGTTCGATTCCAAATCGCTCCGACGCAAGTGCAGCCTCTTCGCTGAACAGTTCAATATTGTCGTACAGATTGATTTCAATCCTGCGATTACGCTTGGCAGCTTCGCTGCGGAACTCTTTCAGCAGATTGATCAACTCGTAGCGTGTACGAGCGTAGATTTCGGGGATATCCGCACTGATAAACGCGTCGATCACGATCGGCCGATCGGTGTCCAGTTCTTGGATCAGCGTTTTGGTCGCTCCCGCCAACGAGCTGACTTTGCCTTCGGTCAAATCTTTGCGGTAGTCCCAATTTCGAAACAGTGTGACCGCACCAGCAGTAATCACGATCAAGGCCAAGACGCGAGCGATATAGTGCCACGCCATCGTGTTGCCGTCTTTGCCACCGGTCCAGTGACGTCGACCAATCAGAACCATCGTGGCGTAGAGCGCCACCGCAGCGACAAGCACGAAATAGCCGACTGCGGAAAGGCTGATCACACCGCGACCAAAATCGTCAAACGGACGTGCGATCCCGCTGCTGGCCAACCATTCGGCAATCCGTTTGTTGGGGCTGATCGAATCGGCAAGCGAGGCAAACGCAAGCGGAGCATTGAAGAGAGCCCCCAGGATAAAACCGACCGTCAAGTTACCCGTCAAGAAGGACGCGATCATGCCAATCGCGATCATCGCCAAACCGACAAACCAATAGCCAAGATAGGTGGTGAAGATCAGCCCGGTATCAAGTGTTCCTTCGGTCAGCACGGCCAGCGTGATGAATGTACTCAATTGGCTAAACAGCAGCGATGCCGTGAAAATCGATGCGGCAGCCATGTACTTGCCGATCACGATGTCAAAGTCGTCCGCCGGCAGCGTCAGCAGCAATTCGTCGGTGCCTTGTCGCTTTTCTTCAGCCCAAATGCTCATCGTAATTGCGGGAATGAACACCAACATGATCAACGGGAACCAGTAATTCAGCTGGTCCAGCGTGGCCAAGTTTTGGTTGAAGAACTCGTAAGGCCAAAACGCCGATACCGATGTCAAAAAGACAAAGATACAAAGGAAGACGTAGCCGGTAGGGTTACCGAAATAGCCCACAAAGTTTCGTTTCAGCACGGCATAAGCAGCACGCTTGGTGCCCGCCAGTGCAGCGACGATCGCCATTAACACCAACAGCAGGATCAAGTCCAAGACGAACAGGTTCAGCAGGGCAAATGCGACGTTATTGAGCGTCATGTTATCTGTTTGATTGATGGGATGGATTAAACGTGTCGAAGCGGTTGGCTTCGATGTTGATTAGCTCGTTGCGGAAAACCTCGGAGCGGAGTGCAACAGCGACTCGGAGGTTACAGTTTGCGTGCATTCATGTCAGTTTTGGGCCAGTCAATTGTTGAGCCAGTCAATTGTTGGGCCAGTCAATTGTTGGCCCGGTCGGAATCAGCAAGGATGTCTCGGCCGCCAATCCCTGAATGCCGTCAATCCCTGAAAACTCGCGTCATAACCCGAGGCGATGTTCTTAGCCCTGAGGCGATGTTCGCGAGCACGAACGATGCTTGTCACGGATGCCGAACGATCGCTCCAACGCAGGCGTGGTGGGCACGCTACGCGGTGGCACCCTGAGTCAGCGAATGAAACGCTTCGTCCAAATCGTTTGCCCCGAGTTTTCGCAGACCTTCGACGTCACCGTCGTACACCAGTCGTCCTTCGTTGATCATGACCACGCGGTCCGCCATCGCTTCGACTTCCTGCAAAATATGCGTGCTGAGCAGAATCGTTTTCGTTTCGCTCAACCGCCGCATCGTTTTGCGGACTCCGCGAATCTGGTTGGGATCCAAACCCGCAGTCGGTTCGTCCAGGATCAAAACATCGGGCTCGTGCAACAACGCCTGACTCATGCCGACACGTTGCTTGAACCCCTTGGAAAGTTTGCTGATCGGTTTATGAACGACACTCGAGAGGTCACAGATGTCGACGACGGCGTCGATGCGATCTTTCTTGCGAGCCGCTGTCATCCCGCGAGCTTCAGCGAAAAAACTGAGCATCGCGTAGGGGGTCATTTCTGGATAAAGCGGGCCGTTTTCGGGCAAGTAGCCCAATCGGCGACTGCCCGCGATCCGGTCTTCCATCATGTTGTGACCTGCGATCCGAGCTTCGCCCTCGCTGGCGGCGATATACCCGGTCAACATCTTCATCGTCGTGCTTTTTCCAGCACCATTGGGGCCCAAAAACGCCACCAATTCGCCTTCGCCGACCGAAAATGTGACGTCGCGAGTCGCGGCAAAAGGACCATAAAACTTACTCAGCCCGATCGCCTCGATCATGGGCCGGCGGGATTCAGTTTGAATCGTCATGCGGCAGTTCTTGGGTAAGTCCTTCAATGTGGGAATGTTCAAACCGGAAATATAACGGTCTGAGAGAGGTTCTCAACACCGCTACGCGGACATTTGCCCCCCGGTTCGCTCGGAATGTCCGAAAAGTTGCCTCGGACGTTCCTCTCTTTCCGACGTCGGTGACATCAGGCAGAGAACAATCTCCGACGTCGGCGACGTCGGGCGACAAAATAGACGGCGACAAAAAGACGTCGGCTGACGGTTTACTTCGGCTCGGGCGTGGTCACGTTGCCGGACAACCCGATGGTAAACGGAGAGGTTTGCTGAGTCCGGTCAATGGCAAGCACGATCGTGTGATCGCCCTCGGGCAACGCTTCGGTCCGCAGCGATGCTGCGGGAGTCGGTTTGCCATCCACCCAAGCTTCGCTGATCTCGTTGGGCAGCCCCAAGTGAGCGTCGGCACCGGAGGACACGCTGATTTGAAAACGAATGAACGACGTTGGCGGTGTCGTTCGGTGCTGCTTAAACGCATCCATCTCTTCGATCGCAAAGGTTCCATCGACTCGCGACGTCAGTGGCCGCCACTGCATGACGTCGGCGCCACTGGCCACCGCATCAGTGCTGGTGCGATTGATCAGGTGATTCGATTGATTGGTAAAAATCAGAGTCTCGATGCTGCGGAGCATCGGCTCGGTCGAAACGGTAAATTCCGGAACCCGTCCCAGCGCGGAAAGAAACGCGACAAGATCCGCGAGCTCGGCTTGCGTCACATTGTCTAGCAGCCCTTCGGGCATCAGCGACTTGCCCGGCGATTCATCTTCGATCGAGTCGACGACAACCGAAGTGACGGTGCCATCGGCAAGCCGGACTTGGATCGTTTTGTCATTTTCCGTCAGCACAATCCCGCTGATCACACGGCCTTCATCGGTCAAGAACTGCGTCGTCGTGTAGCCTTCTTTTAGTTTCACGTTCGGTGCAAGTAGCGATTCCAAAATGTAATCGGGCTGCGAACTGCCCCCGATACTGATCAGGTTGGGACCAACCAATCCGCCCGCCGTTCCAATGGCGTGACAGTTGATGCATTGCAGTTTTGCTTGACGATAGATTCGTTCGCCGTTGGCTGCTGATCCCTGCTTGGCTTGAGCCAAAATCTCGGCCGAAAGTTCCGGGGTCAATTTCCAGGCCAGATCTTCAAGTTTGCCGCTATTGCGAATTGCTTCTTCGAGTCGTGCATTTCCACCACTGCTGCGAATGTGTCGCAGCAAGTGACCTGCCAGATCTGTGTCGAGCGTGTGTTTTTCCAGTACGCTGGCAAACGCTTCGGGAATGTCTTTGCGTTTCGCCATTTCGGCAACGATCGCGGATCCCTCGTTGATCGTTTCTTTGTCTTGGACCAGCTTGATCACCGCGGCAAACGCGGCTCGCGGACGATTGCTTGCCATCGCTCGCGTAGCAGCAACGCGGGCCTGAGTGTCCTGCGAATTGAGTAGTCCGTGGATCGTCTGCTTGGCCTTGTCCGACTCGAACGATCCAATCGCCTCGATCAATGCCACTCGGCTATCGCCGGTGGCTTTGGGCAGCATTTCGATCAAAGCAGACTCGGCTTCACTCAGTTTCCAAGTGGCGACCGCTCGATACAACGACGTGCGCCACTCGGGGTTGCGGGCGAGTGTTTCGACATCCGCAACCGCTACCGCGACGCTCGCGTTTGCGTCGGCCGGGACGGTTCCATCGGACTTCGTCCGCTCAAGTAGCGAGGTCAGTCGCGATGCCGATGGCGCCGACGAATCGGGGCGGGTCAACATCTCAAGTAACTGACCGAGCTGTTTTGCGTTGCCAGCTCGGACTGTGGCCAAAAACAACTCGTCGCTCGAGGCCGCTTTGCCGGCATCACGCCGCAGCATTTCAATCGCGACTTGAGCTGCCTTTGGATTGGCAATCGCACCAACGGCAATGGCCAATTCATGCGGTTTCGACTGCCAATCGATCAGTTCCAAGATGGAAGCCGATGGCGATGCCGCGTCGAGCTTTCGCAAGGATTGCCAGATTGCAAAATCCAGGTTGCTGTCGATCGGATGCTTGGCAACCTTGATCACAGCGTTCAGTGCGTCGCGATCCGCACGTGCTTGGCCAACACTAATAGCCACTTCTAATCGTGTTCTCGGATCGGCCGCATCCGCTTGTGCGAACACCATCTGCGAGATCGCGTGGTAGGCATCACTGTCACTGGAGACGCTTTCGCGGCTACGCCAAATGCTTCGCAGCGCCGTGCCAAGCACACGTTTTTCGGATTGCTGGCTGGCGGCAATCGCGATTTTGGCATCCTCCACGTTCGCCGCGGAAACCACTTCGTTCATCCACAACACTTCCAATGCTCGCATCGCGGCATTTGCATTGTCGGCGTCTCGCCAATCACGGATCGTTTTCATCACGCTGGCGGAATCGGTTGCCGCACGTCGCCACAATTCTTCGCGAGCAAATTGGCGAACGTCAAGCGATGGATCCTCGAGCAGTTGACACAACTGCGCAGTCGACTGTTTTGAAAATTCCGGCCACAGATCCAGCGGCTGCTCAGGAAAACTGACCCGCCAAATTCGACCATGCTTGCGATCGCGTCGTTCGTCACGGAAATCGACTTCGCCATGCTGGATGATCGGGTTGTACCAATCGGCAATGTAGACGGCGCCATCGGGCCCCATCCGCACGTCGATTGGGCGGAACGCAACATGAGATGTCGTGATGATTTCGGGTTGCTGCTGGCTGCGGAATCCGCTGCCGTCGGGCGCGACATCGAAGCGGCACACTCGGTGGCTGCGAAAATCGTTGGTGACCAAGTTGCCATTCCATTCGGCGGGGATGTGGGTTCCCGACAGCACCGCGAGTCCACAATGTTTCGGGCTTCCTGGATTCAATCCGCTCAACCACCGACTCGCTCCCGGCGACGTATTAAAGACGGAATCAGGATACGCATAGTTGATGCCTTCGTACCCCGCCCCATCGGTAACAAACGATTCGCCTTGTTCATCGAACACGTGGCCCCATGGATTGATGAACCCTTTACAGAACACTTCCAAGCGGCCGGTACTGGGACGATAACGCCAAATCCCGCCCCCGTCCAAGTGCCGGGTGCCGTACGCGGTATCAATGTGGCTGTGGATGTAAATCGATTGATTGAAATACAAACATCCATCAGGCCCCCAACGCAACGTATGCAGCAGATGGTGCGTGTCTTCGGTGCCGAAGCCGCTAAAGATAACGCGGCGTTGGTCCGCAATTCCGTCACCGTCGGTGTCCGCAAGATGCAGCAATTGAGTGCTGTCGGCGACGTAACAAGCGTTTTCGCCATCAGGGATCACCCCGGTCGGAATCAGCAATCCATCGGCAAACGTGGTCGATTGGTCGATGTCACCGTCGCCGTCGGTATCACGCAACACCACGATTTTGTCGTCGGCCAATTCGCCTGGCTTGATTTGCGGGTACACCTCGCTGGTCGCCACCCACAAGGCGCCCGAGGCATCAAAGTTCATTTGAATTGGCTTGCGAATCTGAGGATCGGCCGCGTAGAGATTGACGTTCGCCGATTCGTCCACTCGCATTTCAGCCGACTCGCTGACCGGGTCCGGCTGCGGAATCTCGGTAAGATCTCGCTGGGCATACAGCTGTGTCTGTGTCACGATTCCCAGCACGCCCCAGACCACCCCTGCGATGGCAAGCTTCAAAGCAACGGCTTTTGCCTGGGTCGACAAACGCGAAAGTGGGGCAGCAGCATGGCAACAAGGGGGGCAAAACTTCATTGTCGATTTGTACAGAAAGTGGTGGTGAGGGTTTCTGAAATGCGAATCTTGGACTTTTGGATCGATCTGGCGAGGCAGGCCGAGCGAGCAAACGCTGGATTATGGGCACAGTATAGATCAACGCGGATTGTTTGTCCGGTTAGTTTGACCGACGTGACGTGCCAGTTTAACCTTTATTAGGACGGTTTCGTTATCTGCGTGCCGCTCCCCCCCTTTATTCAACTCATCAAACCTATCCCCCCGCCCCGTCTTGGTGCCCTTTAACGGGGACGATTGGGTTACACTCTGAAATCACTAGATAGTAAGATAAAGCTGGATAGTAAGATTAACCGGTGCAGCGTGTCCGAAAGAATGCGTTGCCCACGAGACGAGTGAAGCGAACAGCTTTCAGCCGACCGGAAAAATACGTTTAGGAGTCCTTCATGCGAAGCGCGGTAGCCGTCCAGTCCCTGCATAACCCGTCCGACTTACCCCGTAATGCCACCCCAACACGTGATGCCGCCCCGACTCACGATGCTGTTCGCCGCATGGTCGTGATGTTCTTGGTGTTTGCGATGAGCGTCGTGGTTGCCTCGATCGCGGTCGGCCAGCCCCCAAAAGGGAAAGGCAAGGGCAAAGAGGATCCGGCGCTCAAACCACGTCCGGTCACGCTAAAAACTCGCGACGGCATAGCTCTTCGCGCCTTCTACTTCCCCTCGAACAAGGGGAAAGACGCCATTCCCGTAATCCTGATCCATGAATGGGAGGGTCAAGCGAGCCCGTACTACAATCTTGTGGTCGCCCTTCGCGATGCCGGATGTGCGGTCTTAGCCCCTGATTACCGCGGTCACGGCGGCAGCAAAGAGTTTACGGATCTGCGAGGCAAAACTCAGACCTTCAATCTTTCGACGATGAACAAACGCGACATCGATGCGATCTTGTCTGCCGATCTCGAAGAAGCCAAACAGTTTCTGAAGCACGAGAACGACGACGGTAAACTCAATTTGAACGCCCTGGTCATGATCGGAGTCCGCGAAGGCTGTGTGTTGGCGTCGCATTTCACGATGCGTGATTGGCGATGGCCGTCGATCGGCAGCAAAAAGCAAGGCCAAGACGTCAAGGCGCTCGTGTTGATTAGTCCCGAAAAACAGCTCAAGGGAGTCGGGATCGACACCACGCTGACCGATATTAACGTACTGCGTATGCCGATCATGATCGTCGCGGGCGACAGCAGCTCCGAAGGATCCGAAGCCACTCGGATCGCCAAACGGATCGAAGTGTTCAAGAAGAAAGCAGGACAAGGCGAAGTATCGGGGCTAACCCAGCAAATGGTCAAAACAAGTCTCAGTGGCCCGGCGCTAGTTAATGAGTCGTCTGAGGTGATCCCAGCGGTGGTTAAATTTGTCACCTCCAACGTCAAGATCAGCGACGACATCAACCCTTGGATCCAGCGAGACTAAGGCGTCAAGTGTGGCATGGATGCTCGACCGCTTTGCAATCCGACACGACGTCATGTGATTGCCAAAAGTTGTGCATGCAATGAAACTCCGAGGCGGGGTATCCTCTTTTATGCAAAGGTCGTGACGCGTTGGTAAAACATTCGGCAGCGAGTGACGCTGGATTAAGTGATTTTCTGCATCTGCTCGGTGGCTTGGTTCGCGAGCCATCGGTAGTCGGCGTCGAGCAAGCTTTTTTTCGAGTCGTGTTGCGCGAACTCGAGGAATTGTCGGTGAACGTTTCGCTGTACCACGGCGTCTTAGTGGCCCATGGCAAGCGGCCGGATTCCATCATTTTGTCCGCGCACGTCGATCGTCACGGATTGCTCTGTACCGGCCCCAACGAATTCCAATACGCGGCGTTCATCGCGGGCAACCGAGGCGAGCTGAATGGCGACTCGGTCTCGGAACAGATGATGGAATTAATCCAGGATCGTTTCATCGGCCAACGAGTCCAGTCACATCTGCCGCACGTTGGAACCTATTTGGGGCAAGGCGCGATCACGCGTTCCTTCGTCTGTCCCAATCGCCGCAACTTGATTTTTGAAATCGATGGACTTAGCCATCTGCAACCCGGCACCCCGGTTTCGTTTGTCGATCGGCTGACGATCGCCGATGGTTTCATCTCGGCTCAACTTGACAATGTGTTGTCGGTCGCGATCCTCGTTCACATGTTCCGCTGTGGTTTTCAGGGCACTGTGCTGTTCACCGCGGGCGAAGAAGCGGGACGAAGTTGGCGGTACGCGCTCGAGTGGTTTCTGCGGCAACAATTGTGGACTCAGCGTTTAATTGTGCTGGACACCAGCCCCTATCCGACCCCGTTGGCGGCCGCCGCGCAAGAAGTCGTTCTGCGACGACGTGATGCCACCGCCATTTTTGCCAGCGACATGACGATGGAACTACAAGATCGTTGTGAGTCGCTGGGGATCGGCTACAGTTTCAAAGACGACTATGTCGAAGCGATCAACCGCACTCGCGAAAAGCCGCTCTCCTTTGGACGGACCGAATTAGGGCGTTTGACGGCGGCGACCGAGGGGAAAATCAATGGCACCACTCTGCAAATCCCCACAACGAGTTATCACACCGCGTCGGAAACCGCATCTCTAAGCAGCATTCGCGCCGTCTTACGACTGTTAGAGAGCTACATCGACTAACCGCCCCCCCATAGGCGATCAATGGTTGGGGTAGCCGTTTTGGGCAACGCGGTGCAGCACTTTTTTCTTATTGGGTTTGGGCATTTTTTGTGCGTAGAGAAAGTCTTGCATGACTTTCGATCCACGGCGAGTGCTCTTCGAAACTCTTGACGAGTTCCGACACGAAATGCTCCACAGTGCGAGTCCTGCCTAGAATGGGGGGACAGCATTGTTGCTGCAAAAGTCACCAAAATGCGGCCAATTCCCGAGTGGCCCTGACGCTGGCGAGCTACACTATTGACAGGTAAAGACGCATTCGCCCCCTAAAACCTGAGTTCAACGGGGCTGTAGCCGCGTTTATAACAACGCAGCGTGAGTTTGAGAGCGACGTTGAGGCCGTTCCGTTCGGCTTGGCAACCACGCCTCTTTGCTCACATCTTTTCGACTCTTCAAAAAAGGGGCAGCGATAGATGGGTGTCGTTCCGCATGTTTCCAAATGGCTTGGCCGCAGCCGCGTTTTCACGCTACTGATTGCCGTGGGGGTACTAACCCTGACATCCCCCGACGCATTTGCCCAGCGAAAGAAGCCAGCACCGCCAAAGCCAGTGAAGATCAAGCTTCCCTCTAGCGTGCTTGAGAAGACATCGATCAAGATGGATGTGGCGAAGGTCGAAGTGAGATCGCGCGCGGAAATTAAATCCGCCTCACGCGCGATCGACCGGGCGGTCGAAGCCAAGTTGGCGAGCGAAGGCATCTCGCCCAACCCGACGGCCAGCGACGAAGTGTTCATGCGGCGGGTGTACCTTGATGTGGCCGGTCGCATTCCCTCGCTCGCCGAAGCGACGGAATTTCTTCAGTCGACACATCCTGATCGACGCGACGATTTGATCGACCAACTGCTGAACAGTCCCGACTATGTCAGCAACATGTACAACATGTGGGCGGACGTCCTTCGATTGGTCGAGCGACCGTCGCCCGACAATATCTCAGATCCCTATTTGGCCTACGTCAAAGAGTCCATTTGTTCAAACAAACCGTATGACAAATGGGTTTACGAAATGCTGACGGCAACCGGCAAGACCTGGGAAAACCCCGCGGTCGGATTCCAGCTACGCGACGACTTGATGCCGCTGGCCTACGTCGACAATACCGTGCGTGTCTTTTTAGGAACTCAAATCGGCTGTGCCCAGTGCCATGACCATCCATTCGATCAGTGGACACAGCACCAGTTTTATCAACTCGCTGCGATGACAGCCGGAACGCGAACGCGGATCGGTGGCGACATGCCCGGCTATCAAGAGGAACGCAAAAAAAGGCGAGAATTCCAAGACGAAGCCAAGCGACGTGACAAATACGGACGGTTCCCCAGTCAATACCGGCGAGTAATGAACGCCAGCTTGTACGATGTTCGCGAGGTCAAGGCGGTTTTAAAACTGCCTCACGATTACGCCTACTCCGATGCCAAGCCCCTATCACCAGTAAAACCGGCGGTGCTGTGGGACGAGGTCCCGGCGAAAGCCAAGTCGCGTTCACCTCGTGAACAGTTCGCCGCTTGGGTGACAGGTCCCGAGAATCCTAAATTCAGTCGCATGATCGCGAACCGTTTATGGAAGCGGTTTATCGGCGTCGGCGTGATCGAGCCGATCGATGACTTTAACGAAGACAACCCTTGCGCAAATGAGGAACTGCTTGACTTGTTAAGCGAGCAAATGGTGCGAGGTGGCTTCGATCAGAAACAATTTATTCGCGCGATCCTGTACAGCGACACGTATCAACGCGAAGCAAGCGATTACGAAGTGACCAGTGGCGAACTCTACTACGCACCGGGGCCCGTGGTTCGCCGCATGACGGCGGAACAAGTTTGGGATTCGATTTTGACGATGGCGGTTCACAACCCATGGCCCTTCCAACGGCCGACGGCTGCGGACATCGCCCCCTACGTCTCGATCGACTTCAGCCACGCATCGTTTGATCAAGTCACCGCGCTGGCCGATCAGTTTAAAGAATCATATGACATCGGGACCTACCGACGGTCGCTGAACCAACATGCCTACCAAGGCAACGTGTTGTGTCGTGCCAGCGAGTTACCATCGCCATTGCCAGCAGACCATTTCTTACGCCAATTTGGTCAAGGCAACCGTGAAAGTATCCAAACGGCCGAACAAGAGCCAACCGTCCCGCAAACCTTGGCGATGTTCAACGGCCCGATCACTCATGTCATGCTCGAACCCGGTTCGGCGATTGTCGACAACGTGTTGGCGATCGACAAAACAAAGGACCGCATCGATGCGATTTTCTTGAGCGTGCTTGGCCGTATGCCGACTCAGAAAGATCGGTTGATTACCGCCAAAGAATTGTCGCAAATGAAAAACGACAATGTCGGTTACGGCAATATCATTTGGGCATTACTGAACACTCGCGAATTCCTATTCGTTCAATAAAGACGGAACCTGTGATGAATCGACCTGAATTCACAAGCCAACATCGTCGTGATTTTATGAAAATGGTCGCCAAGCAAACGCTTGGCGTCTCCTTTGCCGGCGCACTCGGCTCGCAAACCTGGACCAACTCGGCTCACGCGGCGGCGACCCCGGCGGGCAAGGCCAAGCACATTATCTATATCATGCTCGATGGCGCGATGAGCCATCTCGATACGTTTGATCCCAAACAAGGTGTCGAAGAAGCGGGCGAAACCAAGCCGACGCAAACACGTGTTCCGGGACTGATGTTCGGAGACCGATTCCCCAAACTGGCTTACCTCGCCGGCGCGATCGCGGTCGTCCGCTCGCTGAGCACCGAAACCGGGGCTCACGAGCAAGGACGCTATTTGATGCGAACCGCCTACAAACAGCTCAACAGTATCCAGCATCCGGGGATGGGCGCGTGGATGACGTCCCAGCAACCCAAACCCAACACCGGATTACCGAGTAACTATTTAATTGGATCGACGAGCGGGCACCCCGGCGCCGGCTTTCTGCCTCCGTCGTTTTCGCCTGTCCCGATCGCCGATGCGGCCAAAGGACTACAGAACACGAAGCTCCCCAAGTACCTGCCACCCGAATTATTTGGTCGCCGCATGATGCTGGCCACCAAGTTTGACGAAGCGTTTCAAGAACGACGCGACAACAGCAAAGTGATCGCATACAACCAGGCGTATCGCGATGCGTATCAATTGATGGGCAGCGATCAATTAAAAGTGTTTGACATCAACGAAGAACCCAAGGCAATTCGCGACGCCTACGGGAACAATTCGCTTGGGCAGGGATGCTTACTGGCGCGGCGGTTGGTTGAAAAGGGAGCTCAGTTTATCGAGGTGACCTCGGGCGGCTGGGACATGCACCAAAACCTTTACGAGTCGCTCGATACCCGAGCTGCCAATCTTGATACCGCCCTGGGCAACTTGATGCGGGACCTGCACAGCAAGGGGCTGTTTAATGAAACACTGATCGTCGTCACCACGGAATTTGGACGCAGCCCCAAATTGAACGTGAACGCTGGCCGCGACCACCACCCCGGTGCATTCTGCAGCCTGTTGATCGGTGCCGGAATCCGCGGTGGCCAAGCCTACGGCGAATCGGACAAACGGGGACATTCCGTCGCCAAAGACCACGTCTCCGTCGCCGATTTCAACAAAACCATTGCCGCCGCGGCTGGGCTGCCGATCGACAAAGAAGTCTACTCTCCGTCGGGACGCCCTTTTAAAATCGGCGGCGACGGCAAAGTGATCCGAGCCCTGTTGTCGTGATCGCAGTTTGGCGCCGAACGCAGCCCGTTGACCGAAACGCAGCGGAGTTCCGGCATGACAGTGGAATTGAGTCTCGCCAGTCTTACTTCCTTCGGACGATCGGGAATAGCGCCATCAGACTGTCGGCGAAGATCCTGTGACCATCGACGTTGGGATGGTTGATGTTGTTTTCCATCAGAGTGATGTAGGGGATACCCTGTCGCCAGAGCCGACCGTAGCGAAGTGATCCTTCGGCGACGGCGATCTGGTTCTGTTGCGCAAAAGCACGAACGCCTTTTACGTAGCCGCGGGGATCGTCATCGATGTTCTGCTGGTTCGAAAATCCCATCCAGCTCGGACGAATATAGTGCGGGGTCAGAATGATCCATTCCGCACCAATCTCGCGGAAGTCGGCCAGGATCTTCCCGTAACGCTCCTCCACTTGCGTTTCCGAGAGACCGGAATCGTTGACGAATTCAGACACGATCAGATCAGGCTTCCTGTTCAACACCTTCTCCTGATAGTTGTGTTCGCTGCCCGGCGGCTCGCTCAGGTAGCTACCGGTGTTACGTCCGCCCCACGCCTCCGTGACCAATTCAATCTTTGCGTTCGGATAACGCGATTTCAGACGCTCGACAAACATCGTTTGGTAGCGATTAAAGGTAGATACGCTGTCACCCCAGACGAGGATTCTGAGCGGCTCTCCGGACTGAAGCTTGTTCAGCGACTTGGGCAGCAGTCTTTCCGCAACCGATGAACCGTTCACGGGCGGTTCGGGGTAGGCGGTTTCCAGGATGGGGAAGAGGTGATCCTCAGTCAGAGCATCAAGGCGGGCGGGAAGATAGATGTTCGCCAACCGGGTCTCGCCCGCATCCAAAGTCGGCGGTTCGGGCATGACCGTATGCGGCGTTCCTGTTTTGAGCACGATCCGGCCTTTGCCGTCGAGCACGACCGAATCGATGCGTTGCTTTGTGTATTGGTAGTCGATGTACACCGGTTGGTCGGGGGCGATAGCTCCCTGCGGCAACCGACCGATGGTGCCGGCGACGAGGTCAGCGTCATAGTCGATGCCTTTTCGAAATGTCATGGCCTCGGGTTCCAGTCCGGCCTGGACTACAACGCTCGCTGGATCGAGCGAACCTTCGACCGTGCATTCCGCTGCCACTACCCCCTTGAACCGAACCCCCTTACGCCAGCCCGCCTTCGTCTTGGCGTCGAAATCGGGAAGCCGGTCGTATTTCTCGTGCGTGACTGTGACGATTTCGGGGCCAGGAATTGTAAGTTCGGCAGCAACCGCGTCGGGGCCCGGAACGGTTACCGAGACGGTCCATGCTCCCGTAACTTGCACCTCCGCGGGCGTTGTGATGGGGTCCTTCGCCGCAACCGATGTAACGCAGCAGATCGCGATCGATTGCGACAGCAGCAGGACGGTGGTGAGTATCAGAGTAGGTTTCATGGGGTGACCTTCTTGCTTCAAGTGAGATGACCGCGAGTTCCACGCAGTTGTTCCAGAGTTCCCGACCTGTTCCAACTCGCCCCGCGTTGTCGCCGCTGTTGGAATAGCCAACGAAGAGCTTACCATCGCAGTGCATGGCCTACGAGTAGGACGAGGTATGGGTACGAAAAGGTATGCGGACTCGATTCAAGACTGGACGAATTTGAGTCCTGGAACCTTTGTCTTGCTGGAACCTTTGTCTTGCTTTACTACGAACGTGGCCGAGGAATCCTTCGGCGCCGAGTCGTTGAACCAGACGTCGTCTTTGACAATCCGCTGCATTGGCCTGCTTCGGAAGCCGTCACCACCGGCAGTCCGATTGCGTGCGACTCGGGCAACGCAAACGCCACCGTGCTCGGCAACACCCACTACGTCTCTTTTTACTCTGGAAAGTCTCCTGACACAGCGGTCATGGTTTCGGAGCTTCCAGAACCGACGGTCGGGGATGTTCATCGCTACTTTTCTTCCTCGATTACTTCTTCGCCTGTAGTTGCGCAAGCGTTTTGACCAGTTGCCCGGGATCATCGCACAATAAAGATTCAGGATGATATTTTAGCAGCGGCAGTACTTTCTCTGGTGTTCCTGTGGTCGCGTCGAAATGGATTTTCGCTCCAGCCTGACGAATCTTAGTCAGTAACGTTGGATCATTTTCAATCCAGGCAATTTGGGGTCGTAAGTAATTCACGTCCGCCGTTAGAAACGCATCCAGCTGCTTTTTCTGACGCAGAAAAATTAGCGTCTTCATTTCAGGCAAGCGTTCTTTGAGCTGACGTGATTGTTCCACGGTTCGCACTGCCGCGATCGTGCGCGCGGGTTCGCCATAGACTTTCACGGCCGCGACAATTTGATTGGCATACGCCACGCCTTCTTCCTTCAAGTCCAATTGGACATCGATACGTCCACGGCAGACTTGCAGTGCTTGATCCAGTGACAACACCCGTTCGGAATGGTACTCCGTCCCAAACCAAGTTCCCGCGTCCAGCGCCGCCAGTTCGGGCCAGGTCAGATCGTTGACACGCCCGCTGCCACTGGTCGTCCGGTCCACCTTTGCATCGTGCATGATTACTAATTTACCATCTCGCGAGGTGCGAACGTCAATCTCGACGGCCGTTGCTCCGGCTTCAATCGCTCTTTCGATCGCTGCGATGGTGTTTTCGGGACGATCATGGCTAGAGCCGCGATGCGCGGAAATGCGTTGGACGGCTCCAGCTGCCGCCGCCAAATCCCCGGAATTGTTAGCACTCGACGCTGCATCCGCTGCATGCACCTGGGCATCGGCCCCGACCGACACGGCTACCACAAACGCGATGAAAATCGCAAGGCAATTGACAGCACCGCATTGTTGTTTTTCGTCTCGGCTTCGTGAATGCATCCTCGCAAACGCAGACCGATAGGAAGGAGAGATTTTGACCATCGTTATGTTTCCTGTTTTGCAGGGACCGGTTATCTGTGCAACTCTATCGCCTTTAGATATCGACGGCAAATCGACATGCCCGTCGGGTTGGACATGTTGACTATTCTTATACCCTGCCGATTTCATTTTGTTTGATATTAGAGATGAAAACCATGGTCGCAATGATTACCTTGACGTTTTCCTGATTGGATTCGTTTCGTTCAGGAAACACGATTCACGCGATATGCGGAAGTGACAGAACGAGACAGTCCAACCGACGCAACAGGCGGCAGCACAGGTCGCCCTGGATTGTCCCAAACCACGGCCAGCGAAAAACGATGCGGTTTGCGATGAGTTTGACGACTGTACCTCCTGTGGGGGCCGTGTGATCGGAATGATGCCCCGGCTGGTTAGTGGACGACAAACTGTTCTGATGGGGCATGCTTTCCGCGTTACGAATTCAAGTTACTATGAATTTGGCAGTGAAGATATGTCTCCTCACATTCATTGGTTACGTCGGCTTGTTGGCTGGATGTGGGATGCACTCTCGCAAACTCACTCAGCAATCACACATCACCGTAGCCGACAGAAATTCGATTGCGGATTACGACCCCCAGTGGATGGAGGTCAAATACACTTGCATTTCGAACGCACCTGTTCCCATTGACAACGTGCAATTGCCACCGGAACAAAGGGAAACATGGGAGCTGACGCTCGATTCGGTCGTCCAGATGGCTTTGTCACGAAGCCAGGTCATTCGCGACATCGGCGGGGCAATCGTTTCCGCCCCGGACAGCGTTTCGACGGTCTTCGATTCCGTGATTGTCCGAACGGATCCCCAGTTTGGGGTTGAGGCTGCGTTAAGCGATTTCGACGCTCAGCTTGCCACAAGTTTGCTTTACGGCAGAACGGAGCAGACGCTGAACAATGCGATCGAGGGACAGGGGACGCGGGATCCGCGCACAAACTTCGGGCTGCTTGATTTTTCGATCTCAAAGATCACCGGTAGCGGAACCCAGCTTAAACTAGGCAACCTCACGACTTTTGATCGCAACAATTCACCGCTCAATCGGTTTCCACAGAGCTTTACCGGTGGCTTTCAAGGCGAGATTCGTCATCCCTTGAAACAAGGTTCTGGACGCGCGTTCAACCAGATTGCGGGTCCAGGTGCATCGCCTGGGAACTACCGGGGAGTGCGGATTGCTCAACTGAATACCCACATTGAAATTGCCGATTTTCAAGTTGCCGTCCGCGATTTGCTACTTGATGTCGAACGCGCCTATTGGGAACTGTTGCTTGCCTATCGCAATCTAGATGCCAAGTTGCAAGGACGCGATGCCGCATTGGCAACGTGGCGTATGGTGCAGGCACGGCTTGAGACCGGGGATGCTGACGGCGCAGAAGAAGCCCTTGCTCGCGAGCGTTACTATGCATGGGTCACTGCGGTCGAGGACGCTTACATCGGCCGAACCGCGGGTCTGGCTGCCTCGACCGCGGCCGACAATAGCATTATCGGTTACGAGACCGGCTTGCTGGCAGCCGAACGTCGATTGCGATTTTTGATCGGAATTCCGTTTTACGATGGCAAATTGATTCGACCGATCGATGAGACGATCCAGGCCGAAATCATCTTTGACCGTCCAAGTTCGTTCGCGTTCGCGCTTCAGCAGAGAGTTGAACTTCAGACGCAACAATTGAAGATTCGAAGGCTGGAATATGAACTGGTGGCCGCCCGCAACTTCCTACTGCCCCAACTCGATTTGATCGGACAATATCGAATGCACGGTTTTGGCCAGGATTTGTTCGGAACGACCAGTGATGCCAACAGCGGCGCCTACTCAGACTTGTTTCGTGGTGATTTACAAGATTGGACCGTTGGTTTTGAATGGAAATCTCCGGTTGGTTTCCGACGGGCCCATGCTGCGGTGCGAAACGCTCAATTCCAATTGATGCGAGAACAAGCCATTTATCGCGAGCAACAGCGTCAAGTCACTATCGAATTGGATGCCGCGTTTGCGGAACTGCACCGCGCCTTCGCGACCAATGAAGCCAACCAACATCGCGTTGTCGGAGCAAGGCAACGCGTCGAGGCGATTCGCGAAAAATATCAAGTCGTCGACATTCCACTGGAATTCGTCAACATCGCGATCCAACGCGCCGTCGATGCCGAGACGGCATTGGCCCGATCACAAGTCGAGCACACGATGGCGGTGGCCACGGTTCATTACGTACGCGGAACCTACCTGGCTTACCTAGACGTCTTTTTTCAATCCGATGCCATCGAATCGGTGCCAACGTGTGAATTGCCAGGTGAATTCACGGAGGCCCCAATCCCAGAATTGATACCAACGGTGGAGGATGCTGGACTGATAGAGGGAGACGCATACCTACCAATGCCACGTTGATCGACGAACGTGTTCAGGAACAAAGTTGTCGTGGTGCGACCTGCGAAAAAACAGTTCTTCGAGGATGCCGTAAAACATCACCGCTCGCAACGCGACTTGATACAACGGCATCAACGGCGCGGCCAAACCAACGCTCAAGTCGCGACGGCGATCGTTGGAATAATACAACAGGACGGCTACCTGAATCGCGTCCAATACCAAAAAAACCAGGTAATACAAGAAGAACAGTTTCCACGTGTCTTCGTTGGCGTGAATGCACAGCCATCCCATGTATCCCCAGCAGACAAATTGCAAGAACAGATTGAAAGTCCAGCGATCCGCCAACATGGCGAGGTTGCTGACACAGAAGTTCTTGGACAACGGATTTGCCAGATCAACATGCTTGCGGCATTCCAACGTGATCACTGCCCACTCCCAACGGCGGCGTTGCTTGACCAACGTCTTAGCGACCGTCGGCACATTCGTGAAACACTGGGCGAAGGGCGCGAACGCAATTTGATAGCCTGATTTTCGTATGCGGAGTGCTAAATCCCCATCTTCGCCAGGTCCAACGTCCCATCCCCCCGTTCGCATCAATGCCTCGCGACGGAAAGCGCCAAACGCTCCGGAAACAATTCCCAATGTTCCGACCCGATCAGCAAATAGACGCCCCAAAAAGATGGATCGCAGATACTCCAGGCCCTGCATCCTGGTCACTAAATTGGTGTGCGCGTTACGAGCCATAACAGCGGCGGATACCGCGCCGACCTTCGGATTAGCAAACGGTTGGACAATTTCCCAAATCGCGTTTTCGCCCACGTGCGAGTCACTATCCACGCCGATGATAATCTCGGCGTTGGTGAACGGTAATGCGAAGTTAAGTGCCGACGATTTGCCGCCGCGATTGCGTTTTCTCAGCACGGTCACCCCGGCGTGATCACGCGCAAACTCCGTGGCCACTTGGCTCATCGCGTCACGCGATCCGTCGTCGACCACGATGATTTCCAACCGCGGGTAGGTGTTCCAAACTGACCGCAGCGTATGAGGCAACGTTTCGGCTTCGTTCAAGCCGGCGATGACGACACATACCGATGGACACTGTCCAAACCGCGGCTCTGTCCGGTTGCCCAGCAATTCGCAGCCGATGTCACGGGCAAAATCACACAGCCAAACAGCCAGCGAACCTAACGAATATCTCAAACTATCGAACAATAGCAGCGGCAGCAGAGCGGCCAACAACTGATCAGTTCGCAGCGACGAGATCCAATAGCTCCAATCGGTTAACACGATATTCTACCATTTCCTTTTCAACGGTTTGGTCTAATGCACATTCGTCGCCACAACGACCGCACCGTGCGATCGTCATCAGTTCTGTGTCGGCCCATTGGCAGTCGAGGCACTGCAGTGGTCCGTCAAGGTATTCAAAGTCTGCCCCTACAACCAATTTTTTTGCAAGGCATTTAGGACATGCCAGTTCCGTGGCATGGCGAAAGCTGGAGACATGATCAACGTGAGCACAAGCAAAGTGATGAATCATACGTTGCGATTTCACCTCGATTGATCCGCAGTTTCGACATCCACGTCGAAATGTCGGCAGCGAACCGCAGCCTCGACAAACCAGAACACGATCGAGCAATCGCGGCCGCAACACGCCCAGCGACACCCATTTGTTCAACACCGCAAGTGGCAATTTTGTGTGAAAGGTCAGGTCCTGTGGGTCCAGTGTCGGCGTCAAGTTATCGTTCGATAGTGGATCGTCGCCGGTTGCAACGGTTGTCGCAGAGATGTGTAGCCCCAATCCAGCTTGAGATACGTTTCTCGAAACAACCGTTGTGAAACCCAATTCGCCGTTCTCTCTTTCGATTCCCAGCAACCATTTCGAAGTCGCTGGCCGTGCCCTCGTGGCCAACTCGAAGATGATGCTGTTTCGGCCGATTTCAATCGTTATTCCTTCGGCAGAATGGCTCACATCGGGAGAATGGTCGTGCAGGATTGGGATGGCAAAGACTCCCCGAGTTATCGCATACCGCGATTCGTCGAATTCGTCACTGCAATCCGTACGGTTCATCGAAAAGTGAGGAGCTTTCAACGGCCCATTGGGCCCAGTGAACGCCGAGGAATTGACGGCGGCCGAAGCCACCCCCACTAGCAACTCAGTTTGAACCGGCAGTGTTTCTCCCGAGTGGTTAACAGTGGAATGTCTTGGTTGATTGATTGAGGTGTGCATGATTTGATCTTTGATTGTGTTGTGATTGTTGACAGCGCGTGGGCACATTACCGGCAAGAGGATTTCGAGCCCGACTTGCCATTAGTACATCAACTAGTAGCGGAGTTATTCGCGGACATGAAGCGACAGCGATTTAAGAAAGAACGTAGTGGACGGGGCTACGAGGAGTCCCACAATTAGAGGACTCGTCGCCTCGTCCACTACCATTCAGCGAGTCTTTTTACTTCGCTGTTGCTAAAGAAAAACGTGGAACATCGATTTCGCTGCCCAAGTACAGTAGCGATTCGATGTTCTTGGCATCGCAGGGCTGAAGGTAGACGGGCAACAGTTTTTCATTCTTGCGGTAGTAACGCTCGATGTTTGGTGGCGCGTATTCCAACTGTTCGCCGATCCGTGTGATTTGGCAGCGGAGTCGTTTCAGGCCTGGGCGAATATCGATCTCAACTTCGTCTCCAACCCGTAGTTTGTCCGCGTTGTTTTGCGAGTAATACAATACCGGTTCGATCGTGGAGTCTTCCAAAATCTCCATGACGGTTTCCGAGGCATTGGCGTAGTCGCCCGCAAAACGACGCACCTTGAGCACCGTACCGTTCACAGGCGAACAGATTCGCCCTTGTTGGACAACTTCTCGCAGGCGGACTAGTTCGGCTTGAAGATTACTGATTTGCAGAATTGCAGGCTGAATGGTTGCCGACGCATCGTCTGCAAATTGCTCATAAATCTCAACTCGCTTTTTCATTTCCGCTACAGCTTCGGTTTGTTTTTCGTACTTTGCTCGCAGCCCTTCGACGAGGTAACTTGCGTTTTCCAAGTCTTTGTCGCGGACCGCCATCTCGTTCTTTTCTTGCGTCGCCCGCAAGCGTTGCAATTCGCTTTCGGCCTGCAATAGCTGAGTGCGTTGGCTCGAGAGTTCGCCGCACATCTCGTAATACTCGCCAAGCGCTTTCTGGTTCCGGTCACCACGCAATTGCGATTGCCAGCGCATCTCCGAGACCTTTGCCTCTAACGTTGCTTGGGCAAGTTTCAGTGCGTCAGCGACTTCGGCTGTCCGTTGCTCTTGCTCGATATTGGTGACCGTTAGCAGCACCTGACCTTGGCGAACGGAGTCGCCTTCGCGCACCTGCAACGTCAGCACGTTTCCATCCCAAGGCGGTGTTACCTGCAGGACTCGTCCCTGAACGACTCCGTGCGATTGGTAACGCAGTTGCCAATCCCAAACGAAATACCCAATGGCCGCGCACAAACAGACGAGCAGCGAACCGGTGAACAGATTTCGCTTGGGTCGTATGGGGACCGGGGCAGCAGGTGCCGGCGGTCGCGGTGGGCTGGGGGATCTTCGCGGCCTGCAATCAGACGCTTGACGAATTCCCCGCCAGGTCGCATGCGACGAGTGACTGCTTCCGTTATCCGTCGCAGTTCGTCGTGCGGTCCGTCCATCAACTGACTCTAATTCGGCAACGCTGTCCCGCGAATTATCTTGGTTTCCTGGCGATTGCATGTCTTGTTCCTTAAATATTTCATGGTTGTGCCCCATTCAATTCAATTAAACGCATGCCCCTCTGTAATCCGACGAACGTCGCTTACGGAAAACCGTAGCTCTCGCGAATCGATGAAGTGAAAAAGCATCGTCCGAGTTGCCTAAACACACCGGTGCAGTCGGAGGTTGCAACGGGTATTCCGATTATGCAGGCCAAGCTCATTCTGAGGTGTGGTGCGACAGCCCTTCCAAAATTGACAAAAACGTTGCGACCCGAATCAATTCAACCGCAGCGAGTCACTGTTCGTTAAGGGTGCCGTTATCAGAACGTTCCAATCATCATGCAGACGTAACGCATTCGTCTCGACCGCCGGCAACTTGGAATTTCAATCCGATGTCGCGATGGATTTTCGGGGGGGATGCTAAGAAATTTGATAACTTCTCGGGCGTTGTCCAAACACCAACCAAGTACGCTTCGTTCGTAAGGAACATCTCAATGAAATTCACTAAGCTTGTCGGCATCGCATTGTTTGCCACCATGCCTGTAGCCATGGTTCAAGGCGATGAGACGAAAAACACCGGAGTTATCCTGCTGAATCCTCAACCGCAAGAGAAAGTGGAACAAGTCGTCGAGGTTGCCGGCAGAGTTCTGGCTCCAGGTTATCCGGTTGTGCTAGTCAGGGCCGATCAGCCCGGCTGCCTATGGTGGGCACAGGAGCGGCCAAAGAAGACATCTCAACGCTCCTTCAAAGCGTCCGCCCAAATCGGAAACGACAATTCACTCGACGGAAGCCGTTTTCAAATTGTTGTGTTGATGGTGCCGACGGCGGAAGGCAGAGAGCTGTTTCAGCCAGGGGCATCATTTCGAGAATTGCCTCCGGATTTAGCCCGCTCGGTGGAAACCATCGTGGTCCTGAAAAAGCCAAACGGCATCTTGGGAAACCCCAAAAGGACCCTGACGAAATTAGAAAGTCGCCCGGAAATCGAGCCAGTAGACTCGCAAGCGGAACAAGCGAAATTGATCCAAAGCCCGACCGAAAATAGTCAAGTGGAACGAGCCGATTTGGTCACGTGTTCCTCGTTGGACGGTCGAAAGCCCATCGTGTTGGTTCGTTCGACTCAAGCCAACGACAGTTGGTGGGTGCAGGCTGCTTCTTCGCCGGTTGGAAAAACTCGTTTTGTTTCGTCAGCTCGATTTGGCAATGACAGCACTCCCACAGGCACTCGATTTCGCATCGTAGCGATCTATCCCGACGCGGAGCAATCGACCAATCTTCGTCCTGGGATGTCGATTGAACAATTGCCTGCAGGAGTTGCGCGATCGGCCGAAGTCGAAGTCGTTCGCATCAATTCGTCGCAGGTTGCCATGACGAACGCGGGTGCCGAGTAAGAAGAATAGCCCGATGAAGTTCCAGTGCCACGCCGAACGGCAGAGCGAGATGACATGCACCGCTCTGCCGATCGCGAGGCCGAGATTCAAAGTATCGCGATTTTGCGTCACACCCAAAGTCGCGGCCATGCCAAGCGGATCGACTCGGAAAACCTGAACGATCATCCATCGCCGGCCCCAAGTGAGCGAGACATCACTCTCAACACGTTCGTCCGTCTACTGGAGACGACGTGCAGTTAAGCATCGCAATGGTTGATTCAAGCTGTCTAAGTACAGGAAAATAAAACTCGTGAACCCTCGCTACTGTCTGCTGTTCTTCTGCGGCGTCGTTATGGCTGCGTCTTCACGTGCCGACGATATCGCTTCATTCCCTCGCGAGCAAGCATTAGTCGCTGACGCACCATCGACTCTGCGGATCGCCGATCGTTTTGATCAGCCAGTTCAGAACCGACTCGATGGATACCGCTCTACGTTTCAACGTTCGCCCTCATTCGCCTCGGCGATACGAGTGCCTGATCCGAGGCGTGGCGATAGTGGGTACAGCATGCGAGTCAAGGCGACCAAAGCCAGCGCAGGGTTCTGCGGCTATTGGATTCACTTCTTTGACATGCACGCATTGAAACCAACCTACTTCGATGCGCAGGCATATTCGCATCTGTCGTTTTGGATTCGCGGGGAACGCGGAGGTGAAACCTTCAACATTCGTTTGTCAGACGAGCACTGGATCGCCAAGGAGGACTCCGCGTTGTTGGGGCCCGTCGATCAGTTTCTTGATGGCGGAGTTACCCAAGGATGGCAAGAGGTGATTGTGCCGCTTCGATCCACAAATATCGACTGTTCGCAATTCGCAGGATTGACCTTCGAGTTTGCAGAGGTTGGCGAATTCACGGTCTATTTAGAAGATGTGGCATTCAAATCGGATTTGGATCAGATGGTTCTCGCCAACGTAGCGCCGGAACCACAACCGCAGCGTCAGCAATCAACTGCACCGTCACGCGCGCTGTGGCTATGGTCCACAAAAGACTTGTTGGGCAGCACACCGCGTTGGTACGAACTTTTTGATTTCTGCCATGCACACGAAATCGGCCAAATCTGGCTGCAGTTGCCCTACAAGGTCGAGCGGCCCGGGCTGTCCAAGAACCCCGAACCGTCAAGGGTATCGACGACCGCCCCCGAAGCACCGCCTTCTGCCCGCATCACCATGTTGATGCAACGGGAATTACGCAGCTTCATCGCAGAAGCTCATTCGCGAAACATCCGCATTCATGCGTTGGACGGAGCCCCCGAACACTGCCTCACACAGAATCACCACATTCCGCTTGGCCTAGTGGATGCAGTGCTGCAATTCAATTCACAAGCCAATCAGCAAGAAAGATTCGACGGCGTTCATTTCGACAACGAACCTTATCTGTTGCTCGGTTGGCATTCGCCTTCACGTCGCGAACAAATCCTCCGCCAATACCTGGAATTGAATGCCGAGTGTCAACGACGCATTCGCGAAGGCTCGAACATGCAGTTCGGCGTTGACATTCCATTTTGGTGGCAGGTGATGGACAAGAACACTGGCGAGGCTAACGCAGCGGTCGAATTCAATGGCGTTCGCAAAGCAGCCAGTTTTCACTGCATCGATATGTTCGATAACGTTGGCGTTATGAATTATCGTGACCGGGCCGACGGTGCTGACGGCATCATCGCTCACGGACGAGCGTTAATCGAATACGGTCAACGTCAGCGTGGCGCAACCATCTTCATGGGGGTCGAGACGTTCATGGAAGCCGATCGACAGGTCTGGTTTCTGGTAGGGCTTCCCCGCAAGAAATTCCAACAGGCCTTGTCGCTCACTCGGTTGCTCGCCGACCAGAGCCTGATTGATGGACATCGCGTTCACACGATGGATGACGGCGAAAACATTCACGTGGGGATCGAAATCCCGCACGCCCCCTCTGATCAACAGCGGGCTGCGGCCGAGAGGTCGCTACGTTTGCTGGCCAAACAATTCTATTGGCTGATGGAAAGTGATCCGCAGGTTGAAAGCCGACGGGCGACAGCGAAATCCGTGATTGCCTCGGACACGCAGTGGCGAACATTTGAGGCACGCGACCTCGCGGAAGAGGGCGAGATACCGCGGATGCGAGGATTCGTTACCGAAAGTGTGATGCCTTCGAAAGTGACGTTCGGCGATAACTCGATGGTCGATTTTGACGAGCAAACTTCAGCCGCTGAAAACTACTTTCGAGATTTCGAGTGTTTTGGCGGAATCGCGATTCACTTCTACGAAACCTATCGGTCGCTTTGCGAAACAGCCGCGGCCGAGACGTTTGCCCCGAAACATACCCCGTAAATAAAGACTGGAAACCGAAGCTTAGAAGGTTTTCTGTCTCCGATCCAATTTGCCCCCTTCACTGACTTCGTAGTTACTTACCCATTTCATGCCCCCTCCATTTTGGAACCTCAAGCGAATCGATAAACGCTTGATGGTTTGTTTGACGACACTTGGATTCCCTTTGCCGGCCAACTGTCGCTTCGGATTTGTTTCACCCACGTTTGCCCCTTTTGCCCAAACTTAGTATCAAAGGTATCACCATGACGTCTTCAACGAACCGGCCCAGGTTTGCTTTCACGCTCGTCGAGTTATTGGTTGTGATTGCAATCATTGGAGTCTTGGTTGGACTACTACTCCCCGCAGTCCAGGCCGCACGCGAAGCAGCGCGTCGCATGAGCTGCAGCAACAATTTCAAACAGATTGGATTGGGAATCCACAACTACCATTCCGCCTACAATCGGCTGCCTAAACACAAAACCGGTACGGGGCTCGATCCGACCACGGCTAACTGGTGGATTTGGTCGCCGAACACCAACCAGAGCCAACTGAGTGCTTGGGTCGGTATCACGCCGTTTATCGAGCAACAAACGCTGTGGGAGGAAATGAGTTCATCGCTCGGCCAAGAGCTTGGCCCCAATGGCGATCGCATTCCCAAAGTTCCTTCGTGGACTGCCTTTGGCCCCAAGCCAAGCTTTCACGTGAGTTTTCTGTACCCACCTGCCATGACCGAGATCCCGACGTTTCGCTGCCCGTCCGATCCTGGATACGGCGTTCCATCGCAAGGGCGAACCAACTATGCGGTCTGCTTAGGCGACTCGTTCGCCAAGGCCGAAACAGGACCAATGAATCATGCACTCGTCCAAACGAACACCGATTCACAGCTTTCACGTGCCGGACAACGAGGCGCGTTCGTTGCTCACGTATCGATGCGGTTTCGTGACATTAGGGACGGACTGTCCAATACGATCGTCGCTGGCGAAATCACAACCGACTTGGGTGACCGCGACATCCGGACGCAAGCGGCACGCGGCCAAGTCGGCGTCAAAGCGAATCCACGTATCTGTGAATCCAACGGATCCATCGATCCCTCACGACCAAAATTCTGGGAGGAGTCGACGGTTCTGTTCAGCGATTGGGAAAGCGGATCGATCTACGGACGCGGATACCAATGGATGAATGGCGAAACGTTTCACTCGGCAATGTTCACCATCACCCCGCCTAACTCCGCTGCGTGTTGGCAAGACGATTGGCCGGGCCAAGAAGGCATCGCGCCACCAAGCAGTCGGCATCAAGGCGGCTGTCACGTTTTGATGGGAGACGGTGCGGTTGTCTTCGTCACCGACTCAATCGAATCCGGCGACCAAAGCGCGGCCATGGTCGAGTACGGACAAAGCGGGAAGTCGGCACCGGGTCAAAAGAGCCCGTATGGACTTTGGGGGGCTCTCGGCACTCGCGCTTCCAATGAAGTCATCGATCAACCGTTCAACTAAGAGTCTTGGTTTGAGAAAACCAGATTAACAGCAAATTCCCAGAACCATCGAGAAATATTTAAGGACCTATCGAAATGACAATCACATTCAAACAGACCTGTCAAAGCATCACGTTATGCGTGCTTCCACTCGTGATGACCGCATTGATCTCTGGCTGTGGTCGTAGCGACCATGTACAAGTAATTGGCGGCGTTCAAAGTGACTTTCTGTTGGAACTTCAAGCCGGCGAACAACAGTACGCCCAGCAAGTGGTGCGGCAAGATCAACAGGCTTTGCGTCGACGGCACATGAATCGGTAGTAACAACAACTCCACCATGAGCGGAGTCGATAGAAAAGGTACCCGGACTCGTTCCGAAAAACAGCGGATCTGAGTCCGGGAACCGTTTTCCGCGGGGAACCTTTTTCCCTATTCCATCGGGACGCCTCCTTCAAAATCGGCGGCGATGACAACGTGGTCCAAGCGATGTTGTCCTGATCTCTCGTCTTGATCCTTCTCACAAAAAACTTCAAAACACTTCCCAGCGTTGGACTTTCCCGAAGCCTCACTTGGATTCGCAAATCCGAATACCTGGCATCGATCGCTTTACGGACCGCGACGGACCTTAGCGATCACGTATGAGCATTTTAAGGCTCCACAAGTCACCATTAAGCGGTTAATGTCATCCAGATGCCGTTTGCGGGCTGAGATTTGGTGTGAGAATCTTCTCAATTCCGCTGACAAATTTGCCGAATTTAGTAAGAATTTTGCGGTGATCCACTAGCACGCTTTTGCATCATCACCATAATTCGCTGCGCATCAGGTCTCGTATTCACCTTTTCAACCTGACGCAGTCTCCACGTCTCTTACTGGGATTAACCATCACGAATGGATGGTTCGCTTGCACTGCTTGGCACGACCGGGTCGCTGGTTGGGCTGGGCCTATTAGAGTCTTTCCTACATCGACGCAACCTAGCGACGATTCCGACGCGTATCCATGTCAATGGCACGCGAGGCAAATCGTCAGTGACTCGGCTGATCGCCGCGGGGCTGCGCGCATCGGGTAAACGCACCTGTGCCAAGACGACGGGCACATTGGCAAGAATGATTTTGCCTGATGGTGCCGAGTATCCGGTATTCCGTCCGGCACGCGCGAATGTGATTGAACAAATCCGGATCGTTCGCGCTGCAGCTGAGATTGAATCCGAAGCGCTTGTGATCGAGTGCATGGCGTTGATTCCCTACTTGCAGTGGTTGTGCGAATTCATGTTGGTACACGCAACCCACAGCGTGATCACCAACGCGCGTGCCGACCACTTGGATGTGATGGGTCCAGGCGAGAAGGATGTGGCTTGGGCGTTACTGGGAATGGTGCCGAAAGAGGGCAAACTGTACACCGCCGAACGTCGTCATTTGGATGCGTTTCGCAAGGTTTGCGACGACCGCAAAACCGAGCTGATCACGGTCGGCGAAGACGAGGTGCACGCGATCCAGCCCTTGGATTTGGCTCAGTTTGCGTACATTGAACATGCCGAGAATGTGGCGCTCGCGTTGCGAATCCTCAGCGACCTTGGAGTCGACCGTGCGACGGCGCTGCAAGGGATGTGGTCGGCTAGTCCCGACCCGGGAATCATGACCGTGGCCGAATTGGATTTCTTTGGTCGCGAGATCGTGTTTATCAATGGCTTTGCCGCGAATGACCCTGAATCGACCGAACGCATTTGGGACATGGCATGTGATCGCTATCCAAGCGTTGGCAAGCGAATCATGATTTTCAATTGTCGATTCGACCGTCCTGATCGCTCGCGACAGCTGGCCGAGTGTTGTGCGGCATGGCGTCCGGCGGATCATTACGTTTTGATCGGTTCAGGGACCTACATTTTCGCCAAGCATGCCATCAATTCAGGCTTGGATTCACGAAAATTAGTGATGGCCGAAGGGGACGGAGCGCCTGAGATTTTTGAGAAGGTAGTGAGTCTTTCGGGCCGTTCATCATTGGTGATGGGAATGGCAAATATTGGTGGCGCAGGTTTAGACGTGGTGCGATATTTCCGCAATCGCGGCATTGTCGACGAAAAAGCATTTTAGGAACTATGGACACTTTAACTGTATCAATTGGCATCGGCTTGGCCGTCAGCCTGCTGTTCTCGGAAACCTTTGGTCTCGCCGCGGGCGGGATGGTGGTGCCCGGTTACATCGCCTTGTCACTGGACCGTCCGGTAACGGTGGTCGCCACATTTTTTGCCGCGATCGTCACGTATTTTATCGTGTACTCGCTGTCGAACATGATCGTCATTTACGGAAAACGGCGTACCGTCTTGATGGTGCTTGTCGGTTTTCTTGTCGGCATCCTAATGGAGTCAATCTCGCCGTTTTCTGCGGTCCCCGTCGATTCGTTCGATGCGGATGTGTTGGCCGAATCGAACGACTATGAAGTGATTGGTTACATCATCCCTGGATTGATCGCGATTTGGATCGACCGTCAAGGGATGCTCGAAACGCTTGGAATTCTATTGACCGCTGCGACCGTGGTTCGCTTGGTACTGATGCTGATCGGATTGGAGTTCGTACTATGAAACGTCTGTATTGGCGACCACGCCAAGTCTCGCAATCGATCATCGTTTTCATGGCGGCATTTTCGCTGCTGGGACTGGCAACGGTCGAGTACTTCCGTGTCGAAGCACCTCAGGAAGACCTTGACCTGAAGATGCAAGCGGCGGAATTGTCCAAGGAAATGATGGAGGCAATTCGCAACGAAAAACTTCATCTTGGTATGCGGATCAATACCGCGATCGACCCCGGTTCCACCGGCATGATTGGCGAATTGATGACTCCCTTGACCACCCTGAGTGGTCGATTGGGCGCCAAGCAAACCTCGACGAATCCCAACCTTGCCGCTGTCGTAATCGACATGCTGATCAAAGCCGGTGTCGGCAAAGGCGACCTAGTCGCGGTCGGCTATTCAGGGTCGTTTCCCGGAATGAACGTCAGTGTCTTGGCGGCGCTGAAAACCATCGGCGCTCGACCGGTCATTTTGGCAAGTGCCGGTTCGTCTCAATGGGGAGCCAACAGTCCGAAATTCTTGTGGATCGACATGGAGACGATGCTCTATGAAGAGCAGTACATCCCCTTTCGGTCGGTTGCAAGTTCGATCGGCGGTTACGAGGATTTAGGGATCGGACTTGGCGACGAAGCACGCAAAATGATCCGCAAATCGATTTCGGATAATGACCTGAAGCGACTCGAGGCAGAGGATTTTGCCAGCGCGATCGACGAACGGATGAACGTCTATCGCAAACAAGCCGGTTCGCAAGAATACAAAGCCTACATCAACGTCGGCGGCGGTGCGGTCTCGGTAGGCAAGACGATCGGCAAACGAGCTTACAAGCCTGGACTCAATCGCACGGCTTCGCGAGCAACGATGCAGATCGACTCGATCATGACTCGCTTTATGCGAAAAGATATCCCGGTTATCCACCTCGTCGAGATGGATCAAATTGCCATGATGTACGGAATGCCGCTAAAGCCACAGCAGCAACCTGCGGTGGGCGAAGGGGGCGTGTTCAAACAAACGCGTCGCAGTCGACTGCTGATTCTCGCGGTGTTGTTAGCAATCCTCGGTTCGCTCCGAATCTTCGTGTTGACCGACTTTGGACATCGCTTCATGAAAGGCCGTGGATCACGCAAAATTTCAGGCCAACCTGAACCGATGGTGTAACCGCGAAATACGGCAACCTTAGCAGTGATCGCGGCTAAGGTTGCCGCCGCGTTTCCAACGGCGGCCTGGGATGCAGTACAATCACCCGCAAGTAAAAGGCGGGAATCTGATTGGCTTTATCAAATCCCAGGAGCGGTGTGATGTCTGCGCGCGGTAGTTTAGTAAGTAGCCCGAATAAATGCCCTGAATTGATTAGCGAATCGAAACGCTACATCCCGCTGCTCTGGCTCGGGATGTTGTCGCACCGCGATCTCGAGAAAAGTGAGGGTGGAGCGTTCGAAGTCAATCGCCTGAACGCGATTTTGCGGACCGAACACAGTCTGCCGTTCCTCCGCGAACTCTTTGCCGACCTGCCAATCGATAGTGCTGCCGGTTCGCTTCTCAATCGGCTACGAAAAATTCGCTGCGATACGATCGGCATCGACATCGGTGATTTGATCGAATCCGAGCCACCCAATCCGGGTTTGCGTGATGCCCTGGATGCGATTGCGACGCGGAACGAAAGCTATTCACTATCGGTCCCCGCTCGCACCGTGGAAAACCCGGCCAACGGCGACCTGATCAACGTCAAACCACTGCAGATCACCTCCACCAAAGAGATGTTGTTGCGAGTCTGCTGGCTGACCTCACGCCAACTCGAAGACTTCGATGAAGCGGAACTCGAGGAAATCGTCAGCGGACATCTTTGGAAATAGAGGCCCAAATCAATCGACACGCAGTGTCCTGTCTCACGTGATGCGTTGGAAGTGCAATTCGCGTGCAGAGGTAGAGCGTGCTCTGTGTGGTCGACGGGAGGTGGCTTTTGTCCGGTGATTGCCGCCTATTTAAAACGGTTCAGCGTGTAGTACGCTTCCTTGTGCAACAGCGGCAATCCGGACTTGCTGCGGACACCGTCGGCGTGCAGTTCATGCACATGCCCGAGTTGCAATCCGTCCACAACAATCCGGACGCTCTTGCCATCGTCCGAAACGCTAGCCGATTGGATCGTTGGCGTTGTGTGGTCGACTTCGGGGCTGCCGTACTGTTCACGGTACTCGTACGTGTAGGTCGTCATTTTGTAGCTTTCCAAATTGCTGGCCGAATCAGCATCCACGGGTTCCGTGAAGGTCAATTCAAAACCGTCGGACGTCAGCCGCATGTGCTGGATTTCGAATGGCGTTTTGCCAGTCCAATCGAGTCGCTCGACCGCAAATGGCCGCCGCCCCACCGACCCCCAACCGCGATTCGTGCCGCCAACAAAAATGGATCCTCTTGGCGACATCTCGACGCCGACATTGCCCGATGCAAATCCGCGGCGGAACGGAAACGCCGCTCCTTGATAAAGCCCATCGACCTTTTCCAGATCCACTCGCATCAGCGTGCTGTGCGATTGATCAGCGACGAATAATTGCCCTGCAAACGGACCAAATTTTCCGTCGCTGGTGTCGCAAGCGATGCCCGATGCACTTTTGCCCATTTTGTCATAAGGAAACAAAATCGCGGGTGGCACGAGTTCAGGGATTTTTTTTGCTTCCACGTGTAATCGACTGCCATCCTCGGGCATTGTCGGTGGTTTGCCCATCACGTCTTCGCACAATTCAAACCATGCCCAACCGCCGGGATGCCCCATAAAACCGCCAGGACGCAGCCATTTCAATCCGCACGTTCCATTCCACGGCCCCTGGTTGTCAGTATAGAAAATGTCGCCCTCAAGGTTCGCTCCCATACCGCCTGGCGACCGCACACCACTGCAGAACGGAATCGTTTCTCCTTCGGGCGTGATCTTCATCGCCCAGCCGCGATAAGGCACTTTGCTGCTGAACGAGCCGGTCAAACAGAGCGTGACAATCAGGTTTCCATCCTGATCGAACTTGGACCCAAAGGCGTATTCGTGGTAATCACTCGAGATCCCCCAGCCATCGGCGTAGGTTTCGAAAACATCAGCCGCTCCGTCGCCATCGGTGTCTTTCATCCGAGTGACTTCGGGACGCTGGACCGCATACAGCCAACCGTCACGCGACGCCAGACTCAGAGGTTCGTGCAGTCCACGAGCGTACAACTTGAATTGTGATGCCGAGATGTCTTTAGCAAACGGATCGCTGATCGCAAAGATATCGCCGCGACGTGAGCACACAGCCAATCGTCCATCCTCGAGCAACTGAAAGCCACAGGCTTCGATCGTTTCATCCAGCGGCGCCTCGAAGGTCGTGATCGCGTAGTAATCCGATTCTTTCGGCAAATCCTCGGCGGCGACAAACGGGGTGACGCACAACAGGAAGAGCGACGAAGCGGCGAGGCGTTGAAACTGATTCATCGGTAGTGCTGCGAAACTGAGTGGAAGGTTAATTTGAGACGAGCGCCGCGTTAAAGACGCCTAAAAATGCCAAAAGCAAAACATCGGCGTCGGCATCTACCAACGAATGGTTTGCGTGAACGAGACGGACTCGCCGGGCGGAACGACGGCTCGCAGTTCGGCCGCGTCCCCCTCGCCTACCTGCTGTACCGACACGCCCTCGATCGTCATGCGGACTCCGTTGGCAAGCGTGACGGTTCCGTCTTCGCTGGACTTGATTGCACCGTTTGAAAAACGCGATACGAGCGTCCCCGATGCATCGGACGTTCTTGTCACCGTAAAATGCCGCTCTAACGACTTGATACCGTCGACGTTTCTCGCCACCGGCTTGTCTTCGATCGCGTAACCGTTGACGAGGTACCGGAATGTTGGCAACCCGCTCGCATCAAGCGTGTAGCCCATGAATTTGTAGCCAAGTTCACGTGCGGATTCACTCGGCCATGCGGCATCACTCGACGGCAGGATCGCAAAGGGAACCGCCGAGTCAATCAGCACGACGGCATCGCCCATCGGTTGTTGGCGTCCTTGGCCGCGAGCGATCCAGTGCATCGAAGCGTCAATGAAACTGTTCTTCCAAAGCTTGGCCAACGACATCTGCTCGGCGTCCCAGATCAGATTCACGTCCCCTGGATACGCCACACCGATGCCACGGGCGCTGACGTCGGTAAAGAAGTTGCGATAAATCAACGGCTTCGCATTTGCCGCCAACAGGATGGCCCCCTGAGTCAAACCCTCGGGCTCTTTGGCTTTATCGCCTTTGAGCAAATACTTCCAGATCGCGTCGATCTGCTTATCGGGGTTGCCACCATAGAGGTCCGCCAGCGGCGATTCGCCATCCACAAAACTCTTGGGCATCCGCGTCCCAGGCCGATACAACGGTGGGTCGAGCAAGTAGCGATGGAACCACTCTGGACGTAAACGCGTGGTCATCTTCAGCATGTCAATCGCTCCGATGCCGCCACCCTTGGCGCCGTTGTAACTGTGGCATTTGATGCACGCCAACCCGCGATTGCCAACACACTGTCGCCCTCCGGCGATTTGAGCTTCGGTAGCTGGCTCGGTCGCAATCGGAGCGTCATCGCCTTTGCGGTCGAGTTTGTTGACCGATTCGTGCATCGCTTTCAAATGTTCATAGCGAAACGCTGGCATCCGCGTCAGCATGTAGGGGCGCTCGTTTGCCCCGTTCTGCAGAATCGTTTTCATGTAGGCATCGGTCAACTTGTCGCCCACTCCATCCAACGGTGGCGGCATTTGGCCCTCGAGCCCCATTTCCGGTGTGGTGCTGATGAACGAGGCTTCGCGGATCGGTTCGGGACCGCCAACGGTGCCACGTTTGTGACATGCGTAACAATTCATCGCGGTCATGGTCACGTGCACCCGGGTAGCATCGTCAACATCAGGCACGCCGGATTGTTTTCGCTGTTGGATTGCGGCGCTGATCGCGGCACGCTGAGTGTTGTTCAACTCGAAATCAACGACGCCCTGTGGAGTGGCCGAAACATCGTCGGCCAAACAGCCTCGGGTCAAATCGAGTTGCTTTAGCGGTTTTGCGACCAGCGTTGCGGCCGTGCCTTTGAATTGATGACAGTTTGCACATCCCACCGATTGGAAAATCTGTTGGCCGGTTTGGGCAAGCGAAGGATCCGGCACATATTTGCTGGGCAGAAAGTCCAGTGCCACGGGGTTTTCCGGGTCAATGATCACCGATTCCACCGGCGTCCATCCGAATTCTTTGTCTTCGAATTCAAGGCTGACTTCCGCACCGCCTCCCTTTTGCAAAAACTTTAGCGTCAGCTTGTGCTGGCCTTCGCTTAGCTTGATCGAACCGGTGGCCGTGGTCGGCGGGTGAACGCCATCGTTTTCCGTCACTTCGGTTCCATCGACGAACACGCGGCTGCCATCATCGCTTTTGACTCGGAACGCATATTCGCCCTCTTTGCGAATCAACAGCGTTGCATCAAAGATTACGGCGTATTGGACCTTCGGCTTGATGTCGCTGATCTTCAACCCGACCACTTCATCGGTCGATTCGGGTTGCAGCTTGCTAAAGTCGGGTAGTCGATCCCAGTCGCCGCGGTAAATCCGACGCTTAAATTTGCCGAGCCCCGATTGAACGACCACATCGCCGAGCAAGTAGGCTGCTATCGCCGTCGTTTCCGTTGGCGAGCCGACGAAGCCAGGCATCCGAACGCCCGGACGTGTGACATGTGGCTCGCTGAGGAAATCCGTCAGCGAGCTGAGGGTGTATTTCTTTTCGATGCCAGCGAGCGGTACCGACGTGCTCGTCATCGCCGCCTTGCTGGACTTAGGATCGGCCGCATGACAGGCAACACAGCCCACGGTTTGATAGAGTTTACGTCCGGTCTTGATCAAATCTTTCGGGGCAGCCCGGTCCTGCAGCGTCCCAGAGCCTTTGCTGACCAGAAAACTGGTGATCGCTTGAGCTTTCTCGCGGCGATTCTCGGGGCTGAGATCCCCCCACGGATCGGGCATCGTCGTGCCGGGTTTGATTTGATGGGGATTGGCGATCATGTCGACCATCGCATCGACTCGCACACGTCCGGCGACTGCAGAAAGATCAGGCCCGCGTTTGATCGACAAATCAGCAAAGGTGTCCGCAGCATGGCAGGCGTCGCACGCCAACGCATTGATCAGTAACTCACCTGCGACCGCATCAGGCTCACTACTGCTGGCGTAAAGCCGTTCGAATCCTGCGACGATCGGTCGGCGAGCTTCACGCTCGGTATCGACCGGAACGATCCAAATATTGCGGTAGCGAACGGGATTGCCGTGGTTTTGCAAATGGATCGGCCCCGGTACGGCCGATTCCTTCAGCGGAGCTCCACGTGTAGGACCGGAAATCGAGACGTTGTTTTGCACAATCACGCCATTCAGACGCACGGTCATCTTGGCATCGGATGTCTTCTTGCCTTGGGCGTTAAAACGAGCGGCAGTAAAATCGACATCGTAGGTTTGCCACGACAACGGCGGAAAGCACATGTTGATCGAAGGAGCGCTGACCGTATAAATGCCGCCCGCCTCGTTGTCTTTTCCCTCAAGCCCGAATGAATCAAGCACTTGCGTCTCGTAGCGGCCTTGATGATAGACACCGCTGTTGCCACGAGCTTGGCCAGTCGCCTTGGGCATGAACGGCGTTTTAAATTCCAGATGCAATCGATAATCACCGAACGTCTGTTTGGTCGTCGTGCCTTCGCCAAGCAAATCGGACGCGATCAGTTTTCCATCACGCCAATGCTTGTCGATCGATGCTTTGGTGCCGTCAAACAACACCGTGGCACCACGCGGCGGTTTCGCCCCAAGCGTCTGGCTTTTTCGCTCGACTTTCTCCAACTCCATCGCCTCGACCAGATCGGCCACCACATCGGCGTCGCCTTCGAGTCGTCGCGGCGGCGCGGGTTTCGCTCCGGCACCGGGCAATCCGCCTTCGTAGACAACCAAGTCGAATTCGCCATCGCCGCGGGCGATGACTTGCATTCCCTGAGTCTCACCGGCGTATTCACCCTGGATCAAAAAGTCGGGATTGGCTTTCGCCGATTCCACACTGTCAAAGACTTGGGCAAACGCAGAGGATGCGAACAGTGAAAAAATCGATGCGGTCCATACCGCGTGTCGCAATCGAGATAACAAGATCACTGTAAGTAACCAATCTTGAGATTAGGAAGGAAGTTGCGCGAGGGGCGTCAGGGCCCGATGCCAGCGTGATCGCTCGATCGGACCAAGAGAGAGAATAGAATAGTCGATGCGCCGTCCCGAGGAAACGGTCGGCCACCGATCTGCCCCAGTCTGGGCAGCCACCCGCATTTCAGCTGGATTTTTTGAAGCCCGCCAACGCAGTCAAAACCAGCGACGGTCGCACCCGCCGGGTGTTGTTTTAGCGGTGCGGCGCAAGCCGCCCGGTTGCAGCGAGTAAAACGTTCGAATTTTACCGGGCGGCTTGCGCCGCTCCGCTATAAAAACCACCTGTTTAGTACCAAAGTAGATGGCATTGGCCGCGTGTCGCAAGCGATACTGAAAATCGACGGCAACGCCCCCCCTTGGTGAGAGAGCGGTTTTCAGTGCCGATCACATTGAAGCTACGAGTAGGCAACAAGACGGATTGCTACGTGACAGAGGCTACGTGACAGAGGCTACGAAGCAGAGGTTACGAGGCAGACTTGGCCTTCGCTGTGGCCACATCGTCTTGCTTGGGCCCGTTTTCGGATGCCACATCCGCATCGTCGGGGTTAGCGGTAAACGGCTTTTTGTCCTGGTACCGCTGCAAGATTTTCTTGGCGAACTCTTGATACGATTCAGGAGCGTTTTCGACGACTTTTTCCTGCCATCCGATCGCTTCTTCAAATTTGCCGTCCGCTGCAAACGCGGCCGCCAGCGCGGACAAATCGCCGAGATTGCTGTAGTCGCTGACCTCACACGCTGCCTTGGCCGATTCGATCGCCTTTGCCGGATCACGTAACAAATCCTCTTTGGCGGTCGCCAGCAACCAAGCTCGGTTTTGGAGAGCCAAACCGTACTGAGGCGCCAATTCGATGGCTTTGTCATAGTCGGCCAGCGCGTCGGCAGCGTTTCCGAGCTGGAATTGGTTGTAGCCACGGTTATTGAACGCCACCGCCGACTCTGGGTTCAACTCGATGACTTGCGAGAAATCCTTTACCGCAGCCTTGTGGTTGCCCTGTTGAAAATAGATATATCCTCGCCCCGAGATCGCATCGATGTCATTTTCGTTGCCTTTCAGGATCGCATTGAAGTCTTCGATGGCCCGATCGAGCTTACCGTCCGCTTTCAGCGCGATCGCTCGCTGACGCAGCAGCGAGGCATTGCCCGGTTTTTGCTTTAGCGCGGCGGTGTAGTCGCCGATCGCTTTTTCGACCTCACCTTGCGCCATGTAGACGGCCGCGCGATTGATCAGCGGTGCGATTGATTCAGGATCAAGCTCAAGAGCTTTGTTGTAATCCGCGATCGCGTTGTCAAAATTACCGATCGACGCGTGGAACAGCCCGCGGCTCGAATAGGCATGCGGTTCTTCGTAGCCAAGTTTGATTGCTTGATCGAAGTCCTCGACCGCTTTTTCGGATTTCCCGAGCGCCCACCATGCGGAAGCACGGAGCGTCAAAAAGCGTCCTTCGTCAGGATTCCGCTCGATCAAATCGCTGTAAATATCGGTCGATTCGGCGAGCCGGACCGCATTGACTTTGTCGACGGCGCCGCGGGATCCATCGTGAGTCAGGATCACATAGTCGTCTTCACGCTCTTCGATGACGGTCAGCAAATCGCCTTTTTCGATCACATCGGTGACCTTCTCGCCATCGGTCAATTTCATCTCGACTCGAGCGACCACGGGTTCTTGAGGCGGTGCCGCCAAGGTCGTCAGCGCCGGCAGGGTGACGCCGGCAATCATCAAACAACCGGATGCAAAAGAGTGCCCGAAGCGACGGAGAGGGATCGTTTTGAGAGTCAGTTTGTACGTCTTCACGAACGGCATTCCTGCAGAAGAAGATGTTGAAAAAAGGGAGCTTCGTCACGGAATCCCGGCGATATGCCAGGACTCATCCGATTGAAACTAGTTCAGCATCAGAGGGATGCGGTTGTTTGTTTGTCCGATTCCTAAGCTTTACTCAAAAAATAATCAGAAACATCTGATGTAGCGTTCTTAGCGAATATGCCGGTGATTTGACGCATCAAGGAGGAATCCATGGCTGCTGTGAAAGCGATTCTCGACTTTTTTGCGGGTCAAGGATTGCAACTCGTTGCTCCGCATTTAGTCTCGTCTGTGTCGCTCGGGGGATCGGCAACCGGCTAGGCCACTGGTCATGGCCTAACGATACGTACATTTACCTTTATGTTTTTGGAGCGTGACAACTGTGAAGTGGTTTGCAAATTTATCAGCCATCTGTTTGGCGTTGGTCGTATCCAGCGTCTCTCAAGCTGGCCACTGCCTCTCCTGTGGCGGATGCAGTGATCCTTGTGCTAGCGGTGCCGTTTCGACGGGCGCTGGCTGTAGCAGCGCCGCCGGTTGCGGTGCTGCAATCAGTTCAGGTGCCGGATGTGCAACTGAACTTGGCTCTGCGAGTGGCCCCGCAAACTCCCTCGGCGGAGAAATGCTGTGCCAACCCGTAACCAACTATCGTGTGGTTTTGGAACCGAAATACGTCACCGAAACACGTATCGTTTGTGTTACCGAAAATCGTGAAGAAGTGCGTCAACGTACAAAAACCGTCTACAAAACCGTTCCCGTGACCGAAGAGCGTTATCGCACCAAGGTCGTCAACACGCCTGTGACCGAAACCAAAACGGTCGAATACAGCGTGCTGGTTCCTGAGAAATCCGAGAAGACGGTCGAAGTCACCGAATCGGTCCCCGTTTGGGTCGAAGTCCCCGAAGAGTACACCGTGCGAGTTCCCCAACTCGTCGAAGTCCCAGAGGAATACACCGTCAAGGTTCCTCAGTTGAAGGACGAGACTTTCACCTACACCGTTAGCGTTCCCCAAGTTGTCACCGAACAACGCATGCACACCGTCGTGAACGCGGTTCCCGTGTCGAAAACACGCACCATCGAAGTTTGCGTGCCTACGACCACCATGAAAACCGTCACCAAAGACTACGGTCATTGGGAAGAACAAGTGGTTGCTGCGACATCGGCCCCCGCCGGGTACAGCAGCGGAAACGGATGTGGCAATGGCATGATGGGCGGCTGTGGTTCAGCGGTCGGTCACCGTCACGGATGTGGCCTGCTACGCGGACATTGCAAACGATCCTGTGGTCGCTGTGCATCCAGCTGTGGCTCAGCTTGTGGCAGTCCATGTGGCAGCTCGGCTTGTGGCAGCTGCGGATCCAACGGTGGTGGCAACGGCGCTTCGATCGCCGGTGTCAGCCAATCCGCTGTGGGTGCCTGTGGCACGACCACCAAGCGAGTTTGGGTTCCTAACGTTGTGACCGAACAAGTGGCTGTCTCTGGCACCACCACTCGTTCGCAAGAAGTCAGCTACACCGTTTACGAACAACAAAGCGAGCAAGTTCCTTACGAATGCACCAAAGTGGTCTATCAGCCTGAAACACGCACAGGCACCAAAAAGTCGGTCGTTTACGTTGACGAAACACGCACCCGCATGCGTAAAGTCGTCAAATACAGCGACGAAACTCGCACTCGTGTGCGTAAGCAACTCGAGTACACTACGGTGACCAAGACCGAAACGATTCCTCACGTTTCGTATCACACCGAAAAACGCACCAAGGAAGTGAACTACACCTACAACGTTCCTGAGCACGTTGTCGAGCCGTACACCGTGACTCGCTACGACCGCGTTGCGGAAGAGCAAGTCGAAGAGTACACCGTGTGCGTTCCTGTGGTTGTGAACAAAGAGCAAAAAGTTCAAGTTTGCAAGATGGTTCCACGCTTGGTCGAAGAGACCATCAACCTGTGCTGTGACGCGGATGCGGGATCGGCTGCTTCTGCCGTCGGCAGTGGCTGTGGTTGCTCGGCACCCGCAGCCGCAGGCTGTGACTCGTGCGGTTCGGCTGCTGCCGCTCCGGCATGCAGCTCTTGTGGTTCGGCCGCATCTTCGTGTGCTTGTGGCAGCTAGTCTGCGAAACGATTTGCAGGCGAGTTGACACGTGCAATTCGCCGAAATTCAAACGAAACCGCCCGTCCGCATGTAATTTGCGACGGGCGGTTTTTTGATGCAAACTCGCATTTTGCCGGTTGTTCCGGTTTCGCAAGCAACAGATCGATGGGTTGGAGAAAGATGGGCAATTGAAATTAGACTTCGATGGGTTGGCAACTAAGTTCAATGTAACAGGCGGGGGGGACAGTCGCCCACATGCATTCCACCTTTCCCAATACAACGTTTCACCTACTTCCATTTTGGAGTTTCTCAGAAGATGTCATATCCTTTTTCGCTCAAGAATCTAGTTGCTTGTTTTGCGGTTGCAGTGATCTCGTCGTCGGCTCTCGGGCTGAATGGGTTCGCCGATGACGAAGCCAAAGCAGTTCCGGCCAAGAAAGCCGACGTGGTTGCCAAGGCGACACCGGTTGCCAAGGCAGTGGTCACCAGCAGCAAAGTGCGACCGCTGAGCGTCAGCGTTGACTTGATTAGCAAGACAGTGATCAAGGGCACCTTGACCGACACCACTCAGCTGGACATGCAAACCTCGTTCGGCGTTGCCAACATCCCGCTTTCAGAAGTCGCAGGAATCAAGTTTGCCTCGGCCGACGATGCGTCGACCACCGTCGTCATGCTCAACGGTGACTCGATCACCGGTGCAACCGACGTCAAACTCGTTACGGTTGAAACCGAATGGGGCATCGCCACCATCAACGGCAGCAGCATCGCATCGATTTTGTTCGTCCCCGGCGTGGACTGGAACCCACAAGCCGGTTTGAACGGCAAACGATGGAACTTGGCTAATGAGCCCAAAGAACCCGTAGCTGCAAAAGCACCTGCCCAAGCCCCTGCGGCGGCCCCCACCCAAAATCGTCAAATCGTTTATCCCAACGGTTCGACCGCTCCGAACCAATACTATCGTGGCCGATAGTCAGAGTCTTTAAGCGAATAACGACTTCAGGCTGGCGTTTCTGTCAAAGGAAACGCCAGCCTTTTTTTGTGGTTTAGCGATGTTCCGATTCGCGTATGGGGATCAAGCGAGACTTGATATAATAACCGCATCTCCCCCGCCTAGTTCTCCCACCTTCGGATCAGAATCGATGCGTGCCCCCCAATCCATCGGCATCCGTAACTTCGCACTGATTCCCTTTGCACTGACTGCCCTTGTGGGTGGCATCACCGCATGGGCCGATCGACCGCTGCGATTCAATCGCGATGTGCGTCCGATTCTGTCCGACAAATGTTTCGCCTGTCACGGCCCCGATGCAGAAATGGTCGAAGGCGGATTGCGGTTGGACTTGCGTGACGAGGCCATCGAAGCAAGCGAGGCGATCGTGCCGGGCGACGCATCGGCCAGCGAATTGATTCGCCGGATCGTTTCCAGCGATCCCGATGAGATTATGCCGCCGCCGGAATCACACAAACATCTCGACGCGTCCGAGAAAGCACTACTGCGGCGTTGGATCGACGAAGGCGCTGTCTATGAGCCGCATTGGGCGTACGTCCCCTTGGTTCGTCCTACGTTGCCACCGGCATCGGCCGACGCGTCACCCCAGTCCGTGATTGATCGTTTTATTGCCAGACGGTTATCCGAAGAGTCTGTCGCCCCCGTGCCCCAAGCCGACCGCATTACTTTGATTCGGCGGTTATCGTTTGATTTAACGGGACTTCCCCCAACGCTTGACGAAGTCAACGCATTCGTTAACGACACGAGTGACAATGCTTACGAAAAACTCGTCGACCGCTTGCTGCGTTCTCCGCGCTATGGCGAGCGAATGGCAATCTATTGGTTGGATCTGGTTCGTTATGCCGACACTGTCGGTTACCACGGGGACCAGAACGTGTCACAGTCGCCGTACCGCGACTATGTCATCAAGGCGATGAACGCCAACATGCCTTATGACCAATTTGTTCGTGAACAATTAGCGGGCGATCTGCTTCCCAGCCCTACGATCGATCAGCTCATCGCTTCGGGCTACAACCGATTGAACCAAACGACCGAAGAGGGTGGAGCTCAGGCCAAAGAATATCTTTCGATCTACTTTGCCGATCGTGTTCGTAACGTATCGCAAGTGTTCATGGGAGCCACCGTCGGGTGTGCCCAGTGTCACGATCATAAATACGATCCCTACACCGCACGTGACTTTTACTCGTTGGGCGCATTCTTTGCCGATCTGGAAGAACGGGGTGTCTACAGTGCCCGCAGTCGTCCCCCAAGCATTCGCGTGCCAAGCCATTCCGACATCGAAAAGATCGAAGCGATCAATCAACGCATCGCAAGCATCACGTCCGAACAACAGTTGCTTCGCCAAAACCTGATTGCATCCCAGCCGCAATGGGAAGTCGAGACGAAGAAACAAATCTCCGAGAACACGGAAGTAGAAACGGTGTGGATTGATGACACACAAGACACCGGAGGCAACAGCGACGGCGAATGGAACTTCGTCTCCTCTGATTCGGCGCCGGTGCACAGTGGCACCGCGTCGCGGCGGCAATCCAGTAAAGGACTCGTCCAACATTTCTTTCTCGGTGCGAAAAAGACCGCCGACGTTTCTGCCGATACTCGTTTTTTCGCCTGGGTCTACCTCGATCCGAAAAATCCTCCTCAGTCCATCATGCTGCAGTGGAACGATGGCCAATGGGATCACCGTGCCGTGTGGGGAAGCGACGCGATTTCTTACGGCCGACGAACCGAATCGTGGGCTGGGTACCAACGACGCGGCGAGCTGCCGGAACCCGGCAAATGGGTTCGACTCGAAGTGGATGCCGATCAGGTGGGGCTAACCGCAGCGAACCCCGTCATCGGAATGGCGTTCACTCAATTCGGAGGCCAAGTCTACTGGGATAAAGCGGGCTGGATTTCAAAAGCAGGCATTCCCAAGCCGGTCGCTGATGCTCTTCAAATCGCAGCCCATGATCGCAACGAGCCCCAATCCGCAGCGGTGCGAGAGTATTACCTCGCCAATTCACCTCAGGTCATCGAGCTTGAAGAACGCCTGAAGCGGCTTCAGGCCGAGCGGACAGCGATCGAAGAATCATCACCGCTGACGCTGGTCAGTAAATCGGTCACGCCACGAACGATTCGGGTCCAGCCTCGAGGCAATTGGATGGACGATTCAGGTGAGATTGTCGAGCCTGCGATTCCGGCATTCCTGGGCGAACTTGAAGTCAACGGACGTGCAACGCGACTCGATTTGGCAGATTGGCTGTGCCGCTCGGACAACGTTTTGACGTCGCGCACGATGGTCAATCGCCTTTGGTACTTGATGTTTGGACGCGGAATTTGTTCCAGCGTCGATGATTTTGGCGGGCAAGGAACGTTTCCCTCCTACCCTGATCTGTTGGATTGGTTGGCGGTTGAATTTGTCGAGTCGGGCTGGGATATCAAACACATGCTACGCGTGATCGTTACCAGCGAGACCTATCGCCGGTCCTCTCGCCCGACGGAACCATTGCGGAAACTTGATCCTTATAACGAGCTCTTTGCTCGCCAAGGCCGTTTTCGCATCGATGCAGAAATGGTACGCGACAATGCACTGGCGATCAGCGGTTTGTTGGTCGAACGAATCGGGGGTAAAAGCGTCAAACCCTATCAACCCGAGGGCTATTATGCTCAGCTGAATTTTCCTCGCCGAACCTACGTCGCTGACCAAGGCGAAGACCAGTATCGACGAGGTGTCTATACACATTGGCAACGAACATTCTTGCACCCAATGCTCAAGGCGTTTGATGCGCCGAGCCGTGAGGAATGTACGGCGGCGCGAGCAAAATCCAATACGCCGCTGCAAGCGTTGTCGCTGCTGAATGACCCGACCTTTGTCGAGGCGGCTCGCGTTTTTGCCTCCAGAATCATGCGTGAATCGGCTCCGTCGGTCGATCAGCGAATCGAGTGGGCTTATCGAACGGCCCTCTCTCGTGAACCTGAGCCCGAGGTGGCCGGCGAACTGAGACAGATTTACGACCAGCACCTTGCTCACTACTCGATCAAGCAAGACGAAGCATTGGATTTGGTTTCCGAGGGAAACGCGCCTGTCGCCACGGATTTGCCAGCGGCGGAATTGGCGGCCTGGACGAGTGTGGCTCGCGTCTTGCTGAATTTGCACGAAACGATGATGCGATATTAATTGATCGATTGGAATTCACTTCCGCGATTGCCTTTTTTCCATTCACTTGATCAATCGAGACAACGATGTTCTCTAATCGGTTCCCGCTTCAAAACGAGATGGCACGACGCACCTTCCTGCGACGAGGCGGGCTAGGGACGATAGCGCTAACGTCACTGTTTCGAGGCAGCGATTCGGCCGCTGCCGCACCACTTGCCTCGGGTGGACTTCATCATCGCCCCCGCATCAAACGGGTCATCCATCTCTACATGGCTGGTGGACCGAGTCATCTAGAAACCTTCGATTACAAGCCGGAAATGGCGAAGTACGACGGCCAACCGATGCCCCAATCGTTGACCGACGGACAGCCGATCGCTCAGTTGCAAGGCAAAACGTTGAAGGTCATGGCGCCGCAGCACCCGTTTGCTCGCCATGGCCAAAGCGGATTGTGGATGTCGAGTGTCTTCAAACACACCACCTCACTTGCCGATGACATGTGCGTCATCAAGTCGATGCACACCGAGCAAATCAACCACGATCCCGCACATACGTTTTTCAATACCGGCACCGCGATCAGCGGTCGTCCATCGATGGGCGCCTGGGTGATGTATGGGCTTGGTGCGGAAACGCAGGAGTTACCTGGCTTTATCGTTTTGACCAGCGAAGGAGGAGGCCAAAGTCAACCGATCAGTTCGCGGCAATGGCACTCGGGATTTTTGCCCAGCCGCTATCAGGGCGTTCAAATGCATGCGACGGGAAATCCAGTGCATTATGTTGGCAACCCCGCCGGCGTTGGTCCACGCCAACAACGAGATGTCGTTGATGCGGTCTCGCGGATCAACACGCTCCGCAACCGAGAACTTGATGATCCCGAAATTGCCACGCGCATTAGCGGTTACGAAATGGCGTTTCGGATGCAAACGTCCGTGCCCGAATTGACGGATATGTCTGGCGAACCCGAACACATTGTAAAAATGTATGGTTGTACGCCCGGGGATGGTTCGTTTGGAAGTAATTGTTTATTGGCTCGCCGCTTGGCCGAACGCGGCGTGCGTTTTATCCAGCTGTATCATCGCGGTTGGGATCACCATGGCGGTGTCAAAAACGGCGTGGCAAAGACCGCGTCGTTGGTCGATCAAGGAACCGCGGCGCTAGTGAATGATTTGAAGCAACGCGGGATGCTCGAAGACACGTTGATTGTGTGGGGAGGCGAGTTCGGACGCACGCCGATGGCTCAAGGCAGCGGTCGGGACCATCACATCAACGGGTTCTCGCTGTGGATGGCAGGCGGCGGAGCGAAAGCCGGTAGCACTTACGGAGCGACCGACGAGTTCGGCTACAACGCAGTCGAGAACAAAGTGCATGTTCGCGATTTCCACGCCACAATGTTGCACATGTTGGGGATCGATCACAATCGATTCAGCTACAAGTTCCAAGGCCTCGACTTTCGTCTGACCGGCGTCGAACCCGCTCACGTCATCCACGGAATCCTTGATTCCTAAACGTGAGACTTCTAGGCATTCTGCCGTTGCACAACATGTCGTCTCCCTTTTTTGCCCGATCTTTTTGCTTGACACCGCGAGCACAAACGTCTACTTTGCAATGCAAAGCAATATCAAGATTTCCGCTCACCGAGACGCGTATCGATGCGAATTGACGAGGCCCTACAGCAATTAGATCTGATTTCGGCAGTCGCCGATCGGTCGAGAACGTTTGATGGGTTGCGGGCTGCGCCGACTGCGGCGTCGGGCGTCATTGCATTGCTCGCCGCCGCGATTCAATCGCGGTTGGTATCGTCTTCGCCCACGCCACTACAAGCTTATTTGCTGCTTTGGATCAGCGTCGCTGCGGTTTCACTCTCGATCGTGATCGCTGATATGGCGGTTCGTTACTATCGTGACCCGACCGCTCGAGCTCGGCGGATGACGCTTGATGTTTTATCGCGATTGGCTCCTGCGATTGTTGTCGGTGCCGCGCTGACGTTGATCGTCTTTGTGACGTCGCCGGAGGTCGCTTGGATGTTGCCCGGATTGTGGTCGGTGCTGCTTGGTTTGGGAATTTTCGCGGCCTCCTCGCTACTGCCGCGATCGCTTTCGCAAGTTGCAATTTGGTACATCGGCTGTGGTTTGGCCGTGTTAATGATGTCACACGGCGACGGAGCACTAAGTCCGCTGGCGATGGCCGTCCCGTTTGGTGGGGGTCAATGTTTCGCTGCATGGCTAATGCACAAACAGACCCGCACGCACGAGGTGCACGCCTGATGGCTAATGCAAAACACCAAGAAGACGCGACGCCGCCTTCATCTTCGGGACGCTTTGCCTACGATGGACTCGATCGAGTCATGCACGAAAAAGCACGTCTGGGGCTGATGACTTGCTTGGCTGGTGCCCCCGAAGGTTTGACGTTCAACGAGCTCAAGCGTTTGTGTGATCTGACCGACGGCAATTTGAATCGACATCTAAAACAACTTGTCGATGCAAGCCTCGTGCGACTGGTCCGCGACGAAGCGGCTCGGCGTCCGCAAACGACGTGCTTGTTGACCGACGCGGGGCGCGAAAGTTTTGCTACTTACCTGGCGGAACTGCAACGTGTGCTCGGCGACGCCCAGCGACAAATCAATGCGCAGCAACAAATCAAGGTTCAGGGTAAATCGGTCTCGCGATTGGCGTCCGATTCATCTTGAAGATTGTTCTTTTTATTTGCCCATTCACTTTGCAATACAAAGCCTTTCAAGAGAGGTCGACTTTATGGTCCAGATTATCCGTGCCGAGCATCTTGGGTTTTGTTTCGGAGTTCGTGACGCATTGGCAACAGCAGAAAGTGTTTCGCACCCCGAGCAGACGTCGGTCTACGGCGAGCTTGTACACAATCAAGACGTGACGCGTGATTTGAATGCACGGCAATTCGAGTTGCTCTCGGAACTGGATCGTGACTCGTTACCCGATCGGCCTGTGGTGATGGTGACCGCCCATGGGATCAGTAATCAGCGCCGGAAACGATTGATGGACGCTGGCAAGGAATTGGTCGACACGACCTGTCCGTTGGTGCGACGCGTCCATGATGCCGCAATGATGCTTGCCGAACGAGGTTACTTCGTCGTCGTGATCGGCAAGCCGGATCATGTCGAAGTGCTCGGCATCGTCGAAGATTTGCCGCCAGGACGCTGGGCCGTCGTTTCGGATCCTGCGGATGTTCCCAGGCAACTTGGATCGGATATCGGCATCGTTTGCCAAACCACCATGCCCGAAGAGATCGCCTTGGCGTGCCGGGACCGCATCGCTGAGCTACACCCTGATTCATCTATCCGTTGGGTCAACACGATTTGTCGCCCGACGCGACAACGGCAAGCGGCGGTTGATTTGCTCTGCAAACAAGTCGAAGTGGTTGTGGTGGTGGGCGGCAGCAATTCCAACAACACGCGGCGGCTCGTCGATCGCTGTATCGCGTCGGGGTGCCAGGCGTATCACGTTCAATCGGAAGACGATTTGAAGAGCGAGTGGGTCAATCGCTGCGAACGAATCGGACTGACCGCAGGCACGTCGACTCCAGATGCGACCATCGATGCGGTGCAGCAGCGGATCGTTGAGCTGTCAGCACACGAAGGGCAAACACTTGACGGGCAAAATCTCAATGGTCCTGCTGCCACCGCCACGTCGTCTTATGCTCTGTGGGATAACAGCCAGTGGATTCAGTATTTCATCCGAAATTTGGAAGAGGTGCCAACAATCCCATGGTCCGATTCGCCGACGTTAAACGATGCTGAACGATCGGCAATCGCGGCATCGGTACAAACGTTTCAGTTGGGCGAAAGTGGCGAAGGTCGTCACATCAAACGCTGTGCGAGAAACTGGATCGACCTAGGCGGAGACCCCGATTACCTTGCGGCACTGACGTTGTTTTTGCAGGAAGAGAACCAGCATGCGGCGTGGCTTGGTCGTCTGTTGACTCAAGAGGGTGTGCCGCTGCTGCAAAAGCAGTGGTCCGATGGTTGTTTCCGCTTCTTGCGTCATTTAGCGGGGCTGCGAACTTCAATCTCCGTGTTGGTCACCGCCGAAATTTTGGCTCAGGTGTATTACCTGGCATTGATGCGAGCGACCGATTCGCCCACGGTGCATGCGATTTGCCGGCGGATCTTGAGAGACGAGCGAGCTCACGTGGTGTTTCAGCAAAGTCAGAAAGGTAAACTCTCGGAGGGCTGGATAGGAATTCACCGTTTTTGTGTTCAGACAGTGGAAAATATTCTGTTTGAAGTTGCCCGCCGAATTGTCTGGCACGAGCATAAATCGGTGTTTCTCGCCGCTTCGATGGACTGGACCGCCTACCGCAACCGAACTTCGCGTCGTTGGTCCGCAGCGGGCAAATGGACGAGAAACACTCTTGTTGCCGGCAATTCGACCGATTCAAATGGAGAGGCATCCGCTGATGCTGCATGACTCGAGCTACGGACATATTGGTCGGCCGGGTTTTGCGTCGCCGTCATTGCTACTCCCCCTTTGCTCCTTCTTCATACCCCTAGGCAAACCATGACACTCAGTCGCAGAACGATGATTGGATCAACGGCAGCACTTACCGCGTCGACGTTGCTCACCCAAGCGAAGACGCGTGCCGCCGAAGAAAAAACGACCGTCAACTTTGCTTTGGTCGGACTCGGCAGTTTGAGTACCAATCAAATTGCACCGGCGTTGCAGAAATCGAAGCATGCCAAACTTGCGGGGATCGTCACAGGAACACCGGAGAAAGAGAAAATCTGGGCCGACAAATACTCGATCAAGCCCGAGAACATTTACAACTACGAAAATTTTGACAAGATCGCGGCCAACAAAGACATCGACGTCGTCTACATCGTGTTGCCCAACGGGATGCACAAAGAGTTCACGGTGCGAGGTGCGAACGCGGGCAAGCACGTGCTGTGTGAAAAACCGATGGCCAATAGTAGCGAAGATTGCCGAGCGATGATCGCGGCATGTAAACAAAACGATCGAAAGCTTGCAGTCGGCTATCGCTGTCAATTCGAGCCCCATCATTTGTACTGTCGTGAAACGATTCAATCCGGGAAATACGGACCGCTACACGCGATCGAAGCAGGGTTTGGCTTTAAGATTGGCGATCCGAACCAATGGCGATTAAAAGCGGATCTTGCCGGTGGGGGCGCATTGATGGACGTGGGGATCTACGCGCTGCAAGCATGCCGTTTTCTAACCGGCGAAGAACCCGTTGCGGTGACCGCGCAAGAAACCAAAATGGATCCTCAAAAATTTGCCGAGGTCGACGAAACGATTACGTGGACGATGACGATGCCCAGCGGCGTGAATTGTTACTGCAGCACTTCGTACGCGTTTAACGGCATCAATCGCTTCAACGCTTATGGCGAATCGGGTTGGTTAGGACTCGATCCAGCCTACAGCTACAAAGGGATCAAGGGCCAAAGCAAAGATGGCCCGATCCAGTTTGACCAAATCGACCAGTTCGCGGCCGAGATGGACGCGTTCGCACAGTGCATCCTCGAAGATCGGCAAAGCAAGGTACCGGGCGAAGAGGGACTGAGAGACTTGCTGGCGATCGAAGCGATCTACGCGAGCATCAAAACAGGCAAACGCACTCAGGTGCAAAAGGCGTGATGATCTCGGTTTCATGTAGCGAAACTCACAGACAGTTTCGGCTGGCCCCCTATCCCCGAACGTTCCGTCACCGACCATGTATGCGTCCAAACGAATCGTGTTAACATTGGTTTGGACGATTGGTTGTACATCCACCGTTGTTGCTGGAATGCCTAGTGTGTTACCTGAGGATATCGACACAATTCTGCGATTATCGGGTACAGCGGAGCAGCGAATCCAAGCCATCTCTTTCTTCTTCGTTGGACTTCTGATCACGACCCTCGTGATTCGATTGCTTTGGAATTCCATTGCAAAGGACTCGGGATGGTCGCCACCATTGACCTGGGGCAAAGCCGTTGCGGTGGTCCTGTTATGGGGATCCTTGTTTGTTCTCGTACTAACCATGGTCTCGGGTGCACGTGAATTGCTGACTCCCGGAGCGTGGGAGAAAAACGGCATCACCTACACGTTGGATGACGGGTCATGAGCTGGAATCGAAACGGTGCTGCATGGTTGGCCGGGGCAGTCGCTGTGGTTGTGTTGGCCAGTCTCCTGCTGGTACCAACGGACCTTCTGAACTCGCTATTGACTGGTTGGTTTTTCTTTATTGGACGAGTCGCGCCGCAAGTTCAATTTCATAGCGGTGGTGTGGCTGTTTTTGCAGTGAGCTTTGCCATTTCGGTTGCCTGTGCCCACTACTTGCTTTCTTGGTTCATTTCCCAAGCCAACGCCAAGCGCCCTGCTCACGCATTGATTCAATGGCGTCTGAAATCGAGTATCGCGATTGTGATTTTGTGCATGCTGTTATTTATCGTTGGCATCGCAACGACAGGCATCGCTCATCAAATCGGCTGGCTCGTCACATCCCCCGAACCGATATTTATCAGCAAGACACAAACGCCCCACGATAGCGAATTGTCGACTTATCGGCCCAATACGGTAGAGCCTGACGAAAGACAGAATTGGCTCTATCACATCAGGGCGTATGCAAATTATGGAATTCCGGAGATCGACCCGTCTCTACCATGGAATTCGTCTAACAATGCAGACGCATTTCGTACCGTGATGCCTGATGCCATTTGTCCTTCTCAAGGAAACCCAATTTGGTCCCCTGATGGTTTTGGTTTAGCTCACAACGCGGCCAACCCCGCAGTTTTTGCTGTTACAACCCCGCATCGTTTCAAAGATTTTGACAGTCTGGGGGAAACGATCGTTTTGGGAGAAGTGAATGCAGCGTTCGTTCCGTGGGCCGACCCTGACAATGTCCGATCCTTCCAGCTCGGCATTCGCAAAAACTGGGAAAATTCAGAACGAGGCCAAGTTGGTTATGGAAGTACCCATCTCTCGGGCGCCAACATGTTGATGGGGGATGGATCCATTCGATTCATCGACGATCACATCGACGCGAGAGTGCTTGAGCAATTGGGTAAAGCGAAAAAGTAACCGTCGATCATCTCTCAGCATTGCTGCCGCCGCTTCGCGGCTCCCCTGTTTTGTGGCGTATTGATTCTGCGGGCTCACGCCCGCAGCTAAATGCTGCCGCCGCTGGCCGCGGCTAAATAATTGTGCCGCGAAAGCGGCGGCCGCATCTAACCAGCATCCTCGCCGCAAACACCATCCAAGAATTCTAAACGCAGTCATCGGACTGCTATCTGCCTGCAGTCGATCGACTGCACATGTCCGGTCACTGCAAACTTCGAATTCACCTAAGTCCTTTCCAGCATACAGGTTGCGACTTTCTTTCCCGGCGTGGCATGGGGTTTGTTTAAGGAGGGGAGAGCACAACGATTTTCCTTCCTTCACTTGGGCGGACTCAGGCCATGTCAGAAGCAAACTTTCACACAATCGATTCCTCGTTTCCCTCGTCCGGCGGTGGGGATGCGTTGCAGAATGAGCCGGTGATTTTGGCGCGAGAAGCACGCAGCCAACCTTCGTTCTTGGAAAACTTTCTCAATCGTTTCTTTCAAGAAAAAAACATCAAGTGGATGCTTGTGATGGGAGCCGCGATCGTGTTCGGTTCCTCCTTGATGCTGGTCACCAAGGCGTGGCCCGATTGGACGTTGACGCTCAAGTACCTGACGATCTTGGCCTACACCGGCGTCGTCTTTGTCGCCGGCAATGTTGCTCGCAAGCGTTTGCAACTCAACGCGACCTACCGAGTCCTGTACGCGTTGACGCTACTGCTGCTGCCAGTTTGTTTTCTCGCGTTGACATGGTTGTCACCGGGGACGGCGATGCAAGAAGGTTGGCAAGTGGTTGAGTTTGCAATGCTACTGTTGCCCGCAACGGGATTGTTGTGGTTCGCATCGAGCCGCATTCTGGACCATTTCCTGCGGGGACGACAAACCACTTTCTTGATCAGCTTTTGCGTTCTCTGTGTTGCCGGAGCGATGCCAAGCGTTTCGACGCCGATTGCCGCAATGATATTCACCGCCGCATGTTGGTTGGTGTTCACGGCGGGAGTCCTGAAAGTCAATCGGCATACATTCTGGTTAGCCGAAACTCATCAGCTACCTCGCGTTTTTGGCTTTCTGCCGATCGTGATGTTGGGACTACAATTTGTTGTTCTCGTTGGCACCAAAACAGTAACGGCGATCCCGATTCAGTGGATTGGTTTTGGTTGTGTGTTGGTCGCTGCCACCGTCTTGATGACAACACGAACCGTAGCGAACGTATTTCGTCAACGAACCGGCGACCTTGTCCGCCCTTTGCCTTGGCCAATTATCACGCCACTATTCTGCGGGCTGATTCTGACCATGCTTGGCGTTGCCTTGTCCTTCTACGGATTTTCCTATGTTGGCGAAACCTCCTATGCAGTGATTCCCACATCGCTTGTTGCCGCAATCTTGATGGCGGCGACGGCGAAAGACACTCGCCACTCGGGATTCGTCTGGATCAGTTTGTTATTCGTAACAATCGCCTATCAATGTTGCCCCGCATTGTTTGCGGACATCGTGCAAACGCTTCGCAGCACCACCGTCGAGGCACTGAAACAAGAACGAGTGCCGATCACACTTTATGGCATTACCTATTTGCCGCTGCTCGGTTTGCTGACCGTAGCAAGTTATCGCTTTCGCAAGCTCGGACAAGTTGAATTCAGTAAACCCATTCAGCACTTTGTGACCTTGGTCGCCGTGTTCTTGTGTGCGATTGCGACAAGCGACATGGTGTGGATGTCGTTTGCATCACCGTTTTTGGTCTCGTTGGCGAACATGATCGCCTTCTTGATGTTTGCCGCTGCGTTTGCCGACCGCCGCTACGTGATCGTTTCACTTGGCTGTGCGATGGTCAGTGGTGTCGCGGCAATTCCCGCACTCAATGGCATGCAATGGATCGACGTGTCGCCGATTTGGATTCCCACGCTGATGGCTGCCGCCGCAGCATTGATGACAGCGACGCGAATTCCCGATTCAATTTTGAATCGTATTCCGGTGGCCGGAACTGGATCGTGGATGGTCCAGCGATCCGACGGCAGCGATCGTAATCTGACACAAGTCATGGGCTGCTTTCTCGCCGCGATCGTTTCCTTTGTGTGGGTGTGCGATTCGATCGTTCACTTTGTCGAACCGATGTCACAGGCGTCACTGATGACATTCGGATTTTTGATGGCTGCATTTGTGTTGTACACGCTGCGAAATCCTCAGTACCACTCGGGATTATGTGTGTGGATGTTAGTTGGCTACGCGGCCGTGCGGTGGGCGGCAGGACTTGGCATCTCGATCGCTGACGGTTTGATGTACACGACCTATTTTTCGATTGCAATTTCCAGTGTCGCGTATCTCTTTTTGCGGGGAACTCGATCGATTTCAAAAGCGACCTCGATCGGGTCGCTACGAAACACACTTGGTTTTGATGCCGAACGGTTCTCAACCGTTTCGAGTACTCGCCCCTCTTCGTCTGGCTGGATGCGACGGGCACAAGCTTTCGTTGTGCCAATTTTTGACCTGAGTTTTGTTGCCCTGTCGTGTCTGGTCGTTGCGGTTCACGTTCCATTGTTGTTGAAAGCCCACCTGGTGCTGCTAGGAGATCCAACGGCGGCAATGGGATCGATAGGGCTTTCGACGGTGTTGGTGAGCTTGTGGTTGTTAGCGGTTGCCGTGATCCAACGCAGCCGATTGGCGTCAGGTTTGGCGAGCATGATCTTGCCACTGGTCGCCACTGCAATCCTGGTTTCGTCAGGGCTAAATTCCCCACTGGTTGCGTTGCCGGTGGTGTGGGCGATCGTGCAAGCGATCTTGTGGATGTCGGCCAGTTACATTGCCAACGATACATCGCCATCACCGGTGGCAAAGGTCATCCAAGGTGTCAGTGTCGGTTGGTTGTCCGCACTGCTTGTAGCCTCTTGCATGTCGTTTGACCTGACCGCACGACTTGTCGGTTTGATCACCCTGCCCGTGTTGTGGATGCAATTCCGCACGCACCAGGAGCGAGCGATTTCAAGTTTGGTGGCGATCGTCGCAAACATCCATGTCTTGCTCGCCGCGGCAGCTCTTGCCGGGTGTCGCGGTTGGGTGATACCAAGCATGATGCATGGATCCATCGCGGTCGCATTGCCGTTTGTCTTTGTGACGGCGGCGATCAGCGTCATTCTGTTCGACCGAGCGTATCAGAAACTCGACTCCAGCCCGTGTCGGGATTGGGCATTGGCACTGCGTGTCGGGATGATGATCCTCGCACTATTGTCGTTCACGAAGATGCACTTTGACGTCTTCCAAATCGGGGCGATGACGATTGGGTTTGCCACTGTCGCAGTCGCGGAAGTGTTGCAAGCGATTCGTCGTCAACAAGAGTTCCGAGTTTGGGGAGCTTGCATCGTTGCGGCGACTTTGGCCTTGTTCCTGTTCCACGAGGGTGTGATCACGGTCGGAGCCGGAATCAGTCAATTGGTGATGTCGGCAATCGCGATTGCGGCGTTAACAATGGATCATCTTGCCGCGAACAAAACGCGATGGGAGATCACTCGCCGACCGATGCGGTTGATCGGGCAAACGTTGCCTGCCGTGGTTGCCGTGCTTGCTGCGGTCCGAGAGATTTCGGGAGTGTTTGATGAGTCATCGACCGCACTAAATGTAATGTCGTTGATGTTGGCGGCAGCCGTGTACTTTCAACAATCGATTGTCAAACGGCAACGCGGCTTCGCGATCGCAGCGGCAGTCATCGTCAACGTCGCACTGATGTTGCTGTGGCGAGTGCTGGGCTGGACCGCTCCGGAATTCTACATGGTGCCGTTTGGTTTGTCGGTACTGGGCGGGGTGGAGTTACTCAAACGCGAGCTGCCTGCCGCATCGCACGATCCTCTGCGTTACATCGGAGCCTTGATCATCTTGGTCTCGCCGCTCTTTGACATCCTCGGAGGTAGCTGGGGACACATGTTCACGCTGATGGTGCTGAGTGTTTTGGTGATCTTGGCTGCGATCGGATTGCGTCTTCGCTCTTTGATGTACGCCGGATCGGCATTCTTAATTGCGGACTTGGTGGCCATGGTGATTCGATCGACGATGGATCACCCCAGTTTGTTGTGGATCTGCGGAGTCGCGTTAGGTGCGGCCGTGATCGCATTGGCTGCGTTCTGTGAAAACCATCGCGAGAAACTGATCTCGCGAATCCGTGTCTTGTCGTCGGAATTGGCGACTTGGAATTAGTGGTTCGATCGTAGTGCTGCCCCCCGTAGTGGACGAGGCTACGAGTCCCGTCCCAAATCAATTCACGAGGACTCGTTGCCTCGTCCACTACCAATCCACGAGGACTCGTTGCCTCGTCCACTACGGATGCCTAAATCGGCTCGCCCGAGGGCCGATCTCACGTTTGTTTTTTGTTTATTAAACCTCCTCAAAAAGGAAATTGCCATGAATTGGTTAAGTCAATTTAGTTTGGTCATGCGTTCAAGCGTCACGTCACTAAAAGAAAAGATCGAAGATCCCGAGCGGATGCTGCATCAATTAGTGATCGACATGGAAGAGGAACTCGACCGCATTCGATCGAGTGTGGCAGAGGCGGTGGCCGATGAGATCCAAATGCGACGACGTGCCGAGCGAGAGCGGGCCGATGTGGAGGTATGGATGCTGCGTGCCAGTACCGCGATGAAGCGGGGAGACGAGTCGGCTGCGAAATCGGCCCTCGCTCAGAAGATGGCCGCCGCCGATCGGGCAGAACGCTACAGCGGCGATCACCAACGACAGCGAACCGAAGTGGAGAAGCTACAAGAGAGTGTCCGTGACTTGGAGGACAAGATCCGCCAGGCCAAACAGAAGAAGACGCTGTTGGCGGCACGAATGGCGCGAGCCTCTTCGGCTCAAAAGATCAACGCGACACTCGATCGATCGCATCGCCAATCGGCGTTCGCTCAGTTCAATCGGTTCGAAGAGAAAGTGGACCGCGAGGAAGCGATGAGTCAAGCGTGGGAGCGAATGGATGGCAAGGATCCTGATGCCGACGAGCTGGAGCGACAATTCGAGCGAGCGGAACGCGAAGAACGAGTCGCGGCCGAATTGGAAGCGTTGAAGAATCAAGTCTCGACCGAGAAACCATGATGAAAGCGACACAACAACTCTGCGCGGCGTTTTGGGAGTTCGTGGTGGGATGGTATCGCGTGGATCGGATCCGCGTCTCCCCCACCGCAGGCCGATTGCTGTCGCTAAAAGTGGGCGATCGCGTGGTGTTAAAAGGAGAACTTTTCAAGGTGACGCAGCGACATATCGGCGATGCTGCTGATGAGGTGACGTACGTTTTGAACCACCCCGACGGAGATGCAGAGTTGCGGATTACTCGCAACGGCCATGACTTCGATAAGCACGCCGAACTGTGTTTTTTGGATCAATGCGATGAGGTCGCCGAGGATGAGTTGGTGGTGCTTTGAAAGTGAGTCGGGCAGCCGCGACCCTGCTGTTTTGGAGGTATGATTGAGCTAGTGCTTCATCTAAATTTGATATCTAGGGTTTGACTGTAGTGGACGAGGCAACGAGTCCTTGCATTTTGCCGAGCGTAAGGGACTTGTGGCCTCGTCCACTACCCAAAAATCGAACCTGGATGCAGCACTAGTCATTACTCGCTGCTCATATTTCGTTTGTTCTTCGGTTCGTTATCGCCCATGTTGCCTCAGATCGAGCTTTTCTGTATCGGCTTTGCGGCTGTCGTGGACACCGTATTGCTGTTGATCGTCTTGGAGCGGATCAATCGGCCGTTGACGGCAATTTGGCTAAAATGGGCATTGGCCGGAGCGACTCTGTGGCATGTCGGCGCGTTTCTGCATACCTTGCTGCGAGATACGGTTGGCGCAACCGCGATGGCGGTCGACGCGGTATGCATGACCACGATGGTAACGGGTATGTTGCTATTGAATTGCAGTATTTTGCACGCGGGGTTGCGGATCCATCATACCGGCGGCGACTCTCGGCCGCGTCGCGACCTTCGCTACATCTTCGTCTACACGCCGGTGCTTTTGATCATTCCGATCGCAATCGGGATTGTACAAAGCGGCACGCGTGATTTCATTGAATCAACGCGACCGTTTCACTTGCCGTTTTTGGTGTGGTTGTCAGCAGCGAATCTGACCGCAGCTTGGTTGTTCATCAAAAACCGCAGCCGACTCGAACAAGTGGCTCGAGGCGCCAGCTCGTTTCTGGTCAAGTTCTCGGTCGGTTTGATCACGGTCACGGGGTTAGTCAGTGTTTATATTCTGGTCGCTCAGAAGACACGTTTTGAGCCTCCCTTCCGCTTGCTCACCAACCTGTCGCCGCTGGCCCCTACGTTGGTATTCGCATGGTATCTGGTGCGCCGACGATTGTTGCCGATGGTGTTTGAGCGGACGCTTGTGTATGGCGCGATTCTGCTATCAATTTTTTACCTTCATCGATTGACGATCTCGCCGATGATGAGCTCGTTCAGCAAAGAGTTTCACTTTGATTTTGTGGTGCTCGAAACGCTGGTCGTGGTCGCCCTGGTATTGGCGTACCAACCACTTCGGAGTCGTTTTCGCGAAGGGCTGCGGTACTTTGTCGGTTTGGATGTGGTCAAAGTCCGTGATGCAGCACGTCAGTTATCGGTCGAGTTGTCGCGTCGTGCGGACGACGAGATCGAGTCGTTATCGGAGTGGTTTACCGAGCGAATCTTGCAGACGTTTAATTTGCGGTTCGCAAAATTGTGCTTTATCGAGATACAACGATCGGCGGGTCACGGTGAATCAAACGAAATACATGAAGCGAGCTCGATCGTGAAAGTAGCGAACGAGCAAACCCGGGACATCATTTGCGAACGACTGGCTGCAAATGAGGTGCTGTCGTTGTGCGGCAAGATCGACGATTGCCCCGACCGCTGGATCGAATGCTCGGGGCCTCATGAATCCGACGTATGCGGTTGGATGCGCGAAGCAGACTTGACGGCTGTATTCCGAGTTCACTATCGCGACGTGGACGGCTATTTGATGCTCGGATCGCTTCGTACCGGCGAACTGTTGTCGAACGAACAACTCAGTACGATTTCGTTATTGGTGGACCAATTTGCCGCAACGATTCAAAACCGAATTTTGGAACAAGCCCGCCAATCCGCCGAACGCCGTGCGGTGCAACAAGAGAAATTGTCGACGCTGGGATTGATGGCAGGTTCGCTGGCTCACGAACTAAAAAATCCACTCTCCTCGATTCGTACCATCGCGACCTTGATGAAAGAAGATCTCGATGCGGAAAGCGGAGTGCATCGGGACATTGATTTGATTGTTTCGGAAATTGATCGACTGACAGCGACGACTCAGCGGCTACTCGATTTCTCGAAGCCGAGCGATTCGCAGCATGTTGGAGTGAAACCGGACATGGTGATTCAGCGGTTGCTCTCGATTCTCGGGCATTTGGCCCGGCAACATGGGGTGACGTTGACGACAAATTTACGATTGGGAACGGCTCGAATCGAATCCACCGATGCCGGGTTCAGCGAGATCATGTTCAATTTGATCAAGAACGCGATCGAGGCGGTGCGGGGGATGTCCAATGGCGAGGTGACGATTACAACTTCGCTTGATTCGACTGCCACCACATCCGATCCGTCATCGGCCCGCTTTGCATCAATCGTGGTCGCGGACAATGGGCCTGGAATAGACTGCGAAGTTCAAGAGCATTTGTTTGAACCGTTTGTGACCGGAAAAACCGATGGCACCGGGCTTGGGCTTTACTTGGTTGGCCAGCGAGTGAGAGAATTATCAGGAAAGATATCGCACACCAGCGATTCTACGGGCTCTGTATTTAAAGTGCAGTTACCACTAGCAACCAACGAAAAACCACTCGCGATTCCGCAGGCAGATTTGACATGAAGATTTTGGTCGTGGATGACGAACCGGCGGCTCGCTATGCGCTGACCAAGGCGCTGAGAGCCGAAGGGCGACAGTTGCTCGAAGCCGATAACGGCGAGGCGGCCCTGTCGATCATTCGCACGGATGCACCCGACCTGGTTTTCTTGGACTTGAACATGCCAACGCATGACGGCATGTTTGTTTTGCAGTCGCTGCAGCAAGATGCCGCCACGGTGACGCCCGAGATCATCGTCGTGACGGCCAACAACGAAGTCAGTTTGGCGGTCCAGTGTGTTCACCTCGGCGCGACCGACTTTGTCACCAAGCCGTACGATGTTCAGCACGTTCGATCGATGGCCACACGCTCGCAGCAACGGGTTGTCTTGCAGCAAAAAGTCCAAGATCTTGAAAACGGCAGTGAATCGGTTCAGTTCGGTCAATTGCTAGGCACGAGCCGACCGATGCGAACCCTGTTTTCGCAAATCGACAAGGCGGCAAAAACCTCGCTGCCTGTTTTGATTCGAGGCGAAAGTGGTACGGGAAAAGAGTTGGTCGCCCGCGAATTGCATGCCCGAAGTAATCGAGCGAGCAAGCCATTCATTGCCGTCAACACCGCCGCGATCGCAGCGTCGCTGGCCGAGAGCGAATTATTTGGACACGTCAAAGGGGCGTTCACGGGTGCCGACCACAATCGCGACGGCGTGTTCCGGCAAGCGGACGGAGGCACATTGTTTTTGGACGAAATTGGCGATATGCCTGCGGCGGTGCAAACGCGTTTGCTGCGAGTATTGCAGGAGGGGATCGTGCAACCGGTCGGCACCGAGCAAGGGGTCAAGGTCGATGTTCGTGTGATTAGTGCGACTCATCAGAATCTCGAAGCGGCGATCGACGATAAAGTATTCCGACAAGATTTGTATTTTCGGCTGAAGGGAATCGAACTGTTTATTCCCCCGCTGCGTTCGCGTCATGAAGACATCCTGCTACTCGCAAACCGATTTCTGCCACCCGACGTGACGATCTCCGACGAAGCGATTTCGGCGCTGCTGCAACATGTGTGGCCCGGGAATGTGCGTGAACTGCAGCAATTGGTGAACGCGTCGGCAGCGTTGTGCGAAGAGAATCGGGTGACGCGATGCGACCTCGGATTGGGCCTCGATCGCAACGCGAGTGACGAGGTTCCGTTTGAGCGGTACCTCGATCTACCGCTGACCGAAGCGAGGACGCAGTTAGTCGAAGATTTTGAGCGACTGGCGATTCTGCGAGCGTTAGAAACCGAGTCGCATAACGTCAGTGCGGCAGCGCGGCGGCTTGGCATTCACCGCCAAAGCCTGCAGCAAAAAATGAAAGCGTTAGAGATCCAATAAATGGTGGATAGGCTAGGGAGTCTCGGATTCGAGACAGACCAATTGTTCGTGACGTTTGCTGCCTTTGTCGACACCGACCCGCATGAACATCTGGCTATCGGCCACTGCGGGACTCGCGTACGCGTCATCACCCAGCTTATTAGTGGAAATCAACTTAAAGGAGTTGTTTTTATTTTTGAAGACAAACGTTTCACCGTTCAAGTTGGAAACGTAAATCACGTCGTTACAAACGATTGGTGATGCACTGAACTTGCCGCCTAAACGTTCTCGCCAAACGACGTCACCGGTATCCGCGTTCCAGCAATAGGCCACTCCATCATCGCTGACGGCGAACAGATGACCATCGTTCAAAACCAGCGAGGGTTCATAGACCTTGGTACGAACGGACCAGATTTTTTCTCCATCTGCGGAAAGACATACCGTTTCCTTATCGGGATAGCCACCACTGGCAAAGATTCGATTCTTCGACGTGATCACGGTGCCGCAAGTCGCTTCGGCGGTGCCGGGGGTGCTCCAAAGTTTTTCACCGCTGGCCGGATCAAAGCTGGCCACCGCGTCACAACCACTGATCAACAATTGATCGCGTCCGCCCACGCTGGCAATCGTGGGACTCGAATAGCTGCTGATAGTGCCGCGAGCCACTCGCCAGGCGATCTCGCCGGTTTCACCATCAACCGCGGCTAAATAGCCGCCGCCCATATTGTCAGCGGCAAAAATCACCAGCGACTTGTAGAGAACCGGTGAAGGAGCGTAGCCAAACTTGGAAACAAATTTTCCGATTTCACGTTGCCAAACGATGTTGCCATCCAAATCGAGTGCCGAGGCAATGATGGCATCGTTGTTGAGAAACGCTGTATAGAGCCGGACGCCGTCACATGCCAAAGTGCCGTTGGCGTGCGTCGCTTTGTGGTGCACCGCTCGTTCCGAAGGAAAGCCGCCGGTATGAACGTCGGCAGTCCACTTTGACTCGCCCGTCGCACGATCAAAGGCAAGCACTTGTTGTTTTTGTTGGTCTTGGATTGCGGTGGCTAAATAGATTGAATCCGCCACGACGATCGGCGAACTGTGGCCGCGCCCCGGGACCTCGGTACGCCAGAGGACATTTTCCTCTTCGCCCCAGTGCGTCAACAGCGGTTGATCCGGAACGACGCCATCACGCTGCGGCCCACGCCATGCCGGCCAGAGCAGTTTCGTCTCGTCCACGGCAACGTCGACAACTTTGACGTTCGATTTTTCTGGAGAAATTTCCTCAACCGGATTTTTACGACCACAGCCACCGACCAGCAGCAGCGGAATCAGCGTCAGTAATAAAACGCGTTTCATGGTCATCGTCCCAATCGATTCGAATTCGGCAATTTGGCTTTCGCCTACCCTTTATAACGCAAACTACCGAAAAACAGAACGTGCAGCTTTCGATGCCAGCAATGCTGAGAGAATTCGAAATCACAAAAAAATCAGTCCCGTGCCCTTTATGGCTCGAACGGATTTTTGACTGCGGCGCGTTTTTGCTGCAGTTCACGTAGAAAATCTTTGTCCGCTTCGCTTAAGCTGACGATCGGCACGGTCACCTCGCGGTTGTCCGCGCGTTTCAGGACCACGCTTGCTCCTTCGACGCGAAGCAAGACTGCGTCGACCTTGAATCGGCCGCTCGCGTCAGACCACGTGCGTGATTGCGAACTTGGCAGTGCTGCTGCGGTGGCAGGTTTGTTGGGTTGCGGCAGATCCTCGGGGGCCAGTTGGATTTTGCTGCGGGCCACCGTGATCTTGCGGCTGCCACCGCCGCGAAGTTTGACACTGACTTGACCATCAGTCTGTATGTCTTCGATAGTTGCGGGTTTCCAAAACGGCCCATGCTCGTTGACTTGCACAATTTGGCCGACGTACAACGTCGTCAGCAGATTGACTTCGCGTTTGGAATTGTCCACCACGCCGCCACGATCGTATGCCGATTTCAGGCTTGCGATTCGTTTGTACTCGGCATCCCAACGTAACAATGCGGAATGAGCCGCTTTGCGAAGTTTGTCATTGTCGCTATCGACCAATGGCTTCATCGCCGCCACGATGTCTTGATCGGGTGATTGCAAATTTTTCTTGGCTAGTTCGCCGAGCGTTTGAATTTGCCGTGTCGCGTCGTTGGACGCCAGCGACGCGAGTGCATCGTTTCTTTCTGCGTCGGTCAACGGAGCTTCGGCTTCGGCCTTGGCTTGGGCGGCGGCCATTGCTCGTTCCTCGGCCACTCTTTTGGCCTCAGCTTCGATCGCATCGATTTCCTGCTGCGACAACCGCTCGTATTTCATCGTGATCGGAAGCGTTGTGGTCGAGTTTTTGCTTTTGACAATTAGCTTGTAACTAAACTCGATCCCCGCAGGCATATTCTCGGACTTGTCGAATGTCCAAGTTCCCGAGCCGGACATTTCATAGGCGACACCATCCTCGGTTTCCGGCATCTTCAATTCGTAGTCCTTTTTGAAAAACACCAAGTCGTTTTGATGCCGCAGTAACTGGAAGCTTGTCCTTTCAATCGCGGCACGTATGGTGTCATCATTGTTATTCCTACGGCCAAAAGGATCGAAACCGCCAGGCCCAAAGCCTCCGGGGCCGAACCGGTCTTGGCGGTCCTTTTGCGTAACCGCGATCCCCGAGTCGATCTGCCATTTCTTTTCGTCCGTCTCGGGCAACGGCTCAAACGGAATCAGCGAGACATTGCCGAGCAAGAAAGGGAGTTGGGAATCGCCCACCAATTTGATCACTTCGCCGCGTGTCGACATCGTGATTTGGTTGGTGGTTTGCGTTTTGCCAGCGAAGGCGGGTCGCGAAAACGGACTGGGCATCGACGGTGGGAATGAACCAAAACCAAACGGACCTCGCATCCCACGATTACCCGCCTTGTACGTTTTCGATTCTGATAATCCGCCCCGATACGTCAGCTGGATCTGATCCGCACCTACACTATTGACCTCGTACTTTGTGATCCCTTTGTAATGCGTCGTTTCGCTTCCGCTATCGGCGCTGATCTCAAATCGATAAGCGAATTTCGAATCGGGCTTGGGTTGGTAACGAAGCACTTGGGCCGTGACCGGCGGTGATGCCAATCCCAATACAGACACGGATAAAAACAGCAGAATGCAGTGGGCACGACTTCGGAGTGCGAAAATCATGGGGCGTCCTTCGAGGCGACTCTGGTTTCGAAAAGAGGGGGAGAAGTAGAAGCCTTGATTCTAACCGCTTTCTACTGCGAGATTCGGTAAAGAGCGTCCGCGGTGCGAAGTAAAATGGAATCTTCAAAAACGCCCAGCGATGCAAGGGTTCGTTCTTCGATCGGATTGGTGGCGAGAACTTTGAATTCGCGACCGGCGCGGACCACCGTGGTGACACCCTCTTCACTGGTGAAATAGATTCGGTCGCCAGACATCAAGAGCGACGCGGAAAAGTTGCCACCGATCCGTTTTCGATAGACAATCTCGCCCGTCTCGGCTTCGGCGCACATCGCGATCCCATCATCGCTGACCCAATAGATTAATCCATCGGCGGCGACCATCGACGGCGTCTTGGAAACACTCTTGTTGGAACGCCACTGAATATGTGTGTCGGTCACCACGCCGGTGCCGGTCGGACGGATCGCCAGCAGTTTGCTGCTGTCGTAGCTGGTGGAAACAAACACAAGCCCGCGATGAAAGATCGGTTTGGGAATCACGGAATAACCATCGTAGCGAACGTCCCAAATCGTTTCCCCCGTTTTGGGATCCAAACCAAAGACGCAATCGCTGCCGGGCGCAACCACTTGTTTTTGACCATCGACTTCAATCAATGTCGGTGTTGCAAACGAGAACGTGCGAATCGAAAAGATCATTCGCAGCGTTTGCCACGCGAGTTCCCCGGTGTCGGCATGCAGAGCGACGATTTTGGGTTCTTTGTCACCATCGCAGGTAAAGATGAGAAGGTTGTCGACCAAGATCGGCGTTCCGCCATTGCCATGCTGAGGGCTGAAGTACAGATCACGATTGATCCACAGAATCTCGCCCTGCTTGCTGACGCATGCGGTGCCTTGGTAGCCGAAGTGGACAAAGATGCGATCGCCATCGATGATCGGCGTGGGGCTGGCGTGACTGTTCTTGGAATGGATTTTGGGCGATCGATCCTTGGTTTGCTGCATCACCGGAATCGTTTTCAACAGTTCGCCACTGGCGGCGTCGATGACCAACAGCGACAGCGAAAACTCCTTCGCCACTTGCTCGGCCCCTTCCGCTGATTCGGCCGGGATCGCCGTGGTCACATAAATACGACCGTCATCACAGACGGGGCTAGACCAACCTTTGCCTGGCAATTCGGTACGCCAATCAATGTTCTTTTCCGACGACCATTGCAGCGGCAACTTGGCGCCCGAGCGTACGATCCCGTCGCCGCTCGGTCCACGAAACGCTGGCCATGATTCGTCGCCGCGGACATTTGGATTCAGAGATAAAATTGCAATGCAAGCAGACAAAGACAGTCGGGTACGAACCGCAGTGAACATAACAATTCCAAGCAAAAAAACTCGAGGAAGGCGAAGCAGGGGCAGGAGGACTTCGATTGTAATCTCGCCCGCCATGGCCCGAGAGCCGATCACGTCAACATTTTAATCCTCAGGACGACGAAAGTGCTACAATCGGAGTGCTTCTCCTGCTCGGCACCGCCGCTCCGTTTCGCCTCTCTTTTCGCGAGCTCACTCGATGAATGAACATCAAGCAAAAATGCTTCGCCAAATGGCCGTGTTTGGGGGTCTGAAAAACGAGTCACTGGAATTGATTCTGGGGGAATCGCATCGGCTCGTGTTGGCAGCGGGCGACTATTTTTTCCACGAAGGCGACCCGGGCGAGTCGCTGTACGTGATCGAAGCCGGGACGGTGTTGATCCAGCGGATGTGGAAACACGAATCGATCATGCTGGGACGTTTGGCTAGCGGCGATTGCTTTGGTGAAATGTCGCTGATTGATTTTCAGTCGCGATCGGCTGCGGCGCAAGCGGAATGCAATTGTGAAACGATTGAAATCCCACGTACGGTGCTGCAATCGCTATATCGCATGAACGTCGAGCAGTACGCGATGATCATGATGAATCTGGGACGCGAAGTCAGCCGGCGGTTGCGGATCGCGGACGACTGTTTGTTTCAATTGCAACAGGATCACGGAGTCGAAACCCCATTTGCCGGCACGGTTTAAACGGTAGCGTTCTGCCGCACTTATTTTCCGCCGTACCAAATGCCGCGGCGCCAATTGTGTCGCCTTAAACGCGTGATCGCCTCGTCCGGTAAATCTCGCAGTTGGCTCGTTCGGGTATTCTGCTCGACCTGCTTGACCGTTCGCATTCCGGCAATCACCGTGCTCACCTCGGGTCGCGAGAGCGCAAATTTCAGTGCAACATCGGCCATGGAATAATCGTCGGACAAACCCAGCGCATCCATGTCGGCACGAATTTCGGCAACGCGGTCGGCAGTCCGCTGCATCCGGTCTCCGGCAAAATACTGGCTGCGAAAATCGTCTTCGCCGAAAACATGGTCACCGGCATATTTGCCTGCCAGCGATCCTTCGTCCAAGGCGACTCGGACGATCACGCCGGTGCCTGTTTCGGCAGCGACGGGCAAAATTTGAGCGGCAGCATCCTGGTTAAATAGATTAAAAATCACCTGAACGACATCGACCAATCCATTTCGCATTAGCTGCACGACACAATCCTGGTCATGCTCGGGGGTGCTGACTCCGATCAAGTTAATCTTGCCCTCATCTCGCAATTGACGCAGCACCAATAGTGGTTGCGGGTCGTCGTTCCAGCCGCGCGTCCAGGTATGCAGTTGCAGCAGATCGATTCGCTCGACACCGAGGTTTGTCAAACGTTGGTGAATGTTGTCTCGCAGATAGGCTGCGGAGTAGCGATCTTGCCAGCGGCAATAGGGACTCGGCGGCCACGGTCCGGGGCTGGGGGGCGTTTTAGTGGCAACAAAGACCGGCTCACTGCGATCCTTCAATACTTTGGCGATCAGCATCTCACTATGTCCGTTGCCGTAGCCTTCGGCGGTATCGATAAAGTTAACACCTCGATCGATCGCCGCATGAAGTGCTTGCAGCGATTCGTCATCGCTTTGTGGACCCCACTGCCCCCCGATCGCCCATGCACCAAAGCCAATCTCGGAAACCTTTGATCCATCGGGGGGGAGCAATCGCGTGTGCATAAGTGTGTTTGGGTTGAGGGATTAGGTTGGGTTTGTCGGTTGGCGAATGAATACAGAGTCAGACGATGCTTGCTTTGCATCTTTCTTGGTCTGTTCAGCCGAAGATCTCATCTTCTGACGCTGGTTCTACCGAAAACTAGCTAGGACGGCGAGTCGGTCGTCGTATTGTCTTGAAAGCCGGCGTGCATGCCAGCATTCTTTCTTGAGGTGGTTCGGTGCCAAATATTTCTCCGATCCCGCGGCTTACGATTGTGGTCCCGGTGACGGAAGACCTCCAGTCTTTCGAAACCAGTTTGATCAGTGTTTTAGAGCATCAGCCTAGCGGCTGTGAAGTGATTGTTGCTCACGACGGGACTTATGAAGACCCGTTCGAATTGGGTGACGAAGTTCGCTTTGTATCCGCTGACTCGGCTGAGTTGCTCGAACTGATCTCCGCAAGCGTTTCGGCAGCCCGCGGTCGATTTGTCCATGTCTTAAGTGGCGGCTTTAAGGCAACAGAAGGTTGGGTTGATGCCGCCCTGGAAAAATTCGAACATCACGATGTCGCGGCAATCGCTGCGGTCGTTCGGCAGGAGCAAACGGGACGTATTGTCGGAGCCGGTTGGTTCGACGGCGCGTCACGGCTTTGCCAACCCGCTGGTGTATCGCAAACGAAATTGAGTCGCCAAGAGATCGCGAAGATCGATGGCGTCTTTGTCGAAGCATCGTTTTGGCGACGTGAGTCACTGCGAAACGTTTGTCATTGCTATCGCGGAAATAGTCTGCTCGAATTCTCGTACACCGCAGGGCTGGCATTATCGCAAGCCGGTTGGCGATGTGTGACTGCAGAACAGTGCAGCTTGGTTTCCGACCAAGACCATACCGCATGGAACGATGCGTCGTTCCGACGTGGAAAGCGTCTGTGGGCAATCCGCCAAACCGCATGCAAGGATCGCAGCGGGTTCCGCGATGGACTGCGAGGGATGCTAGCGAATCTCGGTCGACCTTCGCGTCTTCGAGAATCGATCGGCATGATGACCGGTGGCTCCGCAATCGCTGAAATGAAGCGACGCGTGCATCTCGACGAAGTGAAGTCGATTGACCAGTGTGAATCGGTCCTCCCGCTTCCCAATCGTTCGTTCACACCTTCGCGCCGCGCTGCGTAGCGTGACGTAACGTGACGTGCGGTCTGCGTTGCAGCTTGCATTGAGGAAACGAAACTCGGCAAGCGATTCAGCATGAATCGTCAAATGCCCCAAGTCTTGATGACTTGCGGACACACGATTGCCGCCTGAACGAAGAGCATCATTTTTTCTGCTGCGGGGGGCAGCTCTTTGCCCTCAGCAGCGAGGGGTCTTTGCCCTCAGCAGTGAAGGGAATGATGGGCCGGTTATTCGGCCCGTTCATCCCTCATGAAAAACCAATTCGCTGAATCAAAATTGGCTGCCCCAATACTGGCTGGCCCGATACAGGTTGGCCCATCTCATCGAAATCGGCGTACTCGCGTTTTGAAATCAAATTCGCTCTTTGAGTTCAACGTGAGTCTCGGCTCGCTTTCGCGTGTCATGCAACTTCGCAACGAAATTGCACAATCAACGCCACTGCACGCTAGCAATCAGGCTTGCTAGCGACCGAGACATTTTGCTCTTCCATGATGATGGTCATCGGAGCGGTACCACGGGGTGCCACTTCTTTGCGGTCCAACTCACCACGAACCACCCGCACTTCACGCGGAGCTTCGATTCCGATCGCAACTCGATTTGCCGAGATTCGATTGATCGTCAGAACGATGTTGTCACCGATTAGGAGTTGCTCACCTTCTTTGCGGCTTAAAACTAGCATTGTTTTCTTCCCTGATTGGTAGGTTGAACTTCTTGAACACGATAGGTACATACACTTTTTGTGCCAAAATCGCTTCCATTAATCAGATAGTTTCCACCGCTTCGCCAAACTTTAATAAAACTCAATGAAATGCGGAAAACCGCAGGTTATTGAGTCATTCCTTTGCTTTTGCGAAGCGATTGAAAAATTATCATTATGGTCGCAGATTGACCTCTAAATCTCATCCGTCGATACCGAAATGATTCATCAGTCTCGAATTGAGACGTCTTAAATCTCATCTTCGGCTCGACAGAAGAAGTATCAGCTAGCGCTTTGACACGTCCGGTCACAGCAACGAAATCTTTTCGAAGAAACTTCAAAAAGTGTTCATGGACCTAAGTCCGCTGCTGATTTATTGAGGGCGATTTCGCTCGCCGGATGTCACCACCCCAGAAGGCTCGCGAGTTTTTCGCGGCTAGGCTGCATTACGATTCCCCGCTCGGTAATGATAGCGGTGATCAAGTCAGCGGGAGTCACATCAAAGGCGGGGTTGATCACGTTGGCGGCGTCGGGGACGAGCTTGACGCCATGAGGGTTAGCGACTTCGTCACGGCCGCGTTGTTCAATCGGAATAGAATCGCCGCTAGCAAGCGCAGGATCAAACGTGCTCGAGGGCGCCGCGACATAAAACGGCACACGGTGATAGCGGGCGAGCACCGCTAAGGGGTAGGTCCCGATCTTGTTTGCCGCATCACCGTTGGCAGCAATTCGATCGGCTCCGACAATCACCGCGTCGATTTGGCCCGTTTTCAGCAAGCTTCCCGACATCGAATCGGTCAGCACCGTTACCGGCACACCGGCTTGAGCTAATTCCCATGCCGTCAAACGAGCGCCCTGCAGCAGCGGACGCGTTTCATCGGCAAACACCTCGATGGCGTGCCCCGCTTCGTGCAAATGGTAAATCGGCGCGAGCGCCGTGCCCCACATCGACGTCGCCAACCCACCCGCGTTACAGTGCGTCAGCACACGGTGGCAATCGCCGAGCAGCTCGGCACCGTGACGTCCGATATCGCGGCACATCTGACGATCTTCGTCATGAATCGTCGTGGCTTCGCAAAGCAATCGCTCGGGCAACGTATCGTCGTCACCCACCGAATCGACAATCGCTTTCATGCGGTCGAGCGCCCAGAACAGATTGACTGCGGTGGGACGACTTTTCGCAAGATATTCGATTGCATCGAGATAGCTTTGCCTGGACCGCGTGCCATCAGGTTGCCGAGCCAAGCAGACGCCATAGGCAGCCGCAATTCCAATCGCCGGAGCTCCGCGGACGACCAATCGCTGAATCGCATCAAACGTCTGGTCGACGTTCTCGCATCGCAGCGTCACCAACTCGGCAGGAAGTCGAGTCTGATCGATCAGATCGAGACATCCGTCATTAAACGCAAGCGTCTGTGTCGTCATCGTAGCGGTCGGTCTTCGGTAGCGAGTCGCGATGGTTTAGTACTGAAAACTCTCGGCGTCTTCCTTGGGCGCCGGCTGGTAGCTGTAGGGTTCCATACTACCGCCCGCCCGTCCCTGGCTGAGACTTCGCACGGCACTCGAGTAGCCGAACAATTCTTTTAGCGGGGCGTGAGCGGTGATCACGGTCATCGCGCCACGGGTTTCGGTCGACGCGATGATGGCGCGGCGCTGCAGCAGGTCACCGACGATCTCGCCCATGTAATCTTCGGGGGTCGTGACCTCGACACGCATGACCGGTTCGAGCAGCACGGGGCCGGCGGCCTGCAGCCCTTTGTCGAACGCGTCTCCGGCGGCAATGCGGAACGCCACCTCATCGCTGCCCTCTTCGTGAACCTCGGCGTCGTAGGCTTCGATCTTAACGCCCGACAGCGGGAAGCCTGCGATCAACCCGCCCCCCTCAGCACGTTGACGCAGCTCTTCGATCGCCGCGGCGCGAACGTTGCCTTGCAGCGGACACTCCGCCGGCAACCGGTCAAACACCAACACCGGTGACGAACTGTCTTCGAGTGCCGACACGCGGACCTTCAATCGTGCAAACATGTGCGAAGCCCCGATTTGGCGATTGCATTGTCCCACGATGTCAGAGTTGCCGCTGATCGTCTCGCGATAGTTCACGCGCGGTTTATAGAACTTGACGTTCAAGCCAAAGTCACGCGTCAAGCGATGCTGAATGACCTCCAGATGCAATTCGCCCATCCCGCTGATTAGCGTCTGGCCAAGCTCTTCGTTTTCGACGGCATGAAAGGTGGGATCTTGGCGGCGAAGCATTTCGAGCGTTTCTTCGAGCTTTTTGCGGTCGCCGGTGTTTTCGGGCTCAATCGCCATCGACAATACGGACTCGGCGAACTTGATGCTCGGCAATTCGATCGTCTCTTTGGTGTCACAAACGGTGTCGCCGGTGATGGCAAAGCGGGGTCCGATCACACAGCAGATATCGCCGGCACCGACCGATTCGATTTGCCCATCGCGTTCCTTCTTACTGGCATGAATCTGCCACAGCTGAGCAATGTTTTCTTTCTTGTCGCGATTGGGGCATTGCACGCGTGAGTTCTGTTTCAGTTCACCGCTATAGACGCGGATCCAGTAATTGTCGCCCGTTTTGGCAGGCAAAATTTTGAATACCAACCCGCAAAACGGCTCTTTTACATCCGGTTTTCGAACCAGGACCTTGTCGGGCTTCTTGGGGTCGAATCCTTCGACAGGCGGCCGATCCAGCGGGCTGGGCAGATAATTGCCAACCCCGGTCATCAGCGGCTGAACGCCGATACCGTGCAGTGCCGAACCACAGAACACAGGCTGGATCGCCATCTCGATACAACCTTTGCGGAGCGTCGAGACAATCATCTCACGCGGCACCGGCTTTTCGTCCATCGCCAACATCATCGCTTCGTCGTTCAATTCATAAACGACTTCGAGCATCTGTTCCCGCCACAACATCGCTTCGTCTAGCAGGTCTGCGGGAATGTCGGTCTCTTTGACTTCCTTGCCTTCGGTTTCGGGATCAAATTCCAGCATTTTCAAGTCGACGAGATCAATCACGCCGCGGAACGGATCGCTGGTGTGCGGTGGGCCTTGGCCGACCGGCAACTCGACCGCCACAGGACGCCCGCCCAATCGAGGCGCGATATCGTTGTAGACCGCTTCAAAATTGGCTCCTTCGCGGTCCATCTTGTTGATAAAGACAATCCGCGGGACGCCATACTTGTCCGCTTGTCGCCATACGGTTTCGCTTTGCGCTTCGACCCCTTCGCGAGCCGAGAACACGGTGACAGCACCATCGAGCACGCGGAGACAGCGTTCCACTTCGGCGGTAAAGTCGACGTGTCCAGGGGTATCGAGCAAGTTGATCGAGTACTGATTCCAGTTGTACTTCACACACGCACTGAAAATCGTGATCCCACGCTCTTGTTCTTCGGGATCGTCATCGGTGTCGGTCGTTCCATGATCAACCCGGCCGACTCGATGCTTCGCACCACTGAGGTACAGCATGCGTTCGGTCACGGTCGTTTTGCCCGCATCAATGTGGGCAATGATGCCGATGTTACGAATTTTGGATATGTCGAGAGCCATCAGTCTCGTGGGGTGTTGCTAGGAAGAAGGGAAACCGGTTCAAGCTCGACGTGTTCACGAAATCAAGATTCGCGGATGCGTCAGGACAGTTCATAGTGTTTTTGCAAAGCCTACACTAGCGCATGAAAAACCGCGACACGGTGTAAGCCACACCGGATCGCGGTCCATGGATTTCGTTGTGCGAATGCACTACCAAGCGAAGTGAGCAAATGCCTTGTTCGCGTCCGCCATGCGGTGCGTGTTTTCACGCTTGGTGTAGGCAACGCCTTCTTTCTTGTAGGCCGCCAAAACTTCGTCAGCAAGCTTGAGGTGCATTGGGCGTCCCTTTTTGTCGCGGACGGCGGCAAGCAACCAACGAATCGCCAAACTTTGTTGACGGCTACGGTTCACTTGCATCGGCACCTGGTAGCTCGCACCACCGACTCGCTTGCTGCGAACTTCGATGTAAGGCTTGATGTTTTCCAGTGCGGTTTCGAAGATTTCGATTGGCTCGGCGTCGGTGTTACGCTTGCCTACTTCTTCGAGTGCGTCGTAGAAAACTCGTTGTGCTGTGGTCTTTTTGCCATCGAGCATCAAGCAATTGATGAACTTGCCCGCAAGCATCGATCCGTGCTTCGGGTCACCTTTAAGCGAGGTGCGGCTAGCTGTGATACGTCCCATGTTTGGTTTCGGTAAGTCGGTTGGGAATCGCGGCCGAAAACAACGATCGGCTGGCAAATCCGTGAAATGGATCTAAACGGTAAAATCTCGAAGCGAGTGGGTTTGCGGAATCAGATCCACAAACTATTTCTTCGCACCGTAACGGCTTCGAGATTGCTTGCGGCCATCAACGCCCAATGCGTCACGCGATCCGCGGACCACTTGGTAACGAACACCCGGCAAGTCACGAACACGTCCACCACGTACCAAGACGATCGAGTGTTCTTGAAGGTTGTGACCTTCACCAGGGATATAGACGGTGACTTCTTTGCCGTTGCTCAAACGCACACGCGTGATCTTCCGAAGAGCTGAGTTAGGCTTCTTAGGTGTCATCGTACGGACCTGCAAGCAAACGCCCTGTTTCTGTGGGCACTTTTCGAGCACAGGCGACTTGCTTTGGCTTTTCTTCAGCTTACGTCGCTTGCGGACGAGTTGATTGATGGTTGGCATAGAAAGTAGTTGTGGATCTTTTCCGTCGGGCCTTAATTCATTACGAACGAGCAAGTATCCGTTTTGCACGAAACCTGTCAATAGCTACTCGGCGTTTGAAACGCAGGAAATTTAGCTTGGAATGAAAAATGCCCTCTTAACTTTCCCATCGCTCCCCCCTACGGCCTCAAACACCACGACGAATCCCCCGTTTTCCGCAACAGATTCCTCGAAAAGTGAACAGCTGTTCCGCTGTATGTAATGGCAACTAGCCGGACAGCGAATTTTCGCTAGATTACCTAGACCTCCATGGAGGGGGAGCGACTTTCGATGAAGCCTATCACCCCATCAATGAGAGATAAATGCGATGAAATCCTCAGTACTCGGCAGCTTTGCAACCCGACTTTGCTCGGGCCGCCCATTTGCGATGCTCGCTTTGGCGTCGCTGTTTGCCTTCAGCCCTGAACCGCAGGCCGAGGCCCAGTTGATTCAGATCGGTCGCGGATTCGGCGGCGGCGTCCGTGTCCGAGTCCCATTCGTTGCAGTGGATGTGGCTCCTTGGGGCGACACCCGGGTTCGTGCTCCCTTTACCTCGGTAAACACGGGAATCTATGCCGGCCCACGCTATTCAAGCCGCTATGGCAGCCCCATTTACCCGAGTTACGCCTATCCCCCAGCCTCGCCCTACTATCGCAGCGTCCCGAGTTATCCCCCAAACGTGTACTCGTCGCCAAACTACCGGAGTACGAGTCCGATTGTTAGTGGCAGCTCAATCTACGGCACCCCAATGCCGGCCGCTCCCATTCAAAGCAATCCCGGATTCAGCAATTCGGACAGCAGATACGGCAGCTCGATCATTGCCTCGGCCACTCCATCCCCTCTGTCGGGCGATGGCCCTGTTTCGGCTGCGTCCCAAAGGCCTCCGTTTGCGGGGTCGGCGTCGGATGATTTGCTCCGCCGCGCGGCGATGCAATTGCAAACCAGCCTTTCGCGGCGAGGGGGCGACAGCGATATCTGGATCGACTATTTGGCCCCCGCAGAGATCCTGCGCCTGATCGATTCGGGTGAAATGTCCACCGAAATGGCCCAGACACGGCTCCGCAATTACCAGGGGGTGACCTTTACCCCCGAGCTCCGCTGGTTAACGTCGCTGCCTGGATTTGGCGAGACGCGTCAACAATTGGAACTTCGGGTTGCCAATGCGAGTACCGACAACGGCATTCGCGAGTCGACGCCGCAGCCTGCCGCTCCCGCAGCAACCGAAACTTCGCCCGGGGCCGCAGAGACGCTACCTCCTCCGATGCCCAAGCCTGATGCTGCTGCGGATCGAGCGAACTCGGGCCAACCCACGCTCGCCAAACCGGTTGCCGAGCCCGACGCGAGAAAGCCCGACGCGGAAAAGCCCGACGCGATTAAATCAGTCGGCATCTAGTGCGGGTGGCGGGGTCGCAATTGACAGAAGAACGCTTTCTTCTGGTCGGGCAATGAGTAATCGAAGCCACAATTTTTGAAGAATTCTTCGGAGGAACTGATCGCCATCACCTCCATCACCCCGAGCTCACGGGCGCGCTGGACACAGTGGTCGACCAACATCCGGCCGACCCCAATGTTTCGATACTCGTGGTGCACGGCCAAGCTGAGCAGTTCCGCCAGTTTGGCGCTGTAGATCTCGACTGCGGCAAACCCGAGGCATTTTTCTTTGCCGTCATCGGTTCGCACCGCCATAAAACCGTGCCGGGTCAGCTCGATCACTTCCGCTTCGGTGCGGGCCAGTAATAAACGCTGTGCCACGTAAGGTCGCAGCAGGGCATGAATCGCTTCGGCGTCGCTTGGCATCGCTTTGCGAATCGTCACCCCCGCCAGCAGCGAAGGGGGCTCGGCGTCGGGGTTTTCCGACGAATGAGGGGTATTTTGCGAAGAATCCTGCGTCACGATCACTCCTAATGCCGCAAATGCTTAATTCAATTGAACTGGGTTGGTCGCTTGTTTGATGGTGTCTCGCATCAAGGCGATTGGGGCGTCGCGTCCGGTGAACAATTTGTACTGGTACGCCGCTTGGCGAACAAACATATCGATCCCAGTGATGATTCGGCAGCCGTGCTTTCTTGCATGTTTGATCAACATCGTGCTTTCGGGGTTGTAAACGGTATCAAACACGACCATGAACTGATTCATTGCCGAGGCGTTGTACGGCGTGCTGTCGACATCAGGATGCATTCCGATCGGCGTTCCGTTGACCAGCAAGTTGACCTTGTGTGAATGACGATCTTCCCATTCGACCACGCGGCAGCCGATTTCCGAGGCCAAAAGGTTGGCGCGTTCAAAGGTTCGCGAGGCGATCGTGATATCGGCGCCACGTTGACGCAATCCCCACGCGATCGCTCGGGAAACCCCGCCAGCGCCAAGAATTAAGACCGACATCCCCATCATCGGCTTATCGACGTCTTTTTTCAGCGTCAGCACCTGTTCGATGCAATCCATCGCTGCGCGGTAATCGGTGTTATAGCCGAGGTTGTCTTTGCCTTGGAAAATCACGGTGTTGACCGCCCCAATTCCATTCGCACTCGATTCCGCTTGCGTGCAATACTCGAGCGTCCGCTCTTTGTGAGGGATCGTGACACTGATCCCGCTGACCCCAAGATTGCGGGCATTTTGCAGGAAAATGTGCAGATCGTCGGCGGGGACCCGGAACGGCAAATACCGAGCATTCAGCCCCTGATCGTAAAAGGCGGTGTTATGGATCAGCGGGCTGTAGCTATGCGCGACGGGGTCGGCGACGACGCCGAACAATTCGGTGGCCTCATTGATCTCTTTGTAGCGGTACAGCGTGTTCATTTCTTTCCAATTGAGCTGTCCCGGCGCCAGTTTCTTGTCGGCGCTGTAGGTCGCGTAGGTGAACGGCGACCCCACTCGCTCGCCCAGAATTCGGGTCACCATCCCGATTTCGCCCATACAGATCCCGATTGTCGGTCGCTTGGCGTTTTTGACCATATTCAACATACGGATGTTGTCCGAGAAGCTGTTGGCCATCGAGGCGATTTTGACAATATCCGCGTCCTCATCCGCCATGGCGGCGGCCAAACTTTCAAGATCGTCGGGGGTTTCCGCGAAATCGTGATAGCTGATGATCCGTTTTGTATTGCCGTAACGAGGGATTTGTGAGGCAATGTCGGCCTCGATATCGACATATTCAACCCCGGCGGCGATGGCACTTCGCAGCACCATCAAACGCTCTTGCTCGCTACGCATCCAACGCCCTCCGTCCTCGCGGCGACGACAGGTGATGACGACGGGGCCCGGACGTTCATCAATCAAACGCTTCAAATTGACCGCACGCCCGATGAAATCTAGCCGAAGCTCGACCAATTGGGCGCCTTGTTCAACGAGAAACTGATGTTCAGCAATCATCCGCTTGTGGCGGGCACGACCGAGGCTAACACAAATCATGAAGTCAGAAAAAACATCGAGGAAGAACGGTCCTGCATTCGCAGGGTCAAGCAAGCACGTATAATCGCTGGAATCGCCGATTTTGACTACCGGCTATCTCAAAGACTCAAAAATAAGCTGCAATGTTGAAGATAAACACGTTTTCTAAAGCGGGCTGTGTCAAATTTGCCGTCGTTTTGCTCTCAATTTCTGCTGCCATTGCTACCGCCCCCGCCGGGACCGCCTCTGACGAATCGGCTCGCAAGTCACTCAGCGAGTGGACGCTGGCCCGCGGGAACCCCGAATCGACCGGGGCGACCGATCAAAGGGTTCCGAAGGATTTGGTCGTAAAATGGGAATACAAGGCCGACGAGGCGATCGAATCCGCCTTGGTTATTGCTGATAATTTAGTGTTTGCAGCCGACGTGATGGGAAAGCTGTATGCGATTTCACGCGTCGACGGCAAAGAAGTGTGGACGCACGATTATGACACAGGGTTCACCGCCCCGCCCGCATTTCACGACGGGCATCTGGCGATCGGCGATGTCGAAGGCAATTTCTATTTTCTCGATGCCAAAACGGGAAAACTGCTGTGGCAAGCGGAAACCGAAGGCGAGATCGATGGCTCGGCGGCATTTTTTGGTGACAATGTGCTGATCGCCAGCCAAGATGGCAAACTGTACTGCTTTGCCGTCAAAGACGGCTCGCCGGTGTGGACTTACCAAACCGACGACCAAATTCGCTGCAGCCCCACCGTCGCCGGGGATCGCACGTTCCTGGGCGGATGCGATGGGCAATTGCACGTTGTCGACCTAAACACGGGCAAAGCGATCGGAGAGACGCTTCCGCTCGGGGGGCCCACCGGCAGCACACCGGCGATTCTCGGCGATTATGCCTTTTTGCCGATCATGGACGGAGCGGTTTTGGCATTGGATTGGAAAAACCAAAAAGAAAAGTGGCGTTACATCGACGAAGATCGCCCGCAAGAGTACCGCGGCAGTGCAGCGGTCTCGGGTGATCAAGTGATCGTCAGTAGCCAGAACAAACAGGTCGATTCGATTTCGATGAAGACCGGAAAACGCTTGTGGCGTTATACTCTTCGTCGCCGCGCCGATGCATCGCCTGTGATCTCCGCAGACGATGTCTGGATCGCGGCGACCGATGGACGGCTGATTCGCTTGTCACTTACCGACGGAAGCGAACGCTGGAAATATGAAATTCGTGGCTCGTTTATCGCGCCGCCTGCAATCGCCGGTGGCGAAGTATTTGTGGCCGATGATAATGGTATTGTACGGTGCTTTGCCAAACCCGCTACCTAGCCCGTTTGAAATCGCCCCCATCTGATGCTGAACACGTGACTTGCATCAAGTCGTCCTCCCGCTTGAATCCTTTCCCTCCTACAGCCCAAAGCCAATCCACATGTCATCGGCCGCAAGCGATAAAAAGAAAACCGAAGTCGGCAGCTACTTCATCTCGAACTACCCACCTTACAGCCAGTGGAAGAAAGAGGAGTTGCCAGCGGTCAAAGAGGCGTTGCATCACGCCCCCAAAGAGGACACGCCGCTAGGGCTCTATCTGCACATTCCGTTTTGTCGCAAGCGCTGCAAGTTTTGTTACTTCAAAGTTTTCACCGACGTCAACGCGGCCGAAGTCCAGCGGTATGTTGATGCGCTTTGCAACGAAATCTCGATGGTCAGCAAGCTGCCCGTGATGGGCGACCGACCGTTCCGGTTTGTCTACTTCGGCGGTGGCACGCCCAGCTTTCTGGCGCCGAAGCAGCTCACCAAGCTTGCCGATCGACTTCGCGAACATATCACTTGGGATGGCGCCGAAGAGGTGACGTTCGAGTGCGAACCAGGAACGCTGAGCGAAACCAAAGTCAAAACGCTTCGCGAAGAACTAGGCGTGACGCGTCTGAGTTTGGGGATTGAGAACTTTTCGGACAAAATCCTCGAGGACAACGGACGTGCCCACCTGAGCAAACAGGTGTTCAATGCTTGGGAATGGATCAGCGCTGCTCAATTCCCCAACGTCAACATCGATTTGATCTCCGGCATGGTCGGCGAGACCTGGGACAATTGGAAAGAGAACGTGCGGCGGACGCTCGAACTGTCCCCCGAAAGCGTCACGATCTATCAAATGGAGTTGCCGTTTAACACGGTCTACAGCAAGGACATACTCGGTAACAAAGTCGAAAGCCCCGTGGCTGAGTGGGAGACCAAACGAGCTTGGGTCGACTACGCATTCAGCGAATTCATCGCCGCAGGCTACAGCGTCAGCAGCGCCTATACCGTGGTCAAAGACCCGAGCAAAGTAAACTTTTCGTACCGCGACAACCTTTGGCAGGGCGCCGATTTGTTGGCAACCGGAATCGCCAGCTTTGGTCACGCCAGCGGAGTGCATTACCAGAACCTGCCTGAACTCGAACAATATCTCGGTGCCATCGAGGCGGGCGAATTGCCGCTTGGACGTGGGTTCGTTCCCACCGATCATCAACGCTTGGTTCGCGAAATGATCCTGCTGCTCAAGCGAGGCTATTTAGAGGTCGGCTATTTCCGCGACAAATTTGGTGTCGACATCGTCTCGGATTGGCAAGAACAATGGAACAGCTATGTCGAGGACGGTTTGGTCACGATCGATGGCGACACCATCCGTCTGACTCGCGATGGATTGCTGCGTGCGGACGCTTTGTTGCCCGCGTTCTTCGAGCCTGAGCACCAAGGGGTTCGCTACACGTGAGCAGTGATTCGTTCTCGTTCGCGATGGGCGAATTTACCGCCGAGTTTCCTGGCGACCGCATGTACGTCAGCAATCACATGTGGGCGTTACAAACCACGGACGATCGTTGGCGTTTCGGCTTGACCGGCTATGCCGTGCGGCTGTTGCAAGATGTCTACTTTCTAGAGTGGACACTCGAACCGGCGACCCCCATCGCGTCACGTCAATTGATGGGGGCAATCGAAAGCAAAAAAGCGGAAAGCGACCTGTATGCGCCGATTGCCGGTGTCTTGGTGGCGATCAACGAGACTTGCTTGACGGACCCATCGGTGATCAATGCCGATACCTACGGTGAAGGCTGGCTGTTTGAAATCGAAAGCCAGGACGTGGGGTCATTGCTCAGTCCTGACGGTTACCTGACTCACTTGGCGGATGCCTGGGAAGTCGCCCAGCGGACGATCAAAGGCCAAGCGAACCATTAAGCCCCTGCGACCAGCGCAGTGACGCTGGCTTTGGCGTCATGACTCGGCAATAAACCGCGAATTTGGTACAACGACGCAAATCTCGGTCGCGGGCCCTAATCTTGACTTAGCGACCATGACGCCGCGTTACGATTCACGCCAAGGCTTGCTGCAATGAAAGACGGATCTTTAGACCCACAAGCAATGCGGGCGGCACTTGCCCAACTCGCAAAGGCAAGAGCAACGGCAGATGACGCGAGCTTGCCCTCTTTTTTATTGCCGCCCAAAGCCGATCCCAACGCAGGCCGACGCCGGTATTCGCAGTGGCACGACCGGTTGGTCGATATGCTCAACGCGTTTCCCCATGCGATCGCCCGACAGAGCAATTTTAACCACGTACGCTGTTCCGCCGAACAGGTTTTCTCGACGGGAGAATTTCATGGCGTCGTGATCGCTGCACGAAATAAGTTCGAGGTGTTTGCCCGAGTCGACGATGCCGAGCCATCAACGGGATGCAATTGTGACGACGCAGCGGGCAAGCAAGCTTGTCTGCATCAATATGAATTCGTTGATTACTTGTTGGACCAACTGGAATTCTTGAACTCGCCTCTATCGCGAAACATCATCCAGGGAACGTTTGCCAGCGGCAAAGCAAACTACGCTCGCTTTGAGATCGATTTAAAAGAGCGAGCGATTCGGCGATTGAATGCGTTGCTGGATTTTAATTCTTCGCTGACATCCGATGACGTCGCCTCGGGTGACGACAGCTTACCGGTTCTTCAAGAGCAACGAGTTCAGCGTGTCGCATGGGATTTTAAACTCGAAGACGGATATATTTCGGTCGGCCCCGTACTGCAAATGCAGAAAAAACGGGGCGGTGGCTACACCAAGGGCAAGAAATTGTCGTTGGACCGGATCGTCAAAGAGGTGGATTTGCCGCTAACCACCGCTGACCGCCGAGTGGTCGCGGGTATCGTTCGCGACGATGAGAGTTACTACTACGGTGGATCGGGATTGATTCTGGATGCGTTTCACACGTTGCCATTGCTCGTCGATCAGCCCAATGTGATGCTTGATGGCGAGCCCTGCCAGATTGTTCGAGCCTCCATTTATCTAGCCCTGTTGCCACTGAAGCAAAGCGGGAAATGGGCGTTTGGCTTTACCGATGAAAACGGAAAAATTCCAGAGACAAAAGTGCTTTGCACGCCCGAAGCATTCTTGGGCATTGACTCGGAAAATCGTGTCTTGTATCTGAGCGAAATGAATGGCGAGAACGTCGAACTGATGCGTGATGCCATGGGACTTGGCCAATTCGACGACGACCAAATCGATGCGGTCATCGAGAAAGTGCGTCCGCTGCAAAAACGAATTTCGTTGCGACTGCCTGAATCGCATGCCGGACCGATCATCCAAGAACCGGCAACGCTTGCGTTGTTGCTGAGATCACGCAGTGACGGTGCAATGGACTATGGCATTCGCTTCCGCGATGCAGCCGGCATACTGCGGCGCCCGGGGGCGGATCCGATGGTCGTCACGATCATGCGTGAACAGAAATCGGTACAAGTCCAACGTGTTGCCACGGACGAGTTTCAGCGAGCTCAGCAGATCGCCGAGTCACTTGATTTGGAGATCGACGACAGCACCGGATTCGGTACGATCACTGATTTTCGCACCGCGCTGAGCGTGATCGAACAACTCCAATCAAATGAGCTCGATATCGAGGTGCTGTGGGACAAACGGAGCGAGAAACCGATCTCGGTTCTAGGAAGTCTTTCCAGCAAAAATGTGCGGGTCGATATCACTAGCAAGCGGAATTGGTTTGGCATTACTGGCGAGTGTGATTTTGGCGACACGAAAGTCCCTTTGAAAGAACTAATGGATGGGCTTTCCTCGGTAACCGCCGACGCGATCCAGGGTGACTTCGTCCGAGTCGGTGACGGCGGCTGGGCCCGTATTTCCGATTCGCTACGAGAACGGCTCAATCGCCTGCATGATGCGACGCACGCGGATCGTCAAACACTAAAACTCGATGCCACCGCGGCGCCGGCGATCCGCGATCTGATGGAATCGGACATCGAAATCAAAGCAGCCAAATCGTGGCAGAAATGTCTGACGCGGCTCAACCGCGCCGAAAAACTGAATCCCTCGCTCCCCAAGAATCTTGACGCGACACTGCGCGACTATCAAATCGACGGATACAAATGGATGCGTCGACTTGCCGAATGGGGCGTCGGCGGAATTTTGGCCGATGACATGGGGTTGGGCAAAACGCTGCAAACGCTTGCCGTTCTATTGGATCGATCCGAAATCGGTCCCAGCTTGGTGATCGCCCCCACCTCGGTCGGATTCAACTGGGCTCGCGAAGCCGGCCGGTTCACTCCCGATTTAAACGTGCATCTGTACCGCGAAACCGAACGTGAAGAGTTTTTGCCATCGGTGGGTCCTGGCAACCTTGTCATTTGCAGTTACGGACTGGTCCTGCGTGATGCCGAAGCACTCGCGAAAGTCCAATGGGGCACGATCGTGCTTGACGAGGCTCAGGCGATCAAAAATAGCCGCAGCAAAACCTCCAAGGCAATTGCCGCACTCAAGGCCGATTGGACCGTGGCACTGACAGGCACGCCCGTCGAAAATCATCTCGGCGAATTGTGGAGTCTGTTCCATGTCGTTTCCCCCGGCGTGTTTGGCGGCTGGGATCATTTTCGTAAACGATTTGCCTTGCCAATTGAAAAACAGAACGACGAAGCTGCCCGCAAGGCGTTGGCCGAGCGTTTGAAGCCGTTTGTGTTGCGACGGACCAAATCCGAGGTGCTGACAGAACTGCCGCCGCGAACGGAAATGAACCTGTATGTCGACCTGAGCCCCGCCGAACGCGCCGAATACGAGAAGGTGCGGCGGGTCGCGATCGGCGAAATCGAACAGCTCGAATCCCAAACCGAAATCAAAGACCAGCGGTTCAAAATTCTGGCGATGCTGACGCGGCTTCGTCAAATTTCTTGCCACGCCGGGTTGGTCAATGAAACGTGGACCGAGTCGTCCGCGAAACTGGACCAACTATGCGAAACGCTCGATAGTCTTCGCGAAGAAGGACACCGCGCGCTTGTGTTTAGCCAATTCACCGCCCACTTGGCATTGATCCGAACGGCGCTCGAAGCACGCGGAATCACGTACGAATACTTGGACGGATCGACGCCTGCCACGGCACGCCAACAAGCAGTCGATCGTTTTCAGCAAGGGACTGCCGATGTCTTCTTGATCTCGCTGAAAGCGGGCGGAACCGGATTGAATTTGACCGCGGCCGACTATGTAATCCACATGGATCCGTGGTGGAATCCGGCGGTCGAAGACCAAGCCACCGACCGAGCCCATCGTTACGGCCAAGACAAACCGGTGATGGTTTACCGCATCATCGCCAAGGGAACGATCGAGGAAGAGATCCTGGCACTCCATGAATCCAAACGTGATCTGGTCGCCGGTGTAATGGAAGGAACCGAGGCCGCCGCGAAGCTTTCCAATGACGACCTGATCCGCATGATTCGCAGCTAGGTGGCGATCGATAACTGTCGTAGCGAAACTCGCCAAGAGTTTCGGCACCCCGGCAATCTGAATGTCTTGGCGATTTTCGCTACGTTTGAATCGGAAACTTATAGATCGAAAAATCTTTACTCTGCAGGCAAACAACGCTGTAGCGTCATCGTCGCCATCGCGGTGCCGTAGGGACGGTGGTAATCGTACAGCGGATAATCCCACCAGCATCCGTTCTTTTCTTGCAGTGGGACAATCAGATCCGCCAACATCGCTTGATAGGGTGCACGCTCCGCAGCCGGCAACTGGTCCACACACATGGCCGCATAGTAGTGGCCAAAGTAATAAAAATAGCCTGCGACCTGAAACCATGATTCGTGCGGGATCGGTCGTTTGCGCCCGATGTCCAACCAGCCATTTCGCTCGTAGAGCCGATACAGCCAATGCTTCAGCACGTTGTCGGTCACCGTCGTGTCACCCCATTGGCGTAACGCGAGATTGCAGCACTGCGAACGGCCAAGCGAGCCACCGGGACGATTGATCTCACGCATCGGACGGTCTTTTAAGTACTCGCCATACAAATAGGTGAAGTCAGGTTTTTGTTGCCGTTTGATTGCAGCCACCGCGCGGTCGACCACGTTTCGTGGAGGATCGATCCCGATCGATTTTGCCTGCTGCATCGCAACCAATGCAGCCCCACCGACGAAGCTGATCGAGCTGGAGGTTGGACGTTTGGCTTGGTAACGAAAATCATAATAGCCCCAACCGCCGTCGACCGACTCGTATCGCCGCAGCATGTCATATTGCTGCTCGATTAAGGTTCGAATTTCAGTTAACTTCTGCGTATCGCCCTCGTGTCGTTTGTGCAGATGGACCAGGGCTTCGATCGAATACAGATGCCCCCACACGTTGTAGATGGCGGTGCCATCGGCGCGACGCAGCCTTGGCAAATACTCGAACAACCATGCCTCTCCTTTTTCGATCGCGGTCTGTGCCGCGGCGTCATCGCTTGCAGCACACTCGATCAGCGCCGACAAACACAACGAAGTGGTCGCGGTGCGAAACGCATGATGGGCGCCAGGCACGGGGGCATAAATGTTCAAATCTTTGGTGTTCGTTGGCGATCCCCATGACCCGTTAGGGTTTTGATCCGCCACCAAGAAATCGACACCCTTGCGAATCGATTGCTCGATCGTTTCGGCACTGAGCGCGTCAACCTCGGGCAGCGACGGAGGCTTGCTGAAGTCGAGCTTTTGCAACCGAGTCGGCGGCGGATCGGCCAGCGCCGCCTCTTCCGCAACGACCGGCCCACTCACCATCACCGCCGTGGCGACGAACACCACCGCTTGCAACCAATCTCTTGCCCCGCTCATTCCTTGTCCGCCTTTTTAAACTCGATACTGCAGGTCATCCCAGGCACGAGTTCCGCGTATTTGAGTTTACCGTTGATCACCACGGTGCACTCGATTTTGTTCGCGGCATAAGGCACTTTGGCAATCGATTGAAGGGTAACAGGGAATTTCAGCTCGGGAAACGCTTTCGGAATCGCCGTCCCTTTCATGCCTACGTTGACTTTGGCTCGTTGCTCTTCGCTGATGTCAGCGGTGATTCGCAACCGCTCGGGCTGCACAATCGTCGCCACGACTTGCCTTGCCGTGACTTTGGATTTCACGTCCAAGGTGCTAGCCTTGTCACCGAGTTTCCCACGCGTCAGTTGGCCATGGTAAACCAGCCCATCGATCGGCGAGTTGAGGACAAGCCCACGGCGTTCGGCTTGCAAGGTTTTGAAGTCGGCTTGCTTTTTGTCGAGTTCTGTTTTTTGTCGACGTCGTTCGATGTCACGCTTCAGACGTGCAACCTTCAAATCTTGGACCGTTTTGGCAAACGCCAACTCGGCTCGAGCGAGTGTCGCTTCCTGTTTTTCTTGTTGACTAGGAATCGTTTGCTCGAGCGTCCGTTGGGTACGTGTCTTGGTTAATTCCAAGTTGTACTTCGCTTGCTCGACCGCGCGGCGAGCACGCTTGAGTACGATTTCTTCGGACTCTTCGGTCAAGTCGTCCTCTTCGTACATTTTTTCGAGTTGGTTCAGCTCTTCTTCCACATACTCGAGCGATTCTTCGGAGCGTTTCAACTGCACCTCGGCCGACATAATTTGCTGCTCGCGATCCACGTCAACAAAGTTGTCATAGGCTTGCCGTGCCTCTTTGCGTGTTAACTCAGCAGCTTTGCGGTCAAGTTCTTGTTGTTCGCGAAATTGCTCATAACTAAATTCGGCTTCCTCAAACGCCAGCTTGGCGAGTGCTAAATTGAATTCCGCTTTGCTGATTTTTTCATCGATTTCTTTGGTCTCGAACCAGACGACTGCGGCCCCTTTCTTGACGTTGTTGCCGTGCGGCAAGATTCGCTTGATCACATAAGAATCGATCTGCTCGGTGTCGGCCGCGATTTCGTGACTCGACAACGACTCAAACACGCCATCGAACTTGACGACCTCTTTTTCCTGCTCTTTTTCCTGCTTGGATTCTTCGGACGTTTTCTTCTCAGCCTTGTCGGTCTCGTCCGCCAACGTTGGCAACACGGTCAAAAGCGAAAGCGCCATCACGGCGAGACAATGGAAAGGATCGGTGCGCATCAAGAATTCTCGAGGGTGGAGGACAATGGAGCGGTTTGCCCTATCTTGATTGACACCGCAGCCGATGTCCACCTAAACGCGTCGGTTCACCGCACCGGACGCACCTCGCATCATCCTGCACCGAGGCGGGGCAATGTGGTGCCCACCCCCAATCAATCGCCCCACCATGACCAATCGAAGCACGCATGGGGAAATTCCCCAGCATTCTTCCTCGAGATTCGTCCCCAGTGTGGCTGTGCTGCCAGTCTCGAAACAAAACAATTTTTGCTACAATCGCGGCGGGGCACGTAATCAATGACTCTGTGGCGAGGACTCGACCGGAAAAAACGTCGGAAGATCAAGTCGCTGATCGCAATGAACACGATCCTCGGGTGGTGACGATGTTTGCATTGGCGAGTTTCTCTGGAAAGCAAATACGTGGATCCCAAGAAAACGAAAAATAGCGAATCGCTCACCTTCGAATTTTTGGGAACCGAGTCAGGTCCACCGATCGAGGAAGTGCCTGAACAAATCGAAGAATTTGTGATTCGAGAAGTGCTGGGGCGAGGCGGATTTGGAACGGTGTTTCTTGCCTATGACACGACGCTACAGCGCGACGTGGCACTCAAAATCCCCCATCATTCACTGGTCTCGAAATCCGCGACGGTCAATCTATATTTACGCGAAGCCCGCGCGATCGCCAGCTTAGACCATCCCAATATCATTCCGGTCTATCGCGCGGCAACGGCGGCGAAGATTGCCTGCTACATCGTGACCAAGCGAATTCGCGGCTGCGATTTGTCGCAATGGGCAACCCGACAACACCCCAGCTACGAAGCGATCGCAACCTTGCTCGCTCAAGTTGCCGACGCGATTGCTTTTGCACATCAACACGGCGTCGTACATCGCGACATCAAACCCAGCAATATTTTGATTGATGAACAAGGGCGTCCCTACGTTGCTGACTTTGGATTGGCGTTACGAGATGTCGATCCGCGTGGCGGCCCGGCCTATGTAGGAACTCCTGCCTACATGAGTCCCGAACAAGCACGCGGCGAGGGACACCGTGTCGATGGCCGATCGGATCTGTATTCGATCGGCGTCGTGATGTACGAACTGCTCACCGGCCAGCGACCATTTCAATCCACGGTCGCCGATGGGTTGTATGACGAAATTTTGTATAGCGAACCGACACCCCCGCGGCAAATCGACGCCAACATTCCCAGCGAACTTTCTCGAATCTGTCTGAAAGGATTATCCAAATCAATCAGCGAGCGTTACCCAACGGGCGAAGCGTTTGCCAACGATCTTAGACAATGGCTTGCCCCGCGAGAGTCGATGGACACCACACGCCGGGAAACGCTTCACAGCACGCTGGTGCAGGGCATTCCGGCAATCGGAACCGATTTGACAAGCCCCAATACGCCGCCGCTGCCACAAGTGGTTCCGAAGGGATTGAGACCGTTTGATACTCGGGATGCCGATTTCTTTCTGCAACTATTGCCAGGCCCACGTGACCGTGACGGCGTTCCGGAAATCATCCGCTTTTGGCTCTCGAAATTTGAAACGCATTCCGATGCGAATCCTGTGTCCGTCGGTGTGATTTACGGCCCGAGCGGTTGCGGAAAAACCTCGCTCGTTCGCGCCGGCATCATCCCACGATTGCCCGACGATGTCATTTCGATTTACGTCCAAGCGACGGCCGAGGACACCGAACGAACCCTGCACGACCAGATCATTTCAAGATTGTCGCTGATTCGCGATCCGGCGAATGATCCGCAGCAGGATGTGGTTGAGTCGTTTGCGATGATCCGGCGTCTACAGCGTCGCCGCGTGGTGATCTTTATCGACCAGTTCGAGCAATGGTTGTTTGCCAACCCCGATGGTTCTCGCGCCGCATTGGTCCAGGCGTTGCGGCAATGTGATGGTGAATACTTGCAGTGCGTGTTGATGGTTCGCGACGATTTTTGGATGGGGGTCACACGGTTGATGCAAGCCCTTGACTACACGATTGCCGAAAACGTCAACGCGACCGCCGTGGACCTGTTCGACGAGTCGCATGCACGAAACGTGTTGGCATTGTTCGGCGCCGCGTACCAGAAACTGCCTGAAAATCGCGAGCAATTATCGCCAAGCCAAAATGAGTTTTTGGACCAGGCGGTTCAGTACTTGGCCGCCGGCGGCCGTGTTATCTGTGTGCAATTAGCCTTGCTGACCGAAATGTTAAAGAATCGATCTTGGGATCACGCCGAAGGGCTATTTGACGACGGTGGTGCCGGGCTTGGCATGCGTTTTCTAGATGAAACGTTTGATAGCGAGCTGGCTCGACGACGAACTCGGATTCATGCCGAGGGGGCCCATCGCGTGCTGCGCGCCCTGCTGCCCGAAGCCACCTCGCGGATCAAAGGCTCGGTTCGCAGCAAAGAAGAACTTGCGCAAGCCGCATCGTATCGCGAGAAAAGTTCATTTCGGGAACTGCTGGCGATCTTGGACCGCGAAATGCATCTGATCACTCCCACCGACCGCATAGCAACGGACAGCCTAAGCAGCGACCTGCAAAGTGCGACCGACTCAAGCAATGCGAGCGACAGTGGGGATTCCGCAGAACCGGGCAGTTCCGAAAACAGGTCCGGCGGGTACCAATTGACGCATGACTTTCTGATCGCCCCGATCCGGCAATGGATCGAGTACCGAAACCGTTCGACGAAAAAGGGCAAAGCCCGTTTGCGATTGGAAGAGTTTTCGGATCTGTATCGTGTTCGTCCGTTACCACAATCGCTGCCAACGCTTGGCGAATATTTGACGATTCGCCGATACACCGACTTGCATCGCTGCAATGCCCCGCAGCAAAAAATGATGAAGGCGGCAAAAAAGCGACACCTGACAAACGTGGCACTATGGTCGCTTGCAATCATGACGCTCTTGACGATCGTGTTCTCGGGCTACCAATGGCTGCATCATCGTAACGAAGTCAACGCCAGCCGAATGGCGATGGAGCGGTTGTTGGACGCCAAAATGAACGATGCGGTTTTATTGGCAACCTCGCTGCACGATTCGGATTTCGCGACCGAGGATGCCGCTCGCATAATCAATGACGAACAGACACTGATACCGGATCGAGTCCGCGCGGCACTCGTGCTCGCCGATTCCAATCCCAAGGCCGCCGACCTGCTCGCCAACTATGTGCTCGAGGCACCGGTGGACGAGGTGGTCACGATCGCCAAAAACTATGTTCACGCAAACTGTATCGGTGAGAAATCCTTTGCCGACATCTGGTCCACGCAACTTGCGTCGCGAGACAAATTGATTCGCGCCGCATGTATGCTGGCCAATGATCCGTCACGACGAGATCAATTGCGAAACAAAGTCAATTTGACTCGATTGATGAAGCTTTTGCTGAACGAGAATCCGCTGTGGATTCAGCGTTGGGGCGACGCCTTCAAACCGATTGGCCAAGACTTGGTTCCGTTATTGGATTCGCACCTGGATGACAAAACACGGAAACACGACTCGGTTAACGCGGCTAATTTATTGGTGGCATTCGCCGCAAACGACTTGCCCAGGCTTGTTGCTCACCTGCCCTACGCGTTTCCTTCCGAAATGGTCGCCTACACCGATGCAATCGCAAAATATGGTGACAAAGGGCGTCAAGCTGTCGAGGCACGATGGCGAACCGAAGTGGCCGAACAGCCTCCTTCGATTGACGTCACTCAACCATGGGGGTCACCGTGGTGGTGCGTTGGCAAACGCGATGCGGTCTCAGGACTTGCTCCCCGAGAATTGAGCAAAACCCTGGACGAGCGACTTCGTCGGTGCGAAGCGGCAATCGGATCGCATGCGATCGTTTTGCATAAAGTCGCCGACACCGAGGCTCAGCCCCTGATCCACGAACTTGCCGAGGCGGGTTACCGGGTCACGGAATTGGTACCCTATACAATAGGATCGCAGCGTTTCTGGGCAATGTTGACATTGCGTGATGGTGCCGAGTCTCGTTACTGCGTCGACGTTTCCGCAGATGAGCTTCGTGACCAGAACAACGCTCATCGAGCCGAGCGTTACTTTCCCGACACGCTGCACGCCTATCGCCAAGGTGACGCTGAAAAATACAGCTGCGTTTGGATAAAGGTTCCCGACGATTCGGGGTTGTTGGACGCTGATCTGTACGTCGACGTTCACCAGGACGTCCATGGCGACGACGGCTGGAGACCGCTGGTTGAGCGTGGGATTAAGATGCCACGCACCAATCTAACGTTTCAAAAATCCGACGGCGAAGATTACTTTGCCTCCATTCGCTGGAAAGTGGACCGACCGCTCGAATTTCGCGAAGCTTGGCGTCAAAATCGCAAATGGCATGACCACCTAAACCACTACGGCCGCGCCAATACGCTAGTGTCGCAACAATTTGACAACCGATTGTTCAGCGATTCCCAGCGTGACATCACCGCGGTGTGGTGGTCCGAATTGCCGGTCGAAGTGCACAACATTTCCTCGCAGCCTAGACGCGAACATCTGCAGCAAACACGTGTCGCGATGGGCAAAGGCTACTATCCCGTCTGCCTCGCAATCGCCTCGACGGCCGACGACGCGACACCGCACTTTGGGTCGCTGTGGTGGCGTCCGCAAACTGCGTTTTCCGAGAAAGTCGACAAGTGCAACCGACTGCAAAATCTGTTAGCTGCGATGTTTAAATTGGGCGATCGGCAACGGATGGCAGCAGCGATGCAGGCCGATTTCTCTGAGGCGACTCGAGGAGCGGTGATCGAATCGTTCGCCGCGTTTGAATTGTCTGCGGACTGGCTGATCGACCATCTCGAAAACATCGACCAAGACGTCATGCTGCGTCGCAGTTGTGCGATGGCATTAGCCATCTATCCGACCGATTCCATTTCCGAATCGCGTCGGGATGACGTGATCGCCCAACTTTCGCATTGGTATGCGGAAAGCTCGGATCCAGGCCTGCGTTCGGCAATCCAGGCGATATCAACCGCCTGGGATGTCGCGTTGGACGTATCGACACCCATCGAATCCCCAGGCGAACTCCGTTCCTTGGCAGGGGACCGGATGGTCGTAATCCAACCCGATGATCTCATCTGGGCCGGATCGCCGGCGACCGAACCAGGACGCGATGGCAGCAAAGAAGCTCAAACCCCTTTTCAACTCGATCGCCGCTACGCCATCGCCACCTGTGAAGTGACGACGGCGCAGTTTCGCCAATTTCGCCCCGAGCATACGTTTGCGTCTCACTATACTCCGAGCGATGACTGTCCTGTGATCGGAGTCAATTGGTTCGACGCGGCAAAATATTGCCGTTGGCTCAGCGAACAGGAAGCGATCCCTGAGTCGCAAATGTGTTACCCGCCGATCGATGAAATCAAACCTGGAATGCATCTTCCCCACGACTATCACAAACGGATTGGTTACCGATTGCCCACCGAAATCGAATGGGAATTTGCCTGTCGTGGCGGATCAAGTCGCGGACGTTGGTTTGGATTCGATTCTCGTCGCTTGCGATGGCATGCGTGGACCGCCGAAAATTCAGATTTCAAAATGCATCCGGTCGCTCGTTTGTTGCCCAACGATTACGGGCTGTTCGATATGCTTGGCAATGCGATGGAGTGGTGCCATGCAGCGTATGAGCCTTATCCGGCGTTTGCAAGTGCTCCCGTTTCCGATCCCGCGATTTCACTGACAACGATTGACAAAGAAACTCGGATGGCGACTCGTGGCGGTGCAATTCTGTACCAACCACTTGATGCACGCGCGGCACAGCGGAATTGGCACTCCGCCTATCTCGACCGCGTCTACCTGTCTTTTCGCATCGCCCGCACGATGCCAAGCGAAGACCGCTGAATTTGGTTGGCGAAAAATTGTAGAATTTGCGAGCGATTCGACCGCACAGCAAACCACTTGGCCAAACCGGGGAATACAATGGCCCGACACGAGGAGCAAAATTGACATCATGACCATCCTCCCTTTTGATGACGAGCCAAGCTATGGATCGAGAACGCTATAGACAATTGCTGTTGGCCGGTACTGTCACGTTTCCGGCAACCTTGCCACGCGTGGCGGAGTTGGCGTTACAGTCAATCGAGCAACTGCCTGTGGCCGATTGCGGCGGAGTCAACCCCGGTGGCGAGTGGTTGTTGGCTACCGAGCGTCCATCGCCACGCGTGACGATCATTCGTAGCGTTTTGGTGACGGAGGTACGTGCCGTGTTTTTACCCAAAAACCCCGCAAATTTCGCTTGGGATAATGGGACATGGTTGCTCGAATCCGAAGTGTTGCCTGGGCTACAAAAGCAACTCAATGACGCCCCTCGCGTGCTCGGCGTGCTGTACGTGCCCGAGTTCAGCCCGACCTTGTTGGAAGTTCACACCGGGATGACTGCCGCCGAGAGTTCCCAATATTATCCGCCGCTTCCTTGCGACCGATCACGAGACCATTACCAGGCAGGCGGGACGAAACGAGCGACGTTGACAGCGCAGGCTCAAACTGGTGCAAGCGGGGTGTTTGCGACGCGACAAGAACATGAAACGCCCTGCGATTCTGACATTCGTTCGGCCCGGACAGTGGGGGACGAGGAACTGAAAGATCCGCATCTCGATGATTTCACGTCCTTGCGGTCCGCATCGCAATCCCAATGCGACGATGGATTTCTAGACCGAAGCAGCGGATCGGTATCGCAATGTGACGATGGATTTTTGGACCGTGTTGATGGCCTCACCCCGTGACGATTCAGGGCGATCTGTTGCCTGCCGTTGACGTGTTGATGCTGTGTCGCCCGCACAGCGAACCGCCACCGGTTGTGGTCGATGCGATCCACCGCCAAAACGATGTCAACGTGCGACTGCATATCGCAACGGGGTGGCCCCACGGCGACGATCGAAATCGGTGGCAAACCATCGCCCGTGCGCGTAATCAAATCAAACAGCGTGCCACCGCCGACTGGGTGATGTTCGTCGACGATGATGTGCTGCTTGATCCGCACTGTATCGCCACGCTCGTTCATCGGCTTGAACGTTCCCCCACGCTGGGCGCGGTGGCCGCGGACTATGACCTTGAAAATCAAACCAGCGCCAATGCCGGCCATGTTGGGATGGGCGCCTGTTTGTTTCGTGGCGAGGTACTCAAGTCCGTTCAATTTCGCTCCACGCCGAACCAATGTGAATGTTCGTGCTGCTGCGAAGATCTGCGTCGACAAGGCATCGGCATTACTTATTGTGGAATCGCAAAAGCGACTCACCTTGGAAAATCCAACCACGTTGCCGCCGCGATGCCGCAGCCCGCTTCAAACCACCATCCGCTCGCCCACTCGCCCTACGTACTCGCAGCGTTTGATCGCCGCGATCTTCAGCGATTTGAACACCAGTTTTTGCGTTCCTTGCGAACCTGGGGAAACGCGTGTCCCGTGATCGCGGTCACTTACGGTTTGTACCCGTCTGAAATTCGGCGTCTTACGCAGTTATCCGATGTCCATGTCGTGGCTCGCCCCAGCAACGGCACCATGGTTCCGGTGCGGCGACTTCACGAATTCGCTGAGATCACGCAGCGTTTGCCAGCCAACGCTGCCGTGGCGTATTGGGATGTCTCGGACGTCGTGTTTCAAACGCGACTCGATTCGCTTTGGCATTCGGTAGCGATGCGTCCCGACGTGGTCCACGCGGTGGTCGAACCTAAGGGTTACCCCCACAACGCCGTGATCCCCGCCTGGTCGTTATCGATCCACGATCCTTGGCACCGAAGCCATGCCTTTGAACTGTTAAAACGCAATCCGTTTTTGAACAGCGGGTTTGCCGCGGGTACCGCCGCGACGCTGTATCGCTATTTTTCCGCAGCCCACCAAATGCGGCAAGGTCCTGAGCTTGCGGGAACCACCGATTGGGGCGACCAAATGGGATTAAATCTCTACTGTCACCAACAACCGCATCGCTGGTACGCCGCGGACGAAGGCTGGAATTACTGCGTCCATGATCGCCGCATCGGTGAAGTCACCGTGTCGCCCGAGGGATTGGTGATCAGCCGCCGCATCGGCAAAATTCCTGTGGTGCATGGCAACGCCCGGTCGCTGCGTCAGTTTGCGATTTTGGTTCATCATTAGAAAGGCAATCCATCATGCATCGATTCATGATTTCGTTGCCCGACGATCCGCATCGTCGTCAATCAGGCTTAAGCAAAATCCAACCTCTGAATTTGCCGTACGAGGTGGTTGACGGCGTCGAAGCGGCCAAATGGCGAACGGATCAGTTGCCGGTATCTGCCAAGACGCTGCAAGAGATGCGAGTTGGCGAGATTGGTTGTTATCTTGCACATCTGCGTGCGCTACGGCGGGTGGTCGATTATCGATTGCCTTGGGCGTGCATCCTGGAAGACGATTTTTGTTTCGAGCCCGATCCCGACTTCGGACTGGTCGAGATCAGCGACGCACTCCCTCGCGAATTTGACTACATCCACTTGCAACGCAACATTGGTCAAAACGGCAAGTTTCGTATCGTGGAAAAGCATGGCCCGTTTCATCGTGTTTGCGAAACGCCGCTGGGTACGGTGGGCTATCTGATCTCGAATCGCTTAGCAAACTACATTCTTAAGACGCACGCTCGATGCGAAACGCCAATTGATCACCTGTATGCCAAACTGTCGCATCAGGGATTATTCTATGCGCCCGCCAAACCACTAGTTGGGGTGCAGCTTGGGCTCGATTCCGCGATCAACCCGTGACTTCGTCTGTCTCGGCCGCTTCGGTTGTCCCCAGCATCCAGCCGACTGCGAAACCAACCGCACTGCAAATCGTCCCCGCCAATTCGTGAGGGATCGGCATTCCGTACGCCTCCAACCACGGTTCGAAAAACACCTCCCATCCCAACAACATGTGCAGCGACCAGACCGTGATTCCGAACAACATCGCAAGCTTGGCGGCAAGCGATGGGATATTCTCGAATCTCAATCCAATCAAAAACGGCACCACTAAACTGACGAGCGCCATCGAGTAGGACCCTTGAACCAATTCGTAGGCGCCCTCCCCACGATAGGCCAACCATGCCGAGGCTGCGGTCACCAATACGATTGCCCCACGCTGCAATCGCAACAATCCTTTTTCGCTGGGAGGCGTCGAACGCGTCCGCCGCCATAACGGTTCGACCAAGTTGTGGGCCATCACCGCCGACGGTGCCATCACGGCACTGACGATCGTCGAAAGCACTGCCGACACAATCGCGAGAAAGAAGACAAGCAGCAACACCGGATTGAGCAACTTGCTGGCGACCAGGATCACCACGCCATCGAGTTCGCCGTCGGTACGAGGCAACAACAAGTGGGCAGCCATTCCCGTGCCCACCGGCAAGACGCCCATCAACAAATAGCCCGCTGCAGCCCACAAACAAGCTCGCGAGGCGACTTGGTCGCTCTTGGCCGAAAAAATTCGCTGCATCAAATCTTGCATTGGCAAATTCCCCAGCGCCCCGATCGCCAACGCGCTGATCGCGACCATCGTGTCACGCCAAAAGGTCGGCGGGTCGGCAATCCGCCAGCGTGATTCGTCGATTTCGGTTTGCATCACCGAAACCCCTTCGATCATCGATCCGTCGCCCAAGTGAACCAAAATCGCATGTCCAAGTAGCAGCAGACCGAGCAAGATGAACGACATCTGAATCGCGTCGGTCCACGTGATCGTCCACATCCCGCCAAGCAACGTGTAGCCCGTTCCGATCGTCGCCACCGCCAAGATGCCCCATTCACGGGGAATCCCAAAGAACACATCAAGCAATTGCGCGAGGGCAAAAAACTGGGCGGCTACCCAGCCAAAATAACTGGGCACGATGATCAGCGACGACATGATCTCGGCCGTTTTTCCAAACCGGCGGAAAAAGAAGTCGGGTACGGTCAAAATTCCCATCCGCCACATTGGCGCGGCGACAAACAAACCGGCTAGCAGCAAACAACCCGCGATCCCAATCGGATCGAGCATCGCCTTGCGAAGTCCCTCGTTACCGACCTCGTCCGCCGTCGTCATCAGCGATTCGGCACCAAACCACGTCGCAATAATCGTGATCGTGGCCAGCGACGTGGGCAGTCGACGGCCTGCGAGTACAAAATCCTCAACGTTGCGGACGCGGCGTTGGGCGATAAAGCCAACCACGTACATGGCGATCAGATAAACGATCAAGGCACCCAAAAACAGAGAGTACATCCCTGAGGGCAGCGCAGAGGATTCAGGCATAGGCGTAGGAAGGCGAAAGGATCCCGAGACCGGCTCAAATTTGTCGCGACATATTAGCGAAATCTGTCCCGCTGCCGACCCCAAAAACACCAGAAAACGACGAAAGATTCCCGCCACGACGATCGAATCGTCCGAGCGGCGATTTCCAGGACCATGACGCTCCTATTTTAGCCATGCGAGACGCAATTTCGGCTACAAAATCACCCCAATTTTCCGCGGCAACGTGAGCTCGGGTCCATCGCGGTGTGCGGGACGCCAACCCGCAGTTCCGCGTTTTCGTTGACCACAATGATCGATGGCGAGTTCATTCTTGCATCAGAATCGCATCGAGGTTGTTGCGATCGGTGAACTCGCGAAGATCGGCTACGAAATCTTCGACCGAGACGTAAACGTGATTCGGTCGGTGCTGTAGCGGGTGCAAGACAAGTTTGTGATCCGCACGCTGAACGAAGTGAGAATGGTCCGCTGTCGCCAACCCTCGCACGTACCGAATCGATGGGATCAGTGGCAATGAGTGCAGTGAAACCAACTCAGACGGCGTCCCATCCTCGGACGCAGCAACCGACACCACTTCCAACTGGTCGCGATCGATGCACACCAGACGCCCCGTGATGGAATCCGGAAAGACGTCACTCAACTTATCCCCCGTTTCCATCCCCGTGCCCATGCCCATCCCGCCGCCAGTCATGGACATCGCCATCGCCTCTTGGCGGACAAGTGGTGATGAACCGACACCAACTCCATCGGGCATCCGCCACAAACGAATCGGTAGGGTTTGATTTCGGTTGATCATCGCTTTCGCATCATGCGTCTGCAGTGACACAGGTTCGACCGACACGGCTTGTTCTTTCACCGTCCCAATCGCGGTGCCCTCTGAAAAGAACAGCGAAGTCAAGTTCCACGCCGAATCAACGTTCCCGAGCTCAAAGGTGTGAACCATCGGCAGAGCGTCTTCGGAACGAAAGTCAATGCAAACAATTTCCAACTGCGGCGTGGAAGCGTTAGAGAAAAGTGCAAACGCCAGCGTCGAGTAGGGATTACATTGTGTTTCCAACAACATGATTGCGTTACGGGTGCGGGCGTCTGCGTCAGACTCGGCTTCACGTTGCCAAACAAACGTGTTTGTTTGAAGGTCGAGCAAGCCAATCGAGTCTCCGTTTTGCGACGAGACCAACGCATACAGATTTCTTCCGGCAAACCGCATCGCGTTCACGTTCTGAGATAGCCGATGATCGTGTTTGATTTGAATCAGATCGTCTGTGACATGATAGGTCGTGATCCGCTGCGAGCTGCCCTTGTGGTCCCAGCCGATGGCAATGTCATTCCCATCGGCGGAAATCGCGGCCGCTGTGATCTCTGATCTAGCGTTGCGTATTTCGTCGGGTGCAGGCAGAGGAACAACCCGATGGCTTGCCTTATTGATCCAGACGCCGTGGCCCCCTCGTGAAAACGCGGCCAACGCAGCGGCACTGGGACTCGAGACCACTTTTTCGACGTCGAACGGGATATCGAACGTCTGAGTGCGAGGCGTCACGCTTCCCTGAAACGCGATCATCGAGAGATGGTGATACAGGAACCCACGGAAATCGTCGTGAACTGCGGAAAGCGATAGTTCCATTTCGTCCCAGTTCGAGGCTTGCATCGAGGCAATGGCGGCATCAATCGCTTCGTGGCTTTCATTGGCAGCGATCTGTTTCGTGAAACTTTGTAATCGTGACCGCTCGGCGGTGGATTGTTCGCTGAGTGACTTTAACCGAATGTTGGCTGCCTTTGATTTGATAATCGACATATGCAGGGCATGCATTTTCTGCTTGGCATCCGCCTCGAGTTTCTTGGATTTCTCGACCATCGCCAACCGTTCGAGCTGAATCGCTTCGGCGTTGTTTCGCAACTGGATTGAAAGCGATTCGGCACGCTGCACCGCCGCTTGCCGCAGTCGTAGCGTCTCGATCAACACGGTCAGTTCTCTTTCGCTCTTTCGCAACGCATTGGATTCGAGATTGAGTTGGGTCTCGCTTTGAATCAACCGCTTGCTTTGCAGGTTGGCCGATCGCCAATTGGCAGTCACCAGCAAAATAGCTGACACAAGCACCGACACAAAAAGCCCACTCAAGACTCGCATCGTCGGATTGCGTTTGCCCCACAATCGCCATCGTTCCCATTGATTGGATGCTTTGGCCAGCAAGGGACGATTGTCTAAATAATGGCTCAAATCCTCGGCAAATGCGGCAGCGGTTTGGTAGCGATCCCTTGGGTCATGGCAAGTCGCTTTGTCAACAATCGACTGCATCCGCGGATTGCTGTAATACCCCAGTGAAACAAGCGGCGGTGGACCACGATGGACGACCGCGTCAAGAATCGATGCGGGCGTTCCGCTAAAAGGGCAACTCCCGGTCAACCGATCAATCAACAACATTCCCAACGAGTAAACGTCCGCAGCAACGCTTGCGGGCGACAGTCCCGCTGCGCATTCCGGCGCCATGTAGGCGGGAGTGCCGTTGATCTCAATGTCATCCGAGGCGACGTGATCATCGCCAACCGCAACGCCGGAATCGGTCAAAAGACGGGCGCTACCGAAGTCACAGAGGTACGGTTCTCCATCTGCATCAACCAACACATTCTCGGGTTTGATATCGCCGTGAGCCCAGCCTTGTTCGTGAATGTAATGAACCGCTAACGCCAATTTCCGCATTCGCGACACCTGCTCGCGTTCGCTCGTGCGAGTCGATTCGGCAGCCCAATCACTTCCCTCAATCGCCTGCTGGACCAATCCCATCGCCGATTGCGTCTCGAAAAAGTCATAAGCGGCGACAATGTGCGGATGCCGCAATCGACACGCCAGATCGACTTCACGTCTCGCTCGTCGACGAGTATCGGAATCAAAGTTGACGCTTGCCGCGACCGCGTCGGTTCTGGACGTTCGAATCTGAATCAGTTTAATGGCGACTTCGCGATGCAATTCCTGATCCTTGGCCAACACGACATGGGCAGTACGCCCGGTCCCCAATTTGCGGTTGAATTGGAATCGCGATGGCAGCTCGATTTTGACAATGTTGCTCACGGATCCGCCTCCGCATTCGGCTCGCCCACTGGATCCCGCACCGCCACAGGAACAAGATGTTCCATATCGACAAACTCGATCGAGTTGGAATTTTTGCGAAACAAATAGCGAGCGTCCGCTGTCAATTGCATCGATTCGCCGAATCCTTCGTGATCTAGCGATGCAATTGCATGGAAATCATCTTTGCCAACTTCGCCAAACATCAGTTCACCTTCGTCGGCATAACAGGTAACCCAGCGAAGTGTCGGGGCAAAGCGGTGGATCGGTATTTCGGATTGCCAGACTAAAGGGCCTCGAAGTCGGTTGATCGTTGCGGAATCGACCACTAAAACGCTGCTGCCGATACGATTGCGAGTAGCAAGGACGCCAGCATCCTCGGTCATCGGTTCGGATATTTCGGAAGGAACAATCCATGTCGATCGCGAACTTCCCGACCGCTCTCGAAGCGAGAGCGAACTCGCACCGATCTGCCCCCGGTTCAACGTCCACCAATCCTGACTGGTGACAAACACTTTCGTTGGCAAGATCGTATTTGGGTCTCGATTGGAGATTGGCACCATGATGGTCATGATCTCATTGTGGGGGGCTTTGACGGGCAACCCCGGACGCGGTCTGGTACGCAGCCCAATTTGATAACTTGCCATGATGGCGAGGTGATGTTTTCCGGACTCGGAATAGACATCACAGATGGACGGTGTCTCGATCCGATCAATCTCTGCAGAGCCCCACGCTTGACTTCGGTCGTTAAGAAATCGTTGTAGCGAACGTCTCACAGAAGCGTCGTTGTACCGCTCCCAAATCACTCCCGGTTTGTCGCCATTCATTCGCATCAAACGGAACGTATCAAACCACTCGTTCGCATGACGATCAATCAAGGGGCCCTCTAATTTGCGTTGTTCTTCGGCACGTTTGATTCGTTGCAATCGAGCGGCGACTCGGTAATTGACCGCGGATCCTGACTGCAGCAACTCGTAGGGGTTCGAAACACTGACGGCCGCGTAGACCGTCCCATGCCGCGGATGAACGATCATCTGATCGATACTCCACAATGAATTCGCGGGTGGAGATACCGCGTACAGCAATTCCTCAAAAGGCTGCTGATTTGCCACCGTCGTCCATCGTGGAATGCGGCCCGCCGATGCAAGCGTCAGCGATCCAAGTTGTTCGCTGAAGCATACATCGTTGACCGACCCAATCTCGCCGATGTCGACCGCCGACGCCGAGGCAAAATCGATCATCAACAACTTCGTCGTCGACTGCGCCGCCTGAAACAACAAAAACTTGTCAGGCGAATCGGTGGCGACCAAGTGCCATTCCGGCGTCCCAAAATCGTTTCCCAATAGAGACAAGTCGATTGTGTGAACTTTGATTTTCGCTTGCCGTTGATCGACAAGCGAGGACAGAACCCCCGTTTCCCAGCCCTGAAGCGATTCGGGGATTTCATTCAGTTTGCGTCTCGCTTCCTCAAAACTCTCTGATTCGATCGCGTGCCGAACCCCTTGCAACCGTTCCTTTAGCAATTGGTCCGCTTCGCTTCGCAAACGCATGGCAACCAACGCCTGTTTTGTTTCCGAGACGGTGGTCGCGGTGCCTGCGATCTCCTGATGAAGTTCTGCGATTTTCGTCTCTTCCGCTTTCAGCGATTCAGTCGTTTGGATCACCAATGCGGTATTTCGCTGAGTCTGCTGAATGGCTTGATTCAATTGCAGCGACTCGTATTCAAAGGTCGCGCGCTGCTTCTCAGCCATAGCTTGGGCTGCCTGAGCTCGTCGCGTCGCGGTTTCAATTTCGCGCAATCGTCGCTGCAAATCAGTCTGTACTTGCTGACGCTGTTGCACTAATGCTGCGGCGTCCTGTTCACGCTCTGTGGCTTCCGCCATGGTTCGTCGTGCCGATAACCAACCGATGCTGCTGATCAGAACGCCGAACAACAGCACGACCGCGACGGCGGCGGCAAACTTGGCCTCGGCGGGATTGCGACGGCACCAACCTGAGAATCGTTCGCGAACCGAAAGGGGGCGTGCACGTACCGGCAAGTCGTGCAAAAACAGCTTTAACTCATGTGCAAATTCCCCGCAACTGGCGTAACGTTTGGCGGGTTCGTAGGCCATCGCGCGTTGACAAATCGCGACCAAGTTCAAATCAACTTGCGGATTTAGCTGTAAAATCGGCGTCGGTGCACTGTGGATCGCCATCTGCAACACGGCTGCGGAATTGCCTGAAAACGGAGACTGCCCAGTCAGCAAAAAGTACAGACAAGCGGCCAGCGAATACTGGTCCGTCGCCGGACCAATCGCGGCAATGTCCCCCCGCGCCTGCTCAGGCGGCATGTAGGCGGGCGTTCCCAACACCGAACCGTCGATCGTTAACGCCGAATCAAAATCGAGTCGCTTGGCCAACCCAAAATCCAGCAACTGAGGCTCGCCTTTGCTATCGATGATAATGTTCAGGGGTTTGACATCGCGATGCACGATCTCGTGTCGATGAGCATAGTCGAGAGCCAACGCGAGTTTACGAATGCACTCGGCCGCCTCACGCTGTGACGGCATTTTCGTTGCCGCAAATTCGTCCAGTGTTGGCCCTGGGACATATTCCGTGGCAATGAAGTGTTGTCCGCCGACTCGCCCCGCATTCAGGACCGCGACGATATTGGGATGCCGCAATGCCGCGGCCGCTCTCGCTTCGGTGATAAACCGTGCCGCCCGCTTTTTATCGCGGGATTCAAAATGAGGCAATTTAAGGGCGACACTGCGCGATGTGTGCGTGTCACGGCAAAGCCAAACCGTTCCAAACGCCCCTTCGCCGATCACGCGATCAAGCTGATAACGCCCGAGTTGCTGAGGCAATTTGGACACGTCGTTGGACGCCGGTAATGCCGTTACTGGCGATCCCTGGACTGACGCCACTGGGCGATGCTCGGCTGACGTTGTCGAGGGACGCGTCAGCACGGCGGCAAGCTGGTTTCCGGCGGCGACGGGGCGGGCTCGATTGGCGTAAAACAACCGTTGGCAGGTGGGACAACCTACCTTTTTCCCAATCAACGATGCGTCAATCTGAGCAGACGATTCGCAGGCCGGGCATTCGGTTTGAAGCTCTATCGCCAAGAGATCGCCTCGAAAACAGTGAAAAGTGTCGCTATCGCCGGTGCACGAAATTGCCGGTGCACGAAATTGCCGGTGCACGAAATCGCCGGTGCCGTGGATCGGGTGCAGCGCGTCCACCCCAACCGTCGCTACCGTCGCCAGACGCTGGAAATACAGCGAAGCACTCCACGCTCTGGCGAGTATTGCTACGGCGAAATTGACTTTCTTTGAGAGCCGCAGGTAATGCTCCAGATGCCACGATGGAAAACACGCCAACGCATCATTAGCCCCCACGACATCATCGCACAGTGTTAAACTATCATAATCGTAGTCTCGCGGAGTCACCGAATGTGCGATTTTGCCCTGACGACGGTTCCCCTTTTCTGTGCGACGATCTCGATATCTGATCCTCATAAATCAGTTCAGCTCGCCGCCTTGTCTCGATTCCCCCGCTGAGCTTCACCATGCCTGTCTGTCCAAAGTGCAAACGCTGGATCGAGCTTGGGCAACGATGTCTCGAGTGTGGCACGGTCGATGCCCAGATGACGGCAATTGATATTCATATTGCAAATGCCCCCAGCCCAGCAAATATCTCCAGCACGCGGCCACTGCTACCCGAACGGCGTGTCCCCACACCACTGCTGATCGCGTTGGACGATGACAGCGAAACCGACGGGGAAGTGTTGCGGCTGCGAAAGGCCGAAACGACGCTCGGCCGCCGCCAAGCCGATTGGTGCTTCGCCAACGATGCCGACATTTCCTCGCTACACGCCAAAATCCAGCGGACCAGCGATTCCAACGGCGGCTATCTTTGGCAACTAGTCGATCAACAAAGTACCAATGGCACCTTTATCCGCAAACCGATCATTCACCTTGCCCCTGACGACTCGTTCATGATTGGCGGAGTTGGGTTCCGTTGGGAACGCACGCAGGGGACACCACCCCAATTTCAGCTGATAGAAATTGGCAGCTTGTCGTACGAGATCACCATCCCAACCGGAAAACGGTTGCAAATTGGCCGTGATCCTTCGTCCGCGGATATCGTGTTGAATCACATCACGATTGATCCGCTTCACGCGGTGCTGAGTGAAACCAGCAGCGGCTGGATTCTCGAAGATCAGAACAGCCGCAACGGGGTGTGGCACCGAGTCACCTCGGCAACGCTACGATCCGGTTCCACTTTCATCCTCGGAGAACAGCGTTTTGTATTTCGCTTGCCTGGTGACCCCGCCGCCAACTTCAATCGCCACAGGATAATGCCATGACTCGGCACGAATCGACGACGTGGACAATTGGCAGCGACCGCAACTGCAGCATTGTCGTGAACTCGCCCGACGTCAAGCCATTGCACTGCGAAGTCCGCCATCACAATGGCGTCTTCACAGTGCTGCCGCGTCAAGGCCGCGTGGGCATCGCCGGCCGACAATCTGCGATCGATTTCATCGACCAACCACGACGCATCCTCGCGGCTGAGCGACTCTATTTAACCGAATCGATCCTGTTGCCTTGGCCCAGCGAGCAGGGAGCCGACGCCGTGCTGAGCGTCGGCCGAGCATCGGATTGTGATCTGACCCTGGATCATCCCGAGATTTCCGGACGACATGCGATATTGATCGTTGGCAGAAGTGGGACTTGTGTTCTGCGAGACACTCAAAGCCGCAATGGATTGTTTGTCGATGCCGACTTCAGAAAACGAATCAACGCCTGTTTGCTAAGCCCGAACCAGACGGTTTACCTCGGCTCGCGTCCGATTGCGACTGAAAAATTCTTTCAGCTGACGAATTCGAGTTTGAATGATTCGAGTCGGAGTCAGAACCGGCTGGCTGCGTCCCTCAGTGCGGATCCGAATCGTCGCCGCACTTGGATTCAATCATTCGCGTGGCTCCCTGTGTTGTTGCCAGTTTTGTTAGCGATCTATTTATTATCGACCTCGTTCTCAGGAACGGAGTCGGTGACGACAAAGCCAAACGCTGACATCCTGGAACCGATTACGGCTGCTGTTCCGGACGAATCCGCCGAGAACACGGTCGATTCCACACCCCAAACCGCTGAAGCCCCGTCCTCTGAATCCGTGACTCCCGTTAACACTGCTGCGGTACCTCCGGTCACGTCGCCCCTAATCACGCCGCCACTGGATGACGCAGAGGAGTCGGCCTTTACCATCGACGATTGTGTCTACTGGGTGTTGATCCTGAACGAGGAGACGCACAGTTATTTTCGGCTCGGAACCGCCGTTGCAACCGATGACCATCTTTTGTCCACGACGGGATCGATCGTGCACAGCATCTCGATGATGCAGCAAAACGGTTACTCGCATCCCAAAGTGGTACACATCGCGACGATGCAAGAGTACGCGATCACGGCGTCCGGCGTGCTTGCCGAATTTGATAAACGGGTTCAGACGTCTGACTTGCTTCGCCAACAATACATCCAGCAAAACGAGGCGGCAAAAGCGAGTGGCGATGCGGCAAACTCATCAGGAAACCCTTTGCTCCAACAAGCCGCTCGGCTTGTGAATTTAGCCATGACCGCCGCTGCGTCAGCGGATGTCGGCTGGCTGCGAATCCGCAAGTCCATTCCCCACGTCGCACTCGAAAACGAGCGATCGGTGCGGCCCGGATTGGCCGTGGATCTGCTGAATTCGGGGTTTGATCACGAGGATCCGTTTTTTGATTCGTCCGAAAAAGCGAATTTGGATTGGCTTGCCTTACGCGTCCTCGGGCAAGACCCTGAGTATGATGGGATTGCCGGATCGCTACGAATCAAAGCGACCGCCGAGCAAGTTCAGGGCTTGAATTTGCTTGGTGCTCCGGTCGTGCGAGACGCAGCGTTATTGGGGTTGGTTGCTTATCAAGCACCGCCCGACGAAGACTCAGCGGTTATACTCGAAGTGGTAACGGCGAAGACGATGGCCGCAGCGATCCCGGCGGCCCCCGAGTCTACTCCTTAGGAAATCCTGCTCATGCGATTCACGCTTCTCTTTCTGTTGGCTGGCATCGGTGTAACACAAACATGCCCGAGTGCATCGGCCCAAATCGTGATCCGAAACAATTCCAGTGACACGATCAGCAACCGAGTCAATGCGCAAGCGAACTTGATGAAAGCCGATGGCGAACGGACCCGAAGCCTTGCCGAGGCTAGATTGTTGTTCGCGAAGTCGGAGATCAAATTGGTCGAAGCGGCTTCGAAGAAAGTCGACTTAAAACTGAAAGTCATGCAGAACTATTGGAATATGCAGGAAGAGTATGACGTTCGCAAATGGAACAAGCTGGCAGCGGACATCGAAAACCGTCGCAAGCCGATGGTCGAGCAGCGGGCACGCGTGGCGTCGCTATTTGACCGCGCATTCAGCGATCCCGCCAATTCACGATACGCCGTGCGAAACGGCAATCTGTTCAACTTTTTGCTCGACCAGATCAATGCTCAGCAAAATGGTTTCCTTTCGGGCGGGGATTTGTCACCGGGGATTTCCGCCAATTTACCACTGTTGAGCGACGAGACGCTCGCAGCCCTGCAAGTGCAAACGCCCGCATCCGGGGGAGCCATCGCCCTCTCACTGACCAGCCCGCTTCCCGATCTATTCAAAACCTGGCCGTTTCTGTTCCGCGATCCTGAATTTACAGTCGAGCGAGACAAAATGACCGAACTCGCCGAACAGATGCTGGGTCGCGAAGTGACGCCAGAACAACAGTTTGCACTTTCAAAACAATTTGCCACGGCGTTTGAAGCGATCTCGTCGAAATTCTACCATCGCTATCCGCCAAACAAACGCAAAGGCTTGTCGCTTGCCGAGTGGCGACGGATCAACGATGCCGAGGCTTTTCTGCGACGCGTCAATCAAACCGTGATGCAGGCAGCGGACACCGATGTCAATGCGATCCAGCGTAGGGCCTACACCGAAGCCTACCCGCCCGAACAACGCAACATCGCCACGCTGAGCAAATTCATGCTGCAAAATGGAATCGAATTTGGCAAAGCCAAACCGGGAACCGAATTTGTCTACGACCAAATCGCTCCCCAGTTTCGCGAACTGTTGGCACTACTGGAAATCAGTCCAGACGAAGAATGGATCGCCGATGCAATCGTCAACATGGATTTGGCGAAAGAGGTTCGCGACGAACCCGCACCCAAGCCACCCCAGGACGCGGCCAACGACGACAACGCAAACAAGGCCGACGCGAAGGATGAATAATCGCTTGCAACTCAGTGACGCAGTGAACGAATGAGCGACGAAACCATTCTGATCCAACCCGGTGATCCCCACCGCTCGCGTGCCGAGTCGTCCATCCGGCTTCGCGTGACCAAGGGACCTCACGTAGGGGCTTCGTGGACCTTTGCTGAAGACGCCACAATTGTGCTGGGCCGACAATCCCCGTCGCATCTAAAGCTGCCGCTCGAAAAAGCGTTCTCTCGTGAACATCTATGTTTGCAGATCGCCCCGCCACGCGTGCAGCTGATCGACAACGATTCCAGTAACGGGACTTGGGTCAACGGCGTTCGTTTAGTCGCCGCGTCGCTGGTCGACGGGGATCGGTTTGGTGTCGGTGAGACCGAGATCGTGTGCGAAGTTCTGGATGCAGAGCAAGTCCCGCTGCAGAGCGAACCGTCAGTAGAAGAGCATGATTCGGCCGAGCGGACGCGTGATCATTCGGCACCGACGAAATCCGCCGTCGATTTCCCTGTTACACAAAGACAATCGGCACAAGCATCGATTTTACAAACACGGATTGCAGAGTGTGAAACGCAGCCGTCGCGGTGGCGTGACGAAGCTTCGCCTCAGCAAGTCGAAGCAAACATGCTGGCGATGGGAGTCTATCTGCTAGAGCGACCAATCTCGCGTGATCGCACCTCGACGCTCTATATGGCGAAAGATCATCGCACACAAACGCCTTATCTGATGAAAGTCTTTCACGCCGGCGTCGTTTGCAGCGATGAAGCGAAACAAGCATTCTTTCGCGAGGCCGCGGTGCTGACCAGTCTCGATCACCCGCGAATCCTGAAAACGATCGAGTTCGGAATCGAGGACGACCAACCGTTTTTGGTGATGGAATCGGTCGATCCGCTGAACCTACTTGCCACAACCGATGGTCAATCGCCCGAGCGACGAATCGTGACCGCAACATGGACCGTGTCGCGTGTCTTGCAAGCGATTCACTGTGCCCATCAGCAGCAAATCTTGCACCGCCGCATCCATCCGTCGAGCATCTTCGGGTATCGCGAAGGACGCCATTTACAAATCAAACTCGGAAATTTCGAACCGGCCATCGACAGCCAAACCGACGATCCTAGTTCGATGACGCACGATCGATCGGCGACCGCCCCGCAGTTCTACCTTGCCCCCGAGCAACTGCACAGATCACCTGAGCAGCGGCGAGATGTGGCCGCTGCGACTCCGGCGGTGGACCTGTTCGCGTGCGGTTGCTGTCTGTTCCGGTTCGCCACCGGCAAAGAACCTGACATGGTGTTTCAGCCCGAGAAAACGCACGCCGTCTTGGACGTTGCCACCTATCTACCAAAAACGCTCCGCGACGTGATCCGCCAAGCGATCGACGTCGACCCGGCGCGGCGATTCCCGACCGCCGAGTCGTTCGCCGAAGCGATCTTTCCCTTCCACCAGCGAGTGTGAAGAGCATCGCTGGTTTCAAGGTCGATTTCATGTAGCGATACTCGTCAAGAGTTTCGTCCTGCATCTCGAAGCGCCGAAAGTCTTCGCGACTTTCGCGACGTAGGCGTCCTCGCTTGTGGACCCTGCCTATCGCGACAAGAACAACCGCTTGCTCAGCAGACGCGGGGCACGAATCAACAATAACGTTTGATCATCTTCGCTGGCAACGTCGTTGTTCGGCGTGCTGTCGACGTCAAATTGGTCCGTCGTGATCACCTCGACCGGCAACTCTTTCACCCCTCGCACATCTACGGTGGCGTTTAAGATCAATTGGGCGCGGACGCCAGGTTGCAGCGGCCCGATGAACCAAATGCTGGTCGCCGGATCGTAACTGCCTTGCCCTGGGTTGGCCGACACCAATGTTAATCCTGAGGGGACCGGGGCGCTGACCGAGACCCCCGTCGCCGTCGCCGGACCTGCGTTGTCGGCATTGATCGTGATCGCGATCGTGTCGCCGACCACCGGCGTTTCATTATCCACGCTGGCGCTGACCGAAACATCAACCACGTTGGGCGTGATGTTGACCGACGCCATATCGTCTTCGCCATCAATTGCGTTCCCCGGAGTGCTGTCGGGATCAAATTGGCGACTTGTCAGAACCTCGGCGCGATTGATGGATGTATTCCCCGACGTCACGGTAGCCACGATCGATAGCGCCGCCTGAGCCGCACTTTCAATCCGTGGAACAGTCCAAATGCCGGTGATCGCGTCAAACGTGCCGATGCTTGGCGTTGCCGACACAAATGTTAATCCAGGCGGCAACTGGTCACGTACCGTTACGCCCGTGGCAGCATCGGGACCCGCGTTGGATAGATTCAGCGTGAATGTGATATTCTCGCCACGATCAGGCGTCATGTCGTTGACGATCTTGGTCAGTGCCAAGTCGGCCACGGGCGTGGTGAACGAGGCCGATGCGATGTCATCTTCTGTGACGACTCCGTTATCCGGCGTGCTGTCAAAATCGGTTTGGTCCGCTGCGGTAACCTCGGCAGTGTTCGTCGCCGTCCCCGAGCTGAGCACGGTAGCACGAATCACCAGCGTCGGCGTGGCACCGTTGGCGACCGTCCCTACGCTCCATAGACCACTGGTCGCGTCGTAAGTGCCTTGGCTCGGAGTCGAACTGACAAATTGAACTCCGCTAGGAAGCAGATCGGTCACCACGACGCCGGTCGCACTCGACGGCCCCGCGTTGGTCAGCGTCACGGTGTACTCAATCGTGTCGCCAACGCTCGGCTTTGGTTCGTCAATCATCTTGCTGAGTGCCAAGTCGACTAATTGGGGCGTCAACGTGGCGCTGGCGGTGTCGTCTTCGCCAGCGACCGCGTTGCCCGGGGTGCTGTCGGGATCGAATTGGCTCGACGATGTGATTTCCGCCGTATTCGTCTTTTCGCCGATCGAATCGACCGTCACGATGATGTCCAGCGTTGCGGATGCCGCATTGGCCAGCGTGGGAATCGTCCACGTTCGTGTCGCAGAATCGTAGCTGCCGACGCTCGGTGTCGCACTGACAAAGCTCAGTCCCGCTGGCAACGGATCGGTCACCACTACATTCTCGGCCGCATCCGGTCCGGCATTCCGAGCCGTCAACGTGAACGTGACTTGTGATCCAACGTTCGGTGCCGAGTTGCTGATCGTTTTTTCGAGCGACAAATCGGCACTTGCGGGCGTGATGCTGACGATCGCGTAGTCGTCTTCGCTTGTCACGTCGTTCCCAGGCGTGCTGTCGATATCGAATTGGTTCGCGGAAGTGACTTGAGCGACATTGGTTTTCTCACCGATCGTGTCCACACGCGCCGTCAACGTCAACGTTTGCGAACCGCCCGCGACGATCGCGCCGACATTCCAAATTCCAGTTGTCGCGTTGTAACTGCCTGCCGAAACGCTGCTGTTGGTCAACGTAAAACCTGCCGGGAGCAAGTCAGTCACGACGACACCGGTTGCAGGGTCAGGACCAGCGTTAGCAACGGTCACGACAAAGTCGACGTTTTGCCCGACGGCCGGACGATCCACGCTTGCCGTTTTTGTCAGCGACAGATCAATCTGCGGCGGCGAGATCGTGACTTGGTCTTGGTCATCTTCGTCGGGGTCGTTGTTGCCTGGCGTCGAGTCCGGGTCGGCCTCGTTGGCCGTGGTGACGCGGGCGGTGTTCGTTTTGGCTCCTCGTGTTTCCACGAGCGCCACGATGTCGAGCGTCTCGCTGCCATTGGCGGTGACCGAACCAACGCTCCAAATTCCTGTCAACGGATCGTAGCTGCCGGTACTTAAACTGGTCGACACAAACGCCAATCCTGCGGGCAGGATGTCGGTGACGCGGACACCAGTCGCATCGTCGGGGCCGGTGTTACGAAGCGTGATCCGGAAAGTCACGTTCTCGCCAATATTGGGATTCGACTTGCTGGCGGTTTTCGTCAACGCCAGATCGGCGATCGGGACGGCAAAGTCGACACTCGCTTGATCGTCTTCGTTGGGATCGTTGTTGCCCGGCGTCGAGTCGATATCGACTTGATTGGCTGCCGTGACGTGAGCCGTATTGGTCGCGCTGCCCAGTGCATCGACGCTGGCGACCAACGTCAATGTGGCAAAACCGTCCAGCGCCAACGCACCCACGTTCCACGCTCCCGTGGTGGTGTTAAAACTACCTTGGCTCGGCGTGCTGCTGACCAACGACAACCCGACGGGCAACGTGTCGGTGACCACCACCCCGGTCGCACCCGAGGGGCCTGCGTTGTTGACGGTGATCGTGAAGGTCACGTTGTCGCCCAAGTTTGGACGAGCATTATCGATCGTTTTTGTCAGCGACAAGTCGATTTGCTGCGACTGCAGCGTGGCAACGGCCTGATCATCCTCGCCCGGATCGTTGTTGTTGGGCGTCGAATCGGGATCCAATTGATCGGCGGCAATAATCTCTGCGGTGTTCGTCACCAGGTTCGTCGAAGACGTGCGAGCACGGATCGTCAGCGTTGCAGGAGTTGCCGCGGTTAACGTGCCCAACGTCCAACGGCCGGTCGTTTCGTCGTAGCTGCCAATCGACGCCACCGCGTCAACAAAAGTGGTGCCGCCAGGCAACAAGTCTCGCACAACCACGCCGGTCGCATTGTCCGGCCCAGCGTTAGTGGCAGTGATCGTAAACGTGACAATGTCACCCACATTCGGCGTCGCCGTATCGACGGTCTTGGTCAGCGACAGATCGGCACTGGCCGGCACGACGCTGATCGACGCCTGGTCGTCTTCGCTTGCGACGCTATTCCCAGGAGTGCTGTCGATATCAAACTCGTTCGCCGCGTTGACTTGGGCGATGTTGGTCGTGTTTGCTGTCGCAGTAAATTGGGCTGTGATTTCCAGGGTCGGGGTGTCGGTCGTAGTGACGTCGCCGACTGTCCACAGCCCGGTGCCCGCGTCGTAGTTTCCTTGCGAAGGATTTGCCGACACGAATGTCAATCCGGTGGGCAGGGCGTCCGCGATGACGACACCGGTAGCCGTGTCGGGCCCCGCGTTGGCTGCCGTGATGGTAAAGACGACGTTCTGGCCGATGCTCGGTCGCGGCACATCCAACGTTTTTGTCAGTGACAAATCGATGGTGCGAGGCGTTAGGGTGATCGTTTCTTGATCGTCTTCGCTCTCGACATCGTTCCCTGGCGTGCTATCGGGGTCGAACTGATTGGATGTCGCAATTCGAGCCGTATTGGTCACGACGTCGGCGGCTTCGACGCGAGCGTTGATCGTTAATGTTGGCGTTGCCCCCACCGCCACATCGCCTACGGTCCAGATACCAGTCGATGCGTCGTAGTCGCCGGCCGTCACGGTCGACGAGACAAACGCGATGCCGGCAGGCAGCACATCCGTGACCGTCACGCCACTGGCGTCGGCAGGGCCAGCGTTAGCCAACGTGATCGTAAAGCTGAGTGCATCGCCCACGTTGGGACGCAGATCGCTGGCGGTTTTGGTCAGCGAGAGATCTGCGATCGGGGTGTCCAGTGCGACACTGGCTTGATCATCTTCGGTTGCGTCTTGGTTATCCGGCGTGCTGTCGATGTCGGCTTGGTCCACCGCAGTCACCTCGGCCGTATTGGTGCGAGGTCCAATCGTATCGACGCTGGCGACGATCGTCAGCGTCGGAGTGGCCCCGACCGTGATCGAGCCAACGCTCCACAATCCCGAGCTGGTATTAAAATTGCCTTGGCTGGGTGTCGCCGAGACGAGAGTCATTCCACTGGGCAGCACGTCACGAACGACCACGCCGGTGGCTGTGTTAGGGCCTTGGTTGGCGGCCGTGACAGTGAACGTCACGTTTTGACCCACGTTGGGTGTCGCGTTGTCGATGGTTTTGCTCAGCGAAACGTCGACTTGTTGCGGCGAGACTTCGACACTGGCCAAGTCGTCGTCGCCAATCACATCATCGCCCGGAGTACTGTCGGGGTCGGCTTGGTCGACTTGGCTGACCTGAGCCGTATTGGTCGTGGTATTGGGCCCGGTGGTCGTAGCCACGATCGCCAAGGTGGCGTTGGCGGCGTTTACGATCGAGCCGACATTCCAAATCCCAGTGACTTCGTCGTAAGTTCCCTGTGACGGCGTGCTGCTGACAAACGTCAATCCCGCAGGCAACAAATCGCTGACCTGCACATTGGTCGCATTGCTAGGCCCCGCGTTGTTGACCGTGATCGTGAAGGTCACGTCTTGGCCGACCGACGGCGCCGCATTGTCAACGGTTTTGGTCAGCGAAAGATCAGCGCTCTCGACATTGACGATGTCCTGAACGATCACCGTAGGCCCGATCGTGCCGACCAATTCGACGGTGCCGTTGACGTTAGCACTACCGCTGATTTCGATCTCGATCGCTCCAACACTGTTCAAATCCGCAGCCCCCCCGCCGCCGTTCCCGTCAACGAAGGATGTAAACGGCAAAAATTCTGCCGACGACGGAGTCCCCCCGGTATCGGGAATGGCCAGCGTCGCGGTGCTGAATCGTGTTGCCGTTGCGCCGTCGCCGTCATCAGAATAGATGCGGACGATGGCGGTTCCACCGGCGCGGTCCGCTCCGACTTGCAATCGAACGCCCGCTGCAGTCCCGGATTGTGTCAGATCGATGCCTGCGAGCCCGGTGTCATCGATCGTCAACGCGGTGCCGTCAGGCCCGTCCCACGAAATCCGCCGTTGTCCATCCCCGAGTTGGGCGGAGTCAAACGACAACAAATCGGGAAGCAGTGGGTCGTTGACACTCAATTGAATCGAGCCGGTCGCACTCGTTTTGTTGACGAACAAGTCACGTTCGCCGCCGATGACTTGGGGTGCTGCAACACTGCTGATCACCGGATTGCCGTCCGCCGTGGTGTCCGAGACGCTCTGGGCCGCCGAATTGAACCCATCGATCGTTTGAATGATCTGGCCCTGCACCGCAGTCCCACTGATCGAAATCAGCGGAGTGACCTGTTCCAACAGCGAGCGTCCGTCAATGGTTTGCGCGGGCTGACGCACGAAATACGAACCGGCTGTCAGACGCGGGAATTGATATTGGCCATTGGTCGCAGTGGTTGTGCTAGTGACCGACGTGTCGGTCGCAATGTCAAATGTGTTGTCACCATTGTCGCGGTACAGCTGGACGGTGGCGCCGTCGACGTTATCGCCGCTGTTGGTGACGACGCCTTGGATCGTTGCCAGGTCGACCGCGACCGCCAACACGCGGCGGTGCTCGAGCAGCTCGACTGCCAAACGACGCCGACTTTTACGGCGAGCCGATTTAGGCTGGGCCGATTTAGGCTGGGCCGATTTAGCCTGGGCCGATTTAGCCTGGGGGAGGAGGTTGGAAATGGATCGACGTTGAAAAAGACCTGGTCGAGTCATTTGCAGCACGCTTGTTTTCCAAGGAATGGGATGTCCGTATGCTCATGTATGTGTCACACATCCGACTGGATAAAACAAGGGGCCTAGGAAAGCGTGGTGATCTATACCGATTATCGGGCAGAGTCCCAGCCAGAATGCTAGCAATGTCGCTCCGCGTTCCAAGTGGTTGGCGGTCATTCTTCTGGACACAAACCGCGCGATCGAGCGACGATTCCATCTGTCCCCCATTCGGCTGTCAAAATCGCCTTGCGTCAGCCCATTGTCGCTCGGCTTTCCAAGCCGTGGGCGGTAATTCACCCGAACACAATCCGCTTGATCGGCAGCCCGCCGTAGAACGCACGAGTGTGAACCGGGTTAGGCAGCGACGATGGAGCGACGAGAATTTGTGACGCTATCGATTCCGCCGGAGGAGCAGTGGAGTGACTCACTCCGCTGGGTTACGCGGGAACAGCAAGAGCGAACAAACCGAAAGAACTTGCGGCAATGAACCGTACCTCGCCAACAAAAGTGCATTAAAATCAGGGCAATTAAAAGTGAGTCTTCAGCATGGAGTCGCTTCCCCATAAAGTTACGACACCGAGTCGTACATAACACCGTTGGTTGATCAAAGGCAGCGTCTCGCTGGACTAATGACTAAGTCAAGCTCTAAACCCCCTGGCACATGTTTTCACTGTGCAGGGCCGATCTCAAATGGCGTCGCATACGTTTCAGCGGGCGCATTGCTTCTGGACGAGTCACGGCGAAATAGCATCCATGATGATTCTGACGATTCTAGGCATTTGGCGTTCATGAACGTTGGATATCACGGCACGCAAACCGACATGTCTGACAGTGCGGATATTCGGGTCGTTAACGATCTACCAGGCGGCCAATTTGATTTATCGTTTTGCGGTTTGGCCTGCTTGAAAACATGGTTTGATGCGATTGTGGATGGAATCCAAAACGACGTTGATTCTGGTGAGACAAAATCGGGTTGACCCTAGACTTGCCCACCAACAAAGAACATCCGCAAAGTTGCTTCGCAATCGCCTGCAGTCTTTGTTCAACGTGCGTCCTGTTGGTAGAATCACTCGTTAATCAATGTCGTTGTCTTCGTTCACGGCGGCGACGGATGTTCTAACCGTTGGGCGACCTAAGCATTGGTAATTGATACCATCTTCCATTACGAACGCGTGATGCGGATGGCGCAAGACAATTTCGCCAACACCGAGATTCGCTTCTTCGGCAACGTCGTGGCTGGTGTGTTGTCACTGACCGACACCGTTCTCGTTCCGGTAATCGGTGGTGATCCCATCCCAACAACTCTCGGTCGATTCACCGAAGACTTCACGCAGGAATGGTGTGGCATGCCGTTTTATGAAACCGTTAAGCCTGACTCGATTGGTAAACCGTTCTGTGTTTGCCTCAACGGTGCGTCATTGGTCGATGTGTTGGTCGCGCCGTCTGGCATGCTCGTTGCGCGGCCGGTCGCCTCACATGGGTTCTGATTAGTGTGCGATTAGCGTTGAAGCCACGTCGGTTGAAGTCACCGAACTTGAGGTGGCCCGTGCAACCAGATGCACCCGGCGCACTCGGTTGAGCTGCAGCGTTGGACGCCGCTTTATCACGCGTTCAAAAGAGAACAAGAAAATGGGCTACAGAAAGATGAGGAAACTGCAAGTTAGGTCTGACCATTTTTCTGTCGCATCAATCTTGCTGTGGTTTCCGTTGCGCCGGGGTGGCGTTTGGTTCGTCACGGATTGACACGAATCAGCACGCGTTCGGTGCAGACGGCCCGCCGTGCCGCTTGAAATTGAGACTGTACACGGAACGCGGCACCTAAGATGCACCGCAACAGTGCCCGTAACTTAGAATTGCAATTGGCCACCGAAGTTAATGCCTTGCGCCCAGTAATCCGTTTCGACAAAACTGAATTGCGGGCGGAGCGAACCGGTGACGGGATTGTTGGGTTCGGGAATCAGATTCGGGTTCACGTTGCGATCGATTTGATCCCCAGCGCGGACGACGTTGGGAAAGTAGAGTAGCGAATAGCCGACCGTGGCATGAAACCAACTGGTGATGCGAACACCGAGCGTCAATCCAAGTTCAGGGATCATCGTGAACTCTTTGTCACGATACGAACCGATGTTGCTGGTTTGCGTCAGCAGGCCACCGGGATAACGTTCGGTGACGCCATTTTCGGTGATCGAGGTGGTGCCCGAGATATTGACTCGCTGAGTGTTCGTACCGACGGCAACTCGCATGGTCGATTCGAGCCAGGCGCGGTCGAACGTCGCCTGGTGAATCACGCCGAGCTGCAGTCCATTGAACCGGTTCTCGGTACTGAATTGCTCGCTCAGTTCGATCGTGCCTGGCACGCCGACAACTTGGGACGAAAGCGACTCAGAGAACGACAGGCGATCATCAAGTTGCAGATTGCGATAGCCGATGATCCAATCGACGCGATCGAGTCCGCCGCCGTTGTTGCAACCGGCAAACGTTGGCATCAGCGCGGCTCGCACGTTGATCATGGCCGATTGAAGATCGGTGTCGGAACTGATATTGAGGGCACCGTTAACGACACCGGGATAGGAGACGAGTTGGGCGGTTTCTCGGTCATTGGTCGTATCAAAAAAGGGCCTCGCCAAAATAGGCGACCCATCGCCTGCAGCCGAGAAACCGTCGCCGTCGTCGAACAGACCAAAGTATTCGCCTTCGATCGCAAACGAGCCTTGCGGAGTGATCCAAAACCCCGCTTTGCCGCGAAACCCGCTGTGTCCGCCGTCATTCAGTTCGCCGCCGCCAAACAGCACAGCGGTCCCTGATTCGCCGAGAATTCCCGCGCGGTTTTGTGGCGTCCCATCGGGGCTCGTTGTCACCAACGGAGGCGTATCCATCCCGGAGGCTTCCCAATACAGATATTCGCCGCGAATCCATAGCCGGTCGGCAATTCGCTGTTCCATGTTCGGCACAAAACCACCGATCGACGGGAACGAGAACATGTTACCGCCGCTGAACAAATTGCCACCTCCCGCCGACGTCTGAGCCGAATAGGGATCAAACGAGCCGGAATTGTTGACGATCACATTGGGGCCGGCGGAGTAAACGCCCTGAGCCTCCACCGTCCCGATTACGGAAACGACGAGCGAAACGAAAGTGAAAAACGCGGAAATCAACAACCGAGGGGTCACTGAGACAAACTCCTATTTTCGGAAATTTAGCCAGATTTCCTAAAGAAAGCTGGCAGTCTCGGCTGACAGTCCGTAATTTTTGCCGCGGAAGTCAAGATGAATCGCCCCGGTTTCTAGCCGGTGATCGCTTCTTCGCTACTTTTGAACGTGTTCGCTACCTTTGCCACGGATCGGCTCAAGCGTGATGCGGTGGAAGCGGTAGCGGCAATCGTAACATCCCAACATCAACGCTTGATCGTTCGGTGTCGACCAGTAATCCGAGAGCGACAAACGCGAAGCGTCGCCTTGCCAATCCACGATCCGATGTCCATCGACCGACATCTGCACACGCTCACCTCGTACCTCCACGACCACTTGTGACATTTGGTTCTGTTTGAACAAGTTGCCAGAGAAGGTGGTTTGGTTGCCCACATTCTTGTTGTCGATGTTCTCGATCGCAGACTTGGCGACATCCGTTTTGCCATAATTGAATAAGGCTGCGAATCGCTTGTCACTCGCCCTCAATCCAAACAACAAAGCGTCGGGCGGATCAAGCGGTTCCACGATCGCAACGATTCGATACTCGGCGGGCGGAGTGTAGGGCAGTTCGATGCGGACTCCGTAGCCTTTGCTACTTTCCAGTTTTCCATCGCGTTTTGTCCATTCGCCAGTTGTAAATGCATGCGAAGGATCGATCAATGACAGCAAATCGACTGCGTTGGCTGGAAACGGGGCAATGACTTTTGAGTCCGATGTATCGCCTGAGTCCGATGAATCGCCCGAGATCACGGATGTGCGTGTCTGAAAAAGATCATCTGAGAGCCTTCGCGGCAACGGATTCTGATTCGCTTCGGATCGCACTTGTAGATACCCCCAGATCTCAGCGGTTTCACCCGAATGGAGTTCGGCATCGACGCGATAGCTGATTGGAATCTCACGGTCAAAACGTCCAAGCGAAACCGTTTCCGGTTGTGCGGCGGAAACGACGTTAGGAACATCGATCCAAGGTGCGTCGATTGCCGTTTGATAGCGAACGCGAAGTGATTTGACTTGTACGCCTGCAGGCCAATCCAATTTCAAGCGTACGTCTTGATTCGGTTTAGGCACCATCGGCTCGGGAATCGCTCGAAAACGCGTAAACAGCTCAAGTGCTAACGACGGTTCGTCGCTTTTGTCCTCAAGCGATTCAGGGGACGCAGGCTCCCATCCCATCCGACTTTTCTGTTCTTTGTCGAGCCATGATTCGCTGATCCAACCGCGGTATTGTCCCATGCTCATCACCGAACCATTGCCCGGTTCTGGGTGCGGTAATCCCACGGTGTGCCCGCAGCCTTCGTGATAGACAACGCAGTCAGTGCCGCGATAGGGCACCCGCCATCCATCACCGCTGACCAATCCCCAACCGACGCCACGATTGGCCAGATAGGCTGCCCGTGCCCCTCCTGAGGTCGCGCCAGGAAAATGTTGTCCTTGGTTTAAGTTGCCTTCAAAGACCAACTTTCCCCCCTCGGGGTGCAAGCGATAGAAGTCGTCCAGCGGTCGCCAATTGATTTCGCTTAGAACGAGCAGGATTGGAAACGCGTCTCGCTCTTCGGGCTTGTTCTGCGCAAATGCGAGCGTCCGATCAACTTCGCTTAACGTGCGAAAGTAAATCTTGTTCGCGTCCCCTTCGCGAAGCGTTTCAGTCGTTTCCTTGGACACAAAGGGTTCGGGGTGGACGGTCACCGTCAACTTGGATTGGTCGCCAAACTCACGAGCGTGGAACTGTTCCAATCGGCGGGCATAGTACTGGACGCGATCTTTCCAATCGGGCAACGATTGACGATCCGCGGGGACAAAGTAGACGACCGTCACTTCGATTCGGCTGGTGTCGTTTTTCCCGTCCCACGTTGTGGTCCCCCCGTACGTCGGAGCGACCAAAATCAGAGTAAACAGTAACGCACAAAGCGATCGAAGTGAGTGTGATGACATAATGCGGGTGGGTTCAGCGGGTGGGGTAAACGAGAGGGTTTCAAACGACAGCCAACGTTTGCCAGCGTGGCCAATATACACAAACGATGCCGATGTTTCGCGAGCGCCGGCACGAAGTTGCCGCACCACGAAAGATACGCCCCCCCTCACTCACGTCTTGGCAACCGCGAACCTTACGACGCGTCCGCGGGTGTACCGGCCGAATCGCCGAGGGGGTCAGCCAACAGGATGGGCGACGTGGTTTCGTCGACCAAAAATAGATTGGCGGTCTGCAAGAGCGTCCCTTTTTCGAACTGGACGTTCTTAGCCGCCACGGTGTACTCGACCATCGACAGAAAGTATCGTGATTGAGCCTCGGTGACACGTCGCTGCGCATCGAGCAATTGTTCGAGATTCACCGGCAACCCCTCCGCACGATTCACGTCCAGGATCTGCAGCGCATCGCGAGCGGCGAGATAGCGATTCAGATTGGTTTCCATTTGCGTAAACGCGCGATCGCTTTCGCCGACCACCGCAGCAAGGTCGTGCAAGATCTGCCGCTCTTGTTCTTCGAGCACTGCGTGTTCGCGTGCCAATTGCGACTTGGCATGACGAACCGCCAAATAGCCTTGCCGAAATCCGACGGGCAGCTTCAGTTCCAGACTCGCTTCGTACTCTTGATAATCCAGCGTTCCCAGTTGTTTAAAGGCCGAGTTATCGCCAGCGAGACCTTGGTCCAAACCTCGGACGCGGTAGATCGTAACAAGATCGAGAGTCGGCATCAGAAAGTTCTTTGCCGCCAGTGCTTCCATCTCGCGTCGCTTGACGAGCAGCCGTTGTTGCTGCAGTTCGCTGCGAAGCCGAATCGCTTCGATCGAAATCGAGTCCCAATCAAACGTCATCGGGGCATGGAGTGGTTCGTCATTGGGACGAATCAGTGCATCATCGCTGAGCGGCAATCCGATCAACAGCCTCAGCCGTCTCTCGGACGCCAAAACGCCTCCTTGACCTGCGAACGTGCCTCCCGAAGTGGAGTTGTTAACCTGCGTTCGCTGGATCAACTTGCCCGCAACCGCATCTTGCAATTCGCTTTGGAAACGAAAGTACTGTTCACGTGCAAACGCTTCGCTCGCGCCGGCTTTGCGATTGCTCGATTTCTGGGCCTCATAGTTTTGCCACGTTTCTCGGCTTCGCTCGAGAGCATCGCGTTTTGCGTCGAGGTCGCGATAGGCAAAATACAGATCCCAGTAGGCGTTGATTACATTGCTGATGTAATCGCGCGCCCCTTGGCGAAACTTGGCCGAGGTGATGTCGTTGTTCACTTTGGCGATCAAAACGCCTGCATAAATCCCGGGCTGTGCCGCCGGGCCTGCGATGCGATTGAATTGCAGCCCGCCGCCTTGCATTAATGGTTGCCGCATCTCGGCATGGATCTGACTTTGCCAGGCGCTGTCGGTCAGATTGCCGGTGGCATTGTTGGCGTCGTAATCGATAACGTTGCGAACAGCAAACTCGGCGCCCGTGGCAGTCCGTTTGGATAGCTGAAAGACATAGTCATGCGTGTCTTGCTTGAACGCGTTCGCGCCACCACCAAAGAACCGGTTGTTGAATCGGCGATCATTATTCTGCCATTTGCCAAGCGCATAGAACTGAGCGTCATAGGCGGCCAACGCGGATTCAATACTGGTTTGAGGGTCCAGTTCGGCAAGCGGTTTGGTTTGATCGGTCACCACGGTTTGCGGAGCACGAAGAATCGTGGCCCCCAAATCACGCATCACTTGCGAGTGCTGCAGCGCCGTGTGAATCGTTTCCTGCAACGACATGTCCCGATATTGCAGCGTGGCAAAATCTTCGATCGAGCGTAGGGTCAGTGGAGTGGCTGAGACGTCTGGGAACGTGATCGCAGGAGCTCCCGCGTCGACCATTTGCATGATCGTATCGATCGAGGAGGTGTCGTTGGCGATCGTCTCGGAAAAATTCCGGTGTGTTTGACAACCGATCGCCGCAATCACGCCAACGGCGCACACCAGCATCGTCAACGCGATCGGACGCAACGGGCCGCCTCGCCTTGCTGATGTGATTCCGTCAGTGCGTGTTGAACGTCGCAGCACTTTGTTTTCCGTTTCTCGTTTTGGTCGAGCGAGGCAGATTCCCCGCACAATCAGACCAATCCGTACAATTACCCTTATTCGTACATTCACGAAGACTACATTGAGCGAATTCGGGATGATTCGCACGATCGACACAATAAGTCCCGTGAAACATGCGTTCCGGAGGCGGGAAACTCGGGAATCGTGGTTAAAATGAACACGCTTCCAACGATCCCCGTTTGCAGTCAACTAGCCCATTGCGTCATGTCCAACCCCCAGCATCGAGCCGAGCAAACGTGGAAGGATGCGGAATCGCTTGTCCGCCACGTCGATCGCTTGTCGCACGCGGCGTTGCCGGCGCCAACGTTCTTTCAAGAACTTGCCGACGCGACGCAGCAGACTGCAAAATCACGAAGCGTGGTCGTTTGGTCCGACCAACATGGCGAACGTCATGTCTTGGCTAGATCCGGGATTGACGTTCATCAAGACAGGTCACCCGAATCAGCTGTGGCAATCGACCAAGGTGATTTTACTGCCGCTTCGCTTTGGTATGACCACGCCCAAACATGCATCACACAGGCCCGTGTATCCCATGACAGTGTGGTCGGAATCGAGGTCCGATGGTCCGACTCGGTGCACGTGGCAATCCAGCCACCGATCGCCGAAATGAGTAAGGCTGTACTCGAATCCGCGACCCTCGCTTTCTTACGTCACGAAGCCGACGCATTGCAGTCCCATCTAGCGAGACGCCACGCTCGGGATCATGTTGTCGGTCAACTGCATCACGGCATCGGGATCAACGATTCGTTTGCTCACGTGGGGCGAGCGGTTGCCAAGTACGTCGGTGCCGACCGAGCCAGCATCCTGCATCGCCGCGGTGGCAAGTCGAGTTCCGCCTATCGATTGGTTTCATGTTCGACCAGTAAGAATGTCGATCGTCGTAGTCGACTCGCTCGATTGATGCAAAACCTTGCCGCTCAGGTCGCAAGTCACGGCAAATCAATCGAGTTCGTTGTCGGGCGTGGCGACGACGTCCCCGATCCGCTGCGTGAGACGCTCGAAGCCTATCTGATTGAATCGGGATCTCGTGCGATCGCAATCGAACCGATCCCGCTAAACAATCTTACCGATGCGGCCGTGATTGTACTCGAGCAGTTTACGGTATCATCGCGTGATAACGATGGTTCCTTTGCCGACCTGCGTGACGTGGTTGCGGACGCATTGACGCAAGCGATTCGTCGAGACGCAGTCAGTTTACGCTCGTGGATCGATCCATGGCTCTCCATGCGATTCGCTAAAAAAGCGACCGTGATCGCTCTCGTCGTCGCAACGGCGGCAATTTTGATATCGTTGATTCGGGTCGATTTCTGGATCCCGGCCGAAGGACGCGTCGTAGCAAAACAGCGTCACAACGTTTACGCTCCGGCCGATGGCGTGGTCACCGAGTTGCTCGTCGACAACGGTTCGTCTGTGAACGAAGCAGCAACGTTGATGGTGATTCGCAGCCATGACTTGGATACGAAACAGCAGCAAATCGAAGGGGAAATTGCGGCATTGCAAACCAGTTTGGCTGCGATCGTTGCAGGCCGTGGTTCGTCGCCAAGCGAAATTCGCGAGCGAAACCGTTCGGCAGACGAGCAGGTGCTGAAGACAAAGCTCGAAGGATTGCTTTTGCAACACGATTTGGTGGTCGCACAGCAACAACAACTCGTCGTGCGAAGCCCCATCGCGGGCAAGATCGATCATTGGAACATGCGAGAGAATTTGGCATCGCGTCCGATCGCCCGAGGTCAATTCCTGGCCGAGGTGTATTCACCCGAGGCAGGTTGGGAGCTTGAAATCGAGGTGAACGATTCTGATTTCGGTTATCTGTTGCAGTCGGATCAGGAAGCGAAACGCCGTTGTCGATTTTCACTTCGCTCGAGTCCGCAGAACATTCATGATGCGACGCTCACTCAATTAGACAACGTTACTCAAAGGAGCGTCCAAGGCGACTGGGTGATCAAGGGGCTCGTTCGTCCGGCAGACACCGATGCTGCGGCGCTGAAATCGCTACGAACCGGAGCGACCGCGACAGTGGAGATATGGACGGGACGTCGAGCGATCGGGTTTGTTTGGTTTCGTGGATTGATTCAGTGGTGGCGTACGACGCTATAGAACGCCTTTTCGTGGCAACGCTGTAGACGTAAGAGGATTTTGATTATGAACAATTATCGCGCCCTGACCCATGTGCTTACGATTATTGCGTTTTCCGTGTCGGCAAATCCGTTATACGCTGAAACGGATTCGCTGAAGATCGAAGACTTGATCGTGGTTGTGGTAAACGAAGTTCAGGTGCCGTCACTTGAAACCGGAGCGATTGACACGTTGGCGGTTCATGAAGGCATGACTGTAAAACGTGGCGACATTCTTGCGACGCTCGACCGTCGGCGTGCGGAACTGCAACAGCGACTCGCCAAAATCGAGCTGGCAATTGCGACCGCCAAAGCAGACGATCCCTCCACCGTCGCGTTAGCTGAAAAGGCGTACCGACGACAACAACAACTCGGCAAACAACAATCGGTCGACGTGACGATCGCAACACAGAAGGCGAGCAATGACTTGCGAGTGTTGGCTGCGACCAAGGCCGAAGCGGTCGCTAAAAACGAATTGGCAAGGGCATTCGACGCACGCAAACGCTACATCGACAGTGTTTCACAATCGGAAATTGATGGATTAAGTCTTGCTTATGAACGAGCGAGACTCGAAAAAGAGCAAGCTCGTTTTGAACGACAAATCGACCAACTCAACGTCGATTCGGAAAAACAGGCCGAGAGGGTGCAAAAGATTGCAGTCGATGAAGCCGAAATCCAAATGTCTCAATCGGCACATCAACACGAGATCGAAATTCTCGAGCAGCAACGACATCAAAACCAAAGTGAACTCGCCGAACTGCTTCTCGATCACCACAACGTCGTCGCTCCGTTTGACGCCACGGTGGTCGACGTGATGCGGCGTCGAGGCGATTGGGTTCGGGCCGGCGACCCCGTCGTGCGGTTGGTGGGACTGCGTCGGCTTCGCGCCGAAGGCTACGTCGACGCCAAGCTCAGAAAGCCATTGTTGACGGTCGATTCGCCAACCCTTTTCCTGCATGATTCTGGCGGAAACGTGATCGAGCGAACTGGCGACATCGTCTTTGTCAGTCCCGAAATAGATCCCGTGAATCAGCAAGTACGTTTCACCATAGAGTTCGATAACCCCGATGACGCAGTGCTTCCGGGGATGCGAATGACGATGCATTTGAGGATGCCATGAGCGTGTCGGCGAATCGTTTGCGGTTGCGTCCTGATCTGAAGTGGCAACGTACCGAAATGGGAGCCCACGTCGCTTGGATTGCCAAAGATCCGTTTGCCAACGAGTATTTTCATCTCAGTGAGCGAGACCGTAGCCTGCTGCAACTCGCCGATGGCACGCGTTCGCTGAGCGAAATCACTCAGGAGTGCAAGTCGCTATTTGCACCGCAATACGTTTCACCCGAGTCCGTGGTCGAATTTTTCGCCGAAGCACTTCGCAGCGGTTTGCTGACAGGCAGCGAAGAGGGCCGTGATGCAGTCGACGACGACACGGATTTTGACGACCACGCATCCCCGAATCAAACGACACTGCAAACGAAGGCATCACGTCGCTGGTGGCATGAACCGTTGGCGATTCGTTTGCCCGGCATTGCGGTCGACCAAGAGCTTGACCGCTTGCTGCCGTGTTTGCGAGCGATTTTCTCCTTGCCGGTGCGAATCGCTGCAATTGCATTCACGATCATCATGGCCGCGACAGCCGTGGTGTATTTCGATCAAATTGCCATGCATCTCGATGCGGTGACACGCGAGCCTGTCGCAGATTGGGGCGTGTTACTGATCGCCGTGATATTCGGTTTGAAATTGCTGCATGAAATCGCTCACGCAGTGACATGCAAATGGTTCGGAGCCGAGTGCCGTCAAATCGGGGTGATGTTGTTGTTTGGCATGCCGGTACTGTATTGCGACGTGTCAGACGCCTGGTTACTGAAACAACGTTGGAAACGGATTATGGTGTCGAGCGCCGGCATGATGGCCGAATTGTTCGTCGCTGCGATTGCAATGTTATTTTGGTTGCTGCTTACCGATTCGCTCCTTCGCGATCTTTGCGTCACGGTGATGTTCGTCGGTTCGGTCAGCACCGTGGTGTTCAATGGCAATCCGCTGCTCCGCTACGACGGTTACTACATTCTCTCGGATTGGATAGGCGTTCCCAATCTTGCTTCGCAAGCGTCCGTTTCGATGCAAACGTGGCTACGACGATTGATATGGAACGATGCCTTGGCGGACGCACGTATCGAATCCGCAAATCGCTTGGCGAGTCATCTGTCGCCCGCTCGATTGCGAATGTACTGGGTTGCCAGTTTGGTCTATCGAATATTGGTCTATGCCACGTTGGGGATGTGGGTCTATCGCCAAGCGGAACGAGTGGATTTAGGGTCTGTCGTCGGGATTCTGTTGTTATTGGTCCTGATGTTAGGCGTCAGCCGATGGCTGCGAGCGGTTTTCGTCCCCCCGCCATCCCGCCGACGAAACCGATTGGGGCTGCTGCGGCGTCCCATCGCCATCGGGGTGATTGTGACATCAGTGATTGCCGCCGCGTTTTGGATTCCGCTACCACACCGGATCAAGGCCCCCATGACCATCGGCATTTCGAATTCCCAACCGATCGTGGCAACCTCGCCAGGACGGATCGTCGACGGTATTCGAGAAGGTTCACTGGTGAAACAGGGTGACGTGATCGCAAAGTTGACGAATCCCGATCTGATGCTGTCGATTGTGGAAGAGCAAACGAGATTGCAGGCGTTGCAGACCGAGCTGACGAGTTTGCAAAGTGTCCGCCCCACGACTCGACAAATTTCAGATCGCATCTTGGTGGTGTCCAAATCGATTGACTCGAGCCAGCATCAGTTACAACTGCTTGCTTCCGAAGCGTCGCAATTGGAAATCGTGGCTCCCGCATCCGGAGTCGTTTTCTCGGCCGCTCATCGTGTGCAGAACATCCGCAATACTCACGAGCTAAGGACGTGGGAGAGCACTGCGCTAGCAATGCAAAATCGTGGAGCTTGGATCGAAGCGGGAACCGAGTTCGGCAGCTTGGGAGAACCGGGGCAATATGATGCGATCGCCTTGGTACGCCAGCAAGACCTGCGTTACGTACGCGAGGGACAATCGGTTTCATTGATGCTGCCTCACTTATCGCCCGGAGCGTTCCGCGGCAAAGTGGTCGAAGTGGCATCCTCGTCGACGGACAAAATTCCCGAAGAATTGGCGAGCAAGCGAATGGTGAATCCGTCGAGCCGTGGAAACGGACCTGGCGTTGCGTATTATCAAGTGCGAGTTCGACTGCGAGCGAGCGATCAAGCGAACGCCCGTCCGAGCCGTCCGTCATTGGCAATGCGTTCGACGGGCTACGTCAAGATCAACGTTCCTTGGACATCGCTGTGGGAGCGATTGGCAACGACAATCAGCGACGCTTTCTAAAAATTCCTTCCAGTGGATCGAAGCCCCCCTCCACGGCAATCTATTGGGAATCGCTTCGCTTTTCATCCTCGCTAAACGGCAGGTAAAGTCCCCGTAGTCTATGTGGTTTGCCATCGTGCCGCATAAATCGCTTCTTTGCGAAACCAGACAGCGGCTTGCGAACACGCTAGAATCATAGGCAGCTTCTCGATCCCACCTCGCCTAGGAGCCTTGCCATTGTCTGCCCCTCCATTTCATCTCGCGATGTTACTGTGCTTCGCATCGTTGGCGGTTTCTGCGATCGCCAACGATCTGGAATCGGCCCAAGATCAATTTCGAATTGGCAAATATACGGAAGCCGAGGCGGTTGCATCGGCGGCAGTCGAAAGCGGCATTTGGAATGAACGATGGTCACGACTGTTGATTCAGTGCCAATTGGAACAAGGCAAATACGCCGAGGCATTGCAAACGTACGAGGATGCAATTCGGCGGTACCCCACCAGCATGACACTCAGGATGTTGGGGCTCGAAGCGATCCGCTTCAACAATCTCTCCGAACGAGCGGACGAGGAGCGAAAGCGATTTTTTCAAATTTTGCAAAGTTCGCCGCTTCGCTTCGCTAGCCGAGACAACCTGATCGCGGCGGGCCGCTATTTTGTCGAAGAGGGCGAGGATGCCCGCCAAGTGCTGGAGATGTTTTACGACCGTGTACGGGACTCGAATCCCGATTTTCTCGAAGCCTACATCGCGACCGCCGAGCTCGCGTTAGAAAAAGGCGATTACAAGGTCGCGGCAGAAACGCTGGCCGAGGCCGAACGGATCGATGACACCGATCCACGGATCAGCTACTTGAAAGCGCGTGCATTCGAATCGTCTGATACCAAGGTCACCATCGAATCGCTGCAACGAGCACTCGAACTGAACCCCAACCACGTTCCGGCCTTGTTGATGCAAGCCGAATTGGCCTTGGACCGTGAACTGTATGACGATGCAGAAGCCGCGATCACAGCTGTGTTAAAAATCAATCCGTCGGAACCAGACGCTTGGGCATTGCGTAGCGTGATGGCGCATCTCGAAGGCGACACCGAGCGTGAGCAGGAAATGCGTAGCAAAGCACTCCGTACTTGGAACAAGAATCCGCGTGTCGACTATTTGATCGGCAGCAATTTGTCGCAGAAATACCGGTTCGCAGAGGGTGCCGCTTACCAACGTCGCGCCCTCGAATTCGACCCCGACTATCACGCCGCGAATTTCCAACTCGCTCAAGACCTGCTACGTCTCGGCAACGACGACAAGGGTTGGACGCTGGCCAAATCGGTCGCGGACGACGATCCTTACAACGTTGTCGCCCACAATTTGTTGACGCTTTATGACCGAATCAAAGGCTTTAGCGTTTTAGAATCGGGCGATATTCACGTCCGGATGGATCCCAAGGAAGCAGACCTATATGGCGACGCGGTGCTTGAGTTGTTAACCGAGGCGCGAGCGACGCTGTGTGAAAAATATGACGTCCAACCCGATGCACCGATCATGGTCGAAATCTTTCCCGAGCAGAAAGATTTTGCCATCCGCACGTTCGGGTTACCCGGCGGCGATGGTTATTTAGGCGTTTGCTTTGGCCGTGTGATCACCGCCAATAGTCCGGCCAGTCAGGGGGAGCGACCGTACAATTGGAAGAGCGTATTGTGGCACGAGTTTTGTCATGTCGTGACACTCGAGAAAACCAAGAACCGAATGCCACGTTGGCTCAGCGAAGGCATTTCGGTCTACGAAGAACGGATGCGAAATCCTGCGTGGGGTGAGTCGATGACGCCTCAGTATCGCGAGATGATCTTGGGTGAATCGTTAACGCCTGTCAGCAAGTTGAGTTCCGCGTTTCTGAGTCCTCCGTCGGCTTTGCATCTTCAGTTTGCCTATTACGAGTCCTCGCTGGTCATCGAATTCCTGATTGAAAAGCACGGTATTGAATCGCTGATAACGGTCCTTGTTTCTTTAGCCGACGGGTTGTCGATCGACGATGCGTTGACGCGATCAGTGGGCTCGCTCGATCGACTTGATGTCGAATTCGCAACCTACGCACGTGAAAAAGCCGAGGCGTTTGCCCCCGAAGCGGATTGGTCGCGGGAAGACTTGCCCGCCGATGCAACGACGGACGAGCTAGCCAAATGGGTGGAAGATCACCCCACGAACTATTGGGGATTGCGGCGACTTGCCGAAGCGTGGATTGCGGGTAAACAGGACCAAAAGGCATTGCCAGTACTCGAGAAAATCGTCGAACTCGGGGCGGTAACGCAAGAGCGGGAAGGTCCACTTGAATTATTGGCTGACGTTTACCAGCGATTGGGCCAGGAAAAACGCGAACGTGAGACTCGCGAGCAAGTTTTAGCACTTTCCAGCGATGCTTTGCCCTCGTACCGGCGTTTAATCGAGATCGCAACGCAACACGATGACTGGCAACACGTTTTAGAATACAGCGAAGCGACGCTGGCGATTCAGCCGCTACAGCCGTTTGGATACGAGCACATGGCGGTGGCCGCGGCGAAATTGAAGAAGCCAGAGAAAGAGATTCGACCGTTAGAGGCGCTTTTGCAAATGGATCCGATCGACCCTGCCGCACTGAATTTCCAGCTCGCCCGTGCCTGGCTTCAAAGCGGTGAAACGACGTCTGCCAAACGGCACGTGTTAGCGGCCCTCGAAGCTGCACCGCGTTACCGTGACGCCCATCGATTGCTGTTGGAAATCGTGGCGGATTCGCAGTGAATCGGCAACCGTTATTGATGCTGTAGTGTCACAACGAATCAGAGAGAGAGCGGAGAGGAAAAATGATCACCCGACGTTTCCTGCTGATCGGCGTTCTGTTCGTCTTTGTTGCCGGAGCGGCGGTTGCACAACGAGGATGGCGGTGGCGTCACTCGGGCCCTCACACCGAACGCAATGGCGTCCCCGATTGGGAAGTCGATCCTAATTTCCCTGGCGATTTGTTTACCTTTGTGCGAATCAAATACGACTCGTATGGCGGACGCGGAGGCGGCGGTGGTTGGGCAACCGATTACCGCGACAGCGATCTAAATTTCTCACTCCGTTTGCAACAACTGACCTCGCTGAAGGTCAATCCCGAACCCATCGTCCTGGAATTGACCGATGATCGATTGTTTGATTATCCGTTCATCTACATCATCGAACCGGGCAGCTTGGTTTTCAGTCAAGCCGAAGTCGCTGCACTCCGCCAATACTGCTTGAACGGCGGCTTTTTGATGGTCGATGATTTCTGGGGCGATTCGCAATACGAAAACATGCGTCGTGAATTGAAACGGGTCTTTCCCGATCGTGATCCGGTCGAGGTGCCGCTGTCGCACGAGATTTTCCACAACGTCTATGACCTGAAAGAGAAGCCGCAAGTGCCCGCGATCAACGCGGCTCGCCGCGGCATGGCGGGCGAGGTCGGGTCGTATGAATGGGCTTCCGATGGAAGCGATACCAGTACGCCTCATTATCGTGCGATCAACGACGACGAGGGACGGATCATGGTCTTCATTTGCCACAACACCGATCTCGGTGACGGCTGGGAACGCGAAGGCGAGAACCAATGGTATTTTGAAGAGTTTTCCGTCAAGAAAGCCTACCCGATGGGCATCAACATCGTGACCTACGCGATGACCCACTAAGAAACCGTTCGGCAGGAATCACTGAGTTCTAAATCAAATCAAGGAAAGCAGCATGAGCACTGAAGCATTGTCAGTGGAAGAGGAAGCACGCACGGTCGAGCAAATTCGCAATGGCCGCGAGCGAATCTACGCCGAGCTTTCCAAGACCATCATCGGTCAACACGATGTGATCGAACAATTGCTAATCAGCCTATTTGCCGGTGGACACTGTCTGATCACGGGAGCACCGGGATTGGCCAAAACGCTGCTGGTCCGCAGTGTTGCTCAAATCTTTCACTTGAAATTTCAACGCATCCAGTTCACTCCGGACCTGATGCCTGCGGACATCACCGGTACCGAGATTTTGGAAGATTCTGGAGGTGGGCATCGCAAGATGACGTTTGTCAAAGGCCCGATCTTTGCCAACGTCGTCTTGGCGGACGAAATCAACCGGACGCCGCCCAAGACGCAGGCTGCACTACTCGAAGCGATGCAGGAGCATCAAGTCACCGCTGCGGGACGTCGCTATCCGCTGGAGGAGCCATTTTTTGTGCTGGCGACACAAAACCCGATCGAAATGGAAGGAACATATCCGCTACCCGAAGCTCAATTGGATCGTTTCATGTTCAACGTGCTGATTGATTATCTGCCTCCCAAGGATGAGTTGGCGGTGGTGATGCAAACGACCTCGCGGCGTGCTGAACCGATCGAGCCCTTGTTTACAGGCGAAGACATTTTGCGGTTTCATGAAACCGTTCGCCGCGTGCCGATTGCCGAGGAAGTGGGGGCGTATGCGGTTCGCTTGGCCGCATCGACGCGGCCCGATCGCGACCGAACTCCCGATTTTATCAACCAATGGGTTAGCTGGGGCGCGGGGTTGCGAGCGGCGCAAACGCTGGTGCTCGGTGCCAAGGCGCGAGCGCTGCTGTCGGGCAATGCCCACGTGCGAATGGATGACATTCGTGCCCTTGCCCACCCGACGCTACGACATCGAGTCTTGCTCAGTTACAAAGCGGAAGCCGAAGGCGTCACGATCGAAAATGTAATCGATCAATTGTTGCAGACTGTGCCCACGGAGATGGCATGATGGTCCAGCCTTCTCGCGGCGATATTGCCTCGATTGATCCGGCAGCGATCATGCGAATCAAGAATTTGCAACTGCGGGCCAAAACGGTTGTCGAAGGATTTTTCGATGGGCTGCATCGAAGCCCGATGCATGGATCGTCGGTGGAATTCAGTGAGTATCGGCCTTACACCATCGGGGACGATCTGCGGGGCTTGGATTGGAAACGTTTTGCCCGCAGCGATCGCCTGTATATTAAAAAGTTCGAAGACGAAACGAATCGCAATTGTTATTTAGTGGTCGATCAAAGTCGCTCGATGGGCTACGGATCGATCGAGTATAGCAAGATCGAATACGCGAGAACCTTGGCAGCGACGTTCGCCTATTTCCTGTCTCTGCAACGGGATTGTGTCGGTGTGCTGACGTTTGACGAGGCGATTGGCGAGTTCATTCCCGCTCGACGCCGAGTCGGTCATCTGCATCAAATGTTGGTGGCACTTTCACGCCCGCTAAGCGGCAAAGGGACTGACATTGAATCGCCGCTGAAACAGATTGCCAATCTTGTCGGGCGACGCGGTTTGGTGATCATGATCTCGGACTTGTTGACCCCCACCGAAACGCTGCGAACCAATCTGGCCTACCTAAGATCACGGGGGCATGAAGTCGTGATTTTGCGGACCTTGGATCCGGCGGAAATCGATTTCCAGCTCGAGTCGCCCAGCATGGTGCTGGACATGGAAACCGGACGCGAAATCTATTTGGATCCTGAGGTCGCTGCAGCCCAATACCAAGAACAGTTTGCCGAACACCGAAAACAGCTGCAGATTGTGTGCAGTTCCTTGGGTGTCAGTTTGCATGAAATCGTGACCCGCGAACCGCTTCATGATTCGTTGTTCCATTTACTGAATTCACAACAGCGGCGGTCCCGTGGTGCCGCTCGCGCCGGGATGCTGGCTCGGTCCGCTCGCAGCGGAGGCACTTCATGAGCTTGTTAGCCCCGTTGTATTTTGCCGGAGCGTTGGCGATCGGGCTGCCGATCCTGTTCCACTTGATTCGCCGTCAACCCAAAGGGAACATCGCGTTCAGCTCGTTGATGTTTTTGAAACCGACGCCACCGCAGTTGACGCGTCGCAGCCGATTGGACAATTGGTTGCTGTTGCTGATTCGTTCGCTGGCGATTTTGTTACTCGCCGCGGCGTTTGCACGTCCCTTTTTTCGCACCGAAGCGGTTACCGATTCCGACGCCAGCGGCCAGCGTTTTGTGGTGCTGATAGATACCAGTGCCAGCATGAAACGGGTGGGCGTTTGGGATCAAGCGATCGGGCAAGTCGATCGCGTGATCGGCGAACTTGGCAAAAACGATCAACTTGCGATCATCGGCTATGACGATGACCCCAAGACGCTGTTCCCATTCGAACAGTCCTACGAATTGGCCGCCGACCAGCGTTTTTCGGTCGCTCGGTTATCGCTTCAGGATCTCGTACCGTCGTGGCGAAATTCCGATCTGGGGCGAGCACTTGTTTACGCTGCCGACATGGCCGCAGCCAGCGAGGCGGATCAGGAAGGCGATCAACGCGATGCAAATTTGATCTTGATTAGCGATATGCAATCCGGAAGCGAAATCGAAAGTCTGCAGCGTTTTACTTGGCCCGAGAACGTCAAATTGGACGTGCGTGCGGTTCGAGGCACCAACGCGGGTAACGCCTGGGTTCGGATATTGCAGTCGTCTGGCGAGGATAATGATGCCGAGGGCGATCCGATCGGAGCGGCGTCCAAACGTGGCGGATCTCGAACCGAAAAACGACGCGTCCGCGTTTCCAACGCGGCGGGAACAAACGCAAGCGACTTTCGTCTGACCTGGACCACCTCTGAAAACAAAACGATCGACGCGATGCCGGTCCATGTTCCGCCCGGGGAATCACGAACCGTCTCGATCCCGCTTCCCGACGCCAACGTCACGTCGTTAGTTCTCAGCGGCGACCAAGAACCGTTCGACAATGCCGCCTATCTCGTGCGGCCGCAACCGGAAACCGCCAACATTGTCTTCGTGGGTGATCAGGAAAACAAACAAGATCCGCGAGACCGTTTGCTGTACTACCTGGAACAGGTTCCCTTTGATACGCCGCAGCGAACGGTGACGATCACCAGTGATACGAATTTGATTCCTGGCAGTGCGGTTCAACCTAGCAGTCTAAAGACCACGCCGTTGGTGGTGGTCACCCAACCACTTGACGAAGCGATGGCGAGACGGATTGGGCGTTATGCGGATGCCGGTGGGACGGTGTTACTCGTGCTCGCGGAACCTGATGCAAACTGGTCATCGACGCTAGTCGCTCTGATTGAAAACGGTGACGAAGAAGCACCGGGAATCGAAGTTTCCGAAGCAAAACTAGATGACTACGCGATGCTTTCTCATATCGATTTCGAACATCCTGTGTTCTCGCCGATGGCCGACCCGCAGTTCAATGACTTTACCAAAACGCGGTTTTGGTCTCATCGTGAAATCCACGGTTTACCTGCTGACACGAAGGTATTGGCAAAGTTTGATGACGGTGATCCTGCGTTAATCGAACATTCCGTCGGGGATGGACATCTGATTGTGTTGGCTGCGGGATGGCAACCCCAGGCCAGTCAGTTGTCGCTGTCGACTAAATTTATCCCGTTGATGTTTAGCATCTTTGATCGAGGTCAACGGGCTCGGGCGGACGGCAATCGCTACCGAGTTGGCGATCGGTTGGACGAAGCCTCTGGGCACCCAACTCGAGTCGCAGCACCCGAGGGCGATGCGCCGGAATCGACGACGTTGGACTCTGACAATCGTTTGACTCGTCCGGGCGTTTATCGGATGGATCAAGATGGCAAATTACAAACGATCGCAGTCAACCTTGCGGACTCGGAAAGCCATGTGGAGCCGATGGATGCGGCGACACTCGAAAAGTTGGGTGTTCAACTCGGGAAAGCACAGTCAAACGAAGTTCGAAAAGAGTCCGAGCGACAATCGAAAGACGTTGAACTCGAGAGCAATCAAAAGCTGTGGCAGTGGTTGATGGCTGCCGCAATGGGATTGCTGGTCACTGAAACGTTGCTGGTCCGTATACGCCAATAAAAGTGGTTTACGATGATGGAAAAAACATTACGAAAACGACTTCATCAAGTGACGTCTCGATTTCAAGAACGACGCTTGGGGTGGTTGCTGGCTTTGATCGCACTCGTATTTGCGGGATTGGCTTGGAGCTTGTTGCCTGCGGCACGTGCAGGTCAGGTCATGGGTTCGGAAACGGCGATCATCCTGCTGGGTGTCGCTTCGCTGGCGATGCTGATCGCCTGGGCGGTGACACGGCGAAGCTATTCGGATCCTCACTCGATCGCCAGCAAGATTGAATCCAAGTTCCCAAGTCTGCAGCAGCGGCTACTGACTGCAGTTTCATTGACCACTCGCGAGGAAAAATCAGACAGTTATTTACAGCAACGCGTGATTCGCGAAGCGTGCGATCATTCGCAACGCAACCGCTGGATCGAAACGGTTCCGCAAAGCCAATTGTGGCTCAGCCGAGTGTCGGGTTTGAGCGCCACGTTGGTGATGGCGGGGGTGCTGGGCATGTTGTTTGTAACGTCGGCGGACCCTTCGCAAGTCGGCGCGAGCATACCGCGAGCGAACCAGAGCAACGCGATTGTCGATCCTGGGAACGCGGAAATCGAACGCGACACGAGTTTGGTGATCACCGCTCGTTTTGAATCGGTCGCACCGAGCGAAGCCGAGCTGCGTGTGATCAAACGTGATGGCAGTGAACAGCGATTGACGATGAAGCAAAACCTGCAGGACCCGATCGTCGCCGCGTTTTTAGCCTCTGTCGACGAAGCCTTTGAGTACCAAATTCTGACGCGTGATTGGTCGAGCCCAACATACGCGATCAGCGTCTTTGAGTTTCCGAAGTTGGTGCGAAGTGATGCGCTGTTGGACTTCCCCGAGTACACCGGCATGGATGACAAACGGATCGAAGACACTGTGCGTGTATCGGCCGTCCAGGGGACGATACTCACTTGGCACTGCCATTTGAACAAGCCGGTCGCGTCGGCGACGCTCGTGGAAAAAGACGGAACACGAACGCCGCTGCAGCCAATGGACCACACGACAGGTGACGGGATGATGGTCGAACTGCGGATGGAAGAGACAAAACGCTACACGTTGGAATTGATCGACGAACAGGGACGTCAGAACAAGTATCCAGCCGAGTTGGTCGCGAAAGTGCTGCCCAATCAGCCGCCCAGCATCAAACTGACTCAAGGAGGTGACGTGAGCGTCTCGCCGCTCGAAGAGTTGTCGCTTGCCGCAGATATCGCAGACGACTTTGGGCTCCATCGAGTCGGACTGTCTTACAACTTCGAGGGCAAGGCGACGGAGATCGCGTTCGAAGAAAAGGATACAGCGAAGCGGAAACAGGGTTTTTCGCACATGGTTGAGTTTGAAGCACTCGACGCCGAACCGGACCAATTGTTTGCGTACTATTTCTGGGCCGAAGACATTGGGCCCGGTGGACAAGTGCGGCGAACGCAAAGCGATATGTTCTTTGCCGAGGTGCGTCCCTTTGAAGAAATCTTCCGCGAAGGGGAACCGCCACCAAGCGGCCAGGCTCCGGCGAGCCAGAATGAGCAAGCGGCTGAAGAGCTTGCCGAGCTGCAAAAACAAATCATCAATGCGACTTGGCGTGTTATTCGTGATGAAGCGGGCGCGGAAGTGTCGCCCGAATTTGCCGAAAACGTCAAAGAGATCCTCCAGGGGCAACAAAACGCAATCGAAATGCTCGATGAACTCGCGGCGGAGCTTAGCGACCCTCAATCAAAATTGATCGTCGAGGGCGTTCGCGTCCATATGCAGTCCGCCGCAAGTGAACTCGAGAAATCACAACAATCCAAGACGACTGAAACGCTTGACGAGGCGTTGGCATCCGAACAAGCGAGTTATGCAGGCTTGTTGAAGTTGCGGGCAAGAGAGTTTCAAGTCACTCGGGCTCAGCAACAAAGCCAAAGTAGTTCCAGCAGCTCGGCGTCGAAGCGTCAACAGCAATTAAACGAACTCGAACTCGATCAAGATGAAAATCGCTACGAGACCGAGCAGCAAGCGGAAGCCAATTCGCCTGAGGCGGCACAGCAACGCGAAGAGCGACAAGTACTCAGTCGGCTACGGGAACTTGCCCAACGTCAAGAAGACATCAACAAGCAGCTGGCACAATTGCAATCCGCACTGGAGTTAGCCGAGTCCGAAAAGGAAAAGGAAGAGATCCGCCGACAGATCAAACGACTGCGAGAACAGCAGCAAAACTTGTTGCGTGAAACCGATGAATTGGCCGAGCGGATGCAGAGTCCCGAGAACCAAGAATCGATGCAGCAGCAACGCGAGCAGCTCGAAGAAACTCGCGAGAACCAGCGTCGGGCCAGCGAAGCACTCGCACAAGAGGATGCCTCGTCGGCGCTGGCGGCTGGTAAACGCGCCGAACGTGAACTCGAAGAGTTGCAGGACGAATTTCGACAGCGCACCTCGGGACAATTTAGTGATGCGATGCGTGAAATGCGAGCCGACGCACAAGCACTCGACCAGAAGCAACAACGACTCTCGGAAGCGTTACGCGAAGAGTCGGAAAATCCGTCGCCTGGGCTGCGTCGCAACGCAGAACAGCAACAACTCGAAAAACAACTCGAAGAGCAACGCCGCGATCTGTCGCAGTTGGAAAACAAAATCCAGGAAACGGTCGAGCAAGCCGAAACCGTCGAGCCGCTGTTGGCGAAAGAGCTATATGACTCGTTTCGCAATCTGCAGCAGCGTGAAGTGGATCGTCGTCTAGAAGAGACGTCCGAGCTGGTTCAAGCAGGTTTCAAGGAAGAGGCTCGTCAAGCCGAGACGGCGGCTGCCGAAGGGGTCAAAGCGTTGCGAGAGGAACTTGAACAAGCTGCCAGTTCGATTCTTGGTGACGAAACGGAAGGACTGCGACGCGCCGCCAACACACTAGAGCAGCTGGCTCGAGATTTGGACGAAGAGATCGGGGAAGAAAGAGGGGGAGAGGGGGAGTTGGGAGAGGGGGAGCGGGGGCAAGACGGGGAGTCCGGACAGGGACAGGGTCAACAGCCGGGGGAGAAGGGACAGCAAGGGACGGAAGGCCGCGGCGAGCAGAGCGGCGAATCGAATAGCGAATCGAGCGAGGGAAAAGAGCAGAGCGAGGGGCAGGGGCAACAGGGACAGCCGGGGCAACAGGGCCAGGGACAGTCAATGCTTCCTGGCGAGAGTGAGAGTGAAAGCCCTGGGCGTGCTCCGGCGGAAGGAAGAGAAGGGCAAGCAGGAATCCGAGGGGCCACTCCGAGTCAAAGTCGTGTGGCGGCCCAGAGCCCGAGTGGATCGCCGATCGCCGGGGACGGATTTCGTGAATGGTCCGATCAACTCCGCGACGTCGAAGAAATGGTCGAGGATCCTGAACTGCGTACGCGCGCTTCCCAAATTCGTGATCGCGCACGCCAAGTCCGAACGGATCTGCTGCGTCATTCCAAGGCACCGCAATGGAAATTGATCGAAGAGATGATCGCCGACCCCCTACGTGAGTTGCAACGTGATGTCCAAGAGGAATACATGCGACGATCCGCTGAGAAAAATGCACAAGTTCCGGTCGATCGTGATCCGGTCCCGAGCCAATTCACCGAGGCGGTTCGCAAATATTACGAGAACCTTGGAAGCGGGCGTAGCAAATGATCTTCTCGATTTTGACCGCTGACGCGATGTTCCCGCTAAACGAAAATTTAATATGGGGGGCGCCCGACTGGGTGATTCCCGTCTCGATCGCGGCGGTAATTTTGGCGGCGTTAACGCTTTGGAACTACACATCACAGCACACGATGGGCGCGGTACGGTGGTTGGCGGCAGCACTAAAAATTGCCGCCATCACCTTGATCGCAATCTGTTTATTACAGCCGATGCGCAGCGGTACACGGCCGCGACCTAAAGCCAATGTGTTGCCGATCCTGGTCGACAACAGCAAGAGCATGCAGGTGAAACCCAAAGGGGCCAAAGAAACGCGGGCGGACGTTGTTTCAAAGCAAATCTCGCCCGAAAATGATTGGCGGATTCGCTTGGAACAAGATTTTGACGTGCGAGGTTATTCGTTTGATTCGCGGATCGCGGCACTCGAATTGGCAGATCCGACTCTGTCAAATGAGGGCACAGCGTCGTCGCTGTCGACCAGCTTGCAGTCACTCGGTGAGCGGTTCGCGGCGCGTCCTGTGGCGGGCGTGGTGCTGTTCAGTGATGGCAATTTGACCGATCCGCCCGACACAAATTTCGATTGGTCCACGTTGGGATTTCCCGTCTACCCAGTGCTGTCGTCCGCAAATGAAGCGATCAACGATGTTCGAATCGCGGATGTCAGTGTCAGCCAAACGGATTTTGAATCGGCTCCGGTGACGATCCGTGTCCAAGTCGATGCGAATCCGACGAAGCGGAAACTCGTCGTCCAACTTCGTGATCTCGATCACGGCAAACTCGTCGAAGAACAAACGCTCACAACCTCGACATCCGAAACGGATAACGAAGTCACGTTTCGCTTTCGACCGGATGAACCGGGACTGCGATTTTACCGAACGATTGTGTTTGAGGAACGAGATCGCCAAGCATTTGAAGCGAAGGGCGAATCGAAGGACTCGAAGGGGACAGCCGCACGCGAAACCTCCGAAGCGACGCTCGTTAACAACCAGCGAATGATTGCGGTCGATCGCAAATCGGGGCCTTACCGAATTTTGTATGTCGCCGGACGCCCCAATTGGGAGTTCAAATTTTTGCGACGATCACTTGCCGCCGATGCCGAGATTCAATTGGTAGGTTTACTGCGGATCGCCAATAAAGAACCGAAGTTTAGTTTTCGCGATCAAGGAGTCACCGGATCAAGTTCCCCCAGCACGAACCGATTGTTTGATGGTGTCGACAGCGCCGAAGACGAATTGGTCCAGCAGTATGATGAACCTGTGATGATTCGTTTGGGTGTCAAAGAATCCGAAGAATTGAGCGACGGGTTCCCCGAGACACGCGAAGAGCTTTTTGCCTATCACGCGATCATTCTTGATGACATCGAATCCGAATATTTCACGCAGGACCAGATGCTGCTGATGCGTCAATTCGTCAGCAGCCGAGGCGGTGGATTGTTGATGCTCGGAGGCCAAGAGTCGTTTGCCGGCAAATCGTTTGCCGACAGCCCGCTCGGAGAACTCGCCCCGGTCTATGGTCCGCGGTCTAGCGACGCCAGTGTCGCGGGGGCATACCGGATGAAGTTAACTCGCGAAGGAATGCTTGAGCCTTGGGCACGGCTGCGAGAGAACGAAACGGCGGAATCCGATCGTTTTGCTCAAATGCCTCCGTTCACCTCGGTCAATGCCGTCGGCGATGTCAAACCGGGAGCACTCACATTGGCCACCGTCCAGGACCCCAAGGGCGATCCGCTGCCTGCGATCGTCGCCCAGCGATTCGGCAAAGGGCGTACCGCAGCGATGCCCATTGCTGATTTATGGAGATGGTCGATGCGTCATGATCCGCGTTCGAAAAACAACGATGGGGATGATGCGGCCCAAGCGTGGCGGCAAATGGCACATTGGCTTGTCGGTGACGTGCCGCGTCAAGTCGAAGCGAGAGTCGAGCCGAATGTCGACCCGAACGAACCGGCACGAATAGTGGTGCATGTTCGCGACGAAGCGTACTTGCCGATCGACAACGCTGAGATCGAATTAACGATCACGCCGATTGAAAAACGAACTCGCGATGATGACCGAGACGACGTCATCCAGATCCAAGCCACTGCGGACGACGATGCCCCCGGGGTGTACCGCGCTGCCTTTTGGACAAATCAGTCCAACGCCTACCGAGTGCATGTGGCAGCGAAATCAGCAGATGGTCATTTTGTTGGCGAAGCAGACACGGGCTGGGTCGCTCAGCCAGATACAGCCGAGTTTCGTCAACTCAGTTTAAACCGCCCGTTGTTGGAAACGATTGCGAAACAAAGCGGTGGTAAAGTGATTGCCAATAATGCATTGGCTGACTTTGCCGCCGAATTGCCGAATTTAAAAGTCCCCGTTACCGAAACTTGGGTCTATCCTCTCTGGCACAATGTTTGGGTTTTGGTCGCCGCCATCCTCTGCTTGTGTGGTGAATGGGGATTACGTCGCTGGAAAGGTTTGTCATGAATCGATGGTTTACCGTCGCATTAGGAATCACACTGTTCGCCTCGCACGTCTACATCGATAGCGTTGGGGCAGACGAGGTCCAGCCCAAAGATGCCACTGCGACCGATCTGCTGCTGGTCGTCGGAGCCGGCGGCAACGATGAATATGCGGCTGAATTTGCTGAGACTGCGGACCAGTGGAAACGGCATGTCGAGTCGACTTCGGTGAAATTACACCAGATCGGTGATTCGACATCGTCTGGGACGCCGGATCGTGAACAACTAAAGTCCTGGATCGCCGAAGCGGATCGCGTAACATCGGCTCCGCTGTGGATTGTCTTGATCGGTCACGGCACGTTCGCGCAGAACGTGGCCAAGTTCAACTTGCGAGGGCCTGATGTTTCGGCCACCGAGTTGGCCGAGTGGATCAAGCCGCTTGATCGTCCACTAGTGATTGTCAACGGTGCTTCGGCAAGTGGTCCGTTTATTAATGCATTATCTGCCCCGGGGCGTGTGATTGTCACGGCGACACAAAGCGGCAGCGAGCAAAACTATGCTCGTTTCGGTCGCTACTTTGCCGAAGCGATCGGTTCCCTCGATGCGGACTTGGATCACGACGATGAGGTCTCGGTGCAAGAAGCGTTTTTAAAAGCCAACGCAGCGGTGAAAGAGTTCTATGACACCGAGGCTAGGATTAGCAGCGAGCATGCGTTGATTGACGACAACGGCGATGGTTTAGGGACTTCATTTAAAGCCTTCCGCGGCAACACCCCTTCGATCGCCGCGAAACCGGACACTCAGCTCGATGGTCGCCGAGCTGCAAAGATGACGCTCTTTGCGGCGGTGAACCAAGCACCGCTGTCGCCAGAAGAAAGACAACGTCGCGACACGATTGAAAGTGAAATCGAAACACTGCAATCGGAAAAAGCGACGATGGCGGAGACAGCGTACTACGAGCGTCTTGAATCGCTGATGTTGCGATTGGCCAAAATTTACCAAGCGGCCGAAGAGCGCCAAAGCACTTCGAAAGAAGCAACGAAGTCCGTACCGTGACAAGACAAAGCGTGTGCGGATGTCTTGTGAGCAATGTGTGAACTTGAGCAGTTTCTACAGCTTCGGAACAGGCCGAGAGGGTGCTTTCTTGAGCATCCGCTTCTGGTCGTCCTTGGGCGGATTGTTGTTTCCGCCGCCGCCACCACCACCCGGTTTACGTGGCGTCAGATCGGTGAAGGTTTCTTTCCACTTCCAACCAATTGGGACAGTCAGCTCTTGATCGGCGAGTAGCGCCCAGGGGGTGCCTTTGTGATCACGCGTGACGCCTTCAAGCAGCTCTTTGGCCAGTGCTGCTTCGCGTTCCCACTTGCTTCCCACCGAAATTTCTTCGCTCGGCTCTAAGATCCAAGTATTGTTCTTTTCTTTTTCGAATGGCATGCCCCGTTTGCCTTTGGCGAGCATCGCATTGTAGGTTTCGGTGCGTACTTTCTGAGCAAGCACTCGGCCCATCGCTAAGTCAAATCCCGCCTTCCAGCGGAGACTTTCTTCACTTTCGCGGGCCTTCATTCCAGGTTCAAGAATCGTCGCCATTTGGATCAACGTGGGCTCCAACTTAGCTGCGTCTTGTTGTGCCTTGGTCAAATCGCCCACCAATTGAGCTTCGCTGCGTTTGACAAAACGTGTCTGCGGTCGCGACAACCCTTGCGCGGGTCGCATCTGTGCCGCCTGCACAAGTGCTTGACGTAGCGGGCTTGCTTTCACCTTGGTCACGTAATCCTGAGGCGCCAAGTAGTCGGGACGATATCGCGCCATCGCATTGGGATCGAAAAAGTATTCGATGTCCGCGGCAAAGGCGTCGATCTCAGACGACCGAACCCGGCGAGACACATTGCGATTGGGATGAACCGTGAAATAGATCCCCCCGGTTTCATAACACAGACGCGTCAATGCATAGGGACCAAATCCGCTGTCGATCACCGGTTCCTGTTTAAAGTCCGCCGTGAAACCGACTTGAACCTGTTCGGGATAAAACGTTTCAGGGCCTTGATCGACCTGGGCCCATTGGGGCGATTGGTCATATTTAGGATCGGGGTCGACGTATTTCACCAGCGTGTGCTCGCGACCAAAGGGCGCGGGAACGCCGATCACGTAAACCGGAATCGCCCATTTGCGACACGCCGCAATGGATTGCTCGAGCATGTTCGCGTCGTCACCTCGTTCATCGGTCACGACCACGAACAACACGTTTCGCTGGGGACCGTTGCCACCGCGGCTACGCCGCAAAGATTTGTATTGATCGGCTGCGGATGTGATGGCCGAAAAGACCCGCTCTTCGCCCGAGGTATCCACAGGGATGTTTTGCACGATCGATTTGATCTCTTCCAGATCTTCGATCGGTTCTTCGGTAAACAGCGTGACGGTTTTGCCAAAGCCGACAACGGAACTCAACAGAGGGCTGTCATTGGTGTTGCGGCGGAACCCTGCCGCTTTGCTCTCTTTGGCAATCCCCAGCTCACTGTAGATTCGCTGGAAGCGATCGCGAATTTCTTGACGCTGGCGATGCAGCGATCCACTTTGATCAAACAACCACACAACCAACGTGGGGCGTTCTTCGAGCGATTGCAGAATCTCGAACGTGATTCGGTCCACCGCGCCTGCGGCCCCTTGCGTACTCTGGCCGACTTGCCCCTTTTGATTCTTCAATCGATCCAACGGAGCGACCGCTTCGGTGAACATCTTGTTGACCATGATCTGCCCCAAGTCCGTCGGTTCGAGATCGACCGGGTTTGGGATCTCGGAGATCTCGGCGAACATTTCCGCCGATGCTTCCGCCATCGCCGCGTCGGCGGTGCTGTTCGCGCCAACTTCGGTTTGCGGCAAATCACTGTAGGTTACATCGTCGATCATCTCGACTTTTTCGATCTCCTGTTCAGCCGGAGGCGACACCAACACCACGGCCTCTTCATCGACCGGCATCACCAACGGGACCAATGCCAAAGACAAGATGATGATCAAATGGACCAACATGCTGCCGGCAAACGCTGTGGTCTCGCTTGCCGCAAAGAACGACTCCTCTTCGAGCTCTTCCTCGTCCCAAGCATCCACCACTTCGAGATTGCTCTGCAGGCCACCAGCCACAGCGTGGCGGGTTTGCGAATTGCTTGGGGGGGTCGGGATCGTCATTTGCACTTAACCATTCGGTTTAAAAATGTCGGAGCCGGTTGCGAATCGCAGGTGACTGAAACTAAACGCTAGCAGTTAACGCTAGCGAGGATACCAATTTCAGTATTTCGAAAGTGAGAAAAGTTCGTTCTATCAATCTCAATCCCCCCGGGTTAGCCACTAACGAGATGACATTGCTCTATTTTACTTCAATTCCAACGCAGCGGGTGTTACCCACGAAAATGAATCCAAGTCAAGTTCTCAAATTTCTTCGATCATTGTCGGGCGTTTTCAGGAATACAAATCGTGTTGCGGACAAGCTAGTTTTCCGCTGCTAGGGGCCCCCCGTCAGCGACAAAAGATCGCAATCCAGGAAACAGAAAAAGGGGACAGCACCCACGAATGACACCGAAAACGTTAGGATCGTTTAGAGTGTTATCGTTTTGAAGTCGATCCATGCGCCCCCCTTCGCCCACTGATATCAACGTGGGCGCGGCTGGAATTGTACCCAAAAAACCAGGGCCACCGTCAGTTTGGGCCGCCCAGGATCGCCAAAGGCAGGGTGCCGCTAATTGCCAACTCGAACTTGTATTAGTACCCTTGATTTTATACCGTTACGATTAGCGGCAGATTGAACCCACGATCGTCAAATTGAATACAGCATGGGGCTTTTCAAAATTGTCTGAGCGACTTATCGCGATTGGTGACATTCACGGCTGTAAGGTCGCTCTCGAGCGATTGCTTGCGGAGGTTGCCCCTACGACCAAGGACATCGTCGTGACCTTGGGCGATTACGTCGATCGAGGTCCTGATTCGCGTGGAGTGATCGACACGCTGATCGAGCTTCGCAGATCAACACAGTTGATCGGATTGGTGGGCAACCACGAGGAGATGATGCTGGAGGTCATTCGCGACGGCCAATCGCCTCACGGATGGCTGAAATATGGTGGGGTCGAAACGCTCGATAGCTACGGTTTTGATGGCGGATTAGATTTTTTGCCACAAAGCCACGAGGACTTTTTCGATTCGTTGGGCGATTACTTCGAGTACGAAGACTATTTCTTTACTCATGCGGCGTACGATCCTGACACGCCGCTCGAGCACCAACCGCCCGAAATGCTGCGTTGGTACACGCTGAACGACGGTTTCCCGGCAGCTCACATCAGCGGCAAAACAGCCGTGGTGGGGCACACGGCGATGCGAGATGGCGAAATTCTTGATATTGGACACTTGTTGGACATCGACACGTTTTGCTATGGCGGAGGTTGGTTGACTGCAATCGACCTATACAGCCGTCAAGTATGGCAGGTTGCTCAGGATGGGCGAGTCCGCAGCACGCAGGCGCAGTACTAGCGCGATCCCCATCGCCATTTCAGACGGCTGCTTTGTTAGCCGTTTTGGCGCTGGCCACTGTTTCGTCACCATTCAGTCGGCACTAGCGAGTAAGCCCATGCTATGAAGCGTTTCCTGGTAGCCACCATTGCCAGAAGGTAGGGATTCGCGTTTGCCCGCCCCCCCCCTCGCTTTATCGAAAACGAGAGCAGATCAGCTGGGCGCATAAAAAAAGGCACTGTGAAGTAACACAGTGCCTACGTGTTCCGCGCATCCTTCGATGCTCAAAATTAACCGACGCTCAAATAACCGACGCGTTTAAGCAACCGACGCATCGAGTGCTTGTTGAAGCGCTGCCTTGGGGCGAACGCCAACAAAACTTTCTGAAACTTCGCCACCCTTGAAAACCAACAGCGTAGGAATGCTGCTAATTCCGAACTTTTGGGCGATTCCAGGGTTGTCGTCGATGTTGATCTTGCCAATCTTGACCGATGGGTTTTCGCTGGCCAATTCGTCAATCATCGGAGCGATCTGACGACATGGACCACACCAAGGTGCCCAAAAATCAACAAGCACAGGGGAGTCAGCCTGAAGGACTTCGCTATCGAAGTTCTCATCAGTGAATTCTTTTACAGCATCAGATGCCATGGAAACTTCCTTTTGAAAAATAGGTTGCCAGCGCAAATTGTTAGTTACAGAGCGTTCGCTGTCAATTTGCCCCACTGTCAAAGTGGCCTAATTGCCAGTCACTTTTGACCGATTGTAATAAGGCAGCAATATCCGAGCCAATTCGTCCAAAATCATCGCCGTTGCTCCCCAAATCCGATAGTCATGGTATTGAAACGCAGGAGCGGCAAATTGCAGAGTATCAGCCCCCAATGATGGGTTTCGATCGGCCCTTGTTTCAATCAAGTGCACTCGTTTTTTCATTTGGACAACAATTCGTCGCGAGGGACGAAACAACTCGGAGAGGGGCATCAGGATCACGTTCTCAACTTCGATCGGATCCGGCTGCCACTGAAGTAATGGCGTTTCGAGAATAAAGACCACCGGTTGGACCGCATTATCGCTGGCATAAACGTATTGCTCGCCTAGCCGGCCGCAACACGTCTGCACCTCCGGACGCACGCCCAGTTCCTCTTCAAATTCACGTAGAGCTGCTTCTTCGGGCGATTCGCCTGCTTCTCGGCGTCCCCCCGGCAAACAGATCTGGCCACCGTGATGCTTCAGCGTCATCGGACGCTGGGTCAACGGAATGACCCACTGCTGATCCGCGTCTTGAAACAGTGAAATGGCCACGGCAGCCTGGCGACACCCCCGACGCGAGGGACCACGATGGCGGCCGTACGCCAGCCCTGGAAACATCGGTTCTAATCGCCCGCCGTGAGCCGACCGATTGCCGGAACCACTCTCAGTCGAGAGCTGCTCGGTCAAGAAATGCCCTAGATCGTCCGCGAGCACGGCCGAACGTTGTTGTGATGGTTGAACAGTCATGGGGGTCAATCAAGCTCGATGGCTGCATGGTTTTCACGCAATCCCCTGCACCCCCATTACCTTAGCACTAATGGATGGCGGCTGACAATTGATCTAATTTCGTCTGCACCGCGGTCAACTGAGTGGCAATACCATCGTACTTTTGCTTCATCGCATCGGCGGCCTGCTGAGCTTTGGCCAATGCTTCTTGAAGTGCGGGAAGGCCTTTGGCCAGCTCGGCTGCTTCGGTGGTCTTGGCCGCCGAAGTTTGCTGGTGTGTCGCAATCGAATTCGCAGTCGCGATGCGGTCCCGACGCAGCTTGACCAATTGGGCCAAGTGATCGATCAAAGCTTGTTCGGCCGCTGCAACGGCGTCAAGCTTAGCCACGTCACCGTTGGTTTGCACGCGAACGGCGATCACGGCGTCGTGCTTGTCACGCGATGCGTTGGCCAAGGCGGGCATTTGCCCATCCAATTCGCCAACCTTCTTTGCCGCAGCGTCAGCGGCCGCCTTCGCTTTTTCTGCTTCCGCTTTGGCAGCAGCGATTTTTGCATTGAGTTCGTCGATCGGTTTCTGAGCCGCTGCAACGGCGTTCATGGCAGCATCAAGCTCGGCCTTGATCGGCTGCATCGTTTTTTGGATCGACGCCAATTGCTGCTGAACGACTTTGGCTCGCTCGGCGGCTGGAGGCGGATTCGCTGCCAACGCTTGTTTCTCTTCGGGTTTCTCGGACAGGGCGCTGAAGACTTGCCCGTCCCAATCGCCATAGATCACTCGGCTGCCATCGTGGGTAATCGCCACCTCGAGCACATCTTCGGAAACCGGTTTGAACTCGCGAATCAGCCCCCCATTGGCATCCCAGAGTTTGGCTCGGTTGTCTTTACCTGCGGTAACGATTCGTCCTTGATGATCAAAGGCAACCGCGGTGACACCGCCACCATGAGCATTAAACGACTTGATCGTTTTGCCTTCGGCGACATCCCAGACTTTGACGGTTCCGTCATCACTCGCACTGGCCAGGACATTCGAATCGTCTCGCCATGCAACGGAATTGATCGCTCCTTTGTGACCGGCCAAATCCAAATACAATCGGCCGGTATCGGCTTCCCACAAACTAAGGCCTGCCGAGCGGTCCCCCGACGCGATCAACACCCCATCGGGGCTGTAAGCGACCGCAAAGATCCAGTCGGTATGTTTCTTCAGATCAAAAAGCAACTCGCCATCGGTAGCGTCGTAAATACGCAACATCTTCTGCGGCCCGCCCATCGCGACTCGCGACATACTGGCGTTCACATCGGCGTCAAAAACCACATCCAATTCGTCGCCAACCGTGGCCACGCGTTCGCCGGTTTTGACGTCATAGATCGCCGCGATTCCCTTCAAAGAATGCTCGCCGCCACCTGCGATTAAAAAGCTGCCGTCACGACTAAAACGCAGCGACTGTGCAATCCCCTCTTCGAATGGCAAGATGCCCAGCAGCTCAGACGTTTCCGTGTGATACAGTGCGATTTGCTTTTGTCCCGCGATCGCGACCAACGGTGCCCAGGGGCTTGTGCCAATCGCCGAAATCGCAGCAGCTCGATCTGTAACAACAGGCACACGCTGAGGAATCGATTCGGGCATCGCCACGGGGCCTTCGGGTTTCCCGCCAGTGCTTGCGACAAAGGCAAGTGAGTTCTTCTTTTTCGCTTTGGCCTTGGAACCCGAGTTTTCCAAGATGCCCCCTTCGATCCAAGCCTGGATGACTGCCAACTGTTCGGCAGGCAATTTGTCTTGGTTCGGAGGCATGATCGGCGTGTCATCATGATTGACCAACTGCCACAAACGGCTAGCTGATGGGTCGCCGTCATCGTAAACGACCTCGCCGCTACCACCCCCTTCGATCAATGCCGTGTAGGTATCCAATGCCAAGCCGCCCTTTTTTTCGCCTTGGTTGTGACAGCTAGCACAATGTTGGCGAAAGATCGGCTTGACATCGTCTTCAAACGTAACCTTCTTCACTTCGGGAGTGGACTTTTCGTCAGCAGCGAAGCTGACTCCGCAACCGAACAGAACAAGTAAGGCGGCAATATTCAGTCGAATCATAGCGATTGGAAATCGTGTGGAGGATCGAGTTTTCGAGTGAGAAATCAAAGGCGTTTTTACATTCTAATCAGTGATTAAATGCAAACTCGCGACTGTTCAGAACGGCCCAGAAAACATCCGAAAGTGCAGCCGTGCTGTCCCCTTCGGCTGGAATCGTCGCGAGCAGTTTCTCATGTTCTTCCTTGGTCGGTTTACGAGAGAGCGAGCGGATATAAATTCGCTCAATCACCTGCTCGTTGCTCAGTTTTTCCTCTTTGACCCATTTCTGAATCACTTTGCCCTGCTCGATCTTGTTCGTCACAGAGCTTCCGTTTAGCAGGTGCAGTGCTTGCGAAAGCGATGGCGACGTGGTCGCTTCGCACTCGCAAACGGTCGCTCGCGGCGAGCGTCCAAAGGTGTCCAGGAAGTAAGTCGAGGTTGCACCATCGGCGATTTGCACCGCCGATGCACCCAGTGGCAGCCCGCGATACTTTTCAGGCGCTTCGGTGACTTGGCACAGACAATCGAGCATGCTTTCCGCCGGGATACGTCGCACGACGGCGTACGCATAGTTGCGGTTGTCATGAGCATTGGTCTCGTTCGATTGGCAACTGCGTTGATACGCTTCGCTGTTGCAAATATCGCGAACAAGGGACCGCATGTCGAAATTGTATTCCACCAATTTGTTACCGAGTGTATCAAACAGTTCGGGGTTGCTTGGTGGGTTACTGATACGGATATCGTCGACTTGATCCACCAAACCTACGCCCATGAAATGAGCCCAAATCCGGTTGGCAATCGAGCGAGCAAAGTACGGGTTGTCTTTGCTGGTCAACCAGTTCGCAACCACTTCGCGACGATCTTTGCCTTTGGTGTCAGGCGATTCGCCGCCGAGGAAAGTGGGTGGCACGGGCTTGCCCGTCACGAGGTGATTGACTTCGCCACCAAAACGGTTGTAAACGATCTTTTCGCGATAGTCTTCGGCTTGTTTACGTCCCACTTGCGAGAAGAACGAAGCGAAACCGTAGTAGTCATTCATGGTCCAGCGGTCAAACGGATGGTTATGACACTGGGCACATTGCGTTCGGATGCCCATAAAGACTTGGGCGACATTTTCGGCCGTCTTCAGTGTGTCGCGTTCGATCTCGTAAAAGTTGGTCGCTGGCGAAGTGAACGTACCGCCGGTGCTGGTCAGTAGTTCACGTACCATCTGATCGATGGGGACGTTACGAGCAAATTTGTCAGTCAACCAATTCGCATACAAAAATGCCGATTTGTAGCTGACCGTATTGCTGCTCTTGATCATCAATAACTGCGCAAACTTCATCGCCCAGATCTCGCTGAACTCTTTCCGTTCGAGCAAACGATCGATCAATTCCGCACGCTTGTTGGGAGCGGCGTCAGCGACAAACTGCTGATACTCTTGTTCGGTCGGCAACAACCCCGTGATGTCCAAAGTGACACGCCGCAGGAATTCTTCGTCGCTGCAGCGTCCGCTTGGCAGGATACGAAGCTGTTGCAGTTTTTTGCCGACAAGTTGATCGATGTATTCGCCTTCGATCTTCGGAGCGGTGTACTGCAACTCGGTCGGAAGCGCCAACACTTGGCTGCCGACCGTCTCGGTGACGAAGCGAGCCGTTACGAATGCTTCACCGCGACGTCCGGCGGTAACCACGCCCATCGAATCGATTTCGGCGGTACCCGAGTTGTTGGATGTAAACGCGGCGAGCCGAGTGACGTCACGCGTGCTGCCGTCGCTGTAGGTGGCCACGGCCACAAATCGCTGCTGGGTTCCATCACCTTCGATGACCGCTTGAGGCGGATAGATCGCAAGCGACTCGACAGCCGGTGGCTTGGCATCGGCAGGATCGGCTTTGGCGCCCTTCTGCAACCACTCTAAAATCGTGGCGTAATAGTCCGAATCGGTGTCAAACAGCTTGCCGCCGGTGTGAGGCACGGCACCGATCGATTTTTTTAAGAACAAACTCTCTTCGGGAACCGCAAGGTTAATACGTCGGAAACCAATCTCACGCGTGATGCGAAAGTAGTCTCCATCAGGGTCAAAACCAAACAAACTGACACGGAACCCATCTTTGCCGCGAGCGGCACCATGGCATGATCCGGTGTTACACCCCGAGCGTGTTAGCACGGGCATGATGTCTTTTTCGAAGCTGATTTCAGGTTTGGTTGATGCGCCCGTCACGGTGATCGGCACACGAACCTCGGTGCCCGCGTACGAGCCCACCAACTCGGTTTGGCCATCGGCGACCGGATGCAGCATGAAACCGTCACGACGGACTTTGGATTCGTCGGCGATCGACCACTCCATTCGCTCGCTGGCGTCTTCGGTGATACCGTCGTCGCGTCGCAGCACTGCGACGAACGACTGGAAATCACGAGCCGAACCAAGCTTGATTTCACTCGGGTAGACCGCAATGTTGGGTCGACGCGCCGTGTTGCTGCTCGGAGTCGATGACTCGGGCGCGACCGCGATCGCCGAAACGGCACCGGTCGCGGTGATGACCACGCCGAGAGCGATCCGCTCGAGTAATTTGATGAATGGAAACTTCATGCCGATGTTCCTCGTTGAACAATAAAAGCGATCGTTTAAATCAGGATCGTTTAAATCAGGATCGTTTAAATACGGGATCGATTGAATACGGGGGGGACGATCGACGGAGATAGGACATGCGAAAACGTCCTCCCCGCCGTGACGCGTGCTTACTGGTTCTTCATTTGACGAAGCTGTTCGAGCCGGCTGAGTGGTTTTGGCGCGGCGGGCTTGGCTTCGGCAGGCTTGGGTTTTGCAGCCGGTTTAGCCGGTGCGTCTTTCTTCGGTGGCAACGGTGCATCCACACGAATTTCACCCGTGCCATTGGTTTGCACAATCACTTCGTCACCGACGGTAACACGTGATTTACAGACGAGCGTTTTGTGGTTCCCGGTCTTAGCGTCTTTGGCAACTGTGATTGGGAAGATCACGCTCGTTGAATCTTTGCTGATTTTTTGGACTGCAGCCGAACTGGTCAAACCATTTGGAATTCCGACCAGTTCCACTTCCGCGTCACCAGGAAGATCTCGCAGTACTTCGACTTCGACTGCCACCGTCGCTTCGGTTCCAAGTTCGGCAGCGGAGCGAGGGAACTTGTAGCGGAACAGTTGCGATTGGATCTCCAACATGATGGGGGTCGTCGCGATTTCCGCCGTGCCGTTATCGGTGGGGTAACTTGCGATCATAATCAACGGCCACGTTCCGACAGCGGCACTACCGTTCGCGGTGATCGGAATTTGAACTTCGGTTTGGCCTTTGTCGATTTTGCGGCTATTGTTGACCGCAACCCCAGGCGGATTGTAGAGCGTACGTAGCGAAACCGCCCCGTCGAACCCTTCGCCACGTTTGATGCGGACGACCAATTCCTTGCTACCATCGCGAACGATGGGCGTTTTCGGTTGGACCAACTCGATCTCAAAAGGAGCCGCGTCGGTGACTGCCACCGCGGCACGATCGGTATCATAGCCCCACATCGGACGCCGGTTTTGGCCGAGCACCAATTGGTGAGTTTGCTTTAGTTGGCCCGTCACGGTGGCGTTTTTCTCATCACCTTTACCGCGAATATCAAACAGCGAAGCGGCATGCGTTGCTTCGGGTTTCGCAGTCAACAGCACCGGAATCTCGCCACGCCCGGCGGGCATGGGGAAGGTTTGAGCGACGACGTTTTCAGGAAGCCCATCAAGTTCCATGAAGATTTCGCCGTTGTATCCTCGACGTGTCGCATTGACCATGAATGCGGTTTGGCCGCCGATTGGCACCGAGACCACTTGCGGGTAATAACGACGCAACTCGGCCAAGCTCAAATCAAACTCGCTGACTGCGGGAGTGACTTCGATGCGGTAATGATGGATCGCACTGCCGCCGCGAAGATGATCATAAATCCGAACACTATGTTTTCCGTCGGCCGGAGCAGTAAACTCGACGTACGGATCCATGTTCGTGCCGATGTCATCCGAGGACGACAAAGTCTTTCCATCGGGAGCAAACACGTTCAGCACGGCATCCAAAGGTGAACGAATCACATTGCGAGCGAACACGGTCACACGGAAACGCTGTCCCTTTTTGCATTGAAAACTGAAGCAATCGAAATCGCCCTCTTTTTCAATCACACCACAAAACGCAGCGGGCACAGCGGACTCGGGCGCCTTGGCGCGGTCGTCGTTGGGTTCCTGTTCCATCACCACAGGCAACTCGTTGACTCGCACCCAGTTAGGTGATGGCGAAATGCCTTTTTCGTTTTCGGTGACCACCGCCCATTGATCATGGGGTTCGCTAGGAAGTTGGACCGATGCTTGACTGATTGTGCCATCCAATGAAACCAAGTTCGCTTTTAGCGTGTCGCCTGGAACGCCCCCACCGGGAACGGCGGCAACCGGACGAGGAAACGTCCCGACATGCAGCCGATAACCGGCGTTGCCATTGCCCCCGAACGAACTGTCGCGGACAAGGACGGTGTAGGTACCATCTTCGGTCGCGGTGAACGAACACACACCATCTTGTTGCAACAGAGCCGAATCGTCGCTGGTGGCGACTTCGAAACGTCCTTCGTTCAGAATCGAAACAAAGGGATCGAGAATATTCTGATTGTTCAGCGAATAAGCCAAACGGAGTCCTTCGATCTCGACGTTTAGCGTATCGCCCGCCTTCAACTTGACCTGAAAATGATCAACGTCTTCACGATCGACAACCCCTTCGACCGTCGTGTTCAGCTCGATGGTTTGCGGCTTGCTGAAATCATTGTTCGGTTCCACCTCTTGAACCACAGGCATCGTTCCAACGCCCAACAGTCGCAGGTTGGCAATGCCGCTCTTGGTGATCAAGCGAACGGGGTACAAGCCAGGGGCAAGTTTTTCATCCGCCTTCAGCTTGACTTCGACCTTGGCGTTGTCGATCGGTTTGACTTCAAGAATCGTGATGCCGGGGACATCGGTCAGCACTTGATGTGCATCCTTCAGCCGGGCACCTTGAAACAAGACCGTCGTTTCTTCGCCACGGCGGACGCCGAGGGGTTTCAGACGGGTGACTTCCGGCAGCGTTGCCATTGCGGTAGTGGCAACCAGCGTAGTCAAGCTCAATGCAACAAACGCGGTGGCGAGGGATCGTGAATTCACTTGGGCGTCCAATAGAGGCGAGTTCAAACGATGCAAGGCGGCGAGTCGACGCCGCACTAAAATGATTAACGAAAGGCGTCAGAGCAGAGCGAGGACACAAGGTGCCCTCACTCGAATTCTCCTGACAAAACGGGCAGCAAAATGTGCCGCGTTACGCCAACAATGGCTCGATGATGTTGCCGCCATCGACGATTTCGATCGGGCGATCCCCAGGAGCCATCAATTCTTTGTCGGCAACAATGCCCAGCAAGCGATACATGGTGGTCGCAAGGTCAGCTGGGGAAACCGCATTTTCTTCGGGTTCCGATGCGGTCGAATCCGAGGCACCGTAGATTGTGCCTCCCTTGATTCCCCCACCAGCCAACATCACACTGAACACCTTTGGCCAGTGGTCACGGCCGGCATCTTTGTTGATCTTCGGCGTGCGGCCAAATTCGCTGCTGACCATGACGAGCGTTTCATCGAGCATGCCTCGCTCGGACAAATCGTCCAACAGCGCGGACAACGCCACGTCCAATGCCGGAGTGGATCGTCGCATCCCGCCGGTGATGTCGTTGTGCATATCCCAGCCACCATAGGTCAGGGTCACTAAACGAGATCCGGCCTCGACCAAACGGCGAGCCATCAACATGCGTTGCCCCGCGTCGTTGCGACCGTAGCGATCTCGCATTTTGGCGTCTTCTTTTTCGATATCAAACGCTTCGCGAGCTGCCGGGGTATCGAGCAAATCATACGCTCGTTGATAGAACGTGTTCATCGCTTCGATATTGTCAGCCTGGGTCACCGAGGTGAAGTGGCTGTTGACCACTTCCAGTGCACTTTTGCGACGCGTGAAGCGTGCTTCGTCCACACCGCCAGCAAGATTCAGGTCGCGGACCTTGAAATCGCTGCGATTGGGATCCGAACCGAGCGCGAACGCACCATAGCTGCTTGGCAAATAGCCCGTCCCAGCGAATTCGTTGGGGACGTTGGGGATACATACGTACGGTGGCAAATTATTGCGTGGGCCGTACTCGTGACTGACGACCGAACCGAAGCAAGGATACTGCAGTGCCGGGCTCGGCTTGTAGCCAGTGAACATATTGTGGGTGCCCCGCTCATGGGCCGCCTCGCCGTGGCTCATCGACCGAATCACGCTGAACTTGTCTGCCCGCTTGGCTAATTGCGGGATCGTCTCGCAGAAGACTTCGCCCGTATTAGTTTTGATCGTTTTGAGTTCGCCCCGGTATTCCAGAGGGCTATACGGTTTGGGGTCAAACGATTCCTGTTGTGCCAAACCGCCGGGCAAAAAGATATGGATGACGCTTTTTGCTTTGGCTTCCACAAAATCATATTGTTTTTGTTCCGCCGCCGCCTGACGCATGAGCAATTCGGGTAGCGACAACCCAATCGTGCCGAGGGTTCCGGCGGCGAGAAAGCCACGACGGCTAAAAGGATTTCCGTGACAACGCATGTTTGCAATTCTCCGAATTGAGAAAACGTTCAACGTGATTGGATAGAATTCAAGCGATCGATAATGGAAACGAGAACGCTCGATGGGCACAGTCTCGAGGAATCGATGTGATGGAGTTTTGTTTCATCACGTCAAACTCAAGGTGGGGACAACATCTCCGGGCGTGCGGTGAGTCAAGCTCGCCAGGATTCGATGCGGTGTTTAGGTAGGCCCAGATCCGTAAAGCAACTATTTTTGATAAAAGTCGCGGATGGCTCTGGTGTTTTTTGGGGAGGGTGGCAAGTCTATAGGCTTGTTTTTCAGCGGGATTGTTAGGCAATCACGCGTTTCAGAGGACGATTGTAGCAAAAAAAGGGGCGAAGGTCAATAATATTCGGGGGATCCGGCAGCACCATGAGCCTGGGCCCTCAAACCACACGAGCCTCTCTCGGACGCCAAGCAAGCATTTCGGCTGTGTTCTAATAGGGGGGCGCCCCGAATGTCCAGGTCCCTCGGGGTGACACGCCGGACAGCAGCGGGCTGCACTGGACACTTAGCAAATGAGACCTAAGTTCTTTTAGAACCGGAGGATGTGGCAACAATATGCCGTAAAACCCGGAGCATCGCTGCCGCTTCACCGTTTAGTTTTTTCAGAAGTTTGACAAGATCTTCACGGCGGCCCTCTTTTGCGGACTGCTCGATCTCGCGAGCCGTCCCGTACACCTGGTGGGCGAAGAACAGGTTCGCCGAGCCCTTCAAAGTATGCGCAGCACGTCCGATCTCGGTCAAATCGCCGTCGGGAACCGTTTTGACCAAAATTCCCAGCAGCGTCTCGCATTCGCCGATAAAAACCTCGGCCAACCGTCGTACGCCGCGGCGTCCGCCGGGGATCCGTGACTCCGCAGCCCGCAGATCGACCACGTCCGAATCATCGTACTGCGAATCAAAATCTGCCTGTGATAACCCGTCACCCGTCGTATCGGCCAGCGAACCGCCGGTCGACGAAACGGGGGACTTGTGGTCGGAAACCACTGCGTCGACCACAGTCGACTCGCGATCGGATGTTGACTCGCGGTCGGCAGTCGCTTCGTGGTCGGCAGAGTCACAGCCAGGCTGGTCGGCGAAACGAGCCAGCGTTTCCTGCAGCCGTCGCGGGTGAATCGGCTTGGTCAAAAACGCGTCCATGCCAGCGGACAAGCAGGAATCGGAATCTTCTTGCATTGCGGCGGCCGTCAACGCGATGATCGGGATATGCCGCGGCGGATTGAATTCTTTTTCCTGCTCGCGTATCAGCTTGGTCGCTTCAATGCCATCCATTACCGGCATGTGCATGTCCATCAAGATGACATCGAACGGTTCGCTCTGCCAACATGCAACCGCTTCGCTTCCATCGTTGGCAATTTTGATTTTGTGCCCGCACGCTTTCAGCATCCCAATCGCGACTTGCTGGTTTGCCAACCCATCCTCGGCAACAAGGACTCGCATCGGCGTGGTTGCGTTGACGGGCGTTTGCAGGGGCGGTTCGCAAGGGGGAGCGACTTCAAGTACTTGCACGATTGTGTCCAACAATTCAGATTGGATCACCGGTTTGTTCAAGTAACGCGAGATGTTGAGTTCGTCGAGTTCGTCCGAGCGATCCGGCAGATTTGCGGAAGACAACATGATCAGCCGAGCGGCGTCGCCGGGAAACTGTTCGCGAAGCAGTCGGGCCAACTGGAAACCATCCATCTCGGGCATCATGCAATCGAGCACGATTAACTGAAACGGCTGCTCTCGAAGATTGGCTTCACGAACTCGCAGCAAGGCATTCTTGCCACCATCCACCAGTGTCGGCTTGAACCCCCAAACTGAAAAAATCTCTTCTAGAATGCGACGGTTCACCGGGTTATCGTCGACGACCAACACCCGCGTTCCCGCAAGTTGTCGCAGATGATTGTCAGGAGATGTTTGCACGGCAGCAATCGGAAACGGCGCCGCGAACCAGAACGTAGTGCCTTTGCCGACTTCGCTTTCGACTTCCAATTTCCCTTTCATCAAATCGATCAACTGCCTTGAAATGGCGAGCCCGAGCCCGGTCCCTCCAAAACGACGTGTGGTTGACGAGTCGGCTTGAGTGAACGCCTCGAGCACGGATTGGATCTTGTCCTCGGGGATTCCAATGCCCGTATCGGAAATTTGAAAGCGAAGCCAAAGCGTATTGTCCGCCAATTCGGCCTCGTCATTTACCTGCCCACCTACCTGCCCGGGCGTCGACTCGGGTGTCGACCCGGTGCAAGGAGCCTCGGTCGTGTTGACGTCGACAAAGATGTGTCCCGTCTCAGTAAACTTGATCGCATTGCCGATCAAATTCACCAACACTTGCCGCAACCGACCGGGGTCACCCATCAAACGGCTGGGCACGTCGGGGGCGATGCGGCAGAGCAACTCGAGGTTCTTTTCGGATGCTTTCAACGACAGCGTCTGCCCCGCTTTTTCAATCACATCACGCGTGGCAAAGGGGATCGACTCGAGTTCAAGTTTATTGGCTTCGATCTTGGAAAAGTCGAGAATCTCGTTCAACAGTCGCAGTAACGAGTCGGCAGAATCACGAACGAGCGTGTTGTAATCACGCTGTTCGGGCGTCAGATCGGATTGGGCCAACAGCTCGGACATACCGATGATCGCATTCATCGGAGTGCGGATCTCGTGGCTCATATTGGCCAAAAAGTTACTCTTGGCTTCATTCGCTTTGGTGGCAACGTCACGTGCTTCGCGGAGCTCTTGTTGCGATTTAGTCAGCTCGGTGACATCGCGACTGATACCAAACGTGCCGATGATTTTCCCGGACTCGTCACGGAACGGCATTTTGGTCGACATGCACCAAGTGTCTTCGCGATCGGCCCACGTCTCACGTTCGAGACGGTCCACGAGCGCTTCACCACTTTGCATCACTCGCAGTTCATCTTTGCGAGCCAGCTGTGCATGTTCGGAAGTAAAAATATCCGAGTCGTCTTTGCCGACGACATCACTTGCATTTTCCATCGCGAATTTCTTCGCCATCGCTCGACTAATTCTTAGAAAGCGACTTTCGGTATCTTTGAAATAGATCGAGTCGGGGATGTTGTCCAGCAGCGTCTTCAGCAAACTCTGCTCGTGCCGCAGTTCTTCTTCGGCTTTGATCCGCTCGGTCACATCCCAAAACATGACCTGAATGCCGATCACTTTCTGCTGGCTGTCCTTGATCGGACACTTCATCCTCTCGATCCAACGAGGGCTGCCATCGATGGCGATCGTTTCTTCGATGTTGTGCAGCGCCTCGCCACTTCGCATCACCACTTGGTCGTCCGCGACGTAACAGGCGGCAAGATGGACTGGAAACAGGTCGAAGTCGTCTTTGTTGAGGATCTCGTCGAGTGATTGACCTCGCACTTCCAGATACTTTTTATTGGCAAACAGCCGCCGACCTTCGGTGTCTTTGATCAGCAAGCTGACCGGCAGCGCATCGGCGAGCGCCTGGTAGGTCGAGCGTGCATCTGCAAACACGCGTTCAAGGTATCCACTGTCCTGAGCCATAAACCGCCATTCACTCCCATCGATGCTCGAATCACTCTCAAGCAACCTTTCTATGATGGAATAAAATCATCATCCAATGTTAAGGATTGTGCGAACTTTGCTAACAATTCAGCGACATGGTCGATATCCGACAACGAGACGACCTCGACTGCCGAGTGCATATAACGATTCGGGATCGAGACGAGACCGGTCGCCACCCCTCCGCCGTGGGTCTGCAATACATTTGCATCATTGGGCGTGGCGCGGCCGATGGCGGCGAGCTGGTAAGGAATTGAGTTTTTTTCCGCCAATTCGATCAATCGTTGTGCCACCTTGGCATTGATGTTCGGCCCACGGAAAATAACTGGACCTCTACCAAGACGAATGTCGCCTTGTTGTTGCTTTTCGATGGTGGGGCAATCCGATGCGTGTGTCACGTCGACAGCGATGGCGACATCAGGATTGATACTGCCGGCCGCCGTTTTTGCGCCACGCAATCCAATCTCTTCCTGGACGGTCGAGACACTGTGCAGGTGACAGCGAAGCGAGCCGACCGACGTCGATGCCCGCCGAAGTGCTTCCATCACGGTCCACATGCCGGTTTTGTTGTCCATTCCCGGACCGCTGACCAAATCCCCCAGCAGGGGTCGGTAGGTGAGGTCCAATGTCACCGGGTCGCCGATGCGAACCAATTGCCTCGCTTCGGTTTCGTCTTTGGCACCGATATCGAGCCACATTTCTTTGAGCTGAACCACTTGCTTTCGTTCTTGATCATTCAGCAAGTGAATCGGCTTGCGGCTGATCACCGCAGCGACGGGACCTTGGGCGGTCCAAATCGTCATCGCTTGACCGATCAATTGCTGAGGATCCCAGCCGCCAATTGTTTGGGCGTAGAGGAACCCCAATTCATCGATATGCGAAATCAGCATCCCAATTTGGTCGCAGTGACCGGCATACATCAGCTTTGGGCCCGACAAATCCCCCACGCTGGCAACCAGGTTTCCGTGCACATCCGAGCGGACGTTGTCGGCAAAGGGAGTGATGTAGTCGCGAATCAGCGACTGGATCGGCTCTTCAAACCCCGAAGGACTGGGGGTCTCGATCGCGGAACGAAAGAACGAGCGAGCTGCGTCTTGCATCAAAAATATCCTAGAGACGTCGGTGACATGCTATCAACTTAGCCGAAGCGATTCCGAGCGGACGAGGGTTGGGTCGTGACTGAAATCGAATTCGTGGGCAAAGTTTAGCGGAACCGCAATGGGAGCGGGTAGACTAGAGTAAAAGAGGAACACAGAAGCGGCTCTTGCGAACTTGATGTCGCAACGAAAACTTGAGGGAAGTTCGCCACGAAACCGCGATTTCTCGAATCTTTTGCCCCGTTTTGGCAACGCCAAAGGAACAGTGCGGTCGTGCAATTCAGAAAAGTCGATTGAGCCCCAAAATTTTTTTATGGTTAAATCGAGCTGCTTTGCCAATCGTTTGGCACGCCATCCGTGCGTCGAAAGAGTGAGAAACGCGAGAGTTTTTGCAGAACATCCCTTGTGGACGTTGCTGTCGTCAAAACGCTCTTGACAGGCGAAACCGTTGATACTGCTTTTTCGAGATCAAACGCACTAAAGAGTTGACCCTGTTTTACTCGACATTAACTCTCGGATCGAGGTGTCTTTTCTTGACGCGTCGAACGTTGCGAGGTTTTTGATTCGTCAGAGCATCGCAGCGATTCTTCGTGAAGGGCAACCAAGACATTAGCCTCGATCTGCCCAGGGGGGAATCTGGGAAACGCGATCACCAAGACTTTGCTGCACAGGCAACTTAGTTTGGGTATCCGCGAGTACGAACGACCAACATGGCATTGGGTTGCAACCCACAACGAACAAGCATCAGTGTTACTTCGGCACGGATGGTGAATGCGTTGGGGATGCTCTCCGATCGATGACGGTTTGTCACGACGACTCGCAGCTTCTATCCCCTGAAAAACGATCTCATGTGAATGGGTTCGCCTAATTTTTAATAAACAAACCGCGAGGAATCCCGCTCGGTAAGCGTCGCAGGATGCGAGCCGGCTGGCCCGACCCAGCGTTAATCATGACTGTAACTTTGCGTTCGTAACCCACTACGAAAACAAAACGACCGACTCAGGACCGGTTGTACAGGAAGTGAAGGACGAATAAGGCCGCTAGATCAATGGTTACCGACGCACCATTGGTCGAGGGAAAATTAAACGAGGCGTTATGGAGTACCTAGTATGAAGGTCTTCACAACTGGACAGGTCGCCAAGATCTGTAAAGTAGCACCCCGAACTGTATCAAAATGGTTCGATTCGGGACGATTAAAAGGTTATCGCATTCCAGGATCTCAGGACCGACGCATTCCGCGTGAGTACCTGATCAAGTTCTTGAAGGAACACGGTATGCCCCTGGGCGACTTGGAAGACGAAGCGATGGCGAAATGCCTGATCGTCGCCCAAGACCAGGTGCTGATCGAGAACCTCAAGCGTGAACTTCCACCCGAAAAAGCATTCAAAGTGGCTGTGGCCGCGAGCGGTTTCGAAGCGGGAATTCAAGCGGAAAGCTTCAATCCAGACTGTATCATTGTCGACTTCTCGATCGGTAAGATCGAGGCGGTTCAGATTTGCCAAAATCTGCGCAAGAACATCGACTTCACCGATATCGTGCTGATTGCATTGCTTCCCGACGATGGGCAACCGATGAGCTTCGACCGAAGCAGCATCAATGAGACGTTCAAAAAGCCATTCGACGCGCACCTGCTCGCCGAACGCTTGCGAACTCTCGTCGGAAGCAAGAAAGAATTAGTCTAGTCAGCAAACCAAGGCGGCTGAAGCAAGTCGGTTCGCCGCTGATAGATGATCCTGAATGCCTCGATCAAAGACGTCGCACACCATCCCGAGGTGTGCGACGTTTTTTTATTTCCCAACCGAAAAATCGCGACGCGTTCCCGATAAAATGGATCCCTGCAGAATCGGTTTCAATGCAGAATCGGTTTTAATAGGAAATCAGCTACCTCCTCGCCATTCGGATTCACCCTTGTCTCATTTTGATGCCTCGGGCAACGCCCACATGGTCGACGTGTCGGCCAAACCGGTCACCGTACGTGAAGCGATCGCGTCGGCTGAAATCGTGATGGCCCCGGCGACCGCCGAGGTGATCCGAGGATCCAAAGCCGCCAAAGGCGACGTGTTGGCAGTGGCCCGCTTGGCCGCAATCCAAGCAACCAAGTTAACCTCGCAACTGATCCCGCTGTGCCATGCGATCCCGATCGAATCGGTCAGCGTCGATTTCAACTGGAAAACCGATCACGAGTCCGACGATGACACCGGAGAGCTTCAGGCGACATTGGTCTGCCATGTCACCGTGCGAACATCCGCGAAAACCGGGGTCGAAATGGAAGCGATGACGGCGGCATCGATCGCAGCGCTGACGGTCTATGACATGGTCAAATCGATCGACCGCGGGATCGAAATCGGGCCCGTCGTCTTGGAGGCCAAATCCGGCGGCAAGTCCGGCGATTACCGGCGTCCATCACGGCTGACGTGAACCTGGCCGTCGCATCGATCCCACCGCAACCGAATCGCTTCGAGCGGTTTCATCATCCACGGTTCCCACTGCGAAGCATGTAGATTCAAGCAGTGACCCGCCAATGCCGCCATCGGTCCACTGTGGCTGATCGCGATCACCGTTCCCTCGGATGTCGATTTGATGACCGAGGCGAACCACTCTGCGATTCGTGATTGCATCACACTCGTTGACTCACCGCGAGGCGGACGATAGGTCTCGGGTTGATGAATCAGACGATGGAAATCAGGATCGGCGGCGTAGACCTCGTCCCAGCTTTTCCCCTGCCAATCGCCGTAGTCGCGCTCACAAAGCCGAGCGTCGGCGACGAGATTCAGCGAGGGGAAATGTCCCGCGATCATTCGTGCAAGCAACTCAGTTCGCCGCACGCCGCTGTGGTAAACACAGATCGGTTGTGGACGATGTTTCCAACGATCGGCAAGCCTTTGCGATTGCAGCAATCCAGCCTCGCTAAGCGGCACATCGCTCGCGCCGTAACATATCGACTTCCAACGAGCCTCGACTTCGGCGTGTCGAATCATGATCAGCTCAGCCATGTCGGATGCTCCACGTCGACCCCATCAAGATGACAAGCTGAACCAGAAACGCACTGCACCCCAATAAATCACCGGTGGTGCCTTGAACGCGCGAGAGAATTTTGTGTCGAAACCACAGCAACATGATGAACGCAGCGAGGGTCGATCCGCACGCGGTCATCGGCGACAACCAAAACCATCCCACCCAAAGCGGCATCGTCATCAATGTCGACACGATCAGGGTCCGTGTTGTTTGCATTCCCGATATGTCCTTGGCTTGCGATTGCCGACTCGTGATGGGTGGCGTCGAAATCATCATGCCGATGATCGCAATGCGAGCGAGCGTTGACGCCGCCACGATGCTGGCCATCGCCCACATCCAACCGGCGGACAACAGTGTTGCAGTTGCGGCTACCCGCACCCCCACCCCCACGACCAAACCGAGCGTCCCGTAGGTGCCCAGCCGACTGTCTTTCATGATTTCGAGCACTTGTTCGCGGGTCCATCCGCCGCCCAATGCGTCACAAGTGTCGGCGAGTGCGTCTTCGTGAAACGCCCCCGTCAACAACGCCTCCATCCCGATCGCCAGGAAACCGCAAACCAGCGGTGAAAATCCAATCGACGTCGTCAATGCTACGGCCGCGGTGGCGAGCCCGATCAACCCGCCAACCAATGGAAAAAACAAGACCGATCGGCGGAGTGAATGCGTGTAGGATTCGGGCGTTGCATCACCATCATGAGGAATCGGAATGCGAGTCAGGAACTGAACCGCGGTGCAGAAGTCCCGCCACCACGACGTGGCATCATCGTCGGCGATTGTCGTTTCGAGATTGCTCATGGTTTTTCCAAATCATCCAAGGTTGCCATGTCATTGATCATTGCTGCGGCCAAATCGATCAGCGGCAGTGCCGTCAAAGCACCGGTGGCTTCGCCGAGTCGGAAATTCAGATCCAGTAGCGGCGACAAACCCAAATGCGATAGCGCCGCCCGATGTCCCGGTTCCGCAGAACAATGCCCCGCGATCATCCGCTGCACGCTGCCTTGGCATATCGATTCCGCCAGAATCGCCGCCGCCGTCGCGATAAAACCATCCAGCACAATGGTCAAACCAAGCTCGGCGGCACGTGCGTAGAACCCCGCCAACGCGACGATCTCCAATCCGCCAACTTGGCATCCCACTTGTTTTGCATCCGTGCCACCGAGTGAGCGAACTCGATCGATCGCGTCGCAGACCACGCCGCGTTTGCGAACCAAACCCTCATCGTCAATCCCCGCCCCACGCCCGACGACTTGGGATGCATCTACATCGGCAAGCAAACCGATCATGCAACTGGCCGAGGTGGTATTGCCGATTCCCATTTCGCCGCCGACGACCAAATGACATCCGTCGCTCGCGGCCGCTTCGGCTCGTTTTCCACCGACCTGCCAGACGTAATCGAATTCGTCCTCGCTCATTGCCGGTTCGCATCGCAGATTACCAGTTCCTCGTCGCTTCGCGGCATTGAAAAACCGGACGCTTGACGACACGGACTCAACAGGATGCAACAAACCGACATCCGCGACTTCGTAACCGCACTGTAGCGCACGGGCGAAAACACCGCTGGCGGTTCGTTGTTGTTGCATCAAGCGGACGACCGATGCGGTCACTTCACTGGGCCACGCGGTTACCCCTTCCCGCGTGACTCCATGATCGGCGGCGAAGACAACCGTGCGTCGCGGGGTCGTTTTCGGCGTCAACGTTTGCTGAGTCGTACACAATCGATGCGCAAGCGATTCGAGATCCCCCAAACTGCCTGGCGGTTTGCACAGTCGATTCAGACGATCACGAACCAAATCGTTGCAATCGTGGATGACAGCGTCGGTCATTGGATCCTCGGATCACGCAAAGAGGGTGGTGTTAAATTTGGGGATGGCGAATTCGAAAGCAGTCGTGTCAGCGCCGCAACCAATCGGCGGTTGTGTGACGGGGCAAGTACCGCGATTCGCAGAAAATTGTCCAGTCCAAAGGAATGGCAATCACGGACCACCATGCCTTGGGCGATCAATTGCTTCCGTATTTCTGACGCATCGTTCACGGGCAGCAAAAAGAATCCTGTGTCACTCGCCAGCGGAGTCAGCGAGCGTGCGGTCAACTTGCAAAGAAAATCCTGTTTCGCATCCTGCAAGCGTGCCATCGCTTCGTTGTAGTAGGCCACGTCTTGGATCGCGGCAACGCCAGCGGCTTGAGCAATGCTGTTGACCGACCATGGGATGCGGCGACCACGAAGCGTGCGGTGCAGGTTTTCCGGAAGTTTGGCGAACCCTAGTCGCAATCCGGCGATGCAATAGGCTTTGGTCATCGAACGCAGCACCACCAAATTCTCATGCTCGGTGTCGAGCAGTGATTCGGTGTTCTCTGCAAATTCGATGTAGGACTCATCGACTACAAAGACCACGTGCGGATGACGTTGAATTAAATCGACGAGATCCGATTTTGCGACACTCTGGCCGGTAGGGTTATTCGGATTGCATATCCAAACCACTTTGAGCGATGTTTGCGAAGAGACAGCGTGATCGATGACGTCGACATCCACGGCAAAGCCATCGTTTGCCTCGGCAGTAACGAAACGCACCGTCCCACCGGCGATACGCGTTGCCCGCTGGTACTCGGTGAACGTGGGTCCGACAATCAGCGTGTGCCGATGGGAATCCACGAACGCCGATGCCACCAAGTGAATCAATTCACTACATCCGTTGCCCACCAACAACGTTTCGCGATCAACGCCATACCGCTTGGCAATCGCATCACGAAGCTGATTGCAATCGCGATCGGGATAACGGTCAAGCGACACCGATTCCACCGCTCGGCGAACACTCGGGGCAGGCCCAAATGGCAATAGATTGCTGCTGAAATCAAGCATCGTGTCGATAGCAACGCCGTAGCGTGCTAATTCACTTGGGTCCAAGCCACCATGAACCGCTTCGGTGTGATGACTGCGGTCCGACATGCATTCAGAGCTGACTCGTTTCATAACGTTCTCCACATCAACAACCCCGCGACGCTCAAGACAACGGCGGCGATGGCGGTTGTCCACAACATCGCGATTGATTGTTGGAGCGACTGGATGCCGGGCAGCGGTTGTCCCTCACCAAGGCGATAGTGGTCTTGTTTTTCCAACACGATCCCCAAAACGCCAGCCGCCGCACTCATCGGGTGCCCCGCGTTTGGGCTTGCCGTCAACGAATGGTCTCGCCACCAAATCGCAATCGCAGGATTGGTCCGGCGCACATAGGCGCCATAGATCATCAGCATCACGAGAGCCGTTAATCGTGACGGAATCAAATTCAGAAGATCATCGATTTTTGCCGCGGGTTTGCCAAACCACTCGAGTTCGTGAGTGCGATAACCAAGCATCGCATCGGCCGTGTTGACGAATCGATACAGCAGTGCTCCGGGAAGTCCGGCGACAACAAAATAGAAAAGCGGAGCGATGAACGAGTCGCTTGTATTCTCGGCGACCGATTCAATCGTCGCGGCAGATAACTGAGACGCATCGAGCGTCGTCACATCGCGGCTGACCAGATGATAAGCAACTTGGTGGCGTGCTGTGTTTAGATCTTCGTTTGACAACGCCTCTGCAACGGATCCCGCGGCGCCCGCGAGTGAGCGAACGCTAAATGTACTCTTCAACACCGCCGCTTGAACGAGGAGGGCAAACCAGTGCGGGAATTGCCGGCAAGCGATCTGAATCAAGACTCCCACCGTGGCGACGATGACGGCCCCACAGGCGAACACTGCACATCCCTGCAGAAAACGGATTGAATTTTTCGTCGCGCGGCTTCGTTTACGTCCCCAACCAACAAAGCGTCCCATCCATGCGACGGGGTGCAGCGAATTGGGTGGGTCGCCCAGTACGCCATCGAGAACCACGGCGATTAGTAGCACGCAGACAGCGGTCACTTCACTCACGGGGCACTCCTTTGCCGTGGCGCTGCTGAGTTTCACTCGTACACGATTCACCCAGTGGAACGACAAAGGGGGTGCCATGAACGGGATGTTCGATCACCACCACCGAAACGCCAAAGGCCTGCTCGATAAGGTGCGGCTGCAAAACTTCTTGCGGCGAACCGAGCGCCAAAATGGAACGCTGCGACAGCAGTGCCAAACGGTCGCCGAACAGCGCCGCATGGTTCAGGTCATGCAATGTCACCACGACGATTAGCCCCCGTTGCTTGGCCATCTGACGCACGCGATCGAGAACATCAAATTGAAATTTCAGATCAAGCCCTGCGGTGGGTTCATCCAGCAAAACAATTGGGGACGCTTGAGCCAATGCCCTCGCCAAAATCATTCGCCTCCATTCACCGCCGGACAATTCCGTAATCACACGATCTCGCAGGTCCGTCAACCCTGCGGCCTCGAGCGATTGATCCACGATATCGGAATCATCGCGGGTCAAAGGCATCCACCAACCGCGATGCGGTGTCCGGCCGAGTCGAACGACATCGATCACTCGCAGCGGCGTTCCTCGGTTCTCTTGCTGAGGCATGAACGCGATCGATTGAGCCAGCGATCGTCGCGACATCGTTTGGATATCGCGGCCGTCGACACCAACGACGCCATTCACCGGATTCAATTGGCGACTGAGCGATTGCAACAATGTCGTCTTGCCCGCTCCGTTGGCTCCCAGCAGCACCAAGATTTCGCCCGCGCAAAACTCCAACGAGATCGAATCGAGAATCAAACGATCGGCGTACGAAAAAGTCAGCCCTTGGGCGTAGAAACGCGTCATGATGCCAAGCCTCCTACTTTTGCACGCGTTTTCAGTAAAAACAGAAAGAAAGGGCAGCCGAGAATCGCGGTGACGATCCCCACCGGCAACTCGGCAGGAGCCACAATCGTGCGTGCCAATCCGTCGGCAATCAATAACAAGGTGGCTCCCACCACTGCACTCATGGGAATCAAAAAGCGATGTCGCGGACCCACTAGAGCCCGGGCAATGTGCGGAGCGATCAAGCCGATGAATCCGATGATGCCAGCGGCGGCGACGGCGGCGGCCGTTGCCAAACTGGATCCCGTGACCATCAAAATGCGAAAGCGAACTAAGTCCAAGCCTAACGATTGAGAGGCAACATCCCCGAGCGAGAACGCATCGAGTGCTCGCGACAAACTGAACAGAATGCTGAATCCCGCAAACGATGCGATGGCAGTCGCGAGCACAACGTTCCAATCATTGTCGGCCAAACTGCCCATCAACCACGCCAGGATCACGACCACCTTTTCCTCATGCAAATACATCATCAGTGAAACCAGGGCGTTGATCATGCTGCTAAGTGCCACTCCGGCCAACAGCAGCGAAAGGGAAGAACCGTCGCGACCGACCGATCCAATCGCAAAGACGACGATCACCGCGAGAATCGATCCCAACAGGGCTGCGAGTGCGGTGCCGCCGAGTCCCATAAAACTGAGCTGAAACCCCGTGACCAACGCTAACGTCACGCCCAACGCGGCGCCGCTAGAGGCACCAATCACGTACGGGTCGGCCAACGGATTGCGGAACAAGGCTTGAAAACCGACGCCCGATATCCCAAGCGATCCGCCCACAAAACAAGCGGTCACGATGCGTGGCAAGCGGAGCTCCCACAAGATCGCCTGTTCGCTCGATGTTAAACTGACGCCATCGCCGCCGATCAACCACTGCACGACGCTGGTTAGCCGAATGGGGATCGGTCCAACGACCAGACTGACCAACGCCAGCACGAACAACAGCACGCCGGACGCGACAAGGACAAAAATACAGCGGTTCAAAGATTGGATCCCTTCATCATTACCATTTGATCGGGATAAACCGCGGTGATCATTTGTTCGAGTGCATCGATCAGTCGTGGCCCGCAGCGTGAAACTTGATCGCCATCAATCAAGAAAACTTGTTGCTCGCGAATCGCAGTAATTTCGCTCCAGCCTTGGCGTGAGAGCAATTGCTGAACACTGACTTGGTCTGCGTGGGTCGAGGGCGCCAAAATCACCTCGGGATTTCGATGCACCACCACCTCACCGCTGACTTTGGGGTAGCGAACCGATGTGTCGGCAAAAATGTTTTGCATACCGCCAAGTGTCAGCAATTCGCCGATGAACGAATTCGGCCCCGCCGTCATCAGCGGATCGTCCCAAACTTCATAAAAAACGCTACGACGCTCACGCGGCGCTATCTGCTCGACCAACGAGGTCAAGTGATCGAGTCGCATCGTCATCGAATCCACTAATGCGTCGGCTTCGGATTCTCTGCCGAGAACCTTTCCTAACAAGCGAGCTTCCTGAAACAGGGCTTGAAGGTTTTCTGGACCGATCGCAATCACGGAAATGCCGAGTCGCGTCAGCGGATCGACCAGCGGTTGATGCGTGTCCCATTTGCAAAGCACGAGGTCCGGTTGCAAGCTGAGAATGGTTTCACGACTGATGCTTTCCAAAGTGCCCGCTCCCACGCGAGGCACCTCGGCGGCGGCATCGGGGTAATTGCAATGTTTTGTTGCCCCGACAACTTGGGGACCGGCACCGATGGCAAACAATAACTCCGTCGTCGATGGGGATAGCGAGACGATCCGTCGTGGTATCGCTTCGAATCGCAGTTCACGATCCAAGCGATCCACGACCACGACGCTCGCGGCCGTGGGAGGCGTGGGAGGCGTGGGCGTCTGTGGAAAGTGGTCGTGGCAACCGAGGACAGCCACCAACAAGCTGAGGACAATCATGTTCTGAGTCATAGAATCTCCTTGGTTCTTGTCGCCTGTAAATAGCTCGACGCTTGCTGCACCGTGGTCGCAATCGCGGATACCTCGACGGGCAACCCCGCCACCATCAAGTAGGTCGCGGTGGCGTGGGCTGCAAGCGTTTGGTTGGCTCGTCCTAACAAGTCTCGGAACTGTCGACCGAGCGAGTGCTCCGGCACGATCCCCATGCCAACTTCGCCGGAGACAACGATCAGATGCACGCAGTGCCGTTCTGCGAATTGAATCAGATCATCCACTTCGGTATCCAAACGACTTTCGATCGACGCGTCCGTTGCTGCGATGTCGGTATCGCGTGGGTCCCGATTTCCCTTGTTCATGGCATTGTGCAGAGGATCGTTCAGAGGATCGTGCACGGGATCGTCGCTCAGCATCACATTGCTGGTTAAAAGCGTCAGACAATCCACCAGCACCACCGCGGGCAGCGATGGCATCGCGGCCAACGTTTTGCCGATACCGCGAGTCTGTTCGAGTGTCTGCCACGTCGCAGGGCGTGACCGGCGGTGCAGCTCGATCCTCCGTGACATCTCTTGGTCGCCCACTTCGGCGGTGGCCACAAACAGCACGTCGTCATCGCCCAGCTCGAGCGCCAAGGAGTGTGCAAATTGGCTCTTGCCACTTCGCACACCGCCCAGGATCAAGGTCAGCGTCCCTTTGCGTTGGGGGTGAAGCATATTGCTCAAAACTCGACTCCGCGTTGAGGTTTCACACCGTGCCCGTACGGATGTTTGATGACTTTCATTTCGGAAACGAGGTCGGCGATCTCGATCAATTCGGGACTTGCATTGCGGCCGGTCAAAACGACATGCAACATTTGTCGTTTCTGCTTCAATTCTTCGATGACTCGCGTGATCGACACATAGTCATATTTGGTCGCGATGTTCAATTCATCGAGGATCACCATGTCGAACGATGGATCTCGCATCAATTCAACTGCTTTTTGCCAGCCTTTTTCGGCGGTTGCGATATCGCGCTCGCGGTCTTGCGTCTTCCAAGTGAACCCTTCCCCGAGTGTGTGCATTTCGACAGGGAGATCGAGTTTGGCAAAAAATGCGGCCTCGCCGGTCGGGATCGCTCCTTTGATGAACTGGACAATTCCGACCTTCATTCCTTGCCCGAGTGCCCGGATCGCCATCCCAAACGCCGCTGTCGATTTTCCTTTGCCGGCTCCGGTGTGAACGATGACCAGCCCTTTTTCGATCGTTGCTTTGGCAAGCTTCCGATCGGCAGCCTCATTGATGCGAACCATCTTCGCTTTGTGTTCTTGGTTAACGTCGCGTTCGCCGTTAACGTCGTTTGCTGAATTCATTTAGAAATCTCCTGAGGCCAAATAATCTGATCGAGTTGTTGAATGTCGACATGCGATTCAAAAGCGTCCGCAAGGCGGTCCAGCGATGTGGTTAAAACGTCGTCGGCATTGACCAAGGACGAGTCTTGTGAAAACGTTCGAAACGTTCTCAGCCATGCATGACGAAAGGCGTCGTTGTGAAACAGACCATGCAGATAACAGCCCCACACGCGACCATCGGCGGAACGGGCACCATCCGATGCGTTCGCAGGCGGCACCGATCCAGTCGACAAATTCGCTCGCTGAAGCCATGTCGATTGCGAAACCGTTTGGCCCACATGAATCTCGTAGCCGCGGACCCGTTGTCTCTGTGTACCAGGCGCGATTGCGTCGTCGGTAATTTGTGTTTCAACTTGAAAGGTTTGTTTTTCGTGCTGAAACGTCGTCTCGATCTCAAGCAACCCGAGCCCCTCGACACGGCTGCGAGCATGTTCGAGATGATGGGGGTTGTTGATTCGGCGACCGAGCATTTGATAGCCGCCGCAGATCCCAACCACCCTGGATCCCTGGTCATGGGACGCCATGATGCACCGCTCCAATCCTGTTGATCGCAGCCAATCCAAATCCGCGATCGTATTCTTGGTGCCTGGCAGAATGATCAGATCGGGGCGTCCGAACGATCCCGACGAACGAACGTAGCGGAGCGACACGCCCGGTTCATTCTCCAGCGGATCGAAGTCGTCAAAATTCGCGATGTGAGGGAATTGGATGACGACAACGTTGACCTGGTCGGCGTCGGACATTAGTGCAGGGCTGCTAGATTTCTCAGACAGCGTGGCCGCGTCTTCTTCGGGCAACCGCAGCGAATCGATCCAGGGCAAGACGCCTAAAACAGGAACCTCGCCTCGCGTTTCGAGCATCTCGACACCGCGATCAAACAGCCGTAGATCGCCACGAAACTTGTTGACAATTAGCCCCCGCACGAGTGCTCGATCTTCGGGCGTTAGCAACCATAGAGTACCCAGCAGCTGAGCAAACACACCGCCTCGCTCGATGTCGCCCACCAGCAGCACTGGTGATTGGCAATAACGAGCAACCGACATGTTGACCATTTCGACGTCGGCGAGGTTGAGTTCCGCGGGGCTGCCGGCCCCTTCGATCACGACCAATTCATATTCGTCTCGCATCCGATCCAACGCACCGGTGACCACACCCCAGTATTCGCTGCGGCGGCGGAAGTAAGCTGCCGCTGCGAGCGATCCGAGCGGTCGACCGTTGACAATCACTTGCGAATGCGAGTCGCCCTCGGGTTTCAGCAAGATCGGATTCATATCGGCGGTCGGGGGCACACCGGCGGCGATCGCTTGCAGAGCTTGGGAACGCCCAATCTCGGATCCATCCGCACAAACGGCAGCATTATTCGACATGTTTTGAGCCTTGAACGGAGCAACGCGGACACCTCGACGCGCAAAGCAACGACAAATCGCCGCAGTCAGCAAACTCTTGCCAGCCGACGAGCTCGTTCCTTGGATCATTAATGTCTTGGCGGTCATTGTCGTCTCACTTTCATTGCTGCAATTTTTCCGTGCCTTGCTTCCCGCCGAGCCCAATGAACGCTCACCACCCCAGTGGAAGTAAGGCAAAGCATGTCCGAGGATTGGCTTAGTCCAACGTCACCACTTCGTGTCCATTGCGGCTCACAAGTGCGACAAGCTGATCGATGGGCAGCGAGCTCGTCAAAAAACGGACCGAACCATCGGCGACCAAGGTTTGTGCCCCTCCGACATGAAACGAGTAGACTTCGTTATCGTTGCTGCAATTGATCGAACACGATCCAGGGCGGATCGCGGTGTTGCCATCGGGCAGTGCCCCGTCCACTGTGAAGCCTTTGTTATGACTGGCCCACACGCCGCCGGTTGGAAACGGACGCGTAACACTGGAACTGCCGCTCCACGTTTTCGGAGACGCCCCATCGCCGACGAGTCGACCGTTTTGGAAAAGCTCGGGTCGTCCCGCACACTCGACCACTAGCAGGGTGTTTGACAAACCATCGATAACATCCGAGAGCCGGACGGCGGTCGATTTTAGAATCCCACAATTTCGAGGATCATGAAGTTGCTGCGATGGGGGCAACACGGCGTTGAGCTGCGTCCCAACTCCTCCGACGTTGGCGTAATCGGTTGTTGCGCCGTCATAGAAATCACGAGCGGACAATGTGTACGAGGTCGTCGTGGCATTGGCATAATCGACCAGCACGGTCCACTCGAAACCACGACGCTCGGGAACCGACGGACAGCTCATGGCGGGCACTTTGGCATTCACCGCCTCCGCGTTTTCTGGATCGTGCCAGTGGTAATTTCCATCAAAGGATTGGAACAAGCCATCTTGTTCAATAAATGGCAGCACCGCCGTGAACCAGCTGCCGCGTTTGGTAATGAACCCTTTTCCTTGACTCGGAGAGGACGACTGCGCTGGCCAAACCCGATATGCGGACTCGTAATTGTGCAGTGCCAATCCGATCTGTTTCAGATTGTTTCCACACTGCATTCGTCTCGCCGCCTCGCGGGCGGCCTGGACCGCGGGCAATAGCAGCCCGACTAAGACGCCGATGATTGCGATCACCACCAGCAATTCGACCAACGTGAAACCTCGTGACCGACAAAAACGCTTGCTCATCTTGTTCCTCGAGTGAATGAGCGGAGGCGTAAACCTCCGGCGCAGCCCCCCCGGCAGGATTGATCGATCACGTATCACGACTCACGCGCAGACAAACGAAGACCGCATCACGACCACGCTGCGGCCGCGATACCATTCCCGAAATCATCAAGGTAGAGACGCGATAGTTCCCAATTCCCCGAGGGTACTACCACAACTAAAAATGACGTTTGGGCAGGTCTTCTGGCTCCCGGATTATTTGTCCCCCACGCCTTCCCAAGGTCGATTCGACCACAGTGGCATTGTGCGGGGTTCATTTCCGGTTACAGCGGCGGGACCGCAACGGATTTGCACCGTTTTCCCTATTCTCTGAAGCGACGACAGGTCGATTCAGCACCCAAGTCTTGACGAAGTATGCGGCTCGAAAGCATCGATGTCAACGAGAGCCCGGCCGGGCCGGGGACGCTAAGCCCTATCGCCAAAACCGCGATTTGTTGCCAAGCTATGGCTGGAATTAACGTCGCGGCTAGAAATCGTTAAATTTCTAGCAAGCTAGCGGGGGGATTGTCGGTTGCTTCGCGTGCTTTATTGCGGTTCCATTGGAATGTGGTATGCCGCATTGGCTCGTCCATCCTGTTTCACTTAACGGTTTCGCCGAAATGGATTCGACCTCAACCTTTCACGCTGCTCAATTGACGACGGAAAATGACAGCGAATCTCGCCCTAGCGAATCCAACGGCCACGCGACGTCGCGTGTCTTGGCCGACCAATTTGCCAAGTTGTATGGCCCGATCGCGTCGGACCTCGTTCGCGTCGAAAAACGGTTCCACCAAGAGCTGCAGTCGCCTTATGAATCGCTCGTTCCGGTACTCCGCCACGGCACTCAATTAGGCGGAAAACGGTTGCGGCCAGCGATGTTGCTGTTGGCGGCCTCGGCCGTCGGATCGGTTCGCGAGGACCACGTGGTGCTCGGCGTCGTGATCGAAATGGTCCATACCGCCACGCTGATCCACGATGACGTGCTTGATGATGCGGATACCCGTCGCCATGTGCCCACGGTCAATGCCAAGTGGAACAACCACACCAGCATCTTGTTGGGAGACTATCTTTTCGCCCAAAGTTTCCGTTTGGCGGCAACCTTGCCATCGACCGAAGCATGCCGCTGGATCGGTGAAGCGTCGCGTTTGGTGTGCGAAGGCGAGATGCGGCAAGTGTTGAAGCGGGATGTTTTGGACATCGACGAGACGACCTACATCGAAATGATTCAGGGTAAGACCGCTGAGCTGTGCCGAGTCGCCTGCCAATTGGGATCCCATTTCGCCGACGGCAGTCCCGAAGTCACCGCGTCGCTTGCCGAGTACGGTGATTCGCTGGGCATCGCGTTCCAAATCGCCGACGATTACCTCGATCTGTGGGGCAGCGACGAACGAGTCGGCAAAACGCTCGGGACCGATCTTCAGCAGGGCAAAATGACATTGCCGATCATTCGCCTTTTGCAAACCGCCGACGATGCGAGACGAACTCAGATCTTGCAATTATTGGCCGAACCGAGTCGTCGCCGAACCGAGACGATCATGCCTTGGCTGGACCAGAGCGATGCTTGCGATTACACCCGAGAAACCGCTTTGCAATATCAACGCAAAGCGATCGCGGCGCTCGACGTGTTGGCGGATTCAGCGGCCAAAACATCACTGAAAGCGATTGCCGAATTTGCCGTCAATCGCCGCTTCTAAGCAAGTCGTTCGATTATGACCGGGCGGCTCGCGCCGCTCCGCTCTAAAAAGTCCTGGTGGCTAGACCACTTCCCAGCGGCCGATCTGGCCATCCAAAAGGTCGACAAAGTACATCTCGCCGTCGATCCCCTGACGCATATCGACCACATACTGCGCGCCAGTGGTGAAGGCCGAAATCTCGGTCACTTTTCCATCAGCGTTCACGGACGCCCGTCGCACGATGCCTTGGCCCAAATCATTGAAGATGATGTCACCTTCATACAACAGCCCCAGGTCGCCGCCGCGAATCACATCGCCCATCACAATCGCGTTGATACCATCGCCAGCGTGATTGAGCGAAATGATTGACGGAGTTGCTTCGCCGCCGTTGGCCAAAAATTGTTGTCCCGAGGGAAGTCCGAGGTAACCGCCTGGGGTGACGATATTGTACCCCTGGCCTCCTTCGTAATAGGGCCAGCCAAAGTTGGCTCCTGGATCGCCAGTGTTGATTTCTTCCCACGTGGTCCAGCCGACATCGCCAATGAACAATCGGCCTGTGACGTCGTCCACTGCAATCCGGAATGGGTTGCGTAGTCCGAGTTGATAGACTTTCGAACGATTAGCGTCGGCGTCACCATTGAAGAAGGGATTATCTGCTAAGCCTTGGCCGGTGACTGGATCGATACGCAACACCTTTCCGGACAAGCTATCGATATCCTGGACGCGGACCGCACGAGGATCCATCTGGTTGTAACTAGCGCCGTCACCAATCGAGACAAACAGACTGCCGTCTGGAGCAAACTCGAGCGATGCAATCGAATGCGTCGTGCTGTCGCTATTGATAAAATCTTGGATGTACGAACCGTCTGGGTTTTGACCGGCGGGAGGCTCGGCCATGTTCGTGACACTATTGGTAAACGCGTTGAAGTTGCCCCAAGTACTCGCATTGCCCAACAGAATCGTTTCCGATCCCGCCACCATCGTCGTGAAATCCGTCGTCTCATCGAGCGTGATCCGCATCAATTGCCCAACGCGATTTCCAGTTCCGTCCGGTCCTGCTAGACCATTGCCGACATGATTCCACACCTCCGGAGGATCGTAGGTGTACAGCAAGTACATGTAGGGGTTGTTTTCTAAATCCGGGTGCACTGCCACATCCAACAGCCCGCGGTCGGATACGTTATTGACGATACGTGAAATGTTGATGATCGGAGCCGACGCCAACTTACCATCTCGGTACACCTTGACGATTCCCGCTTTCTCAGCAACATACAGATTACGTCCATCGGCGGACCAATCGATCGCGGTGGGTTGAATCAAACCGCTGTGAACAATCGAGGTGCGGATTTCACCTTTGGGAAGCACCGGCGGATCTGCAACAGGTGCCTGAGTGTTCATCCACCATGATCCGATCCGGTGGCGATTAGGTCGATCGTAATCGGCGGCACTAAAGCCCACATACATCTGGCTGCCGACCACTTGATCAAGTTGCACGGTCGCTTTGACGTTCGCCAACCCTGGTTTCTCGGGGGTATCGGAAATGTAGACCGCCAACACATCGCTGGTCCCGTTGTAATCAATCCACGCATAGTAGACGCCGCCGAAGTTTAGATTGATCGGCGATGGCGCTTGCGAGAGCGGTGTTTGAACGTTTCCATTTACGACGATCGCGATCTCGTCGTTGTATTTGTCGAAACCGTTTTTCCAAGTATCCAGTTCGATGGCGACGCTGTTCGCGAGTCCGCCGTAACCGAGTCCATACGACCCGAAGCCGATCGCATCCGAACCTGCAGCCGAATTTTGCATGACAAATGCAAGTCCGTCGGCGCCTCCGGCCCCCCAACCCCCATTCATTTGGAAGCTAAAGCTGGTTTGAAACGACGAACTCGAAAAGACGTCTACCGGGGCTGAAAAAAATGCGGTGCCGGTCTGAATCGGAGCGTCCGAGGTGAGTTGCAGATACCCTCCACTGACTGACGCGTTGCCATTGAGATTGATTAGATCCGCAGAGTCAAAATTGACAAACGAGGGCAATTGTTGCTCGTCATCCAGAATCGCGACCGTCGCGGTTCGCGGCACACCAAGTTCGGCGTCAACCGGATTGTCGATAGTTACGACAAACGATTCGAGCCCTTCTTCCAAATCATCATTCAGAATGGGAATGCGGATTTCGGCATAACGTTGCCCTGCTGAAAAGTTCAGCACCCCGACGGTTCGCGTGTAATCAACCCCTGCCTTGGCGGCTTGCGAACCCGTCGCGTCGAAGGTCTGGTAGTTGATCGACGCGGCCGCTGAGGCGTTGCCGGTGCGAACCACCCCAACGATCGCTTCGCCAGCCGATTCATTGACGGTCACTTGCGTGGACTGCAGCGCGAAGGTGGCAGGACCATTGTTGCTTGGATCAACAGGCTGATCCAAATTCATCGACCACGAAACAATCTGATGAGCATTGGGCAGGTTGTAGTTGCTCGCGGTGAACCCCGCATAAAATCGATTGCCCAGTACGGCAGCGAGGTCGATATTGCGAACGAGCGTGGGAGTCGTCGGTTTTTGATTTTTCTCGGACACATAAACACGCAGCGTGTTGGTGATCCCGTCGTAGTCCACCCATGCGTAGCCGATCGCACCAGAATTCAAATTGATCGGCGAAGCCGCCGAACCGATCGAGTTTTGAAAATCACCATTGAGGTTCACCGAAACTTCGTCGCCAAACGCGTCCCATGTGTTTTTCCAAGTATCAAACTCAATCGCAACACTTCGGCTAATTCCACCATAGCCGAGCCAGCCCGCGTTACCACCGAGGGCTGCGGTGGATTGCGGCGAATTCTGCAGCACAAAGGCAAAACCATCGGCACCGCCTGCCCCGGCACCGCCATTGATCGCAAAGGAAAAGTTGGACTGAAACGAGGTGTTGCTGTTCAGATCGATCGCGTCGTTATAAAACGCCGAGCCGGCTTGGTACGGAGCGGCTGAAGTGATTTGCAGTCGCCCCCCCGTGACCGAAGCACTGCCGTTGCGAGTGATCGGGCTGCCACCGTCAAAGTTGGCAAAGTTCGGGAGCGATTGCTCATCATCCAAAAGATTCACAACGGCGGAGCTGACACTGCCTAATGCCGCCCCACTTGGATTGGAGAGCGAAACAGTAAACGATTCCAGCGACTCGGGGTCCGCATCATCAATAAGGTCGATCACGATTTCAGCGACCGCTTGATTGACACCAAACGACAATGTACCACTTTTGCCAACGTAATCGCTGCCCGCGGTCGCAGTTTGATTCTCTGTTTGGTATCGCACCGATGCGGCTTGGGATAAATCGCCGCTACGACGAACACGCAAAACCACCTCGCCCGCTGATTCGCTCACACTGATTTGGCTTCTTTCCAAAACAAACGTAGGCGCTGGTGGAACCGGGGGTGTATCATCCACGGTCATCGACCAGGATAGAATCCGATGAGCGTTGGGCAAGTTGTAGGAACTCGCGGAGAAACCAGCGTACAACTGATTACCAACCACACTTCGCAAGTCAATCTGAGTGGTCAAACTTGGTGTGGTGGGACGTTGATTGGTGTCGGAGACGTAAACCGTCAATTCATTGGTGTCGCCGTTGTACTCGACCCAAGCATAGTTGACGGAGCCCGAATTCAAATTGACCGGAGACGCTGCAGCCGCGATTTGATTTTGAAAGTCACCATTGCGAGTGACGGCGATCTCGTCACTGAATTGGTCCCAGCCGTTTCGCCAAGTATCGAATTCGATCGCCACGCTTTGCCCGATCCCTCCGTAACCAAGCCATCCTGCGTTGCCACCTAACGCGTCACTTCCACGAGGCGAATTCTGCAGCACAAGGGCGAAGCCATCGGCACCGCCCGCTCCTGCACCCCCGTTAATCTGGAAAGCAAAACTGGTTTGGAACGAGGTATTTTCGCTGATGTTGATCGGAGTGGTGTAAAACGCCGCCCCCGCTTGGTACGCGGCTGACGAGGTGACCTGTAACGCACCGCCGGAAATCGAAGCCCCGCCGTTCAAATTGATCGGATCGCCGCTGCTGAAACTGGCGAAACTCGGCACGGCTTGCTCATCATCGTAAATCGTTACCGTCGCTGTTTGACGCGCCCCCAACACACCTGCGTCGGGATCGCTAAGAGACAGTCTGAACGATTCTGCGGGTTCGGTTTCGTCATCGTCAAGGATTGACAAATCAACCTGCACCATCGATTCGTTTGCGGCAAAGTAGGCGATGCCGCTGACCGCGGTATAATCGCTGCCCGCCGTCGCCGATTGGTTGCTGCTTTGGTAACGAACCGAACCCGCCTGGGAAATGTCACCGGTTCGCACGATTTGTAGCGTCGTCCCACCGGCCGCTTCGCTGACCGAGATTTGACTCTGAGCTAACGCGTAAGTGGTGACGCCGCCGATACCGAAGTCGTCTTGGATATCCATCGACCACGAATCGATTTTGTGGGCATTGGGCAAGTTATAGTTGCTGGCGGTAAAACCAGCAAAGAAGCGTTCCCCCAGATGAGCTTGCAGGTCGACATTGGTCACCAGCGACGCCGTCGCCGGTTTGGTATTGGAATTCGCCACAAACACACTGAGCATGTTCGTGGCTCCGTCGTAATCGATCCATGCGTGCCCCACCGAGCCTGAATTTAGATTGATTGGAGACGCTACCGCTGCGATTTGTGTTCGAAAATCGCCATTGAGAGTGACTGCAATTTCGTCGCCAAATTGGTCCCAGCTATTTTTCCAAGTATCCAACTCGATCGCGATGCTGCGTCCGATACCTCCATACCCCAACCATCCTGCATTCCCGCCAACCGCGTCAGCCCCCTGAGGCGAATTCTGCAAGACAAAGGCAAGCCCGTCAGCACCGCCCGCTCCGGCCCCCTCATTGATCTCGAACGAGAAGCTGGTTTGAAACGAAGTATTTTTGCTGAGCGCAACCGGAGTCGCGAAGAATCCAGACCCGGCTTGATACATCGCCGCCGAGGTTAGCTGCAACTTGCCATCCCCGGTGAACGAGGCACCCCCATTAAGATTGATTGAATCCGCAGACGAAAAGCTGGTCAGATTAACCAACGACGTGTTGACCGGCAGCGTGTGTTTGTAGCGTGCCAGGACGTTTGCTTGAAACGCGAGTCCCGATTCGATTTGACCAATCGTTTTTTCGAGAGCCCAATTCGCCCCTTGCGACCTCGCACCGCTGATGTCGATCGATGCAGCAACATCGGCACCGGTCAAGTTGGCGATACTGCGCAGCAACGCTTCCCCGCCACTTCCCGCCCCCACTTCGCACCCATACAGCAAGATGTCGGCGTCGGGTGTGAGAGAAAAAGACCACTTTGCCAATTGCTGGGCGTGTGACTGGATCGTGGCGGCGTCGACGATTTCGCCCGAGAGTTGCAATTGCCCAGCCGCGCCGTGGCTAACGATGTGAATCGACGCAACATTGTGCCGACTCGCAAGCGTCTCGGTGATTTGCGAGATCGCATCTTGGTTGATCGACAACAGGATCACTTCGGCGCCGGGCGATACGGCGCTCGACAACAGATCGTGATCGGCGACCTCCGAATCAACAAACACGATGCTGCGGGTTGCGATGGACTGACCGGCATCCTTTGCGATCGCGTCGTTCGCTGCTGCGGCGGTGGGCGAGTGGGCAGCGTTTTCTGCGGGCGATCCAACTTCGACAAAGTCAACCGAATTGGCGACGGCGACGCCCGCGTCGCCGGCAAGCAAAACCCGTGGCTCTAAAGCAGCCAAGCTCCACGTCAAACGGTCACGACGCGCGGTCCGGTGTCCAGTAGCGGACAAAATACGACGTCGCAGCGAGGGAAGCATGGTGTTTGACTCCAAAAAGCACAAACGAGATCAGCAAAAAGGGCAAGTGATCGGATCCGAAGGACTTCACTCGTTATAGCGAATATTCCGAGAACTTATTGGCAGCCATCATGACACTTGCCAAAACAACAAAAGTCAAGTTTTTTGTTCAAGCAATCGTCACAATCCGGACGAAGCTGACCGTTAGGAAGTGCGCGATCGCTACCTTTGGTAAAACCCATCCGATTGATGACATCGGTGTGCTCTATCGCCGCGAATTCGCCAGAATGGCTGAAGTGAGACAGGGATGTATGACTACGTAATCGTGGGCGCCGGATTCTTTGGTTCGGTCTTCGCAAGACGAATGACCGACGCAGGAGCCAAGTGCCTCGTTATCGAAAAACGAGGTCATATTGCGGGCAATTGCTACACGGACGATGTCGGCGGTATTCACGTTCATCAATACGGGCCACATATCTTTCACACCAATGACGAAGGCGTCTGGAACTTTGTCAACCAATTTGCACGCTTCAGCCGCTTCAGCTATCGGCCCAAAGTCAATTTTCGCGGTCGAATGCTCTCGTTCCCGATCAATTTGACAACACTGCACCAACTTTGGGGCGTCAAAACACCACAGGAAGCGGAGCGGCGTCTCGAAGCCGAGCGTGTCCCGATTGAAAACCCTGCCAATCTCGAAGAATGGGTGTTGTCACAAGTTGGCCAAGAAATCTACGAAACGTTTGTATACGGCTACACCAAAAAGCAGTGGGGACGTGACCCCAAAGAGTTGCCCAGCTCGATTATCCGCCGCTTACCGATTCGATTGACCTGGAACGACGACTATTTCAACGATCGATTCTGTGGGATTCCCGAGGGTGGTTACACCCAGTTGTTCCAAAAATTGCTGAAGGGAATCGCCGTCGAAACCAACGTCGATTTTTTAGGCGATCAATCTCATTTCGAATCCATCAGCGACCGCATCGTCTACACGGGTCCGCTGGATCGGTTGTTTCAATACCAGCTTGGGGCCAACGATTGGCGTGGATTGCGATTCGAGCAACAAGTCATTCAGTCGCCTGATTATCAAGGCATCGCGGCGATCAATTACACCGACGCGGAAACGCCTTACACGCGATGTGTCGAACACAAACATTTTGATCCCGTCCGCAGTGATCATACGGTGATCACGCACGAGTACCCTGCGGATTGGAAAGTGGGTGACGAGATGTATTATCCCGTCAACAACGAACAGGGCGAAGCACTTCAACAGCGTTACGCCGCCATGCTTCCGGACAATTATTTAATCGGCGGCCGATTAGCTACGTATCGGTATTACGACATGCACCAAGTCATTGCTTCGGCAATGCACTTAGCTGACAAAGAAATGCAACGTCGTTCGGGTCGCATCTTGCAACTCGCTCCGCATCCTTTGGAAACTCGCCGCGCGGCATAATCCCGCTACGGGACCGGCGGCGAAGCGAGTCGCAGGTCAAATTTCATTGCATCATTTATGTTGACTGTTCGTCGTGCGATTCGACTCGTTCGATCTAAAAAATTGAGGTTCCGATGATCCCTTCTCTTTCCGCAACCAATCAAGCCGCAATCGACTTGCTTCGTCAACGGTATCCTTGGCCAATCGAACGCCCTGATTTTGATCCGATTCATTGGAGCATGGATGGCGGTGGTCGCTGGATGGTCACGGAAAAGATTCGCCGCAACAACGTCAGCCTGATCTTAGAAATTGGCTCGTTTCTCGGAGGATCGATCCGTGATTGGTTGGCCGCATCATCGACCGTCAATGTGGTGGCGGTCGACCCTTGGCCTGCATCCTGGGATCTGAAGACTTACGCAATTGAAAACAACCAAAGTGAAATGGTTGCGAATCAGCTAGGACGTGAGAACGGATTCTATCAAACCTTTCTCACCAACTTGTGGGACAACCAAGACCGTGTGATTCCCGTCAAAGAATACTCGCCCGCGATCCTTTACGAACTGTCGGCGATGGGTCTAAAGCCCGACCTTATTTACTTGGACTCGGACAAAGTCGGCAGTGAAATCGAACTTTGCCATGAACTGTTCCCCAATGCCATTATGACTGGCGATGATTGGTGTTGGACCGACGAACAAGGTGAATGTGCCATTCGCAAACCCGTTTACGATTTCTGTGAAAAGCATTCTCGCTTCCTAAAGGTGGAACGGGCTACTTGGATTATCGACAACGAACCCCCTTCCCTCGCATTTCAAATCCGCTCGTTTCGCCGAGCGTTAAAAGCAAAATGGCGAGAGCGACGTTATGCGAAGCGAGAACTTGCGGAGAAGCAAAATGCAGCGTAATCAAAATCCTCGGCTGGCATGCCATGACGACATCAAACCAACGTTTTCTTGGTCGAATCGTCTCGCTGCGTTAAAGCATCGGCTGCAAGGCAAACCCAACGTTCGGCCGATCGGTCCGTACCCGAGTTCGATCGTGGATAGCCAAGGCTGTGAGTTTGGTTATGAAATGTTCTACCACGTTCCCTACGCCTACCATCTCGCAAAAATCGGATGTCTGCAGCGAACGGTCAGCTGTAGCGGGACAAAGTGTTTCTATTTCTTCTCGCCCGATCATCGCGAGGTCTACGATCGACGCCAGTTCGTAAAACACCTCGATTCGATCGATCAACGGCCTCACGAGAGCCCCGATGCAAACCGCTGGGAACCGCCCAACTTTGCGGCACATTACGGCAACAAAATCGACTTAAGTTTTTCCAAACCGCTGTTGTTGATTTTCAACAAATACAACGTCGAGTGGGATCATCCGCCGATCAATTTCCTGTCCACTGCGTTCTTGGACCGCGTCGTGCAGAAGACCCAAGATCGGTTTAGTCTGGTCTACCTCCGTCCCACGTCGCACATCGTGCACGACCACATGCCCGTGGGGAATCTGAATGAGAAAGAACGACTGCGTGATCAAGGTGTGATACTCGCCGAAGATCTGTACGAAGATTACCAGCATCTGTCGTTTAACGAGTTCCAGTTGTGTTTGCTTTCGCAATCACAGCACCGGATCGCAGTCCAGGGTGGTGCCGCCTACCTGAACGCTCTATTCCCCGGACAAATGATGCTGCTGCATCGTTACGGGGGTGAGCAGTTGCACGGTAACTATATCGATTTCAAAAGGATGGGCGTGACCGAGTTGACCGTCCACAACAACGAGTTTGACATGTTGGACCGACTCGATCAATTCAATCACTCACTCCGCCACGTCGCCTGAGTGAGACGGCAGGGGCGGGCGTCTTTGGACCGCCCCACGTGTTTTGCCAAAGACAGCCTGATTGAGCACGGCTAATCGGCAACGCTCTGCCAACTGGCAAAGCACTGCAACCGTCAAATTGCTGGCAACAGGTCGTAAAGCCGCCTCGTTATGCCGCACGACGAACGAGCGGATTGTATTGGCGGGCGAGCTGCACGACGTGGCGAAACCGCAGCTTACCGCGACTGAACATCATCCGATCCGTTGCCAAGTCTTTTTCGACCGACCGGCAAACATATTTCGGATGCTCGAGCGTTTGGAATTCGTACGTTGGCAAATTCTCAAACGGACTCGAGTGGGACGTGTGAGTTGCGTCTTCGCCGAAACCAATATTCGACACCAAATTCTTTGTCGGTAAAACGGTCAGGCCATGGTTCATCCAACAGGCCAACAACCAGGTGAAATCCCAGGTGTCGATTTCTCCCGCGTGAACGCGATTGAATGTTCGCATCCAATAGTCTCGTTCGCTCAGCGAGTGACAAAACGTCTGCAAACCATCGCGGTCGCGAAAATCGGGCCACGCCTCGAGAGTCCCTGCGTAATGCTGCCAGGCCCGGCGCCACGTAGCCCAGCCCCAACAGTGCAGGTATTTCGAGAAGTAATAAGAATCCGCCGGGTCGTGCGTCCCCGTTTGAAAATTGTCGCCGCTGATCGCCATCACGCGTGTGTCATCTCGATATCGAACGAGCAGTTCGTTGCAAAAGCGAAAGAAGGTTTGGTTGGGGACGCAGTCGTCCTCTAAGATGATCGCTTGTTCGACCTGCTGAAACACCGCCGTGATCCCGCTGCTAACACGCTGGGCGCAGCCCAAATTGGTGTCTGAATAGATGCGCCGGATGTCGCAAGGCCAATCAACGCTCTCGGCAATTTGCCGTGACTGGGCCACCAATTCAGCCTCGCCCTTTCGCTCGCGTCGGGGACCATCGCTGATGATGAACAAGGTCTTCGGGCGAGCCTTTCGAATGGCCGCAAACGACTGCCGTGTCTGCGCAGGACGGTTAAATACGATAAAGGCGACCGGTGTATCGAGCATGACGATTACGTGTTGGGCGATTACGAACTGAGTGATTGCTGGCTGGGCGGAAAGGACCTACTTGGGAACGACCGTCGTTGTTGCTGCAGACCAGTAGTACTTTCGGCAAAAACCGCCCCCTACCATCACTACATCTCGCCGATGCGGCACGATCCGAACGACCGTTAAAGTCGAGATGCTTGCAAAACGAAATTTTGATTCGTTGCGTTAACCACAACCTACGCTTGATGCAGGAGGATTTCCTGCAATGACATCTCTGTCATCGAAACAAAAAAACGACAATGAACGCGGCAAACTTTTTGGTTTGTGGATTGAAAACCGAATGGTTCAGGTCGCGATCGCCACTCCGATTCAAGGGGAACGGTATCGGCTGGAAATTGATGCCATTCGCTGCCCTATCGCCAACGGATGGTTGACTGCGTCGCACGCTTCGGCCTTTGCCGATGCAATCGCCACGCTGGTGGACCGTCACGACATGCGGCGAGGCACGGTATGTTTGTCGTTGGATGGTGACATTTGTGTTAACCGAATCACGCTAGGGACATCCGACACGGTCGACCACGAATTGTCGACGCTGCAGCATCGAGTGCCCCGTTACCTGCAATTGGGACCGGGCGAGAAAGTCACCGGATTGCTGCGGACTCGCATCGATGCTCAATCGGATTACGCCGCCACCAGCGTCGCCAATCAATCGGTGATGCGAATGATTTACGACACGTTGCGAGAGAGCGATATCGAGGTCGCGTGGGCGGAACCCTCGCTGATCAGCATGGCACGGTTGATCGGCTACACCAGTACCGATTCCGCGCATCCCTTACTGATCGCCGACGGCACAGGAACCCGCTGGAATGTGGGTATCATTCACGAAGGCCGCTTGATTTTGGATTACCGTCCGGCCACTGCCAAAACGGTCGAAGCGCTACAAGCCACGTTGGATGGACATATTTCACGCCTGCAACGATTCTGTCATCGCCATTTGGGGATCGACGGCGGCGGCCTCAAAAAACTATTGATTTGCGGCACGGCTGAAAAAGTAGAAGACGCCGCGGAACGCTTTCAACGCAGTCCCGAATTTGACGAAGTCATCCTCCGCGTGCCCCCCTGCCCGCAACTTTACGATATCAGTAACGTCGATTGCGATTCGCACTGTGTTCCTGCCGTCGCTTCGGTCTTGCCGCTGATGCTTGGCGTGACGGTCGAGGAGGTCCCCGATCTGCTGCGTGATGTCCGCCGCGCCCCCGAACTTTCGTTGCCCGCTCAGATCCTTCGCGTCGCGTGGCCTGCGTTGGTAGCGGCTCTGTTGCTGATGCTCAGTTTCACGATGGTCCATCACGCCCGCCATCACGCTTCGCAGCTAAAACAAGGGACCGAGCAAGTCCAGGCTCAAGTGATCGCCACTCAAACACGGATGACCGAACTCGCACGCCAACGCGAGTTGCTTGAACACCGCAAGGCAATTGAACGTCAATCCGCCGAAGTCGATTGGATTGCACAGCTGGAACGGATCACGCAAAGTTTGCCGGACTTGGCAAAACTGAATGAATATCGCGTCGAGTCGGGATCGCACATACGGCTCGAAGGCACGGTGCTCGATGAACGCGTCGTTTACGAAATCCTCGAACAATTACGACAGTTGCCTGAAGTGAGCGAAGTGGCTCTGCATTCCACCACGCCGGAGGCCAATTCGGAAGCGACTCGATTCTCGATTCGTTTGTCCATGACTCCGCGTCATCCCCTCTCTGTCGAGCCAGCACAACATGAATAACCTGAATAGCCGGGCAACCCGAGCAATCGTCGCGAGCCTAAGTTTGCTTGCGATCATCGCGATAGGTATTCCATGGGTCGATGAATACTTTAGGCTGCAGAGTGAAGCACGCGAACTTCGTGCAATGGATGGTCAGTTCACATTAGTGCAAAACAATCAAAAACGTTTGCGTGAACTTGAAAATCACATTCGCACCGACTTGGCCTCTCATCGGAATCGTTCGATCGATCCAGAAAAGAGCCAAGAGGTTCGCAGCACCTTGATTGCGATCATTCGCAATGCAGGAGGACGACTGCGAAGTCTCGAAATCAGTAAGGGGCGTGTCCGACCGTGGGCCATCGAAAATGATGATCCTCGCGAAGAATCACCGCCTCAATACAGTGACGAATCGGATTACATTTTGCACACTCATGAAATTGAGTTGCGAATTGATGGATCTCTCGAAACGGTAACCAAAATCCTGCAAGGCATCGCCAATCAGGGTTGGTATTTATCGACGAACAGCATGGTGATGATGCCCACGGAAGGGAATCTGCCGGTTGTCGCGTCAGAGTTGCGATTGATTGTTTTCGGGCTTAGCCTCAAACCAATCGAAGACGAAGACGAGTTCGCTCGTCACCCCCGGGGCATTCGGATTTTTTACTAGACCAAGTTTATTTGCCAACGTAATGCCGACCAGAACTAGCTGAATCAACACACTGCCATGGATGGCACAATGTCGAAAAATGATTCTATCGCCACGCTTTCGTGCCTTGCACCGAAGCGTGGTCTATTTGGACGACTTGCAGCGGCTCTGCTTGTAGCCGGCTGCGGTCTGCTAAGCGCCGTGGGCGAAGAGACATTCGCCCCGATTGGCGATTTCAACACAAGCGGCGCAGCTACGAATCTGAGTGTCGCCGATGTCCCCGATCTGATTCCGATTCCCGGCAGCGGTCACCCCGTGATCTTCAAGCCCGAGAGCCGAGTGTTGACGGCGGCCAATGCCCCTGACGTCCTGTTCACAGCGGAAAGTGTGAAACAGCCCGCGACTGCGGAACCGCATCACGACGTTCCTCCGGGCGAGCAAGAAAAAAACTCGGGTTCCAACAGCATCGCCGCACAGTTGGATCAAAAAGGGAGCATCACATTTCGCAAAACGCCGCTCAACGAAGTGATCTTCTTGCTCAGCGACCTTTGGAAAGTCAACATTGTCGCGGCGGATACGATCAGCGGTGAGGTTAGCGGAACCTTTTACGAGACACCGCTACGTGAAGTCTTGTCCGCAGTACTCAATTCATCCGGCTACAGTTACCGACAAACCGGCAGCAGCTTGGTAGTGCTGCCAATCGATCAAGTGGGATCCAACAACCCCGATTTTGTTTCGCGATTGATTCCGGTACCGGCAAATGCTGGCGATCTCGATGCAACGATCGATGCGGTGCAGTTGTTGCTCAGCGAGCGAGGTCAGATCCGCAAGATTGGAAACGGATCGATCTTGATCGTCGACCGCCCCGAACGCGTCGACAACGTGCAAGAGTTGATCTTGCGATTGTCGCCCCAAGTCGCAGCAACGCTTCCTCCTCCTCCTCCGCATCTACCTTTACCGGGTGCAGCGCAGACAATCACCGAGACGATTTTGACTACCGATGGTATCGCCTACTTCACGCCTCAATTCACCGAAGCGGAAGAGATGACCGAATCACTGCAAGCGGTGCTCGGAGACACGATCACGGTGGCGACCTACGCAAAAGAAAATCGCATCATGATCCGAGGGACGCCGGATCAATTGCGGTTGGCGGCCCAAGCGATCGAGCAACTTGATATCCCTCGCCCCCAAGTCCGCATCACGGCATTGATCTATGACGTCAGTTTAAAAGAGGCAGAAGGATTGGGGGTGAATTGGTCCCATGGTCCCCATAGCCGATCGACAAGCTTGCTAAACCCAGGCACCGACGAAGAGATCAGCGTTTTTCGAAATGCGATCGAAGCGGGCACTGACTTGGGACTAGGCAGTCCCACCTCGTCACTCGGATTTCGTACCCTCAATAACTCTTATGATGCAAGTGTGGCCCTGCAAGCACTTAGCGCCACATCCGAAGCCAAGATCCTTGCGGATCCGACCGTCACGGTGGGTGATCGCTGCCAAGCGTCGATAAAAATTGTCCAACGTTTACCGATTGTCACTTCGATCGTAACCAGCACCGGATCGATTCCCCAAGTCGAGTTCGAAGAAGCGGGCATCATCCTGAACGTCACCCCGCGGATCAGCCAAGATGGCACGATTGAAATGCAGGTGCAACCGGAATACAGCGTCGTTGCGGAATACCGCAACGCATACCCGGTAATTGACAGTCGTAACGCCGAGACGACGGTTCGCGTTGGCAATGGACAACTGTTTGCGATGGGAGGACTTCGCCAAAAGAACATCACCGAAACGGTGCGGGGTGTTCCCTATTTGAAAGATGTCAAATATATCGGTAGACTGTTTCGAAGCCAGAGTAGCGAAGTTCGCGAAAGTGAGCTAATTGTTTTCTTGAAGCCCGAAATCATTTCCCCCTATGCCGCAGGAACGCTCCGAGAGAATCAAGCCGCCTGTGTGGCCAAAGCTCAGTTGGACCAAATCCCGTATGCGAGCGTTTGTCCCAACACTCCGGATTGTCGAAATCCTGACTGCCCAAATCATCATCCTCGCGTTCGCGTGAACGGTGGTTCCGTTGAACTCGAGATGATCGGCGGTTGCGGCATCGGATGTCTCGAACCGATGAACCAATTTGAACCCGTGAGTCCATTCGATGCGATGATCGACGATTCCCAGGTCGAAATTATCCTTCCCCCGCAATAGCGATCACGTGGGCTCTTTACTTGACGCCGCTTAGGCAGCGCGGCGCTGTGGCACGCTTTCGGTTGCGATTTCGGTTTCGGTTACGACCGACTCTCGTCGCATTGGCAACACATCGACCGGCGGTGATGAAGGCGTCCACTGCATTCCCAGCATTCGTCCCAGTCGCGTGCGGCGAACGAGCCCTTCGTAGGTCAACAAGCTTAGCCCTACGCTGATACAGAATGCGGCTGCCATCTTGACCGCAGGTGCCGTCGCAGGCATCCACTGCTTGAGATCAAGATGGACCAAGCCAAGGATTGGATGATGGACCAAGTAGATCCAGAACGACGCCGCCGCTAAGTATTGCAGCGGCAACGAAAGATGATTGATTTTGCGGCTCACGGCGATCGTCAAGAATGTCACTGCATAAGCCGCCAGCACCGTGACGACCGCGAGTCCCGATTGTGCTAATGCGCTCTCGCCATACTGCAGATTCCAGCGCCCCAGTGATACGGCAGTCACTAATAGCATCACGCTTGCAATTGCCAACGGTTTAATTCGGGTCTCAAAAAACGCCAATCGGGGATCCACTTTACTGACCAACATCCCCGCAGCGAAAAACGTTCCACTGTAAACCCATTTACTGGCCACAGGAAGAAACGCGTGTTGAAATCCCCATACGACTTCCGGTGCGACCATCAGCGTGACGACGCCTGCTGCGGCTAACAGTGTAACGGCGAGCGGCAAACGTTCGGCAATTTTGGTTGTCAAATTTCGCAGCGTATCAAAGCGAGCGACAACGGCGGCAACGACAACGTACAAGAAGACGTATTGCAAGAACCATAAATGACTCAGGCCCCACAAATCACGATCCACGGCTCCGTCAAACTTCAAACTCTTTAGCTTGACTGGTTCGACAATGCCTTCGACGACCCACCCCAGCACCCAGGTGTACAAGTCCATTGGCAACACCACACACACCGCAAAGGCAAGCGGCACCAACAATCGTTTAGCGCGACTGCGGACGAGCGGACCGATGCCACGGCATGACAAGGTTTGCCAGGCAAAATAGCCTGCTAAAACCAAGAACAAGGGCATGATGAAAACTTCGATGCCCCAGAACAGCCAATCCACCGATCGGCTAGCGGAATCGCGAACCGACCACGCCAAGCCAGGCATCGGGTTTTGCAAATAGGGCACACAGGCATGCAGCAGCACCACCGCCAGCGCGGCGACACCGCGAACCGCATCGAACCCCAACATCTTCCGTTTCGCCGCCGATTGTTTCGACGAATTTCCAGCCGAATGTCCTTCACCGCCGTGAGGGGTGGATCGGGATGTTTGCCGAGAACGCGGTGTTGGGAATGCAATGGTCTTCATCGTGCATTGCAGATACCAAAACCCGCTTGGCGTCGGAAAGATCAAATCCCGCTGTTTATCTTGCAATCAAGACAGCGGAATTCTGGGAAACCGACAGATTCTGCGAGAGTGAGGATTCTGGAAGCGTTTGCGAGCTTTCGTTGCTCGATTTTTCCAGTGCTTCGACAAAGGCTTTGGCGTCATTGAGTTCCTGTTGGCGAAACATCCGAATGTTCCCCAAATACCGTGATTCGATACGGTTGAGTTTGGCGAGTTCTTCCCAACTCAAACCGTTGGCATAATGCCATGCGACCGCCTGAGCCACTTTTTGCGACACGTTTTCAAGAGCCAGTTGCTGACAAAGTTCGACTAATCTTTCGTCCTGCGTGTATTGCTCGATGCGGATCATCTGGTATTTCACTTTGGCATTGGGCTCGGGTTTCCCCTGTTCCAAACAAACCGTCGTGGCGACCAGTTTGCGAGTTTTCTGAGCCGCGATTCGCATGAATCCCATCCCAAACCCGTTGCCCTGTCTGGCGTTGCCGCCACCAAGATTGTTTCCTAGTCCGTTGTTACCAAAGGCATTGCCGCCCGGTTGTGCACCTTGCTGAAAACCTCCGCCGACGCTTTGGTTGCCGCCGCCGTTCTGACCGCCTTGCCCCTGCTGAGCTCCGAAGCCTGCTTGTTGTCCACCGAAACCAAGTTGAGCCAGTACGGGAACGGCGGCGATTGCGTTGGGCAACTCGAGATGTAAGACGCGATCGGTTCGATTTTCGATCAACACATTCGCGTGATTTGCATCTAAGGCAATAAACTGTACCGACACTTGTTCCGAATCGATCGCGTCAAACAACTCGACCGTAACCGTGGAATCGTCTGCGGAAACAAAATCGTCGCTCGACAGCGAAACGGTCAACAGCAAAACAGCGACGGCAACAGCACCGCGACGGGCTTGCAAACAACGCATTGGAATCCCTTATCATTGAGTTGGCGGAGAGGAGCCGATCGACATGAACATTCATCTCGATCGATCCAGCAGCGTCGACTTAACAAGGCACAAACCATGCCAAGGCCGTTTTGCCCCGTTTTTCACGTGAAATAGCAGCGTCGCCCTCACGCAAAATAAAACACGTGTGGCTTTTTGCAACACCCATCATGCGCACTACAGCGGGACTCACTGAGGGAGTGATTGTGGTGATTCAGGTGATTGCGGAGCTTGCCAAGGGACGCTTCCGCCCTGTTGAATCTGTGCCGCCAACCGCTGTTTGAGTTTCGCTACGACTTTAGGTTGCTTTGCGATCTGATTATTCGTCTCCTGCGGATCCGCTTCGAGATCATATAGTTCCAGCGGAGAAAACGGATCGTTCTGCATCAATTTCCATCGTCCCTGGATCACCGCGTGATAGGCGTGCCCCACATAACGACCTCCTCCTTCGCGGCGGACAAAATAGAGCTCGCGTGCAGACAACTGTGAACCGAGCGTGGACGAGTTGTCTTCGAGCAGCTCTTTCAAACCGATCGCATCGATCTCGCTGGGCTGCTGCACGCCGGCATATTGCAAAAACGTCGCCCCGACATCAAACGTCATCACCGGTTGGTCACTTTTGCTTCCCGCTGGAATTTTCCCAGGGTAGCGCACCCACGCGGGAACACGTAGACCGCCGTCGTAATGACTCTGTTTTCCATCACGCCAAGGATCATTGTTTTGCGAATGCGGCAATGAACCGCCATTGTCCGACGTGAATGCAATCACGGTATTCTCACGCAGCCCAAGCTCGTCAATGCGTTTGAGCAATTTGCCGATTTGGTCATCCAAGTGCTCGACAAACGCGACGTTGAGCGCCCGTTTGGGCTCGAGCTGCGGAGATCGCTTTTGCACGCGAACGAGCCATTCCTCAGGCGGCTGGATCGGAAAATGAGGCGCGTTGTAGGCGAGGTAAAGAAAAAATGGCGATTCGGTGGATGCTGCATGCTCGCTGATATAGTCGTCGGCCCACTGCGTAAATAAATCGGTCGCATGTCCCTCGGGATCAATCTGCTTGTCATTGTGGCGCATGTAGTTGTGGCCTTGACGACGGTGTGTGTAGTAGTCGTCCATCATGTCGCCGAGAAATCCATGAAAGTGGTCAAACCCACGTTCGCAGGGGGTGTTGGGCGATGCCAACCCAAGATGCCATTTCCCAACAATGCCGGTTTGATACCCCGCTTCACTCAGCCGGTTGGCCAATGTCGGTACATCGGTTCGCAAGTATCCCCACGAATTGTCGGCGTGGGTCCGGATGACTCCGGGGACTCCAGCGCGATCGGGATACATGCCGGTCATGATCGCAGCACGCGTCGGCGAACACACGGTGCAATTGGCTCGCATTCGAGTCAACATCATGCCTTCGGCAGCAAACTTGTCCAAGTGAGGCGTTTGCACATCCGTCGCTCCATTGCAGGAAACGTCACCGTAACCGAGATCGTCAGCAAGGATTAGAATCAGATTGGGACGCGATGTCGGATCCGCGATCGCAGAGCGAGAGGCCTCGGCTTGCTGGGCAACGCAAGAGGCAGCCGTGAGGGCGACCACGCACCCCATCACGATCAATAACCAAGCACACCGCCAGCAACATCGAATGCGGCGCGAGTGACCGGATGCAACCTTTTGCACAAGCCAAACCATGTGGATCTCTTTTCAATCATCAGCGGAGGGAATCGATAAGCGGTCTGCCCGTTGCAGAGGCCAAATCGGGGCCCCCCAGTCTGTTCGCTGTGGATTGCCAAGTCAATTCCTACTGCCGATCCTTTGCTAATCCAGATGCTTTGCGAATCCAGATCCTGGCGAAGATCCTTGTCCGGATCGCAAAAAAAAACGATCGAGGGCAACCTGAGTTACCCTCGATCGTTACGTTCATTCGATCAAGAATCGCAGCACTCGAACTACAGATTCAGGATGATTTCGTTGGCTCCGCTATCCACTTTCGCGGTCAACCCTTCGACTCGCTTTGGCGATCCGTCTTTGGCTTGCGATCGACCTTTAGGAGTCATTCCGATTGGTTGCAGCGTTCCTTCGGCCATTTCCTCGGTCGACGTCGTCAGCGTGATCACCTCCGGTGTCGGTGGACTCGACTCACCAGCGACGTGACCGCCGATGACGGTGACTTTATGGTCTCCGATTGCCGCTCCAGGATCCCCCGTCGAATAGTACAGGGTGAAGCTTCCGGTTTCATCGGTTTCGCCATACGAAGCAGCACCGTTGACCGTTGGATAAAATTCCACCTGGGCGTTGACGAAAGGTTTTCCTTCCTTCATTAGCTTGCCACTGACCTCGGCCAACGAAGGCTTGTCACTGCGGCCACATCCGAGTGTGCCGATCAGCAAGGACATCGCTAGGCCTAGAGTGAGTTTCGAGACGTGATTCATGTTCATGGATTCGATTTTCAATATTACGTGAGGCTTCTCAATGGACGTTGTAGGGGAAAGAACGAGGCTTAGAATTCTTCGTTCAACACGGTGCGGTCTTGGCGATCCGCCAACAGTGCGTAAATATCGAAACGGATGTTTTCGCTGATAAAGCGAACGCTGCCATCGGCGAGCACAAATTGGGCTCCTCCACCGTGAGTCGAGTTGAACACGGTATGACGGCCCGGACGTCCGTACCAATACGGGCCGATGCCGTGAGGCGAGTAGCGGCTGGTGGACGAATAGTTGATTCCAACTCGCGTCGAAGCAATGTTCATCCAATAAGCTTCGGATTCATTGTGGTTGGCACCACCACCACCGGACCACGCTCCGCCGTACCAATTCCCAGCACGTTGGTCATAGTAGTTGAAGGTTCCATCGGAGTTACGAATGCGAATTTCCGCGGATTGTTCGCCAATCGCAAGCGTGTTGCTGGTTCCATCCAAGATGGATGCAAAACGCACCGGTTGGTTGTAATAGTTATCCAACGCCACGATCACGCCGTTGTGATCGGTCATGCCGTGGTAACCGTTCCAAGTGGAGTAGTTTGTGTTGTTGTTACTGAATCGACCGGCAACACCGACATAGTTCGAAATTTGGACTTCGAGCTGATCAGGAGCTCCGAGAGCTTTTGTATCCGCACTTGCATTGTCAACACGGGTCGTGGGAAGAGCACTCGAAGGACAATTGAACCCGGGGACCACCATACCGTGAAACGTTTGCCAGTTGCGATTGACGCCGGGGTCGCGAGACGCCCAATCGGTTCCCGAAAACGTCGACGCTTCAAAGGCGGCATTCTGCTCGATAAAGGGCAAAATACGAACCAACCACGAGGCGGGGCGATCATTGGTTGCCGTCGCGGGAAGAACGGCCGGTGGCATGGCGCGGTAGGTGTCGTGGTACATATGAAGCGCCAAACCAAGCTGCTTCAAATTGTTCGAGCACGACATGCGGCGAGCCGCTTCGCGGGCGGATTGCACCGCGGGCAACAAAAGCCCCACTAATACACCAATGATCGCAATGACCACCAATAGCTCGACCAGTGTAAAACCGCTGCGTTCCTTTGTACGCGCTGGTCGGGCGTACTGGATTCTGGAAATTGACATGCAATAATTTTCCTAATGCTTCAACCTTGATGTTAAACCGAAACATCACCCCCTTACTCAGGGATGACATTCGCACGCTTGACCTCTTCCGCAATCCGAATGCCTGGAATTCAATCCAGCTGCCTCCCAGCCCCCACCTGCCAGCGGGCCCCCCGATCCTAATGGGGAATAGATTCGCTCTGATCGATCCTCTCGCTCCATTGCTGTCCCCTTACCTGTTTGCCTTTTTTTCCAAATTTCAAACAATTCTCTTTTTGGGCTAACTCTTTACAGCTAAGAAGCTTCGGGGCATCAATCTTGGTGCACACGTCCTAGGCAAACGCGTGCTAGCTTGTTGTGCATGGCTGTCACTGCGAGTGCGAGGCAGCCCTCAATAGGATGTCGTCCCATCACAGAGGACCATCAAGTCGTGCCGATTGGCTCAGGCATCAGCAACCACGGGGGAAGCGAGACTCACAGAAGTTCCTCTGGCAATGTTTGGGCTGTTCGCTTGCCGCAAGGTTCGGAATCACGAAATGTGAACCACACAAAAAAAACCCTGCATCTCAAGGAGATGCAGGGGGGGTCTAGGGAAGCAGAGGATTACCGAGGCCGCGGAACCGGCCAAGGACTATTTGACCTGCATCAGATTAAAGCGAGAGAGTTGTTCTCGCTCTTCCTTTGTAAATGTCATATCCACGTAGTGGATCGATTTGAGCCCCTTCATTTCGGCCATGGCATCAACGACACGTCCGCGATACGCGTCTGAGAAGAAAATGCTGTCGCCGTCCTGAGCATTTCCATACCATCCGATCCACAAATCGGTCACGGTGTCAAAGTACTTCAGCGACGACAAATTGTCCGGCTTGATGGTCGAATTGATAATCCTCAGATCACGCACCTTCAAATCTTCGATCGGCTTGAGCGTGCTGATTGCGGTTCCGCTCAGATTCAACGAGTCCAAATCATGAAAATTGCGGCCCAGGATTTCCAGCGTGGAATCGTCGGCGTGCCCCCCTCCCACGATACGTGTTGATTCGGGTGACAGATCAATCCGGCGAATTCCAGGCAGCGCTGCTGCGAGCCGGAGGTTGCGATTGAGTTCTTGCGACGAGCGGACGGCTGGAAATGAGATCGAAGGAAAGGAAGGCAGATCAGCATCGACGATTCGAGTCGGCGTTCCCGAGATGGCGACGTTGGATACTAATAATTGACGCCAGACATCGGTGATGGTTTGATGATGTTGATTTCGTTTCAGCGTGCTGCTGATCTCGCGGCTAGCTCCATAGACAACAAAGGCCATCAACAGAACGCCAAACGCTGCTAAAAAGGTAGTCAACCATTCGGGTCGATTGGACCAACGGAACGGAGAGCGATAGGGAATCGCAGGTGGTTCCCTTTTTCGTTTGGTCGGGGGTTCCATCGCAATCGATGGCATCGGCAAATCAGGCGCGGCGTTGGAATGCCGAGACGATATGTCGGCAAGCCGCGGATCTCTTTTGGCCTTCACAGTAGATATCACTCCATAATAGATAAACAAAAAAAGGAGAGGACGACTTCTAAACTAGCACAACGCGGGATAGATATCCCACGGAAAAACACGAAGATTTACGCTCAATTAACAACAACCACCCTTAAAACCCACAGCGGGGACACAGCACCCCCAGTCGCGAGATCAGGCTTCTTTTCGGACCTCCGAAGGTCACAGCGTGGCTGCCGCTCGATCGCAATGTGGCTGTCCCCTGATCGCCCCCGGAACGCAATGGTCCTTGCTGTTAACGCAGCTAAACCATCGGAAAGACTCGAAAAAGTTGCTAATTTGTTCGGTTTACCCAATGCCAGTGTTAGCGAGCCGAGGTTTGCCGTTGTGTGCAAGATTGGGTGCCCCTTACTGAATGGAGCCTTTGTGTAGACTTCTCGTTCCCTAATCCCTGGTCTCGTCATCCCTGGTCTCGTCTTGCTGTTTTCCGACCGCACTGTTTTTTATGTCTGATTCGAATTTGATCCACGATGTTTTAGCTCGTCATTACGGCTACCCCTCATTTCGCCCATCGCAGCAGGCTGTGATCGAGCACGTCTTGGCGGGGAAGCATGCGATGGTGGTGATGCCAACGGGAATGGGGAAATCGTTGTGCTACCAGATTCCAGCGTTGACGATTCCCGCAGACAGCCACGAGATTGTCTTGGTCCTGTCCCCTTTGGTCGCGTTGATGCACGACCAGGTCAGTGACTTGAGATCGCGTGGCATCGATGCGGCTTACATCAATTCATCGCTGGACCGCCAGACCCGGGAAACCCGTTATGACCAAGTCGCTTCGGGAAGGTACCGGCTGCTGTACGTGACTCCGGAGCGATTTCGCAAAGAGGATTTTCGAAGGATCATCGCGAAACGCGACGTCACGTTACTGGCAATTGACGAAGCCCACTGTGTGAGCCAATGGGGTCATGATTTTCGCCCCGACTATTCACGCGTCGGCGAGATCCGAGAACAATTGGGCTTTCCCACCACGATTGCATTGACGGCGACTGCGACGGAGGAATGTCGCCATGATATTTACGCACAGCTGGGAATTCCGGAGGACCAGATCCAATTGTTTTATCAAGGTATCGACCGGCCGAACCTGCGACTCGACGTTGAACATGTGATGGGAGACCAAGAAAAACTCGATGCCATCGAACGGTTGCTTGATGACGACGTCTATCGCGGCGGCAGTGTTGTGATCTATTTTTCACTGATCAAAACCTTGACGCGGTTTAGCGACCATTTGCTCAGCCAGGGTGTGGACCACGAGTGCTATCATGGCGACTTGTCGAGCCAAAAACGCCGTCAAGTGCATAACCGATTTTTGAGTGGCGAAACCGATGTGGTGCTGGCAACCAACGCCTTCGGAATGGGGATCGACAAAGCCAATATCCGTGTGTTGATTCATGCGGAAACCCCCGGTTCCATCGAATCCTATTACCAAGAGGTGGGGCGAGCCGGTCGCGATCATCAGCCGAGTCGATGTGTGTGGTTGTATGACCAGAGCGATCTGATGACGCAAATGCAATTCATCGAATGGTCCAACCCCGATTCGGATTTCTACGGACGATTACTGACGATGCTGGTCGAACACAATGAATCGTGTCGCGCATTTGGGATCGACTGGATGAACGAGCGGCTTCAACGTGTCAGTCGCCACGATCATCGCATTGCTACTGCGTTTGCCATGCTCGATCGAGCGGGCGTCATCGCAGGCCCCCATCCTCCGCACTGCTTCGAGGTGTTGAGACCGATTCCCGAACATTTCCGCAATCAGGAGGCGTTAGCGGAAAAGAAACGACGCGACCAGCAGCGTTTGTATGCCATGGTGCAATTGGCCGGAGAAGAGAACGACCGAAAAGCATTTCTACAGCATTACTTTGAAGGGAATGCGAAACATTAAATGCTGCGTTGCGACGTTCAAATTGCTGCGTTGCCGTCGCTCGGGCGTCCCGTTCACTCTCGCTTGCCCTTGTCACTAGGATTGGCCTAAGTCGACTGCTTTGTTTTTGCATTGCAGAGGACCGGAATATCGGTATTGTTTGGTAATCAACCCTCCCGGTGGGCACGCGTTGATCCAATCCGCTACTCGTCCCCTTCCCCCCCTCTCGTCTTTTCTTTGCCTCGTTTAAATTCCCCTCGTTTAAAACCGTCTCATTCTAAAATCCTCGTCACCCAATCACATTTTGATGACCGCACCTACTGACGATTTTCCCTTGACCGGACGTCTTGCGTCGATCGACTTTGGCAGCGTGCGGATTGGGATTGCGATCTGTGATCCCGACCGGATTTTGGCGAGCCCCTTAGAGGTCCGCGCAGCGGAACACTGGAAACAGGATGGGGACTATTACCGCGAGTTAACAAAGTCGGAGCGAATCTCCGCGTTTGTCGTCGGGCTCCCCATTCACTTGGATGGCGGGGAAAGTGAGAAGAGCATTCAAGCCCGCGAATTTGCTCGCTGGCTCTCAAAAACAACCGGCAAACCGGTGCGTTTGTTTGATGAACGATTTACCACGGCCGACGCTAACAATCGCATGCGGGCCGCAGGCTACAGTCGTCAAGGCAAAAAGAAACGGATCGATGCCGTTGCCGCCTTGGTAATCCTCGAATCTTTCATCGAAGCATGCCGCTATCGAGGTGAGATCGTGGGCAAACCGTCAAGCGAAGAGATCCCCACCGAGGGAGAGTCGATTGACTAAGCTGATTGGCATCTCAGCCTACGCCAGCCCAGCAATGATTAGCCCAGCAATGATTAGCTCAGCAATTATTAGCCCAACAATGATTAGTCCAGCCCTCTGCTGATCTCGTCGGCGATCAGCCCGAGCCTAACTCGCCCGACTTCAAGCGGCGTCGCCGGCCGACAACGCCAACATCAAATCAAGGAAACGTTCGTTGGCATCACGGCGACGACGAACACGTTCTGAAATGCTCCAGCCCGATCGAATGGCGAGTACACGGCGCGAAATCTCGGCGTCCGAGACGTACACGTCCCTGCGATTCTTGTTCGATGTTGCGGCGGTAGTTGCTGGGGTCACGCTCTTCTCACAAGTCATTGTCGACATGGTTGAATCCTTCCAAAATAAATCAAAGTGGTGAAGGGACGCTTCAGTAAACCTGCGTTAGCGCCCCAGGGTGTCGTTGTAACCTTAATGATTAAGCAGCTTCACAGGCCGACAAAGCGTCGATCAAATCGAGGAACCGCTTGTCCGCTTCACGTCGACGACGGACTCGCTCGGCAATACTCCAGCCAGAGCGAATCGCAACGACTCGGCGAGAAATCTCAGCATCGGAAAGCCGAATCTCATTTTGAGTCGATTGAGTTGAATTAGAGACAGTCTCGGGGCGAGTCGCGGTCAACATTGATGAATCCCTCCAGGAAAGTAATCGCTTAGGCTTTTATTCAGGCATCAGTTTCATTTGTTTCGCCACATCGGCTGACATCGCCGAGGACGAAACAGGAGAGAAGCAAGTGGGATGCCAATTCAATGCGATAGAGCGACAAAAAGAAGAGGAAGTTCACTTCCCAAGGCGATTTCGCATCACAACATAGCGAAAAGCACCGCAAAACAGCGTGTTTTTATTTCCGAGCCGATTTCAAAGAAAATCAGACGCCCCAGACGGACTGCTCAAACGTTGGTAAGTTTTTCAACGATCTAGTCGGAATTACCATCACAATGCAATCCGACGCGGAGCTGCCAACAATTGCATGCAAGACGGCGTTCCAGCTCTCGCGGCTGCACTGTCCTTGCAGATCAACATACTGCAATCGTTCATTGGCGTCGTAGAGCATCCCCTCGATTTGCTCGCCCTGGGCTGCGGACCAGACAAACGAGCCATCCAGTTCGAAATAGAGTCGCGGCAATAATTGCAACCGCGTGGAAGCTTCTTCAAAACTGGCTCGCAGCGCCGCTTGCTCGGGCCCATACAGATAGATGTGAAATCGTTGGATCGCAGTCGTCATGGAGTAATAGTCAAATTGGCGGTCGGTTAAGCAGCGGGCGATTATGCAGCGGGGGGGGCGGATATGTCGGGCAGCTACGATTTTCCTGCAGAGTGGGCATTCTGACGCCGCTTTGTCAATTTACCCCAGGCGGGACATTCTGCCCCGTGTCCATTTAGTAATGAGGGCAGCGAGATCGCGGCAACAGGCACAATGTCAAAAATACGCGGTGCTGTCCGTTCCCATCGAATGGGTCGCCCGCCGCTTTGCAACCGCGGCGATTTGCAACCGATTCCCGCCCCCCCAGCGTGCGTTATTTGTCACTAATCGTCCTTTAATATCATGCTTCCACCTTTACGTCCGTGGTGGAATTGAACCATACGACCTCGTGTGAAGAAAGGGAGTTACGGGTGCTTTCGAAGCGGATTAAACGGCAGGCGGCATGATCTTTGCGTGTTAACTAAACACCAACAAAACGGTTAGCGAAGACTGTCAAAAGCGGCAGAACGGGGCGTCAAAGCAAGGCTGCCCCACAAATCGGCCGCGTCATCAAGGTTGCTTGAAATTGACAGGTTGGGACGCGCGGGGGGCGTGACGAGAAGTCGAACCCGTGGGAACTTTCGAGTCTCTTGATGCGTAAATAGAGTGAGCGCAACAGGGTCTCTGGAACACGATTTCTCTAAACGTTAGTCATCGCGTGTTGATATTCATTGCTTAATTCATTGCGTGCGTCGCTCGGGTGGATTCACTAGCGTCCTTGAAATGGTGAGTGCGTGAACACAAATCTTGCTGAGAAAGTCCGATAGAGCCTTTCGACTTGAAAGGTTCGCCATGTTCGCTTTCTCATTTTACATAAAAGGAATAGGAAATGGTTTCTCTCAATTCGAATTCCGAACACACGGCGTTACGCGGCGGTTTCGATTCTCCGGCGTTGCGACAGGATGACAGTCCGTTGCGAAGTCAGGAAGAGCTGTCGGATTCGCTAGGGATGTACCTGAAACAGATGGGCCGCACGTCGCTGTTGTCGGCAGAGCAAGAATTGGCTCTGGCAGTACAGATGGATGATGCCCGTACCCTATTTCGACACGATTTGCTTCGCGTTCGTTTTGTTGCCGAGGATGCCGTTGCAGCCCTTCGCGAGATCGTGACGGGAGACGCGCGGGCGGATCGCAGCCTCAGTTACGCCGTCACCGACGAGAAGGTCAAGCATCGCATTCTAAGCCGGTTAGAGCCCAACGTCCGTACGCTCGAGTCGCTGCTGGCGTTGAACAACACCGATTATGAAGCGATCCGTGATCGTCAATTAACATTGGCGCAGCGAAGCGAAGCTCGCAGTCGCTATCTGCGCCGGCGAGAATCGATCGTCACCCTCATCGAAGAATTGGGACTGCGATTGCCGGCAATCGAGCAGCACTATGAAAATCTGTTGTGGATGAATCATCGGCTGGGTGTCCTCCGCCAGCGTCGTGCAGATTTAACACTCGAGGAACATGCCGAGTACGAAACCATTTTACGACGGACTCAACATTCCAGTTGCGGTCTGGATCGCCGTGTCCAAGAGCTCGAGCGTGCCTATTCGCTTTACACCTCGACGAAGCAAAAATTGGTCGAAGCCAATCTACGCTTGGTCGTTTCGATCGCCAAAAAGTATCGCGGCCGTGGCTTAGCATTCCTTGATTTGATTCAAGAGGGCAATTCGGGATTGATGCGTGCTGTTGAGAAGTTCGAAGCGAGTAAAGGTTTTAAACTTTCGACCTATGCAACATGGTGGATTCGTCAAGCGATCGGTCGCGCCGTCGCCGAGCAAAGTCGCACCATTCGCATCCCCGTGCATGTCGTCGGTGAGATGAATGAATTACAGCGAACCATTAGCGATCTGTATCAGCAACTCAGCCATCGCCCCACACATCGTGAAGTGGCCGATACCGCAGGGCTAAGCGACGAGCGGTTGGTCGTACTCGAACGTTCGTTGAGCACCAGCTACAGCTTGGACAACAGTTCCGCAGGAGAGGTCCCTACGAATCTGCGTGACATTCTGCAGGAAGAAGAAACCGCGCCGCTAGGCACCGAAGTGGACGCAAATTCGTTAAGCCATCGCTTGGAATCGTTGCTCGATCAACTCGATGAACGTGAGCAGGCCATTGTGCGGATGCGATTCGGTTTCGATGACTACTCGCCCCAAACGCTTTCAGAAGTGGCGAAGGTGTTTAACATCAGCCGAGAACGAGTGCGACAAATTGAACGACGCGCGTTGCGAAAACTGCAGCAACACGACGAGATCAATAGCCTGGTGGGTTTTCTCGACTAAGCCTACTTTGGCAAGAAACCGGTTGACGCACGGTCAATGTCATTGACTTCAACAGCGCTCGCAGCACAGGGACTCGTCCGGTTGCCGTGTGAAAAAACGCTCGTCGAGTACCAAAGTCGATCGCATTGGGCTCGCGCCGCGAGCAGCCACCGAATCGATGAAACATGTCGAATGGTGACCGGCATTTGCTAGATACAACTACATCCTTCCGCCCTGCCACCTTCACGTTATCTTCACACATCACCCAACGGACTAGTACCAACGCCCCACAAGGGGACGCCCAACATATGCTCCACGCAGTGATTCTTTATTCTTGCGAATGAAATCGCTGTAGTCCTAGTGCATTGAAAGCAAAGTTTCTTATCATTTAGGGTTTGGTCGAGATCGAGTCTGATGGGCGGACGGAAAGGCAGTCGGCGGAGACAATGGGGGCGTTGCCCCACCCTCGCATCAGGATAACGAATCGCCTGCACTCGCATATTACGTGAAGGCGTAGGTTCTCTGTCGTTCTCTCGCGAAGTCTCTACCAATTGTCATAATTTGCGGAAATCCGCTAGCTACCCCCCCGAGAAAGCAAGCTAGACTTAATTTGGTACCTCGGCTGATTGTATGAAGTTTCCTCCGGTGAATGCGGAATGTTTTGCGGCGGGTGTGAAACGCTAGGATCGTAGGATCCCGTTTCGATCGTCTGTCGCAACCTCGTCCACACGTGACCCTGTAAGCAATGAGTTGAATTGAATTCTTTATGAGCAGTCCATTTAGCTCGATCAATTGGGCAGACATCTTCCGCATGGAAGTTGGGCTGGGAGTGACGATCGTCACGAAAGACGGGCGGGTTGCGTACAGCAACGAGTCCGCACGTTCATTGTTTGGTGTTACTCCCGCGAAGTTAGGCACCTATCGCCACTTGAGTGCCGTGTTTCACCCCGAGTTTGTGCGAGAACGTATGGCTTGGATTGAACAGGTCATCGAGGACGGCAAGCCATTACGAGCAAGGCACATCTACAACGGCCATCAAATGGTCTCGACGTTTTACCCGATCAGCGATGGCGGCGAACTGCTCCGAAGCATGGATGCAACGAAGCAAGACGACGCCTCGGTCAACGCGAACGAGAATCAACCAGCTCCGATTGACGAGTCCAGTCCAGTGGACGAGTCCAGTGCAGGTGACGAATCCAATTCAGGTGACGAGTCCGGTGGGGCACAATACGTGCTGATCCTCTCGCGTCGTGATCCGCTTGATTCAACCGAAGACATCGAGACGGTTACAAGTCAATACGTTGACTTAGGCTGCTTGTCGGCATTAAGCAATCGCGAACTGGAAATCTTCATTCTATTGGGACATGGCAAGAGCGTTCCGGAGGTAGCCAAGATGCTGCACCGTAGTCCGCGTACTGTCGAACGGCACAAGACGGAAATCGGCCGCAAGCTTGGCTATTCAACGCTGGCGGAAATTGCCCGAGCCGTGGGGCACCTCGGTCTGACCTATGATCACTTGCAACTCGAACGCTTTCACGCCTTGGCCAAAGACGCCAAGGGAGTCGAAGACGAGACACAGGAGTAAGCCAAGCGTCAGAACGCCTCGATGACTTGATGGTCATTTCGATGGGTAAGCCGACCTAAGATGTCGGTCGAGACATCGACATTCAAGACATGCACGCTGCCGTCGGCGTAGACGAAATTGCATCCGCCCACATGGTAGCTGCCAAAGTTGGTTTGAAAGCGGTCGGTCGGAAAACGTGCCAGTGGATACCCGGGGCCGCCGCAGCGAGAGAAATTTGCCGGGTGGTCTCCGTTGTAAATCGCGCCATCCTCAGGAGCAATCCCTTGTCGTGATGGACGTACATGTTTCTCGCCAACGATGATCGTATGGCTTGTCCCATCACTGAGACTGGCGAAACGGGTACGGCTTTTCCACGTGACCAGCTTGGCGTTGGGCGGTGCAAAATTGCCGTCCGGCACCGTCTCGGGATCAGTGACCCCTTCCCCCATCACAAACGCCCCGTTGGAATAGATCCAATTCCACACACCCGCCGGCCCATGTCCTGCGGAACAGGCATAATCGCTGACAATCCCTGGAACATGACCACTGGTTTCATAGGGTGACAAAATATCATCCCCCTGGGTGCTGTAGAGGTTGGCGTCGCGTCGTGAGGGACAGAAATAGGGAGCAATCGCGGTCAGCCGAGCCGCGTCGCTTTGATAGTAATACTTAAGCGAATCGTCCCACTCGTCCGACAATGCAGCCTGTTCCAAGTGTGGCAGCAACAGAAATGCCCAACTCGTGTAGTGGTCGTAATTTCGACTTGGCGGAAGCTCGTTGCGTTGGGCATGAAAGTTCTGAACCGCGAGCCCGATCTGCTTTAAATGATTAAGGCATTGGGTCTGGCGGGCCGATTCCCGCGATGCTTGAACCGCCGGCAGCAGCAACCCCATCAAAACGGCGATCGTGCCGATGACGACAAGCAGTTCAACCAACGTGAAAGCAGGCGGGTGTGACAATCCACGCGAGCAGCGTCCGAATCCCAAGACTGAATTCCTGCTTTTCCGTCTATTACCAGCCATCAATTGGGTACCCCCCGATACCGCGAGGCGTTCTTAACGTACCAGCCCTTTTCCCCACCGCTCTACTCCACGGTCCACGGTACATATGCTTCGCCTACCCTCATCTTATCACTGTTGTTCCGCAAAGTGATCCAACAAGCAGGGAAGTTTCCTTTGCGATAGCGTTTGGTACAGCCGTTCACAGCTAGCCCTAAAGATGCAGCAAGCCTGAGAAATATGGTTGCCTTTTACGTTAAAACCGAACATTCCTGTGCGGGCCCGTTCACCGGGGTCGAACTCCGCGAAGCGGCGTTATCAGGGATCATTGGCCCGAACTCGTTGGTGGCTGACACCGAGACCGGACCGTGGCATCCCGCATTGGCGATCGGCTTGTTTTCCGAAAAGCGGGTTGCGCTTCCGCATCCTGCCGGCACCATTGTTCCCCGCTATCACGTTCGCGGCATGCTCGGCGCAGCACAGGGTCCCTTTAAACTCAGAGAATTAATCGGATTTGCCGCGCGTGGAATGCTTGCGGCCGATGCGGAAATCCAGAGCGACGTGACGCAAACCTGGATTCCGGTGGACCGCATCCATGTCTTGAGAGCCTGTTTGACCGGCGATCTCGTCTTACTCGGCTCGGCAGGGAAAATTCAGCGGCGAACCGATCCCGCGTCGCCTCACTTTGCGGGAAACCCCACACTGTCCGCGTTGCCCCACGCCGCTGCGGTCGCACCGGCGACCGTGGCTCAATCGGTCCTGCACGCATCAGATGCCGGCTTTCATTCTACCGAACGCGATTTCGCAGATCGCTCGTTCGGCGCAGATACGCTTGATGCCCAAAATTTGGACGATGCACACGAAGCTGTCCGCATCTGTCCCCCAAACCACACGCATCCCGCATCCGAAGCGAATGCGGCCGACGAAAATTCGAACCGTGAACGGTTTCGCGTTCGCGTGCAAGTTCTGGCGGGTCGATTGGCAGCACTGGCCCAAGTATTTCCCAGGTCGAGAATGGCAATGGGGTCGTTAGCCGTGTTGACCGCGATCGCCGCTGTGGGCATTTTGCAGTCACAATACCAAGCAGCCCCGATGCCTCGCGATCGCGTGCTTGGCGATTGGATCGACGGTTCGGCGGAGAACTTGGAAGCCGATCCTCCCTCATTCGCAATTTCCTTTCGCCCCGATGGGTCTTGCGTGATCTTCGCCCCCCATGGTGGATCATGGACGGGAGACTTTTCGTGGACCGATCGCGGGAGCGATTCCCATGAATTCTCGAGTTCCCAAGCGATCGAAGCAACGTATGACGTAATCGCAGCAAATCATCTTCATTCGCCAGTCAAGCCGAGCGATGGGCACGTGCGTTTTCAGGGCATGATGTCCTCGCCGCCCCTGATCGCGGGGCACAAGATGCGAGACTGTTTTCTTCGACGCGATAAGGATTCGCTGCTGCTGGGATACTTGTCATCGGTACGTTGGGCCGAGGGGCAAAAGACGCTGCAAGCTGGCTGGATTCGCTTGCGTCCGTTTTCGCCACCCGCCGCTGCGAGTATTGCCAAAAACCTAAAGTCGATCCCCGCCGAACCGAGACCCGCAGATGTCGTACGCGGCTCGGAGCCTGATTTCCCCATTGCCGAAGCAATTTCATCGATTGAAAAAGCCCCTCCCGCCGCTCGCGATCGCCGCTTCGTCTCGCCGCAGGGACGGCTGGCATACTCGAGCCTTGTCGATGCCGATTACCTGCTACGCACGTTTGGAATCCCCGACGCCGCCCGCCCCCTCTTCCCCTTCGAAGCACCGCGATTGCGATCAGGCCCCTCATTTGAAACCAGTCAATTGATTCGATATGGCGACTTCAAATTCTTGATGAACCGCGAAGGGCATCTGCAATACGTTTCGCGAATGCAGTAGAGACCGGCGGGAATCAACGAGAGCATGTGAGCAAGCGAGAGGTAAAGAAAGTGGTTCGAATGGGGCAACGCTACTGTTTGCCAGCATTTCAAAATTGAGATTGAGCTTGCTCAAATGCAACGTTAGCCGCTAAAAGCAGCAGTCAGCTTGTCAAACTGCATGTTCATCCCACCAACTCCCCCACCCCATCATCGTTAACGATGCGTCTATTTCCATCCCAAGCGATTTTCCGATTCATCATCGGACTAGCATGGATGGTCATTGGCACGGCAGTGACGGGGTGTGGAACCACCAAAGAACAACTCGCCACTCAACAGTTGGTGCTTAGTAAAGCAGTCGACCGCAGCATTGCGGGGATCGATTTTCGGCCGATGTCGGGGAGAACCGTGTATCTCGACACAAGTTATTTGAAAACGTCGAAGGATCTTGGCTTTGTAAATGCGGATTACGTGACCAGTTCACTCCGCCAGCAAATCGTTGCCGCCGGTTGCCTGTTGCAAGACTCTAGTAGTGACGCGGACATTATTGTCGAAGCGAGAATCGGTACGCTCGGTGCGGACGACCATCGAGTGACCTTCGGTGTACCGGAAAATAACAGCTTGTCTTCGGCCGCTTCGCTGCTTCCCAATGCCCCCAGTTTGCCGTCGATACCCGAATTTGCTTTGGCACGTCGCGATTCGCGCGAAGGGGCTGCAAAAATTGCCGCGTTTGCTTACGAGCGTGAATCTCGCAAAGCGATTTGGCAATCCGGGATCCGTGAATCGAGTGCCACCGCTCGCGACACCTATGTGCTCGGCATCGGGCCGTTCCAAAGTGGATCGATTCGCGAGCGAACGAAATTGGCAGGTAGCAAATATTTAAAATTTGGAGGGACAGCTCAACAGGATTCTCCGCACGAGAAATTTGCGCGTCCTCCGGTTAACTATACCGCCGAGACGCGATTTCAAGATGGCTGGCCTGTCTTTGATAGCGAAGGCACGTTCGTCGATTTTATCGAGGCGCCCGTCGACGAAACCTCCGAAGAGCCGACGGCGATTGCGGCCCAGCCGCCCGAAGCCACCGATGGCGAAGAGCCAGAAACAGAGCTTCGCTAGGGCCCGAAACTTCGCTTCGTTAGGGACAGAGCATCAGCCTTGTTGCTAGCAGCTTTGCCAGGAGACAGAGTTCTACAGGGGACAGAGTTCTACAGGGGACAGAGCTTCAGTTCTACAGGGGACAGAGCTTCAGTTGCCGGAGCTTTGTAGCCCGAGCCTCGGAGGCCCGAGGCAAAGCGGCGTCTGACTCCTCGGCATTGCCAGTACTTTCGGTTTACAATCCTGCGGACCATGAGCAATGTGTATCAACTTATCGATTTCGGTGACGGGCTAAAGCTCGAATCACTTGGCGGTTATCTGGTGTCTCGTCCGTCGCCCGCAGCCGAGGGGATTCGCCAAAAATATCCGCAGCGTTGGCGCGACGCCGATGCGGTCTACGACGTGAGCCAGCGGCGATGGACTCACCGCTCGGTTTGGCCAGAATCGCTGACGCTCGATTGCGGCAATTTCAGCATGCCGGTACGCCCCACTCCGTTTGGCCATATTGGGCTGTTTCCCGAGCAAGCCAAGAATTGGCAATGGTTGTCCGCCAAGCGTCCACAAGACGAATCGCTGGCGTTAAACCTGTTTGCCTATACCGGCGCAAGCACGATGGCGCTGGCGCAAGCAGGGTTCTCGGTCGTGCACGTCGATGCGGCCAAACCAAATGTTGCGGCCGCAAAAGTGGCGGCAGAGACAAATCAGCTACATGACGCCCCGATCCGTTACCTCGTCGACGACGCTGCGAAATTCGCAGCCAGAGAGGTCCGTCGCCAGCGGCGATACCACACGATCGTGATGGACCCGCCTGCCTACGGCCACTCGCCCAAAGGGAAAACGTGGCGACTCGAGCGTGATCTCTGGCCGTTGGTGGATGATTGCCTCGAATTGATCGACCCGATGGATTTCAGGATGCTGATCACGGGGCATTCACCGCAAGTCGATGCGAGTGATGTGCTTGAATATCTAATGCGATCGGCGACAGTCAAAGCAGCCAAACAAAACGATCGGCTCCGCGTTAAAACGGGCCGATCGGCGATTCAAGATCAATCGGGACGCAGCCTCGACGCGGGTTTTTATGTCCGCGTTGAAAGTGGCGATTAACTGCGATGCGATTTAGCGGTGACGTGACTTAGCAGAAACGCGATTTAGCCTTTGCGAGCGATCGCGTCGACCACGGCTTGGCCCATGTCGGCCGGAGTGGGAGCGACAACGATGCCAGCGTCTTCCAAGGCAGCCACCTTTTCTTCGGCTGTTCCCTTGCCACCGCTGATGATCGCACCGGCGTGTCCCATTCGTTTTCCGGGAGGAGCGGTACGACCGGCGATGAATGCCGCCACAGGCTTCGTGACGTTTGCTTTTGCAAATGCCGCGGCCTCTTCTTCGGCCGATCCACCGATTTCACCGATCATCAAGATCGCTTCGGTTTGATCGTCTTCTTGATACAGCTTTAGCAGATCGATAAAGCTGGTGCCGACGATCGGGTCACCACCAAGTCCAACGCAAGTGCTTTGCCCAAGGCCGAGGTTGCTGGTTTGCCAAACCGCTTCGTAGGTTAGGGTACCACTGCGGCTCATCACACCGACTTTGCCTGGGTTATGAATATAACCGGGCATAATGCCGATTTTGCACGAGCCGGGTGTGATCAAACCGGGGCAGTTAGGGCCGATCAAGATCGAGTTGCTCGCTCGCACTTTTTCGTAGACGCGAACCATGTCGATGACAGGCACGCCTTCGGTGATTGCAGCAATGATTCCGATGCCCGCGTCAACCGCTTCGAGGATCGCGTCGGCGGTGAAAGGGGGCGGCACGAAGATCATCGTTGCGTTGGCACCGGTTTTCTCAACAGCCTCTTCGACTGTATCAAAAACAGGAATGCCTTCGACGTTTTGGCCGCCTTTGCCTGGGGTGACTCCGCCGACCATGTTGGTGCCGTAGTCACGACATCCAAGACTATGGAACGTGCCGGCGTTGCCCGTGATGCCTTGGCAGATGACTTTTGTGTTTCCGTCAACCAGAATGCTCATGACCGAATGACTATTGTAGAGAACGTGTAGGAATGGAATGTTGAACCGACTTCGTGATGGTCATCCGCTGCCGATAGCGGCGGATTTGACGCGGTTTTGCCTTGCTGCGGATCTTATGGCTGCGGGTTTCATCCCCGCAGCCCGTTAAGCCCGCGGCATTAGCCTGCGGCGGCAGCCACAATCTTCTTGGCCGCGTCCGTGATGTCGGTCGCGTTGATGACGTTCACGTCGCTTTCGGCAAGCATCTTGCGGCCTTCTTCGACCTCGGTGCCTTCGAGCCGGACGACCAAGGGAACGGTAAAACCGACCGTCTTGCTCGCTTCGATCAATGCCGCTGCGATCGTGGTACAGCGTGCGATCCCACCAAAGATGTTGACCAATACGCCCTTGCAGTTAGGGTCGGACAACAAAATCCGGAAAGCTTCGGTCACTTGTTGAGCGTTCGCTCCGCCGCCGACGTCCAGGAAGTTTGCAGGTTTGCCACCGTGGTATTTGATGATGTCCATCGTCGACATCGCCAAACCGGCACCGTTGACCAAGCAACCGATGTTGCCTTCGAGCTTGACGTAGCTAAGTCCCGAGTCGCTCGCACGCACTTCGCTCGGCTCTTCTTCGGACAAGTCGCGTAGTTCCAACAAGTCCTTGTGGCGGAACATCGCGTTGTCGTCGAAGGTGATCTTCGCGTCCAAGGCGACCATTTCGCCGCTACCGGTGATCACCAGTGGGTTGATCTCTGCCATCGCACAGTCGTAATCGACAAAGAAGCGGCAGATCGCGGTCATGAACTTGAAGGCAGCCTTGGCTGCGGGACCTTCGATGCCCAGCTTCTTGCAAAGCTTACGAACCTGGAACGCTTCGAGTCCCACGGCGGGGTCGTAGTGTTCTTTGAAAATCAGTTCCGGGGTCTCTTCGGCGACCTTTTCGATCTCGACACCCCCTTCGGTGCTGACCATCAAGACCGGCCGCGACGCTTCGCGGTCAACCACGATGCCGAGATACAGTTCGCGAGCAATATCGCAGCCTGCTTCGACAAAAACCTGGTTAACGACTTTGCCTTCTTCGCCGGTCTGGATCGTGACCAACGTTTTTCCGAGTAAACCGTTGGCCGCCGCACGAGCTTCGTCTGCACTTTTGACGAGCACCACGCCGCGTTGCTCAGGGTTATCGATAATGGTTCCCTTACCGCGTCCGCCCGCATGAATCTGGGCTTTGACGACAGCAATCGAACCGCCGAGTTTTTCAAATGCGGCAGCCGCTTCGTCAGCGGACTTCGCAATATGTCCTTCTAAAACCGGCACACCAGCTTTGCGGAACAGTTGCTTGCCTTGATATTCGTGAATCTTCATCGACTTTAAGGGGGCTTTCGCGCTCGCGCACAAGGGAAACGTTTCCAAGAAGCTAAAAATATACGTTTCCAACGCGAGCTGAGGAACCATAGCGCCAACTTTGTCAGGCCCAGAAGCCTCAAAAGTTTTTAGCATTCCCCTTCGCTCGCTCTCGGCAGCCAATTTGCCGCCAATATTTTGACGCGAAGAGCGCTCACGAACTTCACCCGCAGCCCACGCGCGTCATGCCATCAACGCGGAAATCGCCTCGGCTTTGACTAATTCCCGAGGTTGATTCAGGTGGTTGTAGACGATCGTATCCGGCGCGATTCCGAAGCTGTGGTAAATCGTCGCTAACAGTTCCGCAGGATGCACCGGGTTTTCCAGCGGCGCTGAAGCGGTCTTGTCGCTCTTGCCATGGATATACCCACGTTTGGTTCCCGCACCGGCCACCACCGCGGTGTAGCAGTACGGCCAGTGGTCGCGGCCATCGTCGCTGTTGTTGTTTCCACTGGTGCTGACGCCTCGCTGAGGACTGCGGCCAAATTCACCTACCGCCACCACCAAGGTATCTTCAAGCAATCCGCGGGTGTCCATGTCCGTGATCAGAGTCGACAATGCCGAGTCGAGCATCGGGGCCGATTGATCTTTCATCCGTTTGCTGAGCCCGGTGTGATGATCCCACGAATGATTGTCGCTGTTGGCAACCTTGGGCCAAATGACTTCGACCACGCGAGTTCCGGCTTCTACGAGTCGCCGGGCAAGTAAACAGCTTTGACCAAACGTGTTGCGTCCATAAGCGTCGCGAATCTCGTTGGATTCCGCGGACAAATTAAACGCATCGCGTGCACGCCCCGAAACGATCAACGACAATGCTTGGTCGTAGTATTGGTCCAGTTCAAACGACTCGACCGCCTCGTTGATTTGAGGCATTTGCGCGTTCAACAGATCACGAAGCCTTGCACGCCGCTGCAAACGGACGCTGAACACCTCGGGTCGCAACTGCAGATCATCGATCTTAATGCGACTCATCTTTTCCATGTCCATGTCGTCGCCGTCGGGATAAAGCGTATACGGATCAAACGCTTTGCCGAGGAAACCCGCGGTGCCACCTTTGCCAACGACGTTGGATTCTTGTAGCGGACGTGGCAGCATGACAAACGGAAGCATCGGTTCGTCAAGCGGACGCATCTTGACGATGTTGCTGCCGAAATTCGGAAAGTCTTTGGGCGATGGCGGTTCAAGTTGCCCCGACGGACTGACCTTGTCGGTCGTATAGCCGGTCATCATTTGGTAGATCGCGGCGGTGTGGTTGAACAAACCATTGGGTGTGTACGACATCGACCGAATCATCGTGAAGCGATCGTTCACCTGACTGAGCTGCGGCAGATTCTCGGTGAACTTCACCCCGGGGATTTTTGTGCTGATCGGCTTAAAAACGCTTTTAGCGTTATCGGGTAGATTTTCTTTGGGATCCCACAAATCCAATTGGCTCGGGCCGCCCTGCAAATACAACAGGATGATACTTTTTGCCTTGCCCCAACCTGGACCGCCGACATGTTTCTCCGAGGCCGCAGCGCTTTGCATTTTCAATAGCGACGGCAGCGACAAACCGAGCATGCCACAACCACCCACTCGCAAAAACGTGCGACGTGTAGCCGAGAGATGCGGATCGCAAAGATCCTTTGCTTTAAAACCTTTGAATGACAACATCGTTCGTTCTCTCTCTTGGTAATTTCAGTGATTGAACAGAAACGCAGGGCTATTGATTAACGCCCACGCCAAATCTTCGGCTGCCGTCAAACGGACGTTGCCGAGTTGTTTCGTGCTTTCGGCAAAGTCTTTGCGAAGCTGGACCAGAGCAGGATCATCCGCCGTTGCAACCGAAAGATTCTTTTTGCGTTGTTCCAGCTGCACCAGCGTCGGGTCCGGTGGAACAGGCTTCCGAGCTTCGGCCAATGCCGCACGCAAATCAGCGATGCCTTTGTCCGTGGCCGCACCGTAGTCGACGATCAGCTTGGTTGCCGCTTCGCTGCGTTGCTCCGCCGGAGTCGATAGCGCCGCGGCGATCGACTCGCTTTGGCTGAGCGGGATGTCGCCTTCGGCCGTGGTGGCCGAGATACGAAACAGTCCCAAACGGTGATTTGCTGCGTTGTGGAACTGATGCAGATCAAACGTCAACGTGCAACCGCTAGGGTTCGCGATCGGAGTTTTCAATTGGAACGTAGCCCAGTGCACGACACCGAGTGACGGGGAAACGGCCCAGCCGCCTTGGTCATTCGTCTTTCCATCAAACGTGGTGTTGATGTCAAAGCCGCCTTGAGTGAAGTCAGCTTGTGCTTTGGCGATTTCGACCTTTTCCGGCTTTTGATCTTTCCCATGGTTTTGTACTTGGATCACCAATTCGGTGATGACAAAATTGCCGTTGTCGGGCAACCCAGGGCCACCGGCGGGCAGATCCGCAGCCGGTAATGTTTCCAACCGAAACCCCGTAATCTGCTTCAGCGTCGTGGGCATCTTGATCGTGTAGATACCTTTGTCGGCATTGCCCGATGCTCGGATCGAACGATCCGCTTGCGGCGTTAACACCGCCTTGTTCGATGCCGACAACTCGGTCGCCGACAAGGGATGCCATTCCACGTTGGACGCATCGGCAAACCGTTTCTCGGTGGTCGTGATCAAGTTGGCTTGTGCTTCGCTAAGTGCTTTTTCCGCCGCAGCCACTCGTTTCGCACGCTCTGCTTCGAGCCGCGTTCGTTCGGGCTTGATTGCCTCGGTTCGCTCGGCAATCTGCGAGACAACTTCCGCAAGCTTTGTCTCGCGAACGGCTTCCAATTCGGCTCGTCGAATCTTCCAATCGGCTTCGGATTGCTCAAGCTGTTTCCGCAGCGCGTCATGATCGACTTGGACTTCGCCGATGATACTCTTGAATGCCGTGACTTCGGGTTCAGTCGGTCGACGTCCGATCGCTCTCAAGAAAACCTCTTCGGCGAGCATTTCGTCTTCCGGGCATATATCGACGATTTTCGCGAGTTCGTTTTTCGGATCCGAAATCGCGGAACCGACCGTGGGGCCACTGATCAGTGCCATCACCGGTCCAAGCTGCAGATCCGAGGATCGTTCACATTCGCATGCGCTCTCGCGCGCCGGCCGGCCCAGATTCTGCAAAAACCCATCGGCTAGCTTCACCCCGGAATCAGGCAGCGCGGCGGCACGTGTTCCCTTGGCCACCCCGGGAATCGAACTGATCGCTCCGGTGACCTGATGCACCGCATCGTAAATCACTTCGGCAGGCAATCGCCGCGGCATGGCATGCGAGTAATTCAGATGGTCGTCTTCGTTTAGCGGGTTCGACTCGATGCTCAATTGATAGGTTCGACTATTACAAATCAAACGATGCATCGCCCGTGTATCGAACCCCGATTCGACGAAACGATCCGTCAAGAAGTTCAGCAGTTCGGGATTGGTCGGCGGGTTGCCGGCACGGATATCGTCGATCGGTTCGATCAAACCGACGCCAAGCAAATAGCCCCACATGCGATTGACATAACTGCGGGCAAAGTAGGGATTATCGGCATCGGTCATCCAGTGGGCAAGCTGCTCACGACGCGAAGCACTGTCGCTTGTTTCATGTTCGACGGCGAAGGGAAAATCGGGTGCGACCGTGTCGCCCGTTCTGCCATGCTTAATTTCCCCGTTTGTTTTGTCGGACACGATCTCAAACAGCGGCTTAGCACCTTCGACCGCTGACCCACCTATCTTGCGATCCCCCGAGGCGGGATCCTTTTTCAGATCGACCTGAGCAAAGTAGGCGGACATCTCAAAGTATTGGTCTTGAGTCCAGCGTTCAAACGGATGGTCGTGGCACTTGTTGCAATTGAAGCGAATCCCCAAGAACAAATGCGTGGTGTTCTCCATCGTGTCTTCGGGCGTTCGCAACACTTTGAAATACGACGCCGGAGGATTTTCGTTGTTCGATCCGCTGGCCGTTAACAGCTCGCGGACAAATTGGTCGTAGGGTCGATTTTCAGCAACGCAAACACGTATCCATTCTTGAAACTTCGTGCTCCCCTCGACTCCAAGAAACTTCCGATTGACTTGCAACAGGTCGCACCATTTATTGGTCCAGTAAGCGATATAGGCTTCGCTGCCAATCAATTCATCAATGACTTTGGCTCGTTTTTCACGCGAGTCGGTCGTGTCGGCCAGGAACGATTTGACTTGATCGCTGGTGGGCAACAATCCGGTCAAATCAAGATAGACGCGGCGCAGGAACGTGGCGTCATCACACAGTGGGCTGGGGACCACTTTGACTCGCTGCCATTTCTGGGCGACAAGTTTATCAATCGTGTTGTGGGTGATAAGCACCGGATCTTCGTAACCCGATCGATCACCCATCACGGTTAACGTCGTTGCCGCGTATGCTCCTTCGAAACGAGCCAGGATGGGAGCTTCGCCTCGACGAATCGCCGTCAGCAAGCCGTTGGCATCGGCAGTGGCAACTTCGGAATTCCCACTCTCGATAAACGCTTCGCTGGTTACGTCACGCGAAGTGCCGTTGCGATAGGTCGCAACCACTCGCACTTGTTGACGCGACTTGATCGCTTGGACCGTCGGATTGGTTGGAAAAATTTCGATCGATGCGACGCGTGATGATTGTAAATCCACCTGACTTCCATCGGCGATCCAGCGTCGCAGGATCGCATGATTGGGGTCGCCGTCGACCATCAGCACGCCACCTTGATGCGGCGTCAAGCCGAGCGGCTTTCTCAGCATCAACGAATCGTCCGGCGAGGCGGGGTTGATACGTCGCGCGGCCAAGTCGTCCTTGAGTGCTCGCAAATCAAACACGGGATCATAACCGCGAAGCGACAGCCGAAATCCATTTTTTCCTTTTTGGGCCCCGTGACATGTTCCTTGGTTACACCCCAACCGGCTGAGCACGGGATTGACGTCGTGAATGTAGTCGACCGCGCCGGGGGCATCGTCGTCACTGTAGGAAGCGACATCGACAGAGACCGTTTTCGTTAGCTTGCCAAAGCGAACCACCATCTCGCCATGGCCGTCGGCAATTGGTCTCATCAATCCACGCTGATTCATTGCGATCAGCGAGGGAACGTGGACTTCGCAATGACGGGTCACGTCGACGGCCGAGTCATCCGCAAGCGTCGCCATCACCACCATTTGGCTATAGGCATAAGGCGAATCCAGTCGAATCGTCTCGGGATAGACCGTCAATCCGCGAGCCGATTTCGCATCCACGTCCGGTTCATCGGTCAACGATTCGGCGGACGCGACCTGCGTTTGCATCCACGCCTTGGCGTCAAAGGCACCGTGCTGGGTGTTCGTTTCGCTTTCGATCGCGACAATCGGAAACTCGGATACAAGCTTTCCCTCGGTATCGATTCGCCGCAGCACCGCATCGTTACCGGCAATCACCAACCCGTTATCGCTGGAGAAACGAATCGCGTAGACGGCCGCGGTGTCGCTACTCCATTTCGCGATCTCCGTCGTTTCCTTGGATTGATATGCCGCCAGCATTTCTTTTTCTTTTGCCGAGCGTTGGGGCCCTCGCTTAGCCATGATTTTTTTGACTTCGTCAGACAGGGTGCCGATAAAGTCATACTTCCAAACTCGCACCTCGCTGCGACCATCGAGCGTCGATGCGGCGGCCAAGCGAGAGCCATCGGGGCTGATCGCGACGCTGAAGATTCGGCCCGGCATCGCAGGCAGATTGCGGATCAAGTTGGCATCGTCGCCAATCTTGCGTGCGGTTTCGCGGAACACGCGATAAACCTTGGCGACACCGTCCGCACCGCCAACCAAAATTTCATTTCGCGCGGGATGGATCGCGACGCTATTGAGTCCTCCGGAAAGAGCCCCCGGAGTAATCGAGGTGATGTTGTCGACAAATCGTTCGGTGGAAACCTCGGTCAATTTGCACGACATGTCGCGAGCGACCGAAACCAAATGAGTCCCATCGGGTGTAAAGACAGTGTCACGAACCCAATCGTCATGTGCCCCTTGAAACAGCACCTGCTGACCCGATGCGGTGTCGATCGCGCGAATCACATTGTCGGTCGCACCAAAGGCAAGTTTACTTCCGTCGGGAGACCAGCTTGCGCCGCTAAGCGTGTCATGCGTAAACGGCAGCGACATTGTCAATTTATTCGATACAACGTCCCAGATCTGTACTTCGCCTTGCACCCCAGGAGTTCCACCGGTTGCGGCGATCCGTTTCCCGTCGGGCGAAAAGCGGACCGCATTGATTCGTGGACTCATTCCAATCAAACGCGAAATGGCTTCCCCGTTCTCGCTTTTCAGCAGGATGATTTCATGAAACCCCGCGACGGCGATTTGCTGTCCATCGGGGGAAACATCGATCGAAGGCAATGTGGGTGGCCCGACGTAAACGGGCGGATGGTCTGGAGTGTAAGTCGGCCCCGTCGACTTTGGCGAATCATCCTTTGCCCCGTCAGAGATCCATTGCCGAATCTTTTCGATCTCGCTGGCGTGCAGTGGCTTGGCCGGAGATTTCGGCATCTCCGCATGCCCATCGACTGGCGTGATTTGATCGACCAGATAACTTTCGTCTGGTTTACCGGGCACAATCGCCGCGGCGTCACTCTCGCCGCCTGCGAGCAACGACGCGAAGTCGGTCATTTTATATTGGCCAAGCTGCTTCGCGCCCTGATGGCATCCAAAGCACTTGTTGCGAAAAATGGGCTCAATGTCGCGAGCATAACTCAGCGATACATTGGGATCGGAGGACTCCTTCGCTACTAAATCGATGCAGATCAGCGAAACGATAGCGAACAAGATTGTTCGAAAGGCCATGGCATTACTCGTGCTTCCAGAGTTCGTTTGCACGCAGATCTCTGAAAGTACCGACGACGTTTCCACTTCGCTCGTGTACCAATCGCATCAAGCTTGTGAAGCAACGAAGGCGTATGGATTTCAGAGAACAGCGAGTCTGATAACGCCAATCCAGTATCAGCACGCTACTGGCTGATACGAGTAGCCCAGGGAATGGGCGGGCGGGAGTGGGCCGGATCTCTCGTAGTGAGGGATCGCGAACCGCTAATTCACTATATCGGGGGCTTCGTGCTCGTCAACACTTTTGACGCTGTGTAAACTCTGATTGTTCGAGAATACGAAAGCCGATCCAATCGTGCGTTGATGGCACTCGAATCCTACTAAACCACCCCATAAACCTCCCCCCCATCATTGAGAAACCACATGAAACGTAGCGTTTTTCTCCCTTTGACTCGTCTCGCCCTGCTGGGCGGCCTTGGATTGTCCGTCGCCTTTTCGGCTTCCTCACTGTCGGCCGAAGAGTACCTCAATGGGATCAAATGGCAGGAACCGCCCAAGGTGACTCCGGGCGAAACCAATGCGGACGCCCCTTCGGATGCTGTGATTTTGTTTGACGGCGCGGATTTGTCTGAGTGGAAAAACGGCGACAAATGGAACGTCAAGGATGGTGTCGCAAGCACCGGCAAAGGGATGATCACCACGAAGCAAGAGTTTGGTGACTGTCAGCTTCATATCGAGTGGTCGGCACCGACCCCTGCCAAAGGCAGCGGACAAGGTCGCGGCAACAGTGGTGTGTTCATGATGGGGCGATACGAAATTCAAGTCCTGGACTCGTATGACAACGAAACCTATTTTGATGGACAAGCCGGAGCGATCTACAAACAAACTCCACCGGCGGTCAATGCGACTCGTCCGCCAGGCGAATGGAACACCTACGACATTTTCTGGACCGCGCCCCGTTTCGGCGATGACAAAAAATTGGTTTCACCCGCTTACGTTACCGTGGTTCACAACGGAGTTTTGATCCTGAATCACTTCGAGCTAAAAGGGGACACTCCTTACAACCGTCCGCCCGAATACAAAGCCCATGAACCCGTCGGTCCGATCTCGCTGCAAGACCACGGCAACCCCGTACGATTCCGTAATATCTGGGTTCGCGAATTCAAGCCAGCTCAGGGCGAACAAGAGCGAAAACCGTTCCTTCGCGATGGCAACAAAGAAACGCCAATCGAGTAAGAAGGCGAATGGCTTACCTCGAGTAAGCTGGATCGAAGCACCGTTTGCGGCGGCATCGCTGTCGCAAACGGCGGCAACGCGGCACGTTCACGCTCGGTTCAATTGGAGACCGATTTCTCGGCAGCAGGCTGCAAATCGGATAACGCCGGAAACAGGATCGTGAATTCGGTTCCCGATCCCTCAGCGGATTGCAAGTCGATGGCGCCGCCGTGTTGTTCAACGATCCCGAGCACCGTTGCCAACCCGACCCCTTGCCCTGTCGATTTGGTGGTGAAGAAGGGGTCGAAAATATAACGCAATGTCTCGGGCGAGATCCCGCCTCCGTTGTCTTTCACAGTAACGTAGACATGCTCTCCCGGCTGGATCTTTCCACTAAAGATGAAGCCATCAATCTCCACTTGCGAGACTTGTTTGGTGGCAACGTCGATGTGCACCTCGCCCGATTCACCGATCGCTTCGACTGCGTTGGTCAATAAGTTCAACAGGACTTGCGACAGCGCGGTGACATCTCCCCAAACATTCGGCGTGCCCGGCGCGATATGCAGATCGATATGAATCCCTTTCTTGGTCGCTGACCCCACCAGACTGGCGACTTTGGTCGCGGCTTGTGCGAGGTCCACATGCTGAGTCTGCGATTGGGATTGCCCCGCAAACGTCAACATTTGTTTACAAAGCGATGATGCCATCTCAGCCGCGTGGACCACTTGGTCCAGGTTGTCGTTGGCAACGCTTCCCGGTGGCAAGTTGAAGTTGCATAATTCGGCGTTGGTCATGATCACGGTCAGCAGATTATTGAAATCGTGCGCGATCCCACTCGCCAACTTCCCAAGACTTTCAAACTTTTGCTGGTTCTGAAGTTGTAGCTCTCGCTTTCGAGCACGTTCTTTTTGTTTCTCGCGTTCGATCACCAGCGCTAGCGACCTTGCCACACGTTCGAGGCTGACGAGATCCTCGGGCGGACCACAGTTCGCATCGTTGGACGCCAAACAAATTGTCCCCAGCGTCGTATTCGTGCTGTCGGTGATCGGCATCGACCCGATTGTCTTGATCCCTATCGGGCCGCAAAACGCTGCGGTCGCAGAAAAATCCGGACTCAACATCACGTCTTGGATAAATCGAAACGACCCCGATTGCATCGCCGCGCGGCACGTGGTCGCTTCACTCATGATGGGAAACCCCAGCAGCGTCTTTCGGACATCCTCAGGTAGCGATGGCGCGGCCGCAAACCGAATCGATTGCCTGGCCTCATCCAACATCAACACCAAACACCTCAATGCAGGAAAAGCGACATCGATCTTGCTCGCAACTAGAAAAAGCAAGGATTCAATGGACGTTCCCTCGGATGCGTTCTTAAAAATCTCTTTTTCGAGATTCATCAACTCCAACTGCTGACGCTCGACGGTCGTGTCACGCACCGTACCGACAGCGCGTATCTTTTCACCATTGGCGTTCCATTCACAGACCGATCCTTCGAGACGAAGCCAACGATACTCGCCTGTTTTACGTCGAACCCGAAATTCGTAATCAAACGTATCCGGGAATTCTCCCATCGCATCAAGCTGGCTTAGATCCTCGGGATGCATCAGGGCGCGAACCCCCATCACAGACCGATCGATCTCGCCTTCGCGATACCCTAGGATCCGCAGGTATTCGGTATCTCGGATCACTTGTTGATTGGGGATATCAAAATCCCATACGCCAAACTGGCTGCCCTTCAATGCCAGTGCATAACGCGTACGCACCGCGGCGAGCGTATTTCGGTCGTTGTACCAATCGGTGATGTTGGTGAAGGAATTAACCGCAAATGTCTTGTCACCATTACTGAAGACATTGACATTGGCGCGGACATAAATCCGCTTTCCCTTAAGCGTCATGAAGGCGACGTCGTCGCTGAAATTAGAATCCCGGCGATCAATCGCCTGCAAATAACCTGCGAGTGACGAAAGCGACTCCGGGGGTGCAAGTTCCGAGGCACGTCGATTTAGCTCCTCGATCGACTCCGCCTCAAACAACTCCACCGCCGCCTTGTTGAACGTGACCGTTTGAATTCCTGCAAAGACTTGGTTGCGAAACTCGGAGTCCAACTTGAGCTTCTCAATCAACGATCTTTCGGACGTGTCATCAATCTCATCTAAAATCGAGACGAGTGCAGTCACATCATCAATAAGCACCGCTGATCTAATTGACTCGAGCAGAAAACTTGTAGGGTTTTCTATCGACGACAAAATTTCAGGAAGGTGTATCATCTAGCGGGCTTTCGGTTCTGAAGTGCTCCGGCGCAATCGCACGTCAGTTAGTGTAACAGGTCCCTCGGCTGGTTGCACGCGAATACCCGACGTGCCGCTGCACACTCGCATACGTTTTATTGCTTTTTGCTATCCGAAACCAGATCGCAAGGCGGTTTTGGCGGCGGAGCATTCACAATACGCGGGCACAATGCCATCAGAAAGACCTTCCCCGTGCCGCCAGATACACGCTTTGGAAGATGGTTTCGGAAAACCGCAACGCCAGGGATCACAAAGCCGATGCCGTCGACCTGAGTCGCGCTTGCGGCGTAAGCCGTCTGATTGCGGCGAGCAAAGCATTAAAACTGGACCGGGCGGCTCTCGCCGCACCGCTATAAAAACCGCTTGTTTAACCCCAAGGTGCATGACCGCTGACGGCGTGCCACCAACAAGGAGGGAATGCAGCATTCACCACCCCAGTGGGGGCCACAAACGAGATCCCCGACCGACACGCACACGCGATGACACTTCGCGTACTATGCAGCGCGTCGATTTTGTCCGGCACGACGACTGGCCGATTCGATGCGTTGACGCACCATCGCGTGCGGACCGACTTCGGTGGTGCTCGAATCGCGGTACCAGGTACGCTTCTTGATTGAGTCGAGGATTTGGTCGGCTACGATCACGGCTCTTGCACCGGCGTCTCCATTGACGGCTGGCGAGATGCCGGTCTGGATACTGATTGCAAAGTCGTGAAGTTCATCGAGGATCGCATTACGTGGTTCCAATTCCTTGGTCACACACTTCAGCGATTCGGTGAAGATTTGATCCGCACAAACAAGCGGGTTCTCGACTTCGCTATCGAGATCAAACGTACGGTCCACCACCGACGCACTTGGACAAACCGAGGTCAGCGATGGTTTGCCAAAGTCGATATCGGCAAAGCCGTTGGCACCAAAAATCTGCATCTGTCGAGCCGGTGTTGGACTTAGCCGCGACGCTTTCAAATTGGCAACCAACCCGCATTCAAATTCAATTCGAGTTTCGGCGATGTCTTCGTGGCTGCTGATCACCGACATTCCGCTGGCGGATACCGAACGCACAGGTGCATTGGTCAGCGACAGGACAAGATCCAAATCATGGATCATCAAATCCATCACCACGCCGACGTCAAGGCAGCGACCGGGGAACCGCGAGGCGCGAACGGCTTCGACGTACTTCGCGTCCACCGCCAAGTCTTCCAGTGCAGCGAACGCCGGGTTAAATCGTTCGACGTGACCGACCTGCAGCGTCAGATTACGGCTTCTCGCCAGATTCGCAATTCGCTGCGCATCGGGGCCATTCGCCGCCAACGGTTTTTCCACGAAGGCGTGCTTGCCCGCTTTGAGCAAATCAGTGGCGATTTCCGCGTGCAAATCGGTCGGAGCCGCAACCACCGCTGCATCGATTTTAGGGATGCACTCTCGATAATCGGCAAACGTGGGAACTGAAAACAGTTCTTCTACTTTTGCCCGAGCTTGTGCAAATGGATCGGTCACTGCAACCAGCTCGACCCCGTCGACTTGTTGCAACAATTTGGCGTGGATACGTCCTAGATGACCTGCACCGATGACTGCGATTCGTAACCGACTCACGCTGCTTTTCTCCTTCGGTCGCGACCACGGCCTTTTTGACCGGCAACCGTTGTATCCATGAAATTGAACAATTCGCGAAGCACAGGCCGAATGGGGCCGGTGGACAACAATTGCTCCTTGGCGGCATCGAGTCCCACATAGGATCGATAAAGTAACTTGTAAGCTTTGGTCAGGATTTCAATGTCTTCTTTGGGAAATCCATGTCGTTTCATCCCGATCGTGTTGACCGCGCGAGGCTTGGCGGGTTGGCCATCGACGATGATGTAGGGCGGAACATCATGAAGCACTCGCGCCATCGCGCTAATAAAGCTCATGTTTCCGACCGATGCAAAGTGAACGATGCCAACGCCACCGGCGATGGTGATGTCGTTACCGATGTGCGCGTGTCCGCCGATCATCACATTGTTGGCCATCACGTTGCGGTCACCGACTTTGCAGTCGTGGGCAATATGGGTGTGAGCCATAAAGTAATTGTTGTGACCGACTCGGGTGATACCGTCTTCTTTTTCCGTAGCGCGGTTGACCGTGCAGTACTCGCGGAAGACGTTGCCGTCACCGATCTGTACTTGCGTCGGGGTGCCCTTGTAGCTTGTGTCTTGCGGGTCCGCACCGATCACGCAGCCTGGGAACACATGGTTCTCTTCGCCGAGCGAGGTAACGCCGGAAAGAACCACATGGTCTTCGAGCAAAGTATCGTCACCGATGCTGACATCCGGACCGATCACGCAGAAGTGACCAATGCGTACATTCGTCCCTAACTTAGCACGTGGATCAACCACCGCAGTCTGAGCAATCTGGGTACTCATGTTTCGGCTCCAAACATCTCTCGGTTATAATCCCACATCCGCACGGAGAAATCACTGCTATGGCTAAGCAACATTTCGATGCGATTGTGAGATATGGGTTAGGGGAATCTGCGAGGCAGCGAGCTCAGCAAGTCGCTGAGCCATGCGGCCGTTAAGGTTGTGTCCGCCACGATAGGAAACAAAGTTCCCGACCAATTCGACATTGGCAAGCGCCAAGTCACCAATCAGATCGAGCACTTTGTGCCGTGCACATTCGTCGCGAAACCGTAGTGTGTTTTCAATCGGACCGTGTTCGCCGATCACCAACAAGTCTTGGTTGGTGACGTGCGATGCGACCCCCTGCTTCCGCAGTGATTGAGCCTGAGCTTCCGTAACAAATGTTCGAGCCGGAGCGACATCGCGGATAAATCGTTCCGGTGTCATTCGCAGTGTGAAGGTTTGATCAAAGATCGGCGAAGGGCCATCAAAACTCAAGCGATACTCGTACGAAGTATGGCCATCTTCTGCGGGAGTTGCTTCGATCCACCCAGCAGGCGATTCGACATAGATTCGTTCACGCAGCGTCAAACGACGCTTGGGCTGCGATTGAATGATTAGTCCGGCGGTTCGCAGAGCGGCTACAAACGCAGCGGCACTGCCATCGAGTCCTGGCAATTCCTCAGCGTCAATTTCAACCACACAATTGTCGATCTCGAGTCCCACCAGGGCAGCCATCAAATGTTCGATCATCTCGAAACGGGCATCGCCATCGTGCAAGATGGTGCGAAGATTAGCATCATTGCGTTTTTCGACAGACGCTTGGCACATCGGTTTGGACGGCAAATCACTGCGGACCAATTGAATCCCAGTACCCACCGGTGCCGGGTGCATCACGACACGCACGTCGCGACCGCTCCAGTAGCCTCGACCGCGGACTTCGCACGAAACCGCGATTGTATGTTCGTTGCGTGATGGTGTCACGCTTCGGCCTCCCCTGCCGTGCCCACTCTCACATCCTTGCGAGAGCCTTGTGTGTTTACTGTATTCACGGCATCCGAGATCGCTGTGATTCGAATGCAGTGAGAGTCCCCGATCCATGGCATTTGATTCATTTCAAATGCCACAGGTCGGTTTACGTCATTGGATTGCGGAACTCGCAATCGAGTTTTACTTAGCGAGTCGTTCCCGAACCGCCACGTTTGGCAACGTCTTCTTGGATCGCTTTGTCCAAGTACTGCATCACACCCTTGGTCATGTCGAGTGCTTCGTCATGATAGACGATGTTCTTCATCACACCACGGATGACCGAATCACCTCGTTCAAGATCCATCTCTTCGCTGTTGTAACGAAGCACCATGTTGATCTTGTAGTGCTGTGCCAAGAATTGGACGCCCGATGCAATCCGTTGATAGTTTTCAAAGTAGATACGAGCTTCGGCATCGGCAAGCTCTTTACGCTTACGTGCCATGTCCAAGCGAAGCTTCGATTCCATCGATGCCACTTGTTCTTCTTGAGCGGTGTAATCCGGGGTGCCTACTTTGAACGTCTTGAGACGTTCGGCAGCTTGCTTTAGCTCTTCACGCTTGCCTTGAAGCTGAGCATCATAGCTCTTCAAATCGCCTTCGACTCGTTCCACTTGGGCTTTGATGCCAGGGTGGTTCTTGAAGATGTAAGCTACATCAACCACGGCGACGCGGTGTCCGCTCGATGCGGATGCTTCCTGAGCCGTAGCGACACTAGGGACGACGGCTGTCATGGTAAGGATGGCCACTAGAATGGCCGCTACACAGTTAAATCGCACGTCCGCTCTCCTTGCGTTATGGGTGCGCAGATCTTGACTCGACGCAAATGCAAACACTCGTACACGTGGCGTCCATCGCCATCGCCGAGACATTCACGCCGACACTATCAGAACTGTCACTCGCAGTACTGACTCACTCGGAATTGTGCCAGCCACACCGATTGCCGTAAAGACTAATCTGTACAGTTCTGACGAACCCCGAAAAAATTACTCTGTTTTTTACGTTGTGTTTGCTTGTCATCCACCGGGACGAGCATCCAAGCGAATCTCGAACTCCATCGGCTGGCCGTTCCGCGTCAGCGTTACTTTCAACGCATCACCCGGCGAGCGATGGCGAAGTAAATCCAACACGTCCACTGCCGTTCGTACCGACTTCTTACCCAAGCGATCGAGTCGATCGCCCGGCATCAAGCCAGTTCGCTCGGCAGGACCACCCGAAGTCAATCCTGAAATCACCACATGATCGGCTCGATCTTGTAAAGAAACTCCCATAAACGCCGTTAATTGTCGGCGGATCTGGACTCGTTTCTCCGTTTCGGCATATCGCGGACGCGTCTCGCGGGTCGCCAAGTCAAACACGACATCAGAAACCATATCGGTTATTCGGGTTAGACCACCGTAATCGATTTTGTCGGAATCATCACTTGGACGGTGATAATCGTTGTGAAGCCCGGTAAAGAAAAATAAAACAGGCACCCCCGCCTCGTAAAAGGACTGGTGATCGCTCGGCCCGTAACCGCTGGGGACCTTCATCAAATTAAATTGATAGCGTTGGTTCAACCCATCGACCAGCGGCTCGAACCCGTCACTGGTTCCCGTTCCGTAAACCGTCAATTCGTTGTCGTGAAGCCGGCCCACCATATCCAAATTGATCATCGCCACCGTGGAATCGAGCGGATATCGAGGGTGACGCACATAATATTTGCTCCCCACCAACCCACGCTCCTCGCCCGTGAAGCCGATGAACAACACCCGGCGGTGTGATTTGTGCTCGCTGAGTCGCTCCACCAACAAAGATGCGGTTGCTAGCATTGCCGATGTCCCGCTGGCATTATCGTCGGCACCGTTGTGGATCGCGACGGTCCCCGGAGCAAGCGAGCCGTAGCCGCCCATCCCCACGTGATCATAGTGGGCACCGATCACCACCGTCTCTTCGGCCAGCGGACCTCGGCCCTGCAATTCACCAATCACGTTCGAGGTGCTGGCGTTGGAGGATCGGAGCTCGACGCTGACGTGAGCGGTCAAACCCGGAAGCAGCATGCTTTGAGGTCGATACGTGCTATCAATCTTCGATTCGAGTTCGGCGAGGCTGAATCCGGTGGTTGCTTGCAACGCGAGATCAAATCGATCACGTGCTAACGAAACGACCGGAATCGTTTTCTTTTCAGTTGCGGTCGAATCGCGGTCAACCGATTTCGGATCGTCGGGATTAGCGGCGGCAACGGTGACCGTTCCGCCCGCTTCGGCGATCTGCAATACGCCGCGACGCTTCTGATCGACATCGTCGCGGAGCCCGGCGATCATCGTTTCGATTCCGGAGATTCGGCTCAGTAGGGTTGCACGAATGTTCTCGGCTTCCGCTGGCAATCGGTCGAGCTGTTCCCGCACTGCTTCGAGACGATTAAGTTCCGTCGTCAGTTTTTTCTCGGCCTCGGCGACACTCGCTTCGATGCTGCCAGGGTCGTTGATCAGAATCACGGCCGCGGCCCCATGCTGGATCGCGTTTTCAATTTTGGTTTGAAAATAGGCGTGCGGCGAGGTCTTCGTTCCCTCGAAGCGACTGCTGGCGTCGTTCACGCCCGGCTCTTTTCGCAGGATCGCGACGATTTTGTCTTGGACATCGATGCCGGCGTAGTCGTCGTAGTCCAACGCGGCAGCCGTGATGCCATAGCCAACGAAATACAGCTCCGCTGCCACATCGCCCTTGGCCGAACCGATCGACATCGGGTTCATGCCAACCGAGAGCGTCTCATCGATTTGAACCGCCTCGAGACTGCGGGAATCGAGACTGCGGGAATCGAGACTGCGGGAATCGAGATCGCTGGAATCGAGATCGCTGGAATCGGGCTGATCACTTTCGCTCGCGGGATCGGCCAGCGCGTTCGACGTGCGGAAGATTCGCACGAAATTCTGTTCGGCAGCCCCCGGACGCGCACCGACCGGGATTTCAAGCTGCTGAAACGGAGAACCTTGAAAAAGGTCTGTTCGCAATCCGCTGTCGACCATTCGTTCGGCAACGTAATCGGCTGCGACGTGAATCGCGTCGTCATCGACGCTGCGGCCGCGAAGCTCATCGCTGGCCAGATGCACCACATCGGTGCGTAGCTGAGCTTGCCAACGCCCCTGGGATCTTACTCCCGAAGGGCTTTCCGCATTCAGCAGAGAAGTGTTGAGGACCGAACAGGATAGAAGTAGACAAACGGCTCCGAGGGTACGCATCGACCAACTTCCTTTCCCAAACCGATCCAAAAACGTGTCCGACTGCTAATACGTGAGCCGGACACGATTGTTCGCTCGCTGCACTACGCAGCCTTGACCTTTTCGTTGCGTTGAATCAAGTACAACAGCACAGGGCTTGCAACAAAAATCGAGCTGTACGTTCCGACCAGAACGCCGACGACCAAGGCAAACGCAAAGGCGTGAATCCCAGCTCCGCCGACAGCGTAAAGCAGCACGACCACGATCAACGTCGTAAGCGAGGTCAGCAACGTACGGCTGAGAGTTTGATTAATGCTAGTGTTGATCATCTCGCCGGTCAGGTGAGTCGATTTGCCCTTCGTTTCACGGATGCGGTCAAACACCACAATCGTATCGTTGAGCGAATAACCGATGATCGTCAGCAGAGCCGCCACAACGGTCAAGCTGATCTTGAACGGGTCGATCAACAAGAAGCCGAGGGCATCAGCGAGCCAGTAGCTGACCGCAATCGCACCGAGGGTGACAATCACGTCGTGTAGCAGAGCGACCACAGCAGCCAAACCGTACATCACACGTTGGAAACGGAACCAAATGTATCCGATGATGCACAGCAAACTGCCGAACAGTGCACCGAGTGCACGTCCGATCATGTCGCCGGCGACTTGGCCACCGACGCTGCTGCTGCTAATCCAAACCGGTTTGTTGCCAAGACTATCCTTGATCTGCTCCATAATCGCGTCGGCTTGAGCGAATTCCAGCGGCAACTTCACAGTCCACTCGCTGAACGACAGCGAGGACTTGGTGTTCCACTTATCCGCACCTTCGCCAATCGGAGTGAGTTCGATGCCGCGTTCGTTCAGAGGCACGTTGACTGCCTTGGCAGCATTCATCAGCGTTTCGACCAACGTCGGAGCATTGATGCCCGCACCGCCCTCTTCGCCTTCGATGCCAAGTTTGATCAATGCCGTGCTGTAAACGATCGACGAGCGATCCGAAATGGATGGCGTCGTGGTTTCGGCTGCAGGACGATCTTCGTCGGTAGCCACCGTATCGGTTTCCGCTTCGTCCTGAGGATAAAACACAGCCAACTTGGTTCCATTGGAGTCACGCGAATTCAGCGAAGACGCCTTCGGAGCGAGCGGTGCTTTCGGATCAGCGGGCGAGATGTCGATTTTGTAGGTCACAAGATTGACGCTATCGTCCTGAGCGAATGCAGCGGAGATCGCATCTTTCAGCTGATCGACTTGCTCGTACGACGAGTCCACTTTGTAGACGGTTCCATTGGGGCTTGAATCCATGGTCACGCCGTTGACGGTGAACTGAATTGGTTGACCATCTTCGCCGACCATGACTTCGCCGACGATTTTACGAATCGTATCGGTCTCAGTTGGCTTGTCGACTCGGAACTGAACCGAAGAACCACCCGCAAAGTCGATGTCAAAAATGCCTTGACCACGAGCGAAGATCGAAGTGATTCCGATCACGACAAGCAGCGTGGAAACGACCAATGCGAATTTGCCTTTGCCCATGAAGTCGATATTGTCACCGCTGCTGAACATGCCACGCAGCGAACTGACACCGTCGGACATGCTAAGGGTCAAGAATCCGTGACGCTCGGCAATGTCAAAGAACGTTCGCGACATGTAGATCGCGGTGAACATCGAGTACAAAATACCCAGAATCAAAGTAACCGCGAAGCCACGGATCTGGTCCGTTCCGATCGCGTACAAAACGATCGCGGTGATCAAGGTGGTCAAGTTCGCATCGACAATCGTCACGGTTGCTTTAGCAAAACCGTTGCGAATCGCCATACGAGGCGCCGCACCTTTCTTGAGCTCTTCGCGAATACGCTCAAAAATCAGCACGTTCGCGTCGACCGACATACCCACGGTCAAAACGAGACCCGCCAATCCCGGAAGCGTCAGCGGTTGGTTGATCAGCACCATCGTGCCCAGGATCATTCCCAAGTTCAAAACCAACGCGATACAAGCGACCACGCCGGCGAACCGGTAATAGAACAGGATAAAGACAAGCACCAAGCTCAAGGACAACCCGATCGCAAAGAATCCTTTGTTGATCGTGTCTTTACCGAGCGTCGGGTCAATTTGATTTTCGGCGATGGGCTGCGGGGTCAGAGCGGCAGGCAATTGCCCGGCTTTCAGAACCGCAACCAAATCCTGTACCTCTTCCTTGGTAAAGCTGCCGGTGATGCGGCCTTCCTTGCGAATCGGTTGCAGGATATTCGGAGCGGACAGCAAGTCATCATCCAAGACGATGCCCAATTGTCGCTGCATCGTTCCCACAGGAGCGTTGTTGGTCGTCAGAGCAAAGAAGCGTCCCGAACCTTCGTCGGTCAGGTTAAAGGCAACTGCCGGAGCCCCATTTTGGTCGAACGTGCTTGCCGCGAACGCCAAGTCGTCCCCTTTGATATCCAAGTCGGGATCGACAATCATCAGCGTTTCGATGCTGTCGAGACCTTCTTGCTGCATCCATTTGACAGTTTTAACTTCGCCGTTGTCGCCACGAACCGAAGCGGGAAGATCGATCAATTGGCCGGTCATCGGATTACGAACAATCGCATTGCCGACGTTGACTCGCAGCGGCCGAACCCCTTGTTTTTCAATTTTTTCTTGGTCAACACGTGCCCAACGACCAACGATATCACCATTCACGTCCATCACGACGGTGCTGGTGCGTTCGGCTTGGCTATCCGATTCGGACTGCTCGATCGCCAAGTCGATGATGCGTTGATGGTCGTTGCGATTGGCAAGAATCGCAAATCGCAAGATCCCCGCTTCTTCGACACGTCGCTTGATACGATCGAGCTCGTCGACTTCGCCGACACCGCTTGATTCGCCGCCATCGCCCTCACCGCTGGATTTCGCAGGCACGATGATTTCGATCTGACTTTCGCCGTAAGGGCGAATCACGATTTCTTTGGTACCGCTGGGGTTGATTCGGCGTGAAAGCGGCTCAACGAGGTCTTCGGATGTGATCCGTTGCCCCGTCGCTTTATCTTCGCCGATGTTTTTGCTCTGGTCGATCTCGTAAACCAAGATCGTTCCCCCTTGCAAGTCAACACCGCGAGTCGGTCGTTTGTTGATCAGCACTGTCGAGCTTGCGATGATCGCCAACAACACCAACCCCAACCGGGTCGAGTAGTTAGGCATCTTCAGCATCTTCGCCAGCCACCCACCCAGGATGAACGGGACAATCAAAACAGCCAACGCGGCAGCGAGCCAAATGTACTGTTCGATTGAGATTCCTTCCTTAACGGGCTCGGCGAGCTCGTCCGCTTGGGCAAGCGGCATCACGAAAGAATCGAAAAACGATTGGGAAAAGAAATTGCAGTCCATCGTAGGTTTCTGAATCGAAGGAGGGATTCGTCAGTCGTGCGAGTAGCGCGTCATGAGCTATCGCAGAAGTAAATTAGGTTCTAGCTCTTCGTTTTGGAATCGGCATCCTTGTGATCCGATCCCTTATTCTCTTTGTTTGGGTCGATCACACGAGCGATTGCCGTGAAATTGACTTTGATCCGAGTGTTGTTGTTATCGTCGACTCGCAGCGTCAGCGTATTCGTCTCGGACGAGGTCGAAACCACCGTTCCGTGAATGCCACCTGCCGTCACGACGCGATCATTCTTCTTCAAAGTGGACAGCATCTTGGCCTCTTCTGCTTTTCGCCGGCGTTCCGGAGCGATAAAGATCTGAAATGCCAAGAAAAATAGAATCACAAAAGGCAGAAAAGGATTGTTAAATAATTGCTGAAACCAATTCAAATCCTCGGGCGCAGCCGCCTCTTCAGCCAGAATGGCGACTGTCGAAACAATCAATTCGGATGCGATTGAAGCGATACCAGGGTAGAATTCAGCAAACAAAAACACGTCCTTTACGCAATCAGCGGTATCATGTAACCCTACTGAAAAGAGTCTCAGTAGAGCCGCGCAGCCTCCACTAGGGCTGGGTCAGCGAATGCGGCATGATATGGAAGCGAAAAAAACGTCACAAGCCCAGCACGGCGGTTATTACGTGACGGACACGGACTTCCTGGTGCCTCGCACGTCTCCCGCTGTGGTCTTGGCCCCAGCGGATCGGAACCGACTGGTGCTCCTGCCAGCCAAATTGGGCCGCTTCGACCCAAACGAGCCCCTTGCCTCCTAACACGCCCCCCCCATTCTGCCCTAACACGCCACCTTTATGCCAATCACGATTCCCCCCTGGCCTCGCCAAACCCCCGAGATCGCCAGGGCCGTGACCGATTGCATCGAGTCGGCAGATTGGGGTCGCTACGAGAGCGAGACGAAAAACGCACTGATTGTTGCGATACAATCGTTTTTCGAAGCGACTTACGTGCGATTGTGCTGTAGCGGGACCGCGGCAATCGAAATTTCGCTGCGTGCGGCGGGGGTGACAAACGGCGATGAGGTGATCGTTTCCGCCTTTGACTACCCAGGGAACTTTCGCTGTATTGAATTGCTCGGGGCCAAACCGGTGCTGGTCGATGTGTCATCCGAAAACTTTGGCCCCGACATCGATTCGGTTGCCGCCGCCGCCAGCGGGCGTGTTCGCGCGGTGATCGCATCCCATCTGTACGGTCATGCCTGCGACATTGCGTCGCTACGCGATTTGTGTGACGAAAATGGCTGGGTGCTGATCGAAGACGCCTGCCAGGCCCCCGGAATGAGGGTCAACGAAAAGCCGGCGGGATCGTTTGGCCATTTGGCGACTCTTAGCTTCGGCGGTAGCAAACCATTGTCGTCAGGAAACGGAGGCGCAATCTTGACCAGCGATGACCGGATTGCCGCTCGGATTGCCGGAATGCTCGATCGCCCTAGCGACGCGTTTCCCCTAAGCGCTTTGCAAGCCAGCGTGCTGGCGCCCCAGTTGTCGGAACTTCGGAAACAAAACGAGCAGCGAAACCGCATCGCTCGACAAATTCACCAGCAGCTCAACCAGATGGACTCGCCGCTTGTCTGTTTGGCAGAAACTCGCGATGGAATCGAACCGGCCTATTATAAACTCGCACTACGCGCCGATTCGCAGGCAATCCGCAATCAAGTCGTCGCCACAGCGGCGGAGCACCACCTGCCGATCGGCCATGGTTTTCGCTCGATGGCACGTTCTAGCGAGCGGCGCTGCCGCAAACCGGTTCCACTGGACCGCGCCGAAGCACTTGCCAATCAAATTTGTGTGCTCGATCATCGTGCGCTGCTGATCGACGAATCGGACGTTTTCGAACTCTGCCAGATACTAGGGACCCCATGAAGTTACTGATCACCAATGATGACGGGATCGATGCCCCCGGTTTGGCTGCATTGGTTGAATCGGTGTTTTATGCGATGGGTGACAACGTCAAAGTGATTGTCGTCGCGCCGGACCGTGGACGCAGCGAGTGTGGGCACAGCGTGACCACCGGACGCCCCCTGGCGGTCAAATCCGTTCGCCCTGATTGGTTCCAGATTGACGGAACGCCGGTGGATTGCGTTCGCGCCGGCCTCGGCGTGCTGGCCAAGGGAGCCAACGCGGTGATCTCGGGTGTCAACGCTGGCGCGAACCTAGGAGTCGACCTGCACGTCAGCGGAACGTTCGCCGCCGCACGCGAAGCGGCAATCTCGGGCATCCCTGCGCTCGCGGTGTCGCATTACCGTCGTCCCGACATCGAGAAAACGTGGGACCATGTCCCTCGCTGGACTAAAGAAACGATCGAAGAATTTCTACAAACCTCACGACAACGACAAGATGCTCCGCTGCTTTGGAACCTTAATCTGCCTGCCATCGATCCCACGACCCAACAACCGCCACGGGTGCGATGCGATGTTGATTGGGAACCGATGACACGCACGGCACATCATCGTGAATCGGAGATCCATTTCGAAAGCGATTTCCATGGACGACCGCGGAAACCGGGACTGGATGTCGAACAGTGCTTTGGCGGCGCCATCACGCTCTCGGACATCCGTTTGGATCGTCATCTAGGTTAACGCGTTTTACAAAGCTTCCGACTGCAAACGATCCCGCCCAATCGAGTAACGCAGTGCGGACTTGAGCTCGCTGAAGCGGAACGTGTAACCGGACTGTTGCAACGCTCGGGGAACGACTCGGGTGCTGGCCAACAACAAGGCGTCGGCCATTTCGCCAAGCGCCAATCGCAGCCCAAACGCGGGCGCAGGAAACAACGGCGGCCGGTTCAGAACGCGTCCCAAAACACGGGTGAAATCGGCGTTCGTGATGGGCTCGGGCGAAACGAAGTTTACTGGCCCGGAAACACCCTCGCTTTGCACGCAGTGGTAGATTGCCCCCAACACATCATCCAGTGCAATCCAGCTCCACCACTGATTTCCGCTGCCTAGTTTGCCGCCCATCATCTTGGCCGGTAACAACATCTTCTCCAGTGCTCCTCCCGCCACCGAAAGCACCAACCCGAATCTCGCATTGACGACACGAATTCCCGCGTCAATCGCAGGCTGGCAAGCGGCCTCCCATTCGCTCGCAACGTCGGCGAGAAAGTCGTCCCCGGGGCTCGAAGACTCGTCGAGCACCGTGTCGCCACGGTCACCGTAGATCCCGGTTGCGGAAGCGCAGATCAAGACTTTTGGCTTACGCTTGAGCGTTGCGAGCGATTCACAAAGTTGGCGTGTTTTGACCACACGGCTGTCACGGATCTGTTGCTTGACCTGCTCGCTCCAACGCCCTCCGGCGATCGACTTGCCAGCCAGATGCACAACGACATCGACGTCAGAAAACTTTTCAATCTCGCTGGCGTCACTCCAAGCGGCAATCGCACAATCGTTCTCGTCCGAGCTCGAATGATCCTTGGATCGCACAATCGGAGTCGCTTGGTGTCCCAGCAATGTCAGTAGACGCGTCAGATTCGAGCCGACTAATCCGCTCGAGCCTGAGATCGCAAAACGAAGTGGGGCGGACCGATAGCGGGCGATCAACTGCAAATCATCCGCCGTCACCCGGTGGCGGTACGCGAACATCGATTCAATTTTGCGCTGGGCGATTGAACTGCCACAGAAATCGCCCAAGGCCCCCATGGGCAATTCGTATTCAACCAAATCGGTTAGCGACGCGCCCGATTCGGGCTGAGCTCCCACACGTTCGCGGAATTCGTGGTGATGGTTCCAACTAGCAAAAGGACCTGACACTTGCGAATCGGCAAAATGCCGCGGCGGATCGTACTCGGTGTGCCGAGCAACCCAGCGAAGCGGAACTCCGGCAAACCTTGTTTTTAAAACCACCTCGCTGCCGACATGCAGACTCTGGTCGCTTGATTCCAACGAAACGCTTTCCCAGGGCGGGGTCAGACGCTGCAGGGCACCGGGGCGTTCGTGATAAGCAAATGCGTCCGCGACCGAGACGGGAAGCGGGGTGGTGACGCGATAGTGACGTTTCTGGCCCATGAGCGATGAAGTTTCTCTTGGTGTGCAACACGTGTGTCTCGGTGGTCGCCGCAATAACACAGCGGTAATCGTGTCATCGTAACGTCGCGGCGATGTCTTGGGGGACGCAAACTAGCTTTCGAGTTCCGCCAAACACACGTCACTTGCCATCAAACGCAGCTTCTCCATCGCCCGGCTTTCGAGTTGACGGACCCGTTCCTTGCTGATCCCGAGTCGATCGGCCAACGCCTGCAGCGTGCGAACTTTGCGGTGAGGCCCCAGCGAGAAACGAGCCCGGATGATCAGCTTTTCTCGGCGATCGAGCTCATCCAGCATTTCAGCCAAGCGGCGACGCAGTTCGTGCCACCGCGTTTCGCTGATGGACGATTCCGACCCTTCATCGGTCAATTCCAGATTCATGTCCTGCAAACCGCCCATCACCTTTTGACGCTCCTGCTGATTAAGCACCACGGTGCGGTACGCGTTCCGCCGCACCACTTGCGTTGCATAAGTGCTGAAACGAAAGCCACGATCATAGTCAAACTTTTCGACGGCTCGAATCAACGCTACGATTCCATCGCTAAGCAGCTCGTCAAACGGATTGTTGCCGTTGACAAACTTTTTGACGATCGAAAATACAAGACGTAAATTCGCTTCGACAATCCGATCGCGGTGCCAATGGGCCAAGGCGATAAAGCGTTCAATTAAGGCCAAACGGGCGCGTGACGGGCGTTTGGGGTTCAGCAGACGACGATGCACTGCGGCTTGATGCAGCAAAAAATTCATCCGCTGAAACAACATCACCTCTTGCTCGGGTTTCAACAGCGGCGCCTCACACAAACGCCCCAGGTGAATCGGCAGATCCGAACCGCTGCGAGACACGATCCGTGCCCCCGCCGCAGTCTTGGGCTCCGCAAGCTCTAGCGGCGATGCAAACACAACCTCGCCCCGCTTTGAATCTGCGAATTCTTTGTTGCCAATGAAGCTGATCTCGTGGCGAAGTTGAATTTTGGTACGGCGAACCAGCTCGTCTTTTTCCATCGCCTCGTAATCGGTCAAGTACGGCTCGATCGCGGTCAACGCCGCCGCCAATTCGCTGGCCCGGATCCAGCCCCCAGCTCGTGCTGGGATCACTGCCGGTTCATCCTCATGGCGGATGGCATCGGCAGCCGATTCGCCCCCAGACGAGTTGGCTTGGTGTCGGATTTTCGCGACCGCTAGTTCGGAACCCACGGGCTCGCTTGAGATCGAAATCGAGGTAGTCATAAGGATCACAGGGGTTGAAATTTGATTGGGTTGGCGACCGCAGGTGAACTCGATTGCGAGCGAAACGGGCGGGGCCGAGGCACGTAACGCAAAGTGCAGGCCAAAATGACCCACCGCCTCGCATGCACGTTTTGCACGACGAAATCGTTCACTTCGTTATACCGAGCCCCAAAGGCAGAAACAACATAGAAAACATCTGAAAGCCGGCAAATTCCTTGGCCCCGCCCAGGAATGCACGAAAACAAACGTTATTTATCGATTCGGATCGCATTGGGCTGTTGGCGAATTTTGCCCGACTTCTACAATCACTGGCGACTCGGAAGTTGAACGAAAAACGTTCGAAACGTTCAAAACGAATTCGGCGTGGACGTTTTTTGCTCAACTCCGGTCATTGTTCGCAATTCAACAATTGCCCTCCTGGAACCTGATCCCGTGGCTGTTCGACAACCTCATTACTCGCCAAAGCAAGTCGCCGATGCACTGCAGGTCAGCGAATCCTCGGTCAAGCGATGGTGCGATCGTGGCACCATTCCGACCATTCGCACTGTCGGTGGCCACCGGCGAATCGCACTCGATGGGCTGCAAACCTTTCTCACGCAGGCCGATCGTGCGTTGGTTAATCCGGACGTGCTGGGGCTTCCTGCACTGTTGTCATGCCGAAAACCAGAGATTTCTGGCGCTGAAACCGATTACCAGCGTCATTTCCGCAGCGCTATGGCGGTCGGTGATGAACCAACATGCCGGGAAATCCTCCAACTCCAGATCAAACGCCGCCAGAGAGAGCGGGGGCAGACCTGTGCCGAAATCGCCGAACTCTTGATCGCCGACGCGATGCACGGACTCGGCGAAGCATGGTGCAGCAACGAACTGGACGTCTACCAAGAGCGGCGAGCCTGTGGGATTGCCCATCGGTTGATCACCGAATTGATCGCGACATTGCCGCCCCCCGAATCCGCCGCGTTGACCGCCGTGGGTGGGGCCCCAGAGGGAGACCACTACCAATTGCCGATGCTGTTAGTGCAGTTGGCTCTTCGCGAATTGGGCTGGAACTCGGTTTGTCTGGGGAACCATTTGCCGCTGCAAAGCTTTGCACAGGCTGCCCATGACTATCAAACCGATCTGGTTTGGTTGAGCGTTTCCGCGATGTCCGACGCCGCTGCATTTATCGCCCAAGAAACCAAACTGGCGGCCGATCTCGGCGAGCACATTCCGCTGCTAGTGGGCGGCCGAGCGCTCTGTGATGACATTCGGCCACGGTTACGCTACACCGCTCATTGCGATAACTTGCGTCAATTCGTCGAATTAGTAGCGATGATGCAACTAAGTCTTCGACGTTGAACATCCCAACGTGATGCCGAGTGAACGCGATGCCAAGTGATGCGATGCCAAGTGATAACGAATGGTCACGTGACTCCGAAGCCTCCAATGAGCCGGTTCAAGATTTGGCGGGATCCAATCGGGACGAAACGCCTGCGGCTCGCATCGCCGCGTCGGTGCGGCAACGATTGTATGCACGCTCGGTGTTTTACCCGACCTTGGCCTGGAACTATACGCTCGGGCGAATCTTGCGAGTGCGACGCTGGTGGGACTATATCGATCCCAGCGTGATCGTCGGGGCTTACCCGTTTGCCCGCGACGTTCCAGGACTGTCGGCCGAAGGGGTCCGCGCGGTCGTCAACACGTGCGAAGAGTATCCAGGGCCCTTAAAAGCCTATGAGACATTTGGAATTGAACAATTCCATATGCCAACAACCGATTTCACGCATCCGCTGTTCGAGGATGTTTGTAATGCGGTCGAGTTTGTCCAAAGGCATGTCGAGGATCAGGGCAAAGTCTATATCCACTGCAAAGCCGGTCGCGCACGAAGTGCAACCGTGGCGATTTGCTGGTTGATCAAACACCGAGGACTGTCGATCAGCGAAGCCCAGACGACGCTGTTGGCCGCACGTCCTCATATCAATCCACGACTGGGGCAGCGTCCCGTCGTTCAACAGTTTGCCGAACGCTGGGGCGTGTGAACGTCGCAGACCGACGCTCGAGAGAAAACGTTCGATCCTAATCGATCGATTCCTTCATCGATGGCAGAATCCGAGTCCCACAATCGCCTGGTTCGGTAATGAGTTCCCGAAATGCCTTCGCGCCGATCGGCAGCGACTTCATTTCAACCACACTTGCACCTGACCACACGCACCTGATCACACGCAGCGGCCCGATGCCAGACGGAAGATTTTCCCGTCAATCTCGAACCGCCGCATGACGTCGGGGCCTATCAACGCGAGCTGACACCCCGAAAACTCGCTCCCGCAGCCTCATGGCGGCGGTGGCCACAGAGAAAATGTGATGCAGCTGAACCGCGACATGTGGAACGATTCACACTAGCGATAACAGATTTAGCAATCACTAAAACTCAGCGTTGATTGTCTCTTTGCTTGCTCGAGTCCCCAACGCACCCCAGAGCCCAAACGGACTCATCGCGCCCGCGATCGGAGCAGTGGTGTCGTTGTCGGTGTTGTAGGGCGTCGGCGAATTCTGGTTACCAGCTTCGATCGAGTCGGTGATAAACTTAACCGCACCGTCACCCATCAGAACATGCACTCCACCTTGATGCCGACTTGACGCAGTGGAGTGTCCACTCGACGAGTCACCACCTCCCAAATACATGGGACCATTTGGCGGACGAATGGTTGTAAAGCTTGTATACAACTGAGCACCGTCGGCCCATCGTCCTCCACGAGTGGAGTTACCGCCAAGAATATTCCCTGTCGACTGAGCCCAAAATTGAGGACGCGCGGGGTCAATCTCTCCGGCCAGAGGAAGAGTCGGACTGGCGTTGTGAATCGAACCCCAACCGACACTTTGTCGGGCGCTGGTTCTCACATCACGATCACCCAAGTCCGTTGCAATTTCACCGCCCATGATTGTATTGGCGAGTCCATCAAGAACGTCACGGAAGCCGGTTGCTTTGCGGGGAACAAAGATCCCGCGATTAGCCAGCGAGACACTCTCTTGCGAATACCACTTGTTGTTGGTGGTGTCAAAATTAGCAGCTCCGGTATCACATCGGTGCGTGCCATCTGCGAGACAAGCGACGTAATTGGTTCGTGCCATCGCAGGCAATCCAGTACCTGGATCACTTGGGCAACGAAAACCGGGCACCTCGGTCATCCACGGCTTGTAAGCGGTCGTCCAAGGAGCTGGCCCCATCGCTGGCCACGAGGGCGTGCCGCCATCGGCCATCGGGTTAGAGATTTGCTCCCACAACGATTGCTGTTCGATGAAAGGAAGAACCCCAATCAAAAACGAGAGACGAAAACGATTGTTTCCATCGGTTCGCGAGGTTCCGCCAGAGTTAGCGCCGCTGCCGTTTGGCCCCCCAATGACTCCGACGTAAGTCCCGCCCTGCTGCATGGGCAGCTTGTTGTAGGCGGCGTGGTAGTTGTGAAGCCCGAGTCCGATTTGCTTCACATTGTTGCTGCAACTCATGCGGCGAGCAGCTTCGCGAGCAGCCTGAACCGCTGGCAATAACAACCCGACCAATACACCAATAATGGCTATCACCACCAATAGCTCAACTAGCGTGAACCCGTCACGCCGTTTTTTTGAAACCAGACAGTACCGCGATTGGACCTGCATTGCTCATCTCCAAAGAAAGTAAAAAATGATGAAAAGTGTAAGTTGAAAAGGAAAAGACAGCTATGAACTATTTGCCTTTTTGCTGCTTCTCGTAACTTTTGGCGTCTTCCGCCATTTGCTTGTCGTAGTCATCGAGTTCTTGCTGCTTGGCCTCTTCGGACCGATCATCGACGATCACAGTAGGCTGACCATCGGAGCAACCTACGGCTGAAACAAGAGGGAGAAATAAGAGAAAACAGAAAAGAAACTTTTGCATTCTGAGACAACTTCCGGATAAAGACAAAAGAGTTACAAATTGATGTCAGCGAGCGCATTGTGAGAATGGAATCTTAAAATGTCAATCAGCAAAGTTCGCGGATTTTTAGAGCTCAATGACTCGAGAGCTATGTCTCGCCTAAAGCATGTTGTCAGCCGGATAGGTGCCAGGCAAAACAGCGGATAGGATCGCGGTGACAAGACGTTCGCTCGTTCTTAAAACTGTCTCATTTCTGGACAAACAAAGCAGCGAAGGGTCGAAGTGGCATGTGATTAAAAAATGCCGCATTCCGTTGGGAATGAGACCAAGCTAAAAGACGAAACTGCTTGATCTGTCTTCGCAGACACCCGGTTTTGATAACGGACTGTGCAAAGATGCACATCGAATTGCCCAACAAATCGCTGCCTGTTCCCACCCGCTCGAGTTGCAAAGCACGCTTTGCAAGACGACAGCAATCGCCATTCGCTACACTGACCTTTCGTCCTAGACACTATGGTCTCACTTCCCTAGCCATTGTCACTAGCGATCTGTTTTGATTCGTTCACAGACATCGGTTTAGGTACTGTTCGCAAATAACTTCGTGATTCCAGTTTTGTTACAAATCACGCGGGAAGTGTTTTCTCTGTGGTGGACGAGGCGACGAGTCCCGTCGTGCCACTAAGTCGCTGGGACTCGTAGCCTCGTCCACTACGTTTAAAGCTGGGACTCGTTGCCTCGTCCACTACGTTCAAAGCTGGGACTCGTAGCCTCGTCCCCGACATTTAAAGCTGGCCGACCTACGCCCGTTTGATTGAAGAAACAGCTAGGAAGAACATTCAGCGTGGTATAGAAACGTGATTTTTCCCATTTGCTTGGTACTGCCAGCAAGAGGTGTGCAAAAACATGCAGCTCCCCAATAAGTTCGCTCTCTGGTTAGGGGTCGCCGTCGTGCTAATGGTGGGAGCGTTTTGGCTTCGGCAAGCGGTCATCTCGACGCCACCACCCGGGCCTTCCGCTCAGGAAAACACGATCGAAACGCCCTCGCGATTGACAACCGAGCGTCGCCAATCAACCGAGCGTCCCCCGGCACCGGAGCTTCTTCCGCAAGGTTTTGTCGGGTCCGAGACTTGCGGGACCTGTCATCGCGATCGATTTGAGAGCTATCAGGAAACCGATCACAGCCGTTCGCTGCGACGCGTCGACGATGTCGACCTGAACACGGACGTTAAAGTGGCTCACGACTTAAGCAATCGGTTGTTCGAAGTTTACCAAAAGAATTCACAGACCTGGCACAAACAGACTCTGCTGCCTGCCCCCACCGATCGCGATCCAAAGAAGCCAGAAAGACGTCTCGAAGCAGGCGACTATCCCATTGAATTTGTAATGGGCAGCGGCCACTTCGCTCAAGCGTTCTTGCTTCGTGATCAAGGCTTTTTGCTGCAATCCCCCCTCGCGTTTTACACAGCTCCTCAAGCCTACGAAATGTCACCTGGATACGATGTCCCCCACCATCTCGGCATGACCCGGGTGATTGATGACGACTGTCTTTTCTGCCATGTCGGTAGCTTGAAAAAAAGCAGCGACCCGTTTCGCCCCGTTATCAATGAACTCTCGATCGGGTGCGAGCGATGCCATGGTCCAGGATCGACCCACGTCGCTCACTATCAAACGCAAAAGTCCTCAGATGCCTCCGTGCACCTCGCAGACGATCCGATCAAAAATCCGACCAATTTGAGCCGGAACGCGCAAGAATCGATATGTGCCCAGTGTCATCTGCAGGGCGACGAAGTCGTTGATGCGAGTGACCGTACCATTTGGGATTACCGTCCCGGCGACGACCTAGCCGATTACCGCAGGATTTATGAGTTCTCTTCACAAGAACCGAATTCCGAAGAGGTCTTTGTTGGGCATTTCGGACAACTTTGGCAAAGCAAGTGCTATCTCGGATCGGACGCACTCACTTGCATCACGTGCCACGATCCGCATCACACGCCGAAGCCAACCGAGTTAGATGCACTTCGTAAACAGCAATGTTTACAGTGTCACACCGACGATGCGTGTTCGGTTCCCCACGAAGTCCGCATTCGTGACGAACAAGACCGCTGCGTGGCTTGCCACATGCCCGCGATCACGAGCGAGGTTGTCCACTCGGCAACGACCAATCACCGTATCGGAATTCATCGTCAAGACGCGACGCAAGATGCTTCGACCGCGACGGGCGAGCAACGAGAACATGTCGACGATCCGAGCGTACGACGAATTGCACCTCCGGAATCGGATGGCGAGGAACGGGACAGCACAACAAGATCGGATCTGCTCGCGAATTCACTTCGGTTGCTGAATGATTTGACGAGCCAAGGAAAATCCGAGCGGATGGCGGAGCTGGATTCATTATTAGCATCGTTGTCTCGCTATGCGGCAGAGCATGTAGACGACTCGTCAATTCATGTTGTCTTGGCACAACTCGCCTATCAAAAATTGTTGTTCGTCGACATGACACAAGACGAGACCGCAACGACATGGGAATTAGCGAGATCGTATGCGACCAAGGCTTTGGCGAATGCGTCGATTTCACGCCGTGACCAGCTGCGTGCATGGGAGGTATTAGCAGCTTGGAATTTTGACTCCGGCAACATTGCAAACGCGAAAACGTATTACCAACGGTTGACCACAGGACGCCGCTCGGCAAGCGACTTTTACAATTTGGGTTTATGTCTTGGAAAGCAACAAGATTTCCTAGGTGCCGAGATGGCGTTTCGCCAAGCCGTTCACGTCAACAACGAATACCCATTGCCCTATCGATCACTTTCGATCCTGTACCGTCAAACGAATCCAGAGCTATCACGAATGATGGTCGATATTGCTGAATTCCTCACCCATCGAGTCAATCATTAATTCGGTTGTCCCTGTTCGTGAACCGAACGCGTTAGCACCGGGGTCGCCGCTCGGTAAATCGCGGTTAATAGGAGGCCTGCGGCTAGCGCCCAATGCAGAGCAGCAAGGAATGCCCCCACCGTTTGACGCGGCAAGTAGCAAAGGCGTTTTAGCGAGTCCATGAAAAAAGGGCTCACCGTATGTCACAGCGAACCCTTTTAAAATCGAACGGTTGGCGAGAGGAATTGAGATGCGACCGAGCAGGACTCGAGCCTCCACGGGCGTCTCAACTCCACATCCTTAGCTTTGGTGTCCCGATTCGATCTGGCCTTCCTTGATCACAATCGAGATGCCGTCGCGAATTTGCAAGGGTTCGTCTTCGCCTTGGTTTTCCACTCCGGCTTGGTTGGTGATTTTGACGTTTTCACCAATGCGGCAATTTTTGTCGAGGATGGTTCCCTCGATCACGCTACCGCTGCCGATCCCCATCGGCAATACGCCTGCAGGAAGCTCGGTCTTTTCGCATTCGATGTCGTCGGCGCCCATGACTACCGAATCTTTGATCGTGACATTGTCGCCGATCACGGTCCGCAGCCCGATCACGCTGTTTTTGATTGTCACGTTGTCACCGATGCGGCAACCGTCGGCGATCAAACTCGACTCGATATGTGCATCGCCCATGATGGTCGGCGGCAAGAAGCGAGGGCGGCTGTAGATCGGTGCGTTGGGATCGCGAAGTTCAAACGGCGGCGCCTTACCCGCGAGCGATAAGTTGGCTTCGTAGAACGCCCGGATCGTTCCGATGTCTTCCCAATACCCATCAAACAAATGCACTTGGACTTTGTGCGATTGCAGCGATTGTGGGAAGATCCCCTTGCCGAAATCTTCGTGCGAAGATTCGTTTAACAGATCGACCATCACGGACTTGTTGAAAATGTACAACCCCATACTGGCCAAACAGTCACGACCGTGGCTCTCGACGCCGCGAGCGTCAATCCAGGCGGGATCCATGCGTACCGTCGCCAACTCTTCTTCGGTTTGAGGCTTTTCGACAAACCCGGTCACACGTCCGGTGTCGTTGACCTGCATGATTCCCAGCGACGACGCATCGTCTCGCGAAACTGGGATCCCGGCGATCGTGGCATCCGCGCCGGATTCGATATGCGTCCGCAGCATGTCGCGAAAATCCATGCGGTACAGTTGGTCACCCGACAGAATCAGTACATGTTCGATCCAGTCCTCTTCGAGGTGGACCAAGTTTTTTCGCACCGCGTCAGCGGTCCCTTGGTACCAATCGGTCGACTCGTCAACGGTTTGCTGGGCAGCCAGCAGCTCGACAAACCCGCCACTAAAGTGATCGAAGTGATAGGTTTGTCGCAGGTGACGGTGCAAGCTTTCCGACAAAAACTGCGTCAGCACGTAAACGCGATTCAGTCCGCTATTGATACAGTTACTGATCGGAATATCGATCAAGCGGTACTTGGCGGCCAAGGGGACAGCGGGTTTGGCGCGGATTTTCGTCAACGGAAACAAGCGAGTTCCGCGACCGCCACCCAGAATCAAAGCAATCGTATTTTTTAGGTCCATGACAATTCTCGTAGTTAATCCAAGTAAGAAAAGCTTCTAAGTGGCAGGTGCCCTGTCGCCCCAAAACGCAAATCGCTGTCGCACTGTTTTCGTGATTTCGAAGAGTGAAGTGGGAAAAGGGGGGAGACTCGTTTTTTAACCTGCTCTACTGCGGGCGCGAAGTGTTATTCACGTTGGGTTTACCAATACTTCTCGAAACGAATCGATCCAGGTCCGTGATAATCGTGAGCGTCTTGAAAACCGGCATGTTTTAACAAGGGGATCATCCCAGGATCCACTGGCGGCTCGGCCCCCGGCGGTACGTAGCCAATCATCGCAGGATTGCCACACAGAAAAACATGCGTCCGTTTCGGATCCAGCGGATCGCCCGCAAGTTCGGCCAGGCGTCCCGACACAAACAGTTCTTGAATGTATTGTTTGCCGACGTAACGAGGATGATGCGGATCGAGGTTTTCAGGATCGCGTGTGGTCACAGGCAAGTAACAATAGTTGCCGAAGGTATCCATCAGTTGAGCGTGTTGTTTCGCGTAAGCCAAATCCTTGCGATGGCGAACGCAGGTCACGTTGACGATCCGGCCGCGATGGTTGTTCACCAACAACTCGGTCGCCATCGCGTTATGCGGTGCCTCGCCCGTTCCGGTGCCGAGCATCAAAATGGTCTCGTCCGGACGAATCTCGGGGCCAAGCGTGTAATGGCCGACGATCTTTTTTCCGATCATCAATCGGTCGCCGACCTGTTGCTGGAACAATCGCGGCGTCAACGCGGGAGGCCCCTTGTCGACCGAATCGGCTTTGCGCACCAGCGTGACGTAGAACTCGAGATAATCGACCGAGTTGACCGACGTCAGATTCCCCAGGTGGTCCAGCATCGGACACGAGATCGAATAGGCTCGCTGAACCACTTTGGATTGTTTGCTAAAGGGCAGCACTTCTCGCTGAGTCCCGGCGATCCGTGGCTCCCAGTTGCCCAGTCCCAAGGTGACATATTGTCCCGGTTCAAAAGGGCCGAACGGGGAATCAGGACGGATACGAAATCGGCTCAAGTCTGAGTGAGAGTCGATTCGCTCAATGATCGTCGCGTTGTAATGCTTTTCCTGCAAACTGCGGATCTGCTCGGCTGTCAGGGGCCCCGAGTCAATCGTCTCACTCAATGCGAACTCTCCACCGTGAATATTGAAGGGAATCACCCTAAATGGGGATTAGCGACTCAATTCGTGACATTAAGCCGTCCTTGGATCAATATAATAGTTATTTATGGGCCGAGTCTTGATAACTTGGCTTCAAATCGCAGCGCAAACTGAATATTTTTCAATGACGTTGTTTTTGTTGACCGTTTCTTTGACGTTTTATTAGACGAGCGTTCCATGCAATTCCCCCAATTGCTGCTTGCTGCCACCCGTTCCGCTGCGGACCGAGTGTCCCGCTTACGCATCCCCGCCCGTGGTGCGTCCTTGGTCCTACCACTGTCGGCGATCTTGTCGGCGCTGCCATTCTCACCAAGTTCGCTTCGAGCCGAAACGTGGACCGCATTGCGAGGCAACCACAGCGTGGACGCCGAACTACTGGGGATCTGGGAAGGCAATGCGATCTTGAAAATGACCGATGGCCGACGCGTCTCGGTTCCTTTGATCAACCTGATTAGCGACAGCCGGATTCACGCCAACAAAGTAAACGAGACCATCCAAACGCATCGCGCTGAATTGGTCAGCGAGCTCAAGGCGCAAGCGGCCGAGGCGGCTGCCCCCGCGCCGACCCCGCTTCCGCAACCTGCGGCCGCGCCGGACTATCGACCGTTGGATAATGGTGCGTCTGCGATCGAAACGCTACAGCATCTGCGAGATCAAGCCGCGTCAGGGCATTTATTGTTGGCCTACTTCGACTCGTTGCCACCTAAATATCGCGCCGACCTTGATGGGGTCGTCAAAGCAGGTGCGAAAAACATGGACGCGGCGAGTCTTGATTCCACCATCGGCCCCCTTTACAAAGCAGCCGATCTTGTTGTCACGCATCAGAACTGGATCTTCAGCCATCCACGAATGAAAATGCTGGACTCCAACACCCGAGAAACCTTGAGCACGCTGATCCTGAGTGCAGCCGGGGCGATCCGAACGACGCTCGATCCGGCAGCCCTCACGCCTGAAAAGCTCGATTCGATGCAGTTGCGAGATTGGTTGGTCGAGCGTGACCGCGCCGTCGCACCGCATCTATACGCACTCAACAGCATCTTGCCACCTCCGACTGCGACGTTTGAAGAGTACGATGCGAGCAAACAGAATTCGTACGGCGAATACGGGCAAGAACCTGGTTATGGATCAGACCCAGACTATGGCCCTGGATCCGAATCCAGCATTGAAATGGCCGAGATGTCGAGCGAAGAGGGGCCCCCCGGCGAATCACCCGCGAAGCCGGAACCCGCCGAACAAGTCAAGCCGGAATCCAATGATGCCAAAATCAAAATCACGCAAAACGGCCGTTCAGTGATCGTCGACATGGTCCGAGTGGACGGGTACTGGGTTCCAAAGTCGCTGTCCGAAAACTGGACAGAATCAGTGGCATCGAAAAAAGAACAGGTAGCCACCTCGGGATTGATGTCGTTGGTAGATTCGCCCGCGATCACTGCGGTGGGATCGATGCTGCAGCCCACCATCGACACACTCGCCGCGGCAAGCAATGCCGAAGAGTTTCACAAAGCGATGGAAACCGTTTTCCAGCAAGCTCAAACCTTTGCGTCGGTGTTAGGGGGACTTGCCGGAAATTCTTCGGGAATCTCCAATCCATGGCAGCCCGCTAAATCATCCAGTTCCCCGCGATCCGGCGGTAGCGACGGTTATCCGGACGACCAGTATCGCGAAGAAATGGAAATGCAGTACAACTCGGACGCACCGTAATAAGGGTCGCCCCAGCAATTGGCCCTCGCCGCTGCAAACGAAACTCTCTCGATCGGAATTCTGCCAGGCGTGTCTGAAGAAACTGAATCAACCGTTGCGATTATCGGTGGCGGTTTGTCAGGACTCGCCACGGCCGTCCATCTGCATCTGAAAAATCCCGATCGAAAACTTGTGCTCCTCGAGTCGTCCAACCGCGTAGGCGGGGTGATTCATACCGAGCGAATCGATGATTTTGTGCTCGATCATGGCGCGGACATGTTCGCGTTAAACCCTCCGGCGGCCATCGATTTGTGCCGGAAATTGGGGGCGGAAGAACGCTTGATCCTGCCCAATCAAACCGGCCGTGGCGCGATGATTGTCCATCGCGGCAAGTTAAAACCGCTGCCGGATGGCTTCGTGTTGATGCGGGCGACCAAGATGCTGCCGATGCTGACGACGGGACTGCTGTCGCTGCGTGGCAAGTTGCGAATGGCCGCTGAAGCAAGCGTCCCCAAACGAACCAAGCTGGATGACGAAAGCGTGGCTAGTTTTGTCCGTCGTCGGCTCGGAAACGAAGTGCTACAGCGAATCGTGGGCCCTTTGGTCGCCGGCATCTACACGGCCGATGTCGAAACGCTCAGCATGAACGCGACAATGAAGGCATTCGTCGACATGGAGAGTCAGTACGGTTCGTTGACACGGGCAACCCTTGCACGTCGCAAATCAGGACAAGATTCGGTCGAACGCAGCAGCGCCGGAGCTCGTTATGAACAATTCCGGGCCTTCCCAGGCGGAATGATCGAACTGCCCCAACTGCTCAGCGAATCGCTGCCGGTCGGAACCGTTCATTTGCAATGTGGGGTTCAGTCGATCCAGCGGCTTGATGACCGCTGGTTGGTCCGGGATACCCAAGGAGGCTCGGGGCTGTACCGCAACGTGGTCCTGGCAACCCCGTCGCGGATCAGTTCACAGTTGTTACTAAACATCGCTCCCGCCGCTGCGGCGGAGCTTTCGTCAATCAAGTCCTCGTCGACAGCGATTGTCGTGATGGCGGTTCGCCGCGAGGATATTGCCGAAAAACGTCGCATGTTCGGCTTTGTCGTGCCTCCGATCGAGAAGCGAAGAATCTTGGCAGCCAGCTTCGCCAGCGAGAAATTTGCCGGACGTGCTCCGCAAGACCACGTCATCGTGCGAGTCTTTATCGGGGGGACACTGCAACCCGAACTGCTCGAACATGACGACGAAACCCTGGTGGATATCGCCCGCGGTGAGTTGGCCGATCTGATTGGGCTCGGTGGTATTCCCGTCGTCACTCGCGTCGTTCGCTGGAACAACGCGATGCCTCAGTACACGCTTGGCCATGTCGAACGAGTGCAGCGAATCCGCGAATCGATCGCGACCGCCCCCGGAATTCACCTGATCAGCAACGCGCTCGACGGGGTCGGTATCGCTCCGGTGATCGCCGCCGCCCAAAAACTCGCCAACCAAATCGGCTAATCCAACGTCCCCGAGCCGGACGCTCTTAATAATGGGGTGGTTTTTCATCCAACGGATCCTGAGCCGGTTCCTTAGTCGCCTTCAGATCGTCCATTTTCTCCTTCATCGCCTTCAGCACCGCTTGCAAGCGGTCTTGCCGCATCGCCTGTTCAGTGACGACTTCATTCAATTGGTCGTAAGCGTGCTGCATATGCGTGATCTTGATCTCAAGTTCAATCACACGTTGTTCCAAGTTAGTTTCGTTCGCCATACCCTATAAATCTTTCGTGTTAAACGTATCGCCTTGACGGAGATCGCCTGTTTGCAGCCCAAGACGAAACCATCGCAGTCGCTGTTCACTCGATCCATGCGTGAACGATTCGACGTCGACGTATCCTCGGCTTCGCTTCTGTAACCGGTCATCCCCAATCGCTGCCGCAGCACGCAAGCCCTCTTCGATATCCCCTTCCTCAATCACCTGCTTTTGCTTTTGTAAGTGATGCAGCATGCAGCCGGCGAGAAAGTCGGCCTGCAATTCGAGTTGCACCGAAGCTTGATTCGCCTCGGTTTCACTGCGAGTCCGCCGGACCTGCTGGACTTGATCGGTGTAACCCAGCAGGTTTTGTACATGGTGACCGACCTCATGAGCAATCACATAGGCCTGGGCAAAATCGCCAGGAGCCCCTAATTGGTCCGACAACTGAGCAAAGAAAGAGGTGTCCAGATAAACCTTGCGGTCGGCCGGACAGTAGAAGGGCCCCGATTCCGCGGTCGCACCGCCACACGCCGAACGCACTTGGCCACTAAACAAGACGAGAGTCGGCGGGACATACTCGCGTCCCAGCTGAGTGCGGAACAAGTGCGTCCACACATCCTCGCTATCGGCAAGAATGGTTTTGGCAAAGTCACCCGCCTCCCTTTCCGCTGGCGTTAGTTCACGATTCCCATTGGCTTGCCCAATTCGCGCCCCAGGCACCTGCTGCGGTTGCTGCAATACTTGCCGCGGGTCTCCTCCCAACAGTGCGACGATCAGCGCCAGGATCAAAACTCCCGCACCGCCGCCAGCCACCACCGGTCCGCTCATCCCCCGACGATCTTCGACGTTGTCACTCTGCCGACGTCCACGCCATCGCATACCTTCACTCCTATGAATTAGAAAGCCGATTGAATCCCAAAGTCGATTGCCAACATCGACAACAAAAGAACCAACATTTTCAAGCCGACACGTTCGATTAGACTGTTTCAGCTGCCCAAGCCCGCAGCGGCGAATTCGCCAGGTTTCAACGGGATTTGTATCACCGTAAAAATTCTTCGATGCCGGACGCGTGTCATAGAAGCATTTTTCGAGCCAATCTAGCTTGGCCAAGTCGGCTTGGCCAATTCGGCAATCAACGGAATGTGACGTGGCGTCACCAGCAATCGGATAAACGCGAATTTTCGCCCAAGAACCCGCCTCTTTGCTTTTCCAATACTTGCATCCCTTATTTATATCGCCTGCTATTTTTGGCAACTCATGAATCACCCAGCCCCCAACGACCCAGCCCCCAACGACCCAGCCCCCAACGATCCAGCCGTCCACGCGCCGAGCCCCGAGCCCGCTGGCGTTTCCGCCGAAGGCCCCTCGTCACCAGACCGCGTGTGGACAGCTCGCATTGTACTGACGGGAATTGCATGGGGCGCCGCAATTGACATTTTCATGGTGATGTGGACGTGGATTCAGAATGACAAAGGGTCGGCGGATCGTTGTGCGACCGCATTGGTGATGCCGCTCGGAATCCTTTGGACGTTCACGTTGGTCGCCAGTCTGCTCTGTTTTCGTCGAGGTGCCCCGCGTTTTGGAATCGTCTTTGCCATCCTATTCGCGTTGATTTCGATTACAGGCAACGGAGACGTCGCTGATGCCAGCATGAATGGGCTCGAACCACCACGCACCCCACTGGACACCTTGTCCGAACCGCTTCGCTGCGTCGTGGTGCTTGGCGGCGGGATCACCATTGCCTATGACGAGGTTCCCGAGCTTGGGATTGCCGGTCAACGCATCATGTATACGGCCCAGCTTTGGCACGCCGGCCATACCCAGGCTGTGATTTGCACCGGTGGTTCCTCGCTAGGAAGAATTCAGCCCGCCGAAGCAGGTCGCATGATGCTTGAATCGATCGGCGTCCCGAGCGACAAGATCTATGAATCCCCCGGCGACAATACATCTCAAGAGATGAAGAACTTAGAAGCCTTCTTTGCTTCGCCTCCCGCAGGTTTTCCACGCGACGGAAAAGTGGGCTTGGTCACCAGTGCATCGCATATGAAACGTGCCATGCGATTGGCCGCCGAGCGTGATCTAAAATTCGTTCCACTGCCCTGTGGTTATGAGACCGGCGCCGATTACGAATTCTCGCCCAAAGAACTGATCCCCAGCCCCGGCGCCATGGACAGTTTCGGGCGTGCCCTCAAAGAGCGACTCGCCCGCTTGGTTAACCGCTAACAAAACGCCCCCACGGCATCATCTTCTTTCGTAGCGGCGTAGGGTCTTGCGCTCCATGTCATCTACTTTCGCACGAACCGGGTGGCTTTTCTAGCGGAGCGGTTCCTCGCCGCCCTCGCCCTCGCCGCCCTCGCCGCCCTCGCCCTCGCCGCCCTCGCCCTCGCCCTCTCGCCCTCGCCGCTCTGCCCCTTGCCGCTCTGCCGCCACCTGAGCGTTTACAGTCGCGGTGTGCGATATGTCTCGATCAGCGTCGTGACGGCCTAATCGATCGTTCCACCAAGATTCAATGGATTGACATATCGCAATGTCACGATATATTGAACAGACATATTGGGGCGTCGTGGAATCGGCGTTTGCTCGATCCGCGAATCCCGGCAACGAAAGCGCTGCGGCGAGCCATGATTGGCCAAGCGTCATGACTTGCTGATCGATGGCAACCGAATTGCAAATGGCTCAACGTTTGCTTGCGATGTTTTCTCGCGAAGCAGAATTCCTCATTCAAGATTGCAGGATGGAATAAAGATGTCTGACTTCAAAACGGTCACGGTTGATGAGCTTGCGATGCTGGATGCGCGAGGCGAGATCGATTTAGTCGATGTTCGCACGCCGCTGGAATTTCGTGAAGTGCGTGCGTTGATCGCGCGTAACGTGCCGCTTGATTCGCTCGATCCTGCGGATTTGATGAGCCAACGTGATCCTGCGAAAACGCTTTATGTCATCTGCAAATCAGGAGCTCGGGGTGCAAAGGCATGCCAGAAACTGATCGACGCCGGCTACACCAACGTTGTCAATGTAGACGGAGGCACGATGGCTTGGGATGCCGCGGGTTATCCGGTGGTTCGCGGTAAAAAAGGCGTCTCACTGGAACGGCAAGTCCGCATCGTCGCAGGCACGATCGTATTGATCAGCGGCATCTTGGCGATCACCGTGTCGCCCTACTTTGCCGTCATCGCAGCCATCATGGGTGCCGGCTTGGCGGGGGCAGGGATCCTGGATAGCTGTTTGATGGGCATGATGCTTGCCAAAATGCCCTGGAATCAAGTGAAGAACGATCAATCGTGTTGTGGTTCATAAACGTTGTGGTTTCAAAACATTGGGTCGCTAGGCGAGATGACACATGAAGACTGCATGGATCCCCAAACTCATTTCCAATTCCACTCGCGTGCTCGCGATGGTTGCCGGACTGGTGTTGTTGGTGCTGACGATCGCTTGGTTATCGGGCATGTTCGAAACGAAGATCGCTCCGGACTGGAACGCACGCGGGGATCAGCAGTATGCCGGCGAGCCCACCGATGTTGTTCACGAGATTCGCAAGCAAACGATCGAAGAAGCGGTCGGAACACTGAAGGCATCAAGCCGAACGGTGGTCTCGTCCAAATTGCTGGCGACCATCGATGAAATCAGGGTGACAGCGGGCGAGCAAGTCGTCGAAGGCCAGGAATTGATTCAGCTGGAAAGCAAAGAGTTTCAGTCGCGATTGGATCAAGCCAAACAAAGTCTTGAAGCGGCGATCGCACGCCGTGCTCAAGCGGAGAAACAATTCGAGCGTGTCGAGTCGCTCAAAAAACAAAATGCCGCTTCGCCATCGGATCAAGACTTGGCACTGCGGGATCTGCAGGTGGCCGAGGCCGAAGAGAGTCGAGCGCGACAAGCGGTCTCGGAATCGGCCGTCCAGCTGTCGTACACCAAGATCATCGCTTCGAAAAGCGGACGCATTGTCGACCGACTTGCCGAACCCGGCGACGTCGCCAAACCAGGCGAACCGTTGCTTGTGCTCTATGACGAAACCTCGCTCCGGCTCGAAACCCCGGTTCAGGAAAGTCTCGCAGTAAAGATGCATCTGGGCGACGAGATGAAAGTCTATGTCGACGCCTTGGACCAAGAATTCCCAGTCACGATTGACGAGATTGTGCCGCAAGCCGATGCCCCCAGCCGATCCTTTTTGGTCAAGGCGAATTTGCCAAAGTCCAACGAACTTTATGAAGGAATGTTTGGGCGATTACGAATTCCAACGGGCCAGCGGCGACATTTATGTCTCGCCGATGATGCGATTGTGCAGATGGGCCAACTGGACTTCGTCGACGTCGTGCTTCCCGATGGTGTCGTCGAACGCCGCTTGATCAAAAGCGGTCAGATGGGAATGCCCGGACGTCACGAAGTGCTGAGCGGATTGAAAGCCGGTGAACGCGTGATTCTACACCGAGAGTCTGCACTTCCCACCCCGGCCGAAACGAACATCGAGTGAAATCTGCTTCTAGGAATCGTGACGAATGAACGATGACGCGAAAACGCCTTTCTTAACTCGAATCGTCGAAGTCTTTCTTCGCGGCGATGTCGCGATCATGTTGATCGTCATCTCGCTGCTGCTCGGTGCGGCCTCGCTTTGGCTAACGCCCCGCGAAGAAGAGCCTCAAATCGTCGTTCCGATGGCGGACGTCTTTGTTTCAGCACCGGGATTGTCGGCCGAAGAAGTGGAACGGCAAGTCACCGACCGAATCGAAAAACTGCTCTACCAAATTGATGGAGTCGAATATGTCTATTCGATGAGCAAGACGGGACAAGCGATCGTGACGGTGCGTTTCTACGTGGGCGAAGATCGCGAAGATTCTCTCGTCAAACTTTATAACAAGATCAATTCGTCGACCGATCTGATCCCACCAACGGTCCAGTCTTGGGTGATCAAACCAATCGAAGTCGACGATGTCCCGATCGTAATCGCCACGCTGTGGTCCGAGCGCAGCGATCGTTACGGAGATCATGAACTGAGACGGATCGCCGAAGAAATCCAGCACGAACTGCAGGCGATTCCCAACACCAATCGGGTCGAAGTCGTGGGCGGACGACCGCGTCGGGTTTATGTCCGGATTGACGCTCAGCGACTCGCCGCGCATCGCACTTCACCACTTCAAGTCGCCAATGCGTTACAAGCCGGCAACGTCACCATCCGCAACGGCAGTTTCGAACAACAGGACAAACTCTTTGCGGTTGAAACAGGCACCTTCTTTCGATCGCTCGACGAGCTTGAAAACCTTGTTGTCAATGTAGCCAGCGATCGACCGGTCTATCTGAAGAATGTCGCCACGGTCATTGACGGGCCTGCCGAAGCAGAAAGCTATAGCTGGATCGGCTTTGGTCCTGCCGACCAGGAACGTGGTAATGTCGAAGCGGTTTATCCCGCCGTCAACATCTCGGTAGCCAAACGCAAAGGGACCAACGCGGTGCGTGTGGCGGAGGCGGTTCACGAGAAAATTGAATCGTTGTCGCGATCCCATTTGCCTCGCGGGGTGCATGCCCGCATCACACGCGACTATGGCGAAACCGCGAACGAAAAGGTCAACGAACTTATCGAAGGCTTGTTGGTCGCCGTCTTGACCGTGGTCGGTTTGATCGGATTGGTGATGGGATGGCGGCCTGCGATTGTGATCGCGCTGGCGATTCCGGTCTGCTATAGTTTGACATTGTTTGTCAATTTGATGGTGGGCTATTCAATCAATCGCGTCACGATGTTCGCACTGATCTTGGCGTTGGGATTGCTTGTGGACGACCCGATCACCGATGTCGAAAACATCGCCCGTTACTTTGCGATGAAGATTTTGCCGCCTCGCCAATCGGTGCTGCGTGCGGTGCAAGAGGTGCGGCCAGCGTTGATCCTGTCGACGCTTGCGATCATCGCCAGTTTTTTGCCATTGGCGTTTATCACCGGCATGATGGGACCGTACATGGGACCGATGGCACTGAACGTTCCGCTGACAGTCACGATCTCGACGCTGGTTGCATTTGTAATCACGCCGTGGTTGGCACTGGTATCGCTAAAACATTTCGAAGAGGGGGATGTCCGCAGTGATGGATTTGATCTTTCCCAGCGTCCGCTGTACCGAACCAGCCGGGCCGTTTTGACTCCGATCCTGAGCAAAACCATCTATGCCGTGGGAGTGCTTGTCGCGATTGCCGCATTGTTTGTCGCAGCGTTACTGCTGCCGGTGTTTCGTTTTGTCCCCGTCAAGATGTTGCCGTATGACAACAAAAACGAATTTCAAATCGTGATCGACATGCCCGAGGGAACGACGCTTGAACGCACCGACGTTGTCGCTCGGCGGATTGGCCGCTACCTAGGCGGACTTGCCGAAGTGCGTGACTACGAGGTTTTTGTCGGAGTGGCATCGCCGATGGATTTTAATGGCATGGTGCGTCACTACTTCTTGCGTCAAGGAGCGAACGTGGCGGACATTCGCGTCAATTTGATTGGCAAAGACTTTCGCGTCCAACAGTCACACGAAATCTTGCTGCGGATTCGCGACGAAGTGACCGAACTAGGAACGTCGCTGGGGGCGAATCTGAAATTGGTCGAGGTACCGCCGGGGCCGCCGGTATTGGCATCGATTACAGCCGAGGTCTATGGACCACCCGAAGGCAGCTACGATGACCAAATCGCAGTCGCTCGGACGGTCAAAGCCCGATTGGCGGCGGAACCCGGCGTGGTGGATCTGGATGTCAGCGCCGAAGACGACTCGCTGCGTTACGTGTTTGAAACCGACAAAGCCAAGGCGGCGCTATCAGGAATTTCCACCAAGGCGATTGCCGATACCGTCGCGGCAGTATTGAGCGGTTACAAGGCCACCGTGATGCATGTACCGAGTGAAGTCGAACCGCTGTGGATCGAGCTGAAACTGCCCCGCAAGAATCGATCCGCCATTGACGATCTCGAAGAGATCTACGTTCAAGGTAGCGCCGGGCAAAGCGTTCAGCTTGGATCGCTCGGACAATTCAAAATGGTCGATGAAGAGAAGACGATCTATCACAAAAATCTTAAACGCGTCGTCTTTGTCTACGCCGAGGTCGCGGGCCGTCCTCCGGCTGACGCGATCCTGGATGTCCAGTGGGACAGTACGGTCGTCAACCAATCGGTCGAAAACATCGTCCGTACAAATCAAAATCAACTCGCTGCTGCGACGCCTAAACCGCTGGCCGAACGCTCGTGGATTTCGCTCGGTGGCAACGTGCCGTGGTCGATTCCCGCTGGCTATACCGTCAATTGGGCGGGCGAAGGCGAGTGGAAAATCACCCTCGATGTGTTCCGTGATCTGGGGTTAGCGTTTGGCGCCGCGCTGCTGGGGATCTTCATAATCCTGATGTTCCAAACCGGATCGCGGATGCTGCCGGTATTAATCATGACGGCGATCCCGCTGACCATGATCGGCATCATGCCTGGGTTTTGGATTTTGAACTGGATCACGGATGTCGGAGTCGGCGGACATCCCAATCCTGTCTTTTTCACCGCGACGGCGATGATCGGGATGATTGCGTTAGCGGGAATCGTGGTGCGAAACTCCGTTGTCTTGATCGATTTCATTCACCTGGCACAGGCCGAAGGGCATGATCTTCGCGAATCGATCATTCGCAGCGTCGCCGTTCGCACCCGTCCGATCCTGCTGACCGCAGGCACCACGCTGCTTGCCAACGGAGTGATCACGCTCGATCCCGTCTTCTCGGGACTCGCCTGGGCCATCATTTTTGGGATGCTGACGTCGACGCTGTTCACGTTGGTGGTGATTCCCGCGTCGTATTGGCTGCTGTATCGCAATCAACCTTCGACGATCACCGACCACTGACATTCACGCGTCCAGTGTGCAGGAACCGAGGAAATCATCGCGTCGCTGATCTCGAATTCTCTTCCGCGTCGCTGTCACTCCCCCGGTTTGTGGCAATGACGTTCAGACGGGTCTAGAATAGTCGGTTGATGCCATGATCACCTCCTCTGAGTTAAAACTCTGGAAAACCTCCAATGAATGTCTCCTTGCCGAACCCGTTTGTGGCCTTGGGCTTGTTGGCGACAACCCTCTTCGCTTCTCCGCTGTCATCGAGAGCTGAGGATGCCCCATCCTCGTTCGAGTCGGCGGAGGATGCGTACTTGGTAGGAGCCGCATTTTTAAACGCGAATAAAAAATCCGAAGCGCGTGGACCGCTCGAAGCCGCACTCTCGCTGGCAAAAAACGACGAACTCCGCGTCAAATATCATCAGGCCTTGTTGCGAGTGTATCGCGACATCCCTGAATTTGAGCCGTTTCGTGATTCCGCCGAATTCATCATTCGGCACTCAAAGAAAGCTTACGAACGCTCGTTGACGCGTTCCAGTTTTGTGTCCTTCGCCTACAACCGCGGCCAGCTGGATGCGCTCGTTACCCGCTACGAAAAAAAGCTCGACGCAGAACCGAAGGATGAACCGACGGTCTACATCCTTTCGGAACTCTACTCGCGATTGCGGCGAGATCCCAAACGAACGATTGAATTAATGGAGCTGTTACAGGAAATCAGTCCGCAGGCGGAAACGCCCGAGCCAGGTTCACAGCAAGCGATTGCCGCCGCCACCCGCATGGAAATTCAGAAAGGAAATTTGGCGCGAGAGTATCTCCGTGGCAAAGAATACGCAAAGGCGGCACAGACGTATCAAGAATGTGCGGAGCTAGACACCGCAACGAAGAGTTGGAATCTGAAAGAAGCTGCCAACGCATGGCTCAAGGCGGGCAACCGAGACGAGGCGTTAGAGATGGTGAAGCGGGCGGAAAAGTTGCCCGCCGAATCACGCAACGATTCGCTTGCCCATTTCTTCCATCGTCATATGGGCGACCTCTACATCGAATTCCAGATGCCCGACAAGGCCATCCCACATTATGAAATCGCTGTCCAAAAAACGACGATCGAAGGCTACAAGTCCCGCACGCAGAAATCGCTCGATGACGCACGGGCCGCCGTAGCCGAGTAAGTTTGCGGCAGCGGTACGCACATGAATCGATTTCGGCCGCACCTAGCGATTAATGCCCGTTCCCTTGAGACAAAGAAAACCAAAGGCCACTGAACAGGCGGAGACGATCCCCCACTGGGTTTTGTTCATGTGGCTGAAGTAATAGCTGAGTTCGTAGGAGGCATCCCGGAACCAATCACCAAAAGAGAATGCAAGCAGTAGTTCGGTCATCATTTGGACTAGCCCTGTGGCGGACGTCAGAAGCAGTGGTATCAGCGATTTGAGAAAACAGGATTCTCAAGAAATAAAATCGCTGCCCAACCCTAGGTTTTCTTCGCGGTCGCCAGCAAAAAAAGTGGCCAACCCAGCTTGCATTGTCCGATGAATTCCAGCATGATTGGTTTAATCGTCACAGCCGGTCCGCAAGCGAGATTGGCAAGCCAAAGTTCTTGGCAAAGGTGACTTGCAGAGGTTCGGTGGATCGATATAATCCCCGTCCAAGTGATCAGCAAAGACGCTTCACAGCGATCACAAAAATGCTTCCCAATACGGGTTGCAAAGAATGAACTTGCTGATCATATTGTTTGCTTCATCGCAAACGCGACACCGGTGCTTCGGCACTGATGTCAAACCGGTGCTTCGGCACCACACGCCATACAAAGGCGCGGTAGCTCAATTGGTTAGAGCCCCGGACTGTCGATCCGGAGGTTGCGGGTTCGAGTCCCGTCCGCGTCGCTTCTGAAAAGCCCGACTCTTAAAGAGTTCGGGCTTTTTTTATGCGCTCACCGCACTCAGACTGCTGTCACGGGCGATTGACAGCACAGCCCCCCCAACCGCAGCTTCCCGAACCGCAATCGGCAGAAACGCTTGGGGAAGGAACCGCTCGACTGCTCTATTCCCTACTAACCTGAGACCGCTTTACCGAGATCGCTTTGCGGAGCTCGCGACTCACCCGAAGCGGACGGTGCGTTCTCTCAAAAGTCGAACTGCACGCGACCGGCAAACGTATTGATGTCGCTGTCGCCAAGCACCAGATCGTTTAGCTGACCGTTGATGTACTCAAACTGGCACTTGCCATTGGCCCACCAGTACCAATTCAACGCGACCGTATAGGAGGTCAATTCGCGACCTTTGCCTGTCACGCCAGGCTGCCCGAACAGCGGATTCAAGTCCAGCGTACTGACACGGCCCGCGATTTCCCAAGCTCCCCAATCGCCCCGACAAACATCAAGCGGATGATCGGGCTTGACGCGGCCGAAAACTCCAGCGGCTCGATTATAAGGAATCACCTCCCCCGTCAACATATACCGCGCCATGACGTAACCCCCTTCCACCGTAACGTTCTCGCCAGTCGGCAAATCGAGGTTGGACCAGCGGTATTCCGACTGAACCAAGCCACGCCCAAACGACAATGCACCTTCGACATTAAACACGTTCACAGTGTCCACGGGAAAGACCCCCGTGTTGACGAACGGCGGCACACCCTCCAACGGCTGCACGCTTAACCCGGTGGGACCGAGGTTGGGTTGCTGGCCAACGAAGACTTCATCTTGGCTGGCGTATTGCAATTGATCGCGACCGGGGTTCAGGAAACTGTGGTCAAAACCGACATGCGCAATCCCGCAGTCGCCACGATCAACCAACAACCCGGTGATTCGTTCGGCTGTTCCGTAACCGCCGTTGTCACCGTACACATTGCCAAAGTTATCTGACAATGTTCGAAACCCCGAGACGGCCCAGGTCATTTGCTCATTCGCTGCGGTATCGAACAGCATGATCCCGGTTTGGCGAAACGGCGACAATGCAAAGCTCGTCGGCCGCTCGAGAAACGGCAGCTCTCGAACGGACGTCAGCTCGCTCATTCCGAACGGTTGCCGAAACCGACCCATCCGCACGTTCCCCAGCGGCGTGTCTTTGATTTGGGTCCAGACGTCGACGAAGCGAGCCTGTGCCTGCGCGAAGTCGAACTCCATGATATAGGAGGCCCGCTCGGTCAAGTTTCCTGTCGCGGCGATTCGGGCACGACGGAACCCCGTGCCGTCTTCGATATCCCCCAGCGTCGCAATGTTTTCGTCCGACTGGTCAAAGTACGCGGTATCAAGATGAACAAACCCCGTGACTTTGAAATCGGGGTACGTCTTCTTCTCGGTCTGCGGGACCGGCGGTGGGGCAATTTCATACTCGACCACGCCGCCGCTGGCGACCAAATCGTCCAATTGCTGCTGCAGCCGATTAAACTGCTCAACGGTTACAAATTCTTGCGGCACCGGATCGGAGGGAATCATGCCGCTGTCCACCAGTGGCTGTGACGAGACCACCGGGCGATTTAACGCATCCTGAGCCACCCCATTTGGGCTGGACCACAGACACGCAAAAACCCCAAGCCCCAGTAACTGCCAACGTCGCATGGTCGCCCCGCCTGTATCTGATTTGTCCCCATGGTCGATCCGAAAACGAGATCCGACCTCCCATCGGTCATCTTCGTCCACACCGAAGGTGACGCTTCATCGGGTAATCCGACCCAGGCAACCGCTTCCTAATCGTCTCAAACTAACGCGTGCAACGATAGCAACGGTTTAGCTGACGCGGCGGTTGGTGCAGGCTCGGGGCGGTCGGCAGACCGTTGCGTTGGAACAAAACACTCAAATCGATCGACCTGACTCAGGGCGCCGCTTGGTACTCAACGCGACGCACGCCTGACGGCGATGGGCTGCCCTGTTTCGCGGGATTAGATTGAAGCGATGCAATCCTAGACCCCTGAGCAGGATCCGCAATCGCATACTGGGCGGGGACCTCGCCGGTCACTGTCTTTGGAAGCGTAAACATCGCACCGGTAGCACCATCGACGATAGCCCCCGCGCCACCGCCAATCAGAATATTTCCAGCAGTCCATGGATCGATGCCCGCCTGCAACTCGCGATGCTGCGAGAACTCACCGGCTCCTGCGAATGTGACATTGTATTTCGCACGTCGAAACGGGGCAGACTTCGCAGACAGAGTGACTTGCTCTGGCGTAACCCCCTGATGCACAAGTTGATTCTTATGATCATGAATCGCGAAGTACGTCTTGCCGCCACTGTTCTCAAACGCCACGGGGTACTCGCGGTTGCTCGCAATCGTGGCACACCCTTGAAAGAAAGGCACGGACAACACGATCACCAACAGCAACGATGGTGTATGGATTAGATTCAAGACAACGTCCTTATAACAACCGAACCAACAAGCATATGTCTGCTCAGGTTCAATCGACGATCTGCGCCCTGCAATCCGCTAAAACCGCTCCAACCAAGCTAATTTGTGCCGAATTTAACGAATCTAACACTAAACGGCAGATTGACGCGCCCCTAAAAATCAACCTTTAACGTCTGTAGTCAGAAAGATCAGGCTTATCGTTATCAAAACGAAACTGCGACATGTCCCCATTTCGATGAAACAACCGCTTGCAACAAGCGATCAACAGAGTTTTTTACGTAACAAATTCAGCTGCGAATTCATCGGGATCGAACTCGCAACGTCTTGTCGCGTTGCATTGAGGTGCAGGTTTCCGCCCACGTCTTCGGCATCGCTTCGTGCCGCAACAATTCGATTTCGGCTAGCAGGCGTCGCGACTCGGCGCGAATGAGGTCTTCGGCGGAACATTGGTGTGATGCCCTCTGTTTCGCGATGACGGACTCCTCCGAGCGAATCGCTTCGAGCTCCGCTCGCAACCGTTCAGATTCGGGATCGATCGGTTGCTGATTGTTGGTGGCGACCGTAGACGCCTCGAGCGATTCACGGCAATAGCGACAAGTCCGATTCAAAACGCCGACGCTCGCCTGGATCCCCAGCCTCACCGCGATAACGAAACCTGCTGCCAGAAGAATCGCCATGGCAATCGACGGGAAACTCACTCCGAACCCGCGAAACAACATCGCGGCCAGTAGCAATCCTAACGCCACTCGGAGGATGCGAACTCGAACATCGGTGAGATGAGCTAATTTTAAGTTCATTTAATTCTCAAGAGGGCGTTTGGAATGACGCCGGGATTGCACGAGGTGGGGTTACTGATATCATCGAAACCGTCTGTAACCCCCTTCTTCTGCGACCCAGCGTGCATTGATCTGGCCACCCCGGAGATCTGGCCACCCCGGATCTGCCCAACACGCGTCCGGGTCGAAAAGTCCGTTCCCCGCTTTTTGTCGGACAATCTAATGAACCACCAATATGTCGAGCGTCTTGTTAATCTACTCGATCCCGAGGCAAATCAAATTCTAAACATGACCACGGCCGAGGCAATCGAGGCCGTTGCCAGCGGGAACCCCGACCGGGTGCGTCAAATCGAGGGGCAATTTGCGTTGCTTCATAAAGACGGCCAGATGATTCGGATGGCTCGAACACTAGCGCGGCCGATGCGTTTCTTTCTTGCCAAACGCACCGAAGGGCCGTGCTTGATTGTAGCGGAGCGGATTGATGAGATCCAAACTTTCTTGGAAAGCGAAGGATTGGCGGATCAATTCCACCCCTCGTACACCCGCATGGTCCCCGCACACCATGTGCTCGAGTTGCGATTGATCGGATGCCCTGACCCTAGCCCCGCTCACCACCGTTTCCTGACCCCCGAGCGAAATCGATTGCCAGCCGATTTGGACGCAATCGGCAAGGCCTACATCGGCCAATTGGCCAAGTCGTGTGATCAGTGGCTCGATCACATCGGCCCCGAGGAACCGATTGGCGTGATGTTCTCAGGTGGCATCGATAGCGGTTCGGTGTTTTTGGTGCTGTACGATTTGCTGCTTCGCCGCGGACAATCGCCGAGCCGGTTGAAAGCATTCACGCTATCGGTCGATGGCGAAGGAGACGATGCAAAGCAGGCAGTCGAGTTTTTGAAACAACTTGATTTACAATTGTTCTTAGAAACGATCGACGTGCCGGTCTCGGCCATCAATTACCGAAGTGCGATCGCAACGATCGAAGACTACAAGCCGCTTGATGTCCAAGCGGCCACCGTGGGACTGGCGCTCTGTGAAGGTATCCGAGCTCGCTATCCCGATTGGCGATACCTTGTCGATGGCGATGGCGGCGACGAAAACCTGAAAGACTATCCGATCGAAGAGAATCCCGAACTGACGATCGTCAGCGTGTTGAACAACTTGATGCTTTACCAAGAAGGTTGGGGCGTCGATGCGGTCAAACACTCGCAAACCTACTCGGGTGGCCAAAGCCGTGGTCATGTTCGATCCTGGGCTCCGGCGAGAAAACTTGGCTTTCGCGGATTCAGCCCCTACGCGTTGCCCAGTGTGATCGATGTCGCCGAAGGGATTCCGTTTATCGAGCTAACCGATTGGGATCACGAAAAACTGTATTCACTCAAAGGTGAGATCGTAAGCCGTGGCATCAAGGCGGTGACGGGATTGGAAATGCCAGTCTTTCCGAAGCGGCGATTCCAGCACGGCGTCTCGTCAAAAGATCGGTACGCCGATTTGTTTCCCGGATCGGAAGCGGAGTATCGTCGCGAATTCACGCAGCTTCATGCGTGAACCCATTCCCCGGTTTACCGCCGATCAGATTATTGCGGCGAGAACCGTTCGCAACGAGGTGGACGCTCGCCGCGCCTATGCGGCGTTGGTCGAACCGGAATGCAATGTCAATCGCCAAGTTGTTGACGTGGCAACGATCTTTTTGACGAATCGCGAGTGCCCATTTCGCTGTCTAATGTGCGACCTCTGGAAAAACACGCTCACCAAAAGCGTTGAGGTCGGCGACATTCCCTACCAAATCCGCACGGCGTTACAGACGCTTTCTGCGGCACGCGAAATCAAACTTTACAACAGTGGCAATTTCTTTGACCGGAGAGCGATTCCTCGCGAGGACCATGCTGAGATCGCAGAACTTGTTCGCGGGTTCGATACGGTCATTGTCGAAAATCACCCACGGTTCTGTAGCGACGACGTACTGCGTTTCCGTGATCTCGTGGCACCGGCACAATTAGAGATTGCCATTGGATTGGAGACGTGTCACCCCGAGGTCTTAGCGAGCTTGAACAAGTCGATGACGCTCGACGACTTTGACGATGCAGCGACTCGGCTCCATCGCGAGGGGATTCGCACACGTGTATTTTTGCTGCAAAAACCGCCGTTTCTAGACGAATCTGAGGCGATGGATTGGTCGCTTCGCTCGCTCGACTACGCCTTTGACCGAGGTGTCGATTGCTGTGTCGTGATCCCCACTCGCTCGGGCAACGGGATAATGGAACAACTCGCCGAGCGTGGTGATTTTTCGCCACCAAGCGGTGCGTCGATGGAGCGTGTCGCCGAGGTGGGCATCGCCATGCAAAAAGGGCGAGTGTTTGTGGATCTATGGGATGCCGGGACACTTTTTCCCTGCGAAGCGTGCCGTGACTCGCGTATCGCCCGGCTTGCCGATATGAATTTGACCCAGCGGTCAGCGCCATCCATTTCTTGCGATGCATGTTCGGAGTAACGCGGTGCCACCGACTCGAAATCCAAACCACTATGACGTCGTCGTGCTCGGCGCTGGGTTCGCGGGCAGTTTGCTGGCGATGATCCTTGCTAAACAAGGCATGCGCGTCGCGATCGTCGATCGTAGCGAACACCCTCGCTTTGCCATCGGCGAATCGTCGACGCCCGCCGCTGATTTTCTGCTCGAGCACCTAGTGCAGCGGTATCAGCTCGACGAACTGCGTCCGCTCACCCGCTTTGGCTCGTGGCGTGATTCGATGCCGGAACTAGTTTGTGGTTGCAAACGAGGCTTCAGCTATTTCTGGCACGGAGGCGACGATGGCTTCGTGGCTGGTGACGATCATCGTGACGAACTATTGGTGTCCGCGAGCGAGTCACGTGAAGTGGCGGATACCCAGTGGTATCGAGCCGACGTGGATGCGTACTTCTTTGACGTCGCTCGGAAGTGCGGCGTATCGGCTTGGGTGAATACCTCGGTCAAATCGATCGATCATCTGGCGGACCAAGATTGGCGGTTATGCCTGACAAAGGATCGCGGCAGCGAAACGCTAACCACGTCCTTTATTGTCGACGCGACGGGTGGCAATCGTCTGCTGCTACGCGAATTGGGCGTGCCAAACGAAACAGAATCATTGCTAACTCATTCGTCGGCGACGTTTTCGCACTTCGACGATGTGCGATCACTCAGCGATTGGCTTGATTCCCGTGGTGCAAAGCGGAACGACTATCCGTTTGTCGCCGAGGATTCTGCGGTGCACCATTTGTTTGCCGATGGATGGATGTGGAACCTGGGTTTTGAAAACGGCCGAACCAGTGTCGGGTTCGTGTTTGACGAGTCGCAGAACACGCACTCGCACACGCGTGCCAAGCAACGCGATTTAAACGCAGTGATTGCTGAGCGACCGGTACTTCGTGAATTGCTGGGCGATGCCCGACTGGCCTCGTTCCCCGGACGCGTGTTTCAAACGGATCGGTTGCAACGATTGGCATCGGTCGCGGCGGGAAGCGATTGGGCGGCGTTACCGTTTACGGCCGGATTTATTGATCCGCTGCACAGCACCGGAATCGCCCATTCGATCAGTGGCGTCCAGCGGCTTTCACAAATCTTGCTGGCTGAGTCGGGGGCGACACGCCCCGAGTCACTGCATGCCTATAGCGACGCCGTGCGAAGCGAGTTACGGTTGATCGACAAACTGGTTTGGGGGTGCTACGTCGGACTGCGTGATTTCCGCTTGTTCACCGCCTGGAGCATGATCTACTTTGCCGTGGCAACCACTTTTGAGCATGCGTTTCACGATAACCAGGGGGACGCGAGCGACGGAAACATAATGGGATTTTTGGCGGCGGACCAGCGGCTGGTTACGAACTGCGTCAACGAGCTGACTGGCGAACTTCGCTCACTCGTCGAGCGGGATGCCTTCGAAAGCGATGGCGATGTGGACGCATTTGTTGCTCAAATCCGGCGAACGATCTCGCCGCTGAACCGTGTGGGACTGTTTACGCCGCCGATTGCCAATATGTACCACCGGACCGCGGCGAAGTAGTACTGCTTTGCGAAGCGGACCCGCTATACTAACGCTCTTCCATCGGTGGATGAATACCGTTCGTTTTTACAGAGATTCTGATTCATGAGCTGCGCACTCCTTTCTCGTCCTCACCTTTTTTCCACGCTCTTTGCACTCCTCTCTTGTTTGCCCAACCTGGTGGTCGCTCAAGAAATCGAGGAAGCCAAGGAAACTGCGGCAAAAGCAGAAACGGCCGAGCCCAAATACCCACTGAATGTGGTGGCGGACGCGAGCGATCTGTACGTGGTGGATCTTGATTTGCCGGGGGTTTGGAAGATTAGCGACGGCGAACGCAGCTTGTTCGTGCGAGGATCCAATCTGCTGCGTCAACCGATGAACCGTCCACGTTGCATCGCGATGCATCCCGAATCCGGCATCCTGGTAGGCGATTCGGCGACGCGCGAGGTCTATCGCATTGCGGAAAAAGATGCGGAACCCAAGCCGCTGTGCAACGCCCGCGTGGGGATCGCGATGGCCCTTGCGGTCTCGCCCGACCAAAAGACGGTCTACGTCGGTGATGCCGAAAAACGGTCGGTGTTACGGTTCCCGATCCAAGGCGGCGACCCCGAGTTGGTAGTTCGCGTTAACGCACGTGGGCTAGCGTTTGATGCCGATGGAAAACTTTGGGCCGTCACTCCCGATGCCGAAGCGATTCATCGAATTGATGTCGACGAAAAGAAAAGCGAAGCCATCGTTACGGGGCGTCCGTTCCAATATCCCAATGGCCTCGTTTGGGCAGGGGACCATGGCTTCGTGACCGACGGCTACGGCAAGACCGTGTGGAAATTCACAGCGGATGGCAAGACCGAGACATGGCACGTTGGCGATCCGCTTGTCGGTCCCGTCGGAATTTCGCTGGGTGAAAAATCGCTTTATGTTGCCGATCCGAAACAGTTACAAGTCTACGAGTTCGATCTCGAAAGCAAGCAAGTCAAGCCACGGATGTAAGGCGAAACGGCGATGAAAAATTTAAAACTCGTACTGGGCTTGGTCGTCGCTTTGGCTTTGGTCATTGCAGTGGTCTATTTTGTTAGGCGATCCGGAGGTGAAGCTGCAGCGATAGCAGCATCAAGCCAAGCGAACGCTCGACTGCAAAAGACGCGAGACGCGCTGGCAGCCACCGAAAACTTTGAATCGGTGGCTGCAGACGAAGATTGGACTGCGTTGTACGAGGAGTCACCTGAAGATGCATCCATCGCACTGAATCGGGCGTTAAATCGTGTGTTGCGAGTGGATGTGTTGACGGAAAAGGCCAACAACTCGCTATTGGATGCGTCAGAAAAACAGGCCGCTCGCAGCGAATTGCCGCAAGCGATCGATGTGGCACGGAAATCGATCCAGGATTTCGCAGCCGTTGGCGACAACCCGGTGATCGCGGTGTGGCTGGAAAGCCGCGTCGATTTACACGAAGCTTCGCTGTTGCCTGCGACGATGACTCGCACATTGCGAAAGGAAATCTTTGACCGGCTTGTTGCCGCGATCGAGGGCGATTTGGGGAAACGTCCCGAGTCGATCATTTTGGGCGGGCCGCTCACTCAGGTCTTGGACGAATTGGAGGACCCGATCGATGGTTTGCCCAACGATGTAGGCAAAAAGGCTGCCAGGGCACTTGCGATTCTGTCCAATCAAAACGAAGACAACCTCTTCATTGCCTTGCGGGCAGCCAAGTTAAACCTTGCGATCCAATCTGCCGATGCGGCCGACGCGGTATCGCGAACGCTTCGTCTGGCACGCTCGATTGAACCTTCGCTGCGACGCCAAACCGAACCGATTGGTTTAACCCCCGACGAGTTGGTGGCCCAGATCCTTGATGCGATTAAGACATCCGACTGGAACACTGCAGAGAACCAGATGCTGCTGTGGTTCAACGTGCTCAACAGTACCGAGCTGGTGAAAACCGATCGACGTCGTGCCGCACCGCATCCGCTGGATCGATTGAGTTTTGATTCGCTGCGACGTGTCGCCGCTGAAATCGCCGCCCAGTCGCCAGCAAAACTTGACCCGGCGCCGCTGCAATTCAACAGCAACGTGATTCTCGATTCAGCCGAGATCACGGCGGTGATGCCGGTCGATTTCGATTTGGATCTTGCTCCCGATATTGCCGCCGCATCGTCCATGGGAACGTTGACGCTGATCAAAAACGATGCAGGAAAATGGAGTCCGTTTGCGTCGCTCGAGTTGGGGATGCCTGTCGCCGGATTGCTGGCAGCTGATTTGTTCATGGTCGACAGCAGCGATCCGAGTCGGATTCAAGTGAGCCAGACAAGCGGTTCCAGCGAAGCGGGAAACCAAGTCGTTTCGGGAGCTCGGCACAACACAGTGGTGACACTGGTCGCCTTTGGTAGCGATGGTGTCAAGTTGGTTGCCATCGATGGACGAGCGGACGCCGCGGAAGACGATCGTTTGAAAATCGTTGACAAAGCAACGGGTCTCGAAGAGATCAGCGAAGTCACGGCCGCAATCGCAGGCGATTTGGAAGGCGACGGCGATTTGGATCTGATGCTGGCGACTAAGAACCAGGGGCTGCGTGTGTTCGTCAATCGAGGCAATCGGACTTTCTTCGAAGCGGCCGCTACCGACACGGCAACCTCGCTATCGAAAACGACCAATATCATTGCCATGGAAATGGTGGATATTGACCGCGATCTTGATTTGGACGTGGTGACTCTCGACGACGCTGGCCAAGTCGGCTTGGTCGAAAACTTGCTGCATCTGCAGTTTCGTTACCGTGAACTAGCGGAGATCCCAAAGATCACCGCGGCTCACTCAATCGCGATCGACGACGTGGATGGCAATGTTTCGTGGGATGTCGTCGTGGGCGCTGCCGACGCGACTACGATCACGTATTCCCAAACCGCCGCTGCAGGCATTTGGACCGTGGACCATGTACAGACGACCAAGCAAACAGGCGATGCGATGCTGGTTGGCGACTTTAACAACGACATTCTGGCCGACGTGTTGCGGTCGAGCGAATCATCCGCATCCGCGTATCGACTAGGAACGGCCTCCGATTCGCCCCTGCAAGAAATCGGAACGTCGCTGGGCAAAACCTCGCTTTGCATTGCCGATTTCAACGCCGACGGATTGCTGGACGTCGTGGGAGTCCATGATGGGAACGCTCTGGTTTCGCTTAATCAAACCGCATCCGCCGGACATTATCTGGACGTCCGCTTTCGCGGGATCGACGATAACAACGCTAGCAGTGGGCGTGTGAATCACTACGCAATCGGTTCGGTCGTCGAACTGCGATTTGGCCCGCATTACCGTGCGGAAGTAATCCGCTCGCCCGTCACCCATTTTGGTCTCGGCTCGTTTGCAGGCTCGGCTTCGCTGCGAGTGATTTTCCCGAATGGATTAACGCAGACGATCCGTGACCCCAAAATTGACGCTTTGGTCGAAGAAGAGCAGACACTCAAAGGGTCGTGCCCCTATCTGTACGCATGGGACGGGCAACAGTATGCATTTGTGACCGATTGTTTGTGGGCCGCACCGCTGGGGCTGCAAGTCGCCGATGGCGTCGTTGCAAAAGATCGCCCCTGGGAATATCTGAAGGTCGATGGCGATCATGTCCGCGAGCGGGATGGCAAATACGAACTACGGATCAGCGAAGAACTCTGGGAAGTTGCCTACTTTGACCATGTCTCGTTGGTGGCGGTCGATCATCCGGAAGCGATCGATATTTGGACCAATGAGAAAGTGGGGCCTGCCGAGATTGCGACACCGACGATTTATGCGTTCGACGATCAAAATGTGACGAAACTGAAACACGCGGTGGACACCCACGGTCGCGACGTCAGCGAAAAACTCACCAAGATCGACCAGGACTATGTGCAAGGGTTTGATCGACGATTGCGACAAGGATTGTGCGAGCCCCACTGGATCGACGTTGATTTTGGCTCCGACTTTTTACCGAAAGACTCGGGATCGAGCGAATCGATCTACTTGGTTTTGACCGGCTGGATCTTGCCGACTGACACATCGCTCAATATCCAAATCGACCAGAACCCCGAATTGCAACCGATCGAGTTTCCTTCGCTGTGGGTTCCGGACTCGGAAGAGACGAGTGGATGGCGGAAAGCGATTCCGTTTGTTGGCTTCCCCGGCGGCAAAACAAAGACGATCGTGGTGGATGTGACCGACGCGATCAACCGCGAGGATCCCCGGATGCGGGTTCGCACTTCGGCCCAGATCTACTGGGACGCGGCAGAGGTGGCGGTCCAGTCCGAGCCGGCGGCCTTTCAGACGCATTCGCTAACGCTGATCGACGCGAAACTCAATTACCGCGGATTCTCGAAACGGATCAAGGAATCGCCGCAGGCTCCGGAAACGTACGACTACGATCAAAGTAGCGTGTCGCCCAAATGGCCACCCTTGACGGGTCATTTTACGCAGTACGGCGATTGTGCCGGATTGCTAGCGGACTGGGATGACGCGATGGTGGTGATGGGCAGCGGCGACGAGATGGCGTTGCAGTTCAGCGTTCCGGCCGACGCCCCGCCGCCGGGCTGGAAACGCGACTTTGTCCTGCACTGTGTTGGCTGGGATAAAGACGCCGATCTGAACACGCTAAGTGGGCAAAGTGCGGGGCCGTTGCCGTTTAAGCAAATGAGTACCTATCCCCCCACGCGGCAGCAATCGGAACTGACCGACCAGACCGATCGTTTGAACTCCCCGCATCTCAATCGAGTACACGATTTCCGGGCGTTTTGGAGCCGTCCGTAGCCAGGTTGGGGCAGCCTGCGGCACCGTTTCCGCCCTCCCTAAATGCGGGATCAAAGCCCCGATGAAGCACGCAAGGCGTTTCTGAGGGGAGCGACCACTACGGCAACTCACGATTCTTTGCTATTCTTTGCGGCAATTTGCATGCGCTTGGTTTAGCAGCGTCTGGACGCAGCGATATTTCCCTCTGGATTCGCCGCCGCCGGATCGCCCGCTGCCCCGCGTGTCGGATTTCGAACCAACCTCCATCCCCCAACAATTCGGGAAAACTCCGTGCCTCGTCGAGACGATATCAAGAAAATCCTGCTTATTGGTAGTGGTCCGATCGTAATTGGGCAGGCTTGTGAATTTGATTATTCCGGTACACAAGCGTGTAAGGCTTTACGCGAAGAAGGTTACGAGGTCGTCCTGGTCAACAGTAACCCTGCGACGATCATGACCGATCCCGCGACGGCGGACTCGACCTACATCGAACCGTTGACGTGGCAGATGGTTGAAAAAATCATCGCCAAAGAACGCCCCGACGTCCTGCTGCCAACCCTCGGCGGACAAACCGGGTTGAACGTCGCGATGGACCTCGAAGCCAACGGCGTCTTGGAAAAATACGGCGTCGAGATGATTGGCGCCAACGCCAAGGTGATCGCCAAAGCAGAAGAGCGAGACCAGTTCAAAGAGGCGATGGAAAAGATCGGTTTGGACGTCTGTACCGGACGCACCGTTCATACCTTGCAAGAAGCTCGCGAGGCGCTCGCCGAGGTCGGTTTGCCCGCGGTCGTGCGGCCTAGCTTTACGATGGGCGGCTCGGGATCCGCGATCGCGTACAACCGCGACGAGTTTGATTCGCTTGTCCAAAACGGGCTCGACCAATCGCCTGTCACCGAAGTGTTGATCGAAGAATCGATTATCGGTTGGAAAGAATACGAGATGGAAGTCGTCCGCGACCGCGACGACAACTGCATCATCATTTGTAGCATCGAAAACTTTGATGCGATGGGCGTTCACACCGGCGACTCGATCACCGTTGCCCCAGCCCAAACATTGACCGACAAAGAATACCAACGGATGCGAGACGCTTCGTTGGCGGTTATTCGCGAAATCGGCGTCGAAACGGGCGGCAGTAATATCCAATTTGCGATCGAGCCGAAGACGGGACGTATGATCGTCATCGAGATGAATCCTCGCGTCAGCCGATCGAGTGCCTTGGCCAGTAAGGCCACCGGATATCCCATCGCAAAGATCGCCGCCAAATTGGCGGTTGGTTATTTGTTGTGGGAACTTCCCAATGACATTACCAAGAAGACCAAAGCCTGTTTCGAACCGACGATCGACTATGTCGTCACCAAGATGCCACGCTTTGCCTTCGAGAAATTCCCCGAAGCCGACGCAACCTTGACGACTCAGATGAAGAGTGTCGGTGAGACGATGGCGATCGGACGTACTTTCAAGGAATCGCTGCAAAAAGCGATGCGTGGCTTGGAAGTCGGCGCCTTCGGTTTGGGATGCGACAACAAAGACACTTGGGGCACCGAGAACCAGTCCGACAAAGACGAGATCGTTGCCAAATTAAGCACGCCGGGTGCCGAGCGAATTTTCTACATGCGGTACGCGATCAAAGCGGGCATGTCGATGGAAGAGATCTACTCGCTCACTCACATCGATCCTTGGTTCCTGGATCACATGTTCCAAATCGTTGAGGAAGAGGACCGGATACGTGCAATCGGATCGATCGACTCGATGACTCGCGATGATTTTTGGCAGGCCAAGCGGTTCGGATTCTCGGATCGGCAAATCGCCAAAATGACGTCCACCACGGAACTAAAAGTTCGTGCCAAGCGTTTGAGCCACGGCGTCAAACCGGTCTTCAAGAGCGTGGATACGTGTGCGGCTGAGTTCGAGGCCTACACCCCCTATTACTACAGTGCTTACGAGCACGAGGACGAGCTTCCGCCACGTTCGGGAGACAAGAAACGCGTCATCATTTTGGGCGGTGGCCCAAACCGAATCGGGCAAGGGATCGAGTTCGATTACTGTTGCTGTCACGCCAGTTTTGCGTTGCGTGAAATTGGTATCGAAAGTGTGATGGTCAACAGCAATCCGGAAACCGTCAGTACCGATTACGACACCTCGGACCTGCTGTTCTTTGAACCGTTGACGATTGAAGACGTGTTGAACATCTGTGACGAGATCAAACCGGACGGCGTGATCGCTCAGTTCGGTGGGCAAACGCCATTGAATCTCGCTCGCGGACTGAAAGAAGCCGGCGTACCGATTATCGGGACAAGCGTCGAAACGATCGAAGCGGCCGAAGACCGCGAGTTGTTCCAAAAACTGATCGAAGAACTTGGGCTTCGTCAGCCTCCGAGCGGCATCGCTCGCAACATGGACGAAGCGCGTCGTGAAGCGAAGAAGATTGGCTTCCCCGCACTAGTACGTCCTAGCTTTGTACTCGGCGGACGTGCGATGGAAATTTGCTACGACCAATCGCAGTTCGAACGGTACGTTGCCGAAGCGTTTATCGTGGCCGATGGGCAACCGGTCTTGATCGACCGTTTCCTCGAAGATGCCACCGAAGTGGATGTCGACGCCGTCGCCGATGGCACCGATTGCGTGATCATGGGGATCATGGAACACATCGAAGAAGCCGGTGTACACTCGGGTGACTCGGCTTGTGCGATTCCTCCATTCAGCTTGACCCAGCCGATCCTGGCGGAAATTCGCGAAACCACCAAGCGATTGGCGATGCGATTGAAAGTCATCGGTTTGATGAACATTCAATATGCGATCAAGATGGAAGACAACAAGCCGACGCTTTACATTCTCGAAGTCAACCCACGTGCGAGCCGAACCGTGCCGTTTGTGGCCAAGGCGACGGGCGTTCCGGTAGCCAATATTGCGACCAAGGTGATGGCTGGCATCTCGCTGAAAGAGCAAGGGGTGACTGAGGAGCCGATTCCGCGTCACGTGTCGATCAAAGAAAGCGTGTTCCCATTCCGCAAATTTAGCGGTGTCGATATCGTGCTCGGTCCCGAAATGCGAAGCACCGGCGAAGTGATGGGGATCAGCGAAAAGTTTTCGCTCGCGTTTGCGAAGAGCCAAATCGCAGCAGGCTCGGTGTTACCCGAGTCGGGCAAAATTTTCCTGAGCCTCGCGCCGCGGCACAAAGATTCGGTCGTGACCCTTGGTAAGAGCTTGTCCGAGCTTGGATTCGAGTTGCTAGCCACCAGCGGCACCGCTGCCAAGCTAGAGGCCGAGGGAGTCAGCGTGACTCGCGTCAAGAAGATCGCCGAAGGGCACCCGAACTTGATCGATCACTTGAAAAATGGCGACGTTCAGTTGATCATTAACACTCCGAGCGGCAAGGGAGCACGCACCGACGAAGGCAAAATTCGGGCTGCGGCGGTCCAATCCGGCGTGCCATGCATTACCACCGTGGCTGCGGCCGATGCCGCGATTCGAGCGATGACAGCGATGCGGGAAGGTTCGATGGAAGTCGAATCGCTGCAAACCCGTTACGCCCGGTCGCTGTAATCAAATCGAGGCCTGTTTTAGCCACGCGATGCGGTCTCCGCAAATTGGTTCGCCAATCTGCGAGACCGGTTCCACAATGAGTGATCCATGAGTGACGAGTCAGCCAATCCTAACGCATCGAATGATTCGGCCCGTTTGTACGATCCGGGCGAGCTTCGATTGCTCGTTGTCGACAACGAAGCCGCCCATGCGCGGGCAATGACCGAAAGCCTGGAAAAGGTCGGCTATAAGTGCGAAGTCGCAACCAGCGGTCCCGAGGCAGCGAAGCTTGTTGAACGCGAGACGTACGACATCATCATCACCGACATGGTGATGAACGACGTCGACGGCATGGAGATTTTGAAACTCGCACGCAAACAGTTGCCTGATTGCGAAATCGTGATGGTGACCGGTCATGCGACCGTTCCGATCGCGGTCGAAGCGATGCAAAAAGGGGCGTTCAACTTCCTGGAAAAGCCGATCACGCCGGCGCGGCTACGTGCAATTGTAGAAAAAGCCGCCGACGCAGTCTCACTGCGTCGACAAAACACCGAGCTGATGCAGCGGCTCGATGAACGATTCGGCTTTGAAGGGATCGTCTACACCAGCGACAAGATGAAAGGCGTCATCGATCGATTGCGGCGGATCGCCGTCACCGACGCAACCGTGTTGATCACGGGCGAAAGCGGAACGGGCAAAGAGATGATTGCCCAAGCGATTCATCAAAACAGTCCCCGCCGCAACAAACGCATCGTGGCGCTGAATACTCGCGCGGTGTCCGAGAATCTGGTCGAAAGTGAACTGTTTGGTCATGTCAAAGGCTCGTTCACCGACGCCGTTGCCGATCGCGTCGGAGCGTTTCAATACGCCAACGGCGGGACGCTGTTTTTAGACGAAGTTGGCGACATGCCGATGAGCACGCAAATCAAACTGCTGCGAGTGCTCGAGGAAAGCCAGATCACTCGCGTGGGTGACAACAAATCGATCAAGGTCAACGTCCGCTTGATCTCCGCGACGAACCGACCACTGGAAGACATGATTGAAACGGGCGTGTTCCGCAACGATTTGTACTTTCGCTTAAAAGTCGTCACGGTGGAATTGCCCGCGCTGCGTGAACGCCGCGACGATGTGATCCCCTTGATGGATCATTTTCGCAAGATGTTTTTGCGGCGTCATGAAAAACCGACTGCCCACTTCACTCCCGCGGTGACCAAACGGTTCTTTGCCTACGATTGGCCCGGCAACATTCGCCAGCTTCGCAACTTTGTCGAAACGATGGTGGTGCTCGATACCGATGGTTCCTTGGACATCGACGACTTGCCACCGGAATTGGCCGACGAGGCCCCCGAGAGCGCCGAGCCTGTCGCACTGGTAGGTGGCGGTGAATCGAACTTGATCGGTCAACCACTTAGCACGGTCGAGCGGTGGGCGATCGAAGAGACGCTGAAATTGACCGGTGGGAATCGCGAAGAAGCCGCCAAAATATTGAAGATTGGGGCTCGCACCTTGTATCGCCGCCTCGACCAATACAAGAACGAAGAAGAAGGCGGCGAGGAAGAGCAAGACGAGTAGCCGGAATTAGCGTCGCAAGAATCAGCGTTGCGAAACTCGCCAAGAGTTTCGACGTCCAGCCCCCCTTCGAAAGTCTTGACGACTTCCGCTACTGAGACGCACGAAAGTCTTGACGACTTCCGCTACATGCCCGAAAGTCTTTGCGACTTTCGCTACGTCAGGGATGGATCAAGCCTACTCGGCTTCTTTGCGATGATAGTCATCGGGAACGTAGCGGCCGGGGCCATCGCTGCCGTAATGACGCTCGAGCGCGGCGTCGAACTCAGCTCGCTCTCGCACTCGGGCTAAATCTTGCCGCACCGCTTCGTGGTTCGGGTGACTTTGCGAGTATTTGATACAATGCTTTCGCATCAAAATTAACGCTCGCTCGGGCGTATACGTTCGCTCGCAAAGTTCAACATGTTCTTGAATCACGCGTGCTTGTTCGTGCAATGTCGGCGGCGGTGGCAATGCATCACCATTGGCGAGAGCCTGGGCCTGAGAAAAGATCCACGGATTGCCGATCGCACCACGCGCCACCGTGACTCCATCGATTCCGGTCTGCTGCAGCATTCGCATACAATCGGCGGCGGAGAACAAATCGCCGCTGCCGAGGATTTTCAGTCGGTCGCCAACGTACTGTTTCACGTCGGTCAAAAATTCCCAGCGACTCGGACCGTTGTACCGCTGTTTGACGGTGCGTCCGTGGACCGTAGCCGCTGCGAGCCCGGCGTCCATCGCGCCATCGAGAATCTCGAAAAACGAGTCTCGTGATTCGGCGGTATCGTCCATCCCACGTCGCATTTTGACAGTGACGGGAATATGATCGGGAACGATATCGCGAGTCCGCCGAAGGATTTCGATCGCGACTGATGGCTGCGACAAATGGAATCCGCCACGGCAACGGCCCAGCACTTTCTTGACGGGGCAGCCGAAGTTGACGTCGATGATGTCAAACCCAGCTTCGACCAACTTCATCGCACCGGCCGAGAACTGTTCCGGCTCGGCCCCCATCAATTGGCCACCCACCGGCGGTTCGTCGGGATCGATTTCGAGGAAGTGTTTTGTTTTTTGCCGTTTGCTCAGCGCGACCAAAAATTGATCCAGCATCACCTCACATACGGTATAGCTCGCCCCATGCCGGCGTGCGATCACCCGCATCGGCAAGTCGCTGTAGCCCGATAACGCCGCCTGAACGACGGGAAATCCAATCGAGACGTTTCCAATCGTGAGCGGTTGTGTTTGAAATGTGGTAGTCATAATGTCAAGGATTGCTGGACTTTGCCCCGTTGATGCCCAATTCGATTGTGGCACATACTCAAAAAAGAGGCGTCATGTTAAATTCATACATCAAATTCAGTGCCTTTTTGCTGGCCATTCTTGTTCCTTCCTTCACGATAGCCAAAGCTCCGCCGACCATGAAAATTGAAACAAGCCGATTCGGAACAACGCCCTCGGGTGATGAAGTCACGCGTTTTACGTTGACCAATTCGCAAGGCAATTCGGTTTCGGTGATGAATTGGGGAGCCACACTGTTGGACGTGAATGTCCCCGATTCCAGGGGCAACGTCGCAAACGTCAACTGGGCATTTTCGGAGCTCGAGCCCTATTTGTCCGGCCATCCCTACTTTGGCAGCACCGTGGGCCGTTTCTGTAACCGCATCGGAAATGGAAAGTTTACGATCGACGGCAAAGATTACCAAGTCACCCTGAATCATGGAAAACACATGCTGCATGGTGGCAACAAGAACTTTACCTACCAATTTTGGCAGGGCGAAAGCTATCAAGACGATGATTCCGTCGGCGTTCGCTTTCATTTGACCAGCCCCGATGGCCAAGAAGGCTTTCCCGGCACCGTCAACGCCACCGTTGATTACAGCTGGAACGACCAAAACGAATTGAAAATTGCATTTTCCGCAACCACCGACGCTCCAACCCACATCAATTTAACCAACCACAGCTACTGGAACCTGAGGGGCACCGGCAGCGGCACCGCCCTGGATCACGTGGTCACGATCGAAGCCGATCAGGCGCTGGATGTCGATGAAGACTTGATCCCGACCGGAAAGCTAAACAGCTTGGATGGCAGCGTGCTCGATTTCCGCAAACCGACGGCGCTCGGCGATCGCATCGAAAAACTTCCCGCTACCAAAGGCTATGACCACTGCTATGTGGTTCGTGGCGAAGCAGGCACGCTAAGAAAGGCGGCGAAAGTGGTCGATCCCAAGTCGGGACGGGTACTGGAAATTGAAACCACTCAGCCTGGCATGCAGCTCTACACCGCCAATCACCTTCCCGGCAACGCGAATTCCGCAGGCGCCGGCGGTCACGACGCCTTTTGCTTAGAGACCCAGCATTACCCTGATGCACCGAATCACGAATCATTCCCCAGCACCCTGCTGCGGCCTGGCCAAACGTTAAACGAAGTGACCGTGCATCGGTTCAGCACACAGGACTAAACCCCGGAGTACGTTTTAATTCTGATCCCCGTTGATTCGGCGTAGCGGAAGTCGTCAAGACTTTCGGCTGGTCCAGTCGTTTGTCAGGCTCGTAGTTTGTCGGGCTCGTAGTTTGTCGGGGATGAAAGTTAGGGTTGGCCGTAGTGGACGAGGCAACGAGTCCTGCCACATGCCAGCTCAAGGGGACTCGTTGCCTCGTCCACTACCCGAAGATTCAATATTGCCAGGCCGCACGTGCAGTATTACCGCACCGTTTTACGGTAGCGAAACTCGCCAAGAGTTTCGGACCGTCCGGAAAAAACAACGAAAGTCTTCGCGACTTTCGCTACCTTTAAAGTCCCAAGCGTGCTTAGCTCTTGCCCAGTTCGCCGCGAGCATGGCGTGCGAGTGTTTCTTGGTACTTCTTCTTGCCCTCTTCGACACTCTTGCGAATCGCCTTGGTGCTCTCTTCGCTTTCGCGTCGCAACTCGGCAATCATCTCTAACGACTCGACTTGGAATCCGCTGATCGCGTCCACCAATTTCTGAACCGATTCGGGATCAATCGTGCTGCCGTAACCTGCCTTCAAAGCGGCTCGTTCGAGCTCGCGGCCTAGCGTGGCAACATCCTCGAGTCCCTTGTTCACCCCCGTCTTCATCGCTTCGGTAGCCTGAGTGACTTCGTGCAATCCGTGCTGGCTGGTGTAGACCGTGCCGAGGATCGTGAAGACATGTTCGTTGGTGGTAAAGAAGGTCACCGAACGACGGAATACGCGTTCCTTCACATCGTGCGTTTGCTTTAACTTGGTGATCAACGTTTCGCCGACGTCGTAACCGATTTCCAAGTTCTCGGCGATGTCCTTGAGCAGTTGATACGTTTCGTCTTCTTTTTCGTAACGATGACGCGACTCATCACGAGCAAGTTCCGCCTTGCTCTTGCCCCCTTCGTCGCTGCCGGCGTAGTTGTCGAGTGCTTCTTGTGCGGTCGACAGGTTGGCTTTGGCGGCATCGAGAATGGGAACCTGCATATCCAACAATTCGCGAGCCAGGATTTCGGCTTCCTTCAGTGCGAAACGGAAATCGATATAGGCGTCCATGATCAGTTCTTCGGTCTTCAGAGCTTCTTTGGTGTCCTTGGCCACGTCGCCGTAGATCTCGACAATTTTTTCAAAGCGATCACTCGGAGTTCCGCGGCGGAGCTTCATCCACCAATTGGACACCTTTTCGGTGCCGCTGATTTTGCCGTCGTCGAGTTGTCCGATCAATCGCTTGCTGTCCTCGCGAACCGAGTCGAACATTTGGGTGATCTCCATGTAGCGATTGCCGATTTGAATGCTTTCGACATTATCGCGTACAAGCGCGTTAAACGCACTCATGTGCTTGATCACCTCGGCGATCGCGATCACTTTGCCTTCGTCCAAGTGGCGAACATTTTCAAGCAACGAAATCAATTCTTGCGGTGCCTCATTCGCGCTGGCGCCGCCGAACTTTTTCAACACGTCTAACGCGCGATCGAGATACTCACGCATCGACTTGGAATCGCGTTCCCTTGCCACTTCGGCGGCCGAGCGAATCTCACTCTTTTGGGGTTCGGGTGCGGACGCTTGAGCTTGATCGGACATGCCGTAATTCTCCACGATTGATTGGCAATAGGATGCCGGTGTGATGAGTCTTTGCACTCATTAGATTAGGGGCAACAAGCCCGCATGGCAATCATACCAGGGGGCCAGAGAGTCGTGGTGCCGAGCGCCCTATTCGTCTGTTTTTATGGCCTGCATAGAATCCTGTTTGAATCCTGCTATCGCAACGTGCCGCCGCATTTATTCGGAAACTAAACGATTTTGCCTCACTCTCGCATTCAACACACTCTGCAAAAAGGAACGATTGCATAGAATAACCAAGCAACATGCCGCATCCCCTTTCACATTCTTGCCCGTTTCCCCGTTTCTTAGACCCCTCGTGTTATGCCCAACGCCAACGCACAGCAACAGGCACCGCGCAGTGCGCGTCCGCATTCGATGTCACAGATCGAGTTGCCTGGCCAGAACTTGACGCTCGAAGAAACATTGCGAGTGATGGATGTCGCTCGCGAGATGCGGGACCAGCGTGAGACCGCCGAAGTGATGTTTCGACATGATGATGTGCGGACGAACCTTCGCAAAAAATTAACACGTGCCGCTCAACTCTCAGGCGACAACGTCACCGAAGCCGAAATCGATGCGGCAATTGATCAATACTTGTCGACGCTGCACACCTATGAAGATCCTGAGTCGGGATTTAAAAGCTTTATCGCCCATTGTTGGGTGTGGCGAGATCGCATTATGTACGGCGCCGGCACGCTTGCTGCCGCGAGCGGTTTGCTGTGGTATTTCTTCGCTTGAGAATCGCGAATCGATTCTTCCGCATGTCAGTTGGATCTGCTTCATTTTTAGGTTTCAGTGCAAATGCCCATCTCCGGTCCCGCAGTTCATCGCCAATTGATTGACGCCTACGCCAATGCGCAAACGCGGCTCGAGCAAGAACGGCAGCGAATTTCGTCCAGCAAAGGGGAACGCGATAACCTCGAGGATCATCGTGGCGACGCCTTGGTCGAATTGGCCGAGCACTATTTGCCAGAACTAAGTCTTGAAGCAATCCGCGAAACATGGAGCGACGTCCGCTCGAGTGTTGCGGACGTGTTGATGCGTAAAGAAGATCATCGCCGCCGTGTGCGTGAATCGCTTGCCAATGCCAATCGAAACCGCGAGCAACTCGAAGCCGAGTTGATGACGATCAATGTCGAATTGGATGCTGCGACCGAAGCGGAGCAAGAAATCGCCGATCAAGTGGAACGGAGCCTGCGAGAATCGGATGAATTTGTTCGCCTTTCGGATCGAGCCGCCGTCGCTGAAGCAGCACTGGAACGTGCGGAAGCTAATTTGCAAGAGATCGACCAGGACGCCGCTCGCAAATTACCCGCTTATGACAGCAGTTCTTTGTTCCGCTATCTGTACGATGAGCGTTTCGGCACCGAGCAATATTCCAAGCGAGGCTTCACTCGCCGTGCGGACCGGTGGTTAGCCAAGTTCATTAACTATCAACAGGCGAGAAAGAGCTACGAGTTTCTAAAACAAACGCCCGAGAAAATGCGTGAGATCATTGCCGCCGACCGACAAGCGTTTGACACGGTAATGAACGAACTCGAACGGCATCGCGACGATGTTGCCAGGAAACTCGGTTTACAAACTAAAATTTCAGAGCGGCAACAGCTCGAAGCCAAACGGGAATCACAATTAAAGGTGCTCAATGAAGTGGTTGAAAACACCAATTCAATCGAGCGTGAATTGACGGAACTCGATGACACACGAGGGCCGTACTATCGCGAAGCCATTTCCATTTTCCGAGGGATGCTGGAAAAGACCGACAGCCGTGAACTGCGAGAGCGCGCCAGAGAGACCCCCGAGCTGACCGACGACCAAATCGTTGCCCGATTAGTGGGAGTTGAGTTGGAGATCGACGAGTTAGAAAAAACGGTAGAGACGCGGCGAGACAGTTTGGTCCATATGCAAGCGATGATGGACGCGTTAGGACAAGTGATTCAGCGATTTCGTGCGTTGCAATTCGATTCCTCTCGGTCGCAATTCGTCGGCACGCTTGATGTGCTGGACGATCTGTATCGGGCACGTGACGTCAATGATGTGAATGGTTTGTGGGAACGAATTCGGTCGGCACAGCGTTGGGGACCTACCACGACAGAGAAAATCACCAGTGTTGCGACGCATCCCATGACGCAAGTGTTGATCAACGCGATGGCGCATGCGGCCGGCGGTGCGATGCAAGCCCACGCGCGACGTGCCGGACAGCGTCGCGGCCGAAATCGAATGACGTGGGACGACGGAAGTTCCAGCAGCGGCAATCACCGCCGACGCTAGAACGGCATGCCACACAATGTGGAATTGGCTTCCAACCTGTCGTCACCCCGTAGCATAGACTTCCAGCCTGCTGTCTTCACACAGCGTAGCATTACAGCGTGTCGAGGATGCCATGAGACAGGCTTGACGACTTTCCCACTTTTCTTGCCGCCATCGGAGGACGTGGGGTGACACTGCTTCAGTCAAGATCCAACAGACCTTGACAAACCAAGTGCGTGTGCGTGACATGTTTGTTTTGAATGTGTGGCGAGATCACCGCGGCATCGCCACCACAAAGGATTACGACGGGCGGTTGATCCGTCTCGCTGAGTCGCTCGGAATAATGGGAAATCAATCGGTCGATTGACGCGGTTACACTCGTCAGCACTCCGAGCCGGATAGCCCCCACGGTGTTGCGTCCCGGGATCGAGACGACATCTGAATTCTGCCAATCGATCATCGGCAGCGCTGCGGTTCCCATCGTCAATGCATTGGTCTGAAGGGTTAATCCCGGCAGGATCGCTCCGCCCGCAAACGCACCTGCGGCATTCACCAGATCAACGGTCACGGCGCTGCCAGCATCAATCACAACCAACGGCGCGGCGTAACGATTGCGTGCTGCAAAGGCACTGAGCAATCGATCGATCCCCAATTGAGCGGGCGAATCGACATCAACCGGCATCGGCACATCGCGATAAGAAATTAGCCGCGATGTCGACTGGGGAAAGGATCGTTGGATCAGTTGACACAGCGGATCCGACGCACGCTGATTGACACTAGCGATTCGCCACTGCGAGGCTTCACTGACAACGTCATTGCGAGCCTGTTCGCGCACCCAATCGACAAGCGATTCGCACCATCGCGATCGATCCAACGCAAAGGATTGATGAATCCAATCGGGGTTTGCTGCGTCCGCAGCCTTTTTATCCGCAGCCAAATCATTGCTGCGGAGCGATAATTTCACCGCCGTGTTGCCCACATCGACCGCGATCACGCCGGCCGGCCGCTTCACGTCGCATCCTCCGACTTTGACTTGGCTTTTTCCTGCGAAGCTTCGAGGTCAAAGTCGGTCGCCTGGTTATCGTCGGACATTAATGCCGTCGGCCCTGCCAAATGAGGTGGCAAGCGTCGGCGAGGTTTTTCAGGTTCATCCGCTGGCGATTCGGTAACGGGGGCGTTCTTTTTTGCCTTGGCAGCCAACGCGGCTTCGCGGCGTTTTTGCACCCTCGCCATGATCTCGTTCTTGAGTTCCTCGAGCCCCTCGCCATTCAGAGCACTAATCATGTGGACATGTTTGCCCGTCACCTCGGCAAGCGTTTGGCGTAGTTCCTCGGCGCCTTCCATTTCCGATTTGCTGACGACGACGATCTCTTCACGTTCGGCTAGCGTCGCATCGTACTGAATCAACTCGGAACGAATCGCGTTGTAATTGTGAAGAGGATCCGTCTCGTCGGTAGGCGACGGTTCGACGAGATGGACCAACAGACCCGCTCGCTCGATGTGACGTAGAAATTCGTGACCAAGCCCGATGCCCTCACTCGCTCCTTCGATCAATCCCGGGATATCCGCCAATACAAATGACCGTTCAATTCCAATCTCGACAATACCAAGATTGGGGTGTTTGGTTGTGAACGGGTAATCCGCGATCTCGGGGCGGGCGCTCGTGATACGGCTCAGCAGCGTGCTTTTGCCGGCATTGGGCATCCCCACCAACCCGACGTCCGCGATGGATTTGAGCTCTAGGATCACATCGCGAGATTCGCCCAACTCGCCCATCGTTTTTTCATACGGGGCGCGATTGGTACTGGTTTTAAAGGACGCATTGCCACGTCCCCCTTTGCCGCCTCGAGCGACGACGAAATGATCACCTGGCTCGGCCAAGTCTTTGATGACAAATCCGTTTTCGGCATCGATCACGGTGGTTCCCGGAGGAACGAACAGCGTTTGATCTTGGCCTCGACGGCCGTTTCGCATCGAACCTTGCCCCGGTTGGCCTTTGGTGGCTCGATACATCCGCCGGTTTGCGAACGCGGCGAGCGAGTTGACTCCGTCGCGGGCTTCCAGAATCAAACTGGCTCCATCCCCCCCGTCGCCACCGTCAGGGCCACCGCGTGGAACGAATTTCTCTCGGCGGAAACTCATACAGCCATCACCACCTTTGCCGGCGTGAAGCTCGATTCGAACGCGATCAACGAACATGTTGTGGGATTCTTACAGAACAGAAAACGGCTGACCCCAGTCATAATGAAGGCCAGCCGCGGTTGGATGGTGGAAACTAGCCGCGTTAGGATGCCAAGCGTGCTTCGGGATTCTGCGGTCAGCGTCGACGGACTTCCGCAGCGGGTGAAACTCGCTTTTAGTCGATAATGCAGCTAAAAAGCATCCTATCTGAAAATCCAGCGATAGTCGAGTCGCTCGTCCAGCCCGTAGTGCTCTAACACGTACTTCTGTTCCTTCGCTTTCTCGTAAGCAGGAACGCCAAACCGAATCGTGTCGAGATTCTGAGCGATCGCGTCGCCGGGGCGATAGAAGTTCAGCTGCAGTGCCTTTTTACGGTACGGCGCGTCAGCCCCCTCGCCATCTTGCTGAAACGCGTTGGTCAAACCGAAAACGTCGACGGAAAAGAAGTCCAGCTTCGGATCGACATCCTCCCACGTCGCCACACCCCAAACGCCAGGTGCCGCCGGATCGCTGGTTCGCGGAACATTGACGCGTGAAATTTCGACGGTGTTGTACAGCGGAGCTGTGATTTGTTCGCGGATCGCAATCTTCTCTTTCGCCGTCGGCAAAATTCGATCCATGTACCGTTTGCCCGTGATCCGGTTGTTCAGCACCAACATGGGAAAGACGCGGCGTGATTCGTAGCTGACCGATTCAATCCGCTCGTAAACATCCTTGCCACCAATTTCATCTGCCGCCGGACGCAAATCGCCACCGAGATAACGAACGCGAAAGACCATGTACCACACCAATTTGCGCTGTAAACGTCCATCCGCTCGCGGTACATCGGTCAAGATTTGGCGAAGCGGTTTGAAGGCAAATTCGAAGCAATAAATCTCACGCCGCAAAAACACCTGCTGAGCCATTTCGGCCAACATCCGGCTTCGTGGGTCAAAGTGAGGTGTCCCATCGGGATGCGAATCGCCGCCCCACAAAATTTCGGGGTGCCCGTCGAGCAAGGTCTGCAGCGTCAACGGTCCGTCGAACGTTTCCACCGGATCCGGAGCGGGCGGGATCACGGTGACCACGCCCGGAGCGAACTTGGTTTGCTCGGTCGACGAAGGATCTTTCACAGCATCGTCGGCTTCCTTCGCCGCCTCTTGAGCGAACGAATTGCTGAAAAAGGCGAGGCAAAGCCCTGAGGATAAAATGGCTCGGCGAGAAAACATATTCATACCATCGGTGTGGTGAGGAATTTTTACGGCAATAAAATTTCAGACCCGGCCCCTGGGAGAGCGGGCACTGTCAGCCCCGGCACAATCAGCCCCGGCACAATCAGCCCCGGCACAATCAGCCCCGGCACGATCAGTCCGGCACAGCGGACGGCGATCAACGCACATCGCTTGCCGAGGGAACCGGTTTGTCGCCATCGCGACGGGTTTGGATCTTCGACTGGGTTGCGATTTCAACATGCTCTTCGGCAGCACCGCTTGGATCACGGAACCGCAACGTCTCGCTCAATTGTACATGCGAGCTGGCAAAAGCGTCGACGGAATCGCCTTCCATCGTAAACGTCGCCAATACACGGCGGCCCGTATCGTCGGAAAAATGCTGGATAATCCAGCGGATTGGAACCTCTTGAACCGCGCCACGGGCGATCACCGTCAACACGCGGAGCCCCTCGTCGCTGACCGTTTCATTGGCGAGTTCCAACTGCACCAACTGCTCGCCAAGTGTCTTTTTGATGTCCTGCTGCAGCGCTTCCATCGTCCACTGCTTGCCTTCTTCGAGTTTCGAAAGGCGGCGGAAATCGCACTGCGCGATGCTGCGATCGTTCTCGATCATTCGCATCATCGCGACGCCGCGGGCATCCGTCATCATCCGCCAACGACGATCCATCCGGGTGGCAATCCCCACTTGGTCGCTCTGCAAATCCACCAACAAATGCGTGGGATCCACCGCCGCGGTAATGTCCACGGGCAACGGCTTCGCTGGCATTTTGATCGTTTTGGCGAGCGGTTGCCGTACCATCTTGATCGTCGCCGCGACATCAAATCCGGGAACCGCAATCCCGATTTCGCGTGTCTCGTGAACCGCCATCGCAAACCAAGTCGTCACGCCCGCCTTGCGATCGAACGTCAATTTGCCCACCACACGAATTTTGGTGGGGACGCCTTCGACACTGCCGTCCACGTTGCCGCGAACTTGAATGCGGGCATCGGTCGAGGTCACCGAGACCACTTCGGCCTTCACTTCGCTCTGCTCGACCGACGTCAAGTTCAACAGATAACGCATCGGTTCGGAATCGATGATGTATTGGTCTCCGACAACAACCGCATCTTCCGGCAGCATGCCGTCGACAGCAACGCTTGAAACCGGCACTCGCAACAAACCGAGTTCGTCGTTCGTCAACGATTCAGTCGTCGAGTACAGAACCTCCGGCAGCGTGTCCCGACGCAACATCGTGTGGGCAACAGCCGAACGCAGTTTCGAGTGGCGTTTTAGACCGTTGAGCTCATTGATGCTCTCGGCTTCGTGATACAAACGCTCGGTCGCGGTGACAAACGAACCGGTCTGCGCATCGTCGGGCAACCGATAGCGTTCTTCGTAGTCAAATACCGCTTCGCTTTTCAGTGGCACCACCATCGCTTTTTTGCGAGACACCAACGAGTTGGCGGGAACATTGACATTCCCTTCAACATCAAGCTCCATACGGACACGGAACAATTGCGAATTTGAATTGACCGCAAGCGTCACAGGCTCGCTGATTTCCTGCCCTACTTTTGTCGACGAGGGTTCCTCTGCATGGGCAAGCGCGACCGAGAGCGCACTGGCTGATACCGCGGTGCCTGCGACCAGGACCGAGGCCATTCCTAAGAACTTTCGCCGACTTGCGGTGTTTTCGCGGGTCAGGGTGTTCGAAAGAATTTGGCGTGACATATCCAACCTACTTCAGTATCCAGAGTTAATAAGATCTCCGGCAAACCATCGATGCCATGTCGAACAACGGTTCCGGAACCCGCGCTGCGTAGCGCCCACCTTGCCTCTGTTTGATCGACCATCCCCAGGGGTACAGCTAAGAAAAAACCGGCACAATCCTCAGAAACGGCGCCACGCTGCTAACCGCGAGCCGTCCCCCTTGGTCGCAGCAAATGAGGTCAAGTCTGTCGACAGAGATGTCGTTCGTCGCGTTTTACTGGATGCCCCGAGCTACCCAAGGCCCCGAATTACCCCTCGCAATAAACTCTCGTGCGCGGCGTTCGGCTACCTTCATCCAATCAAACTGACACCGAACCTCCAGCGGCAATAACCACAATCTCTGGAAACGGGTCGACAACAGCCAACCCCCTCTATAGGATTAGTCGACGCGGCAGAGCGAAGAACCGTGTCGCGTAATGAGACGAGGTGCTCCCAGACGGGACGGAATTTGCAAACATTTCGAAAATTTTACAATTGAGCTGGACTATTGGCGGACATTGACCAAGAACGGGTATTCAGCTGGAGAGACGCTAAAGCGTTGCAGGGCAACACGTTTCGGTATTTCTCCGAAAATTTCTGACCGAATTGGTTCGTTTTGGCCCCAAATTTCCTGTACCTCTGCGTTGGTCAGTTAGCCGGTAGTTAGTTTTCGGTGCGAAGGCACAAGCCAAGCGGATTTCGCGAGAAATTGCCTAATCCTTAGAAAAAAGTGAACATCCGCCGGATTTAATTGGTCAAAAGTGGAAACGTAGTGTGCGTTTTTCGCGTACTATGAGTGAATGCCAATGGCAAGGAGTCGTTGGTGGTTTCGCAAAGTGAAGTGAGAGATGGAAAGTTTTTTTCCAACTGCATTTTTCGGAAGCGAAACAAACAGTATCTTGCCCTACGGATAGGGTGATACCCGGGCAACACCGGTACGAAGTCGAGCGATCCGCCGGGGTCGCAGGGAAGTCAATCGACATCACGTACCATAGCACTGGGAAGGGAATGGCGATGCACGAAGAATATCGCGACGCAAAAATTCAGGAACTCCGTGATCAGCTAACTCGATTTGCCCCCAAGGCAAAGAAGGTCGAGCAAGCTGCTCTTGCAGAAAAACTCTGCAGCGAGATCGAGCCGAATCGGCCGTACTCGTTTGATTACCTCTGTTTCCGCATCACGAACTATCGTCCCGAAAAGCCAAGTCGACATAACGTCGAAGCGGCCGATCTGAAGCACGATCTTCATCTGTTGATCGAAGACCTCAGCGATTCGGCCGATGTGGCAGTCAATGAGTTCAGCGAACCGGTTCACACCGTCGATGACCTGAGCCGTTTGTTCAGTGTTTCCACCAAGACGATCAGCCGTTGGCGAGATGCTGGTTTGGTTAGCCGCCGGTTGTTGTTCGGCGGACGCAAACGCGTCGGATTCCTGCACAGCAGTGTGGAAGCCTTCATTTCCAAAAACCGCGAAAAAATTCGTCGCGGCGAACGTTTCAGCCAACTCAGCGATGATGAGAAGAGCGAGATGGTCGAACGCGCCCGGCAATTGGTCGAAGGCGGAGCCAGTTTGTCGGACGTCACTCGGCAATTGTCTGAGCAAATGAATCGCAGTCCGGAAACGATCCGTTATACGCTGAAGAATTTTGATGCCGATCACCAACAACTGGCGATCTTCCCCAACCATCGTGCGACGTTGACCGACGACGACAAACGAGCCATTTTCAAACTGGCGACGCAAGGAGCGTCGGTGTCGCAGTTGTGCAAACGATTCAAGCGGACACGTTCAAGTATCCAACGCATCTTGTTGGATATGCGAATGCAACACGTGATGGAGTTGCCGTTGGACTATATGTACAACGAAGACTTTGACGCTCCGGCACGGATTCTCGAAGCCCGCGAAGCGGAAATCTTGGCGCCGCTGCCCGAAGCCACCACGCCGCCACGCAAAGTCCGCGTGCCGAGCGGATTGCCAAGCTACTTGGCCGCTCTGTATGACGTGCCGCTATTGAATCGTGAACAAGAATACCACTTGTTCCGCAAAATGAATTACTTGAAGCACAAGGCGAGTCGGTTGCGAGATAGTCTCGAGACCGCTGGGGCATCCCGTACCGCAGTGATGGACCAAATTGATTCGCTGTACGAAGAAGCGGTCAAAGTGAAGAACAAGATCGTGCAAAGCAATTTGCGTTTGGTCGTTTCGATCGCCAAGCGTCACGTCGCCAGCAGCGATGACTTCTTCGCCTTGATCAGCGACGGCAACATGTCGTTGATTCGCGCCGTGGAAAAGTTTGATTACTCGCGTGGCAATAAGTTCAGCACGTATGCTTCATGGGCAATCATGAAAAACTTTGCTCGCACGATTCCCAGCGAGTTCAAACATCGCGATCGATTCCGCACGACGACCGAAGAACTGTTCTTGTCGCGTCAGGACGATCGACTTGATCCGTACGCCGAAGAAACGGTGCAGCGTTCACGACAACGCGAGCTGTCAAAAATCTTGGACCGCTTGGATGAACGCGAACAAAAAATCATCACGGCTCGCTTCGGCCTCGGACGCGGCAACGAACCACTCACGCTAAAAGAGGTCGGCGACGAGATGGGCGTGACCAAAGAACGCATCCGCCAACTCGAAGTCCGAGCACTGATGAAATTGCGTGAAGCCGCGAACGAAGCGAAAATCGATGTCGAACTAGGCTCGTAAACGCTCGGCGAAATCGAATCTCCTCAAAAACCTCGCGTCGCGATTCCAATCGTGGTGCGAGGTTTTTTGTGGGTTACGAACTTCGTCCCGGTAACCGCACGGCGAAACAGACTTCGCAGCGATTGCGAGCAAGTTGCCGAATTTGAACATCGGTCGCCCCCCACGACTCGACCTTTCTCCGCCACGATTCGATTCGCTCCGCAGCGTCATAATCCCCCAGCTTCAGCGTGATCAGCAGACCGCGAAAATTGCTGTTGCGATTGCAAACCACATTGGCGACGGTGGCCAGGGTTTGGTTGGGTGTGACACTGGAATCGACCAGCATCCATTTGGCGCCGCGGAATTCGCGGCGTGGCAGATCATCGGCGCGGGCGACGATGTGCCGGAAATGAGGATGCTGGGCGATTCGCGGATCCATCTCAGCTGGATCAATCCCGATCACATCCATCCCCAGTTCGAGCAGACGGCCACAAGCACCACCGGGCGCTGACCCGATCTCGACGGCAAGATCGCCTCGCTGCATTTCAAAACCACTCCACTGGATCGCTTCGGCGGCTTTGTAGTAGGCTCGCGAGACCGGTTCTTCGGCCAAATCGATTGGCTGGATTCCTCCGGGCCAACGCGTTGGCCACGTCTCGGCCTCATGCGTGCCAATGAACCAATGCGACGGTTCAAGCAACACGACATCGAGGATCTTTTCGCCTGGTTGGGCGACGCGGTTCGGAGCGTCCGAGCGGATCCAATCGGCTCCAATTTTTGTATAGATTTCCTCAGCGATCGCACGCGAAACTTCATCAATCCCCGGTTCAAAATCGAATCGGCCGATCGGGGCACGGTCTTTGGGCCAAAGATGCAATTGGTCAAACCGAAACTCGCGGGGATAACGCTCTTCGAGCAAGCCGCACAGCGTGTCAATCAGCGATGCCCCATCGGTTCCGCGTGCTTGCCCCAACGAAGACGAGGAGGTCCGAATAAAGATTCCTTTGGGCGGATTGCGAGCTTCGTCATGTTTGGCGGTAACAAACCCAGGCCGCGAAAAGGCAAGTCGCCAGCCCTCGGACGTGATCGATGCTTTGACCGCATTTTCGGCCCCATAGGCGCAACACATCATTGCGAACGAGGGACCTGATGACGGAGCCGTTGTATTGTCTTTCTTATTCACTGCGAGACTTTGCGGTTATTCGTTGCGGGGGGATCACGGCGAAATGCTGCGAGTCGCTCAGCGACTCCGGGAATCAATTTCGCCGCGTTTTCATGGTAAATTTTCTTGAGCACGTCGTCCGGCAAATCGATGCCATCGATCGTCCAGATGCCTTGCGGAGGAGGCACTTTTTCGCTGTATGGAAAGTTTTCGTCTCGCGTTTCAAAGAATCGCCAGTAGTAACGAAGCCTTGCTTCGGGCCATGGGCCGTCGGTCCCAAACAGAATCCGATCGGCATACCGAATGATGAAGTCGCGTGCGGTATACGGTTGGCGTCCAAGTTCATTGATTCGCGACGCCGGCTCGACCCACAGATTGGGATATTGATCCAACCATTGTCCGACGGTGGCTAGGTCTTCGGAATTGTTAGCCATGTGGGCGCCGATGAACTGCGTCTTAGGATGACGAGCGATCACGCGGTTGCGATCCGCCAGCAGCGAGTCACGCGACGGGAACTTGTCGCCATAAAAACTCCAATCGGGATGACGACTCAGTTCTTCCCAGCGTTCATTGGTTTCATCAATGGGGTCAAAGAAGGCGGCCGGGTCGGCGGTGTGAATGATCACGGGAATCTCTAACTCGCCACAGGTCTGCCAAATCGGATCCCAGCGAGGATCGTCAATCTTGATCAGCGATCCGTCGGGATTTTTGTAGCCGAGGCCAAATCGTTTAAATATTTTCAAGCCACTGACGCCTCGGCTCACGGCGTCACGCAGCTTTTCGCTGGTCCGCTCGGCGAAACCACGACGGTGACAATCCCAGCTAGCCGGATCATCGGCGGCTCCGTCGCCTTGCCAATCGATATTGGCGAAGATGACAAAGCGATCGCGATAATCGGTCCACAGCTCTTTCATATGGGCATCAAGCTGGTTCCCAAGCTTGCCGTCCAACGAGACGCACAGGGCGATCTGGTTGCGATCCATTAATTTGACAAAGTCGTCGATCGCTTGCGAGTTTCCCCGCAATTTGTAATAGAAGTGAGTGTGCACATCGACGACGGGAAACGCCGCGTGGGTGCGAGGGTGGGCCGGGACGCGAAGTTGGCTTTGGGGGCGAAAATTTCTCAGCAAAAGTTCTCGGCCGTCACGTCCGTCCAGCGGAGCAACCGGGGGGGAGAGGGGCATGTCGGTTTCGACCGATTCAGGCGTCTCGGTCGATTTTGGCGTCTCGGTCGATTCCGGCCTCTCAGGCGACTGTCCGTCGGCGATGGACATTGACAACAGGACGACGAACACCCCCAGAATCGCAGGAACCATCGGTGGCAAAGCGATCGCCCTGGCGATCGGGAAAATGCATAGGTTGGTGAAGGATCTTGGTGGCACGCGAGTGATTGACACGTTCTTGCGGCTGCACCTCGTTTGGGCGGCAGTCATCCGAACATTCTCCGGTACAATAACGTCGTTTAAGTTAGCCATCATCGTCTTGGGTCATTGAATGTCATTGGTTGGTAAACGCGGGTGAACATGGATCGAACGGAGTACCAGACGGCAGGCGGCCAGTCGGCAAGCCAAAAACTCTCGCTAGAGGCAACCACGCCCCCCGCGGAAGTTCCCGGCTATCGGCTGCAACAATTTCTTGGCGCCGGTGCATTTGGTCAAGTTTGGGTCGGGCTCGATTTGAACACCGGACGCAGCGTGGCCGTGAAATTCTATCTGCACCGCGGGGGTGTCAACTGGTCGCTGCTCAGTCGTGAAGTCAAAAACCTTGTCCAACTTTCCGCGGATCGCCACGTCGTGCAAGTGCTCGAGGTCGGCTGGGACGCCGTTCCACCTTATTATGTGATGGAATTGGTCACCGGCGGATCGCTCGAAGACTTCCTTGAACATAACCACCAAATGCCGGTAACCGAAGCGGTCGACATGTTCCGCAAGATCGTGGTGGGGCTGAATCATTGTCATGGCAAAGGGGTGCTGCACTGTGACCTGAAACCTGCCAACGTTTTGCTCAGTGACGATAACGAGCCTCGTTTGGCTGATTTTGGGCAAAGCCGGATGTCGCATGACCAAACGCCTGCGCTCGGAACGCTGTTTTACATGGCTCCCGAGCAAGCCGATTTGAATTCCAGCCCGGATGCGCAGTGGGATGTCTACGCAGCGGGAGCGATATTGTATCGGCTGCTGACGGGAACGCCTCCGTATCGTGACGAATCGATCGTCGGCGAGATCGATACCGCAGGCTCGCTTCCCAAACGGCTCGAGCGGTATCGCGAAGCGATTCACAAAAGCGATCCTCCCAACGGCCATTTCCTGGTGCGTGGCGTGGACCGCATGTTAGCCCGGATCGTCAACCGATGTCTCGCTCCGAATCCGGCCGATCGCTACGAGAATGTGCAGCAGATTCTGCAGGACCTAAACCGTCGTGACCGCGCACACGCTCGACGACCACTGATGTTACTTGGCATTGTCGGCCCGCTGCTGGTGTTGCTGGCGACCGGAATTTTTGCTGCACGAAGTGTCGAGCACGCCAGCCAAAGTACGGTCAAGGCACTTCGCCAAGAAGCATTTGGCAGCAATCAATTGGCTGCCAAATTTGCTGCACGCATGCTCGAAAGCGAGATCGAACGCTACTTTCAAGCCGCGCGAACCGAAACACGCGGTCAGGAACTTCGCCAACTGTTGCAAGAATCGTTCAATCACCCTGAGATGAAATCTTCACGCGAGATCATTGGATCTTCGCGCAGCAGCGCGGCCGAGAAGATCGCCGCCCGCGAGGCGATACTCGACGCGGAACCGCGACTTCGGATCGACCATTGGCTCCGTGAACGATTGCAGCGGTACGATGATCCGTCCCCCTCATCACGCCGACCGCGTTTTGCCACGATGTTTATCACCGATGCGATGGGAACGATCATCGGAATCGTGTACGACGAAGCCATTCCACGATCGCAAAACAGTGCCGGACGCAACTTTGCATTCCGTGGCTATTTCCACGGCGGACGGAACGATCTCGCCCCTGAAACCCCACCCGAAACGATTGCCCCACTCGAACGCACTCATTTGTCCGCGGCGTTTCAAAGTACGGCGACGGGGCTTTGGAAAATCGCGGTGAGCACTCCGATTTATTTCACCGACGATCACACCCGACCTGATGCGGTTTTTGTGGCTACCATCAATCTCGGTGATTTTCAGTTGCTGCAAAGTGAACAAGGAGCCAATCAAATCGCGGTGCTGATCGAAGCACGCGAAGGACCGATGCGAGGCACGGTGCTGCAACACCCCTTGATGGACCATCGGCGTGAAGCAGGCACAACGTTGGCCGGCGAGAAATTCCAAGTCGATGCAAAATTGATCGATCGCATTCTGGAAGGAGGCGATGTCGATTATCGAGATCCCGTTTCCAACTGTGTCGACGGCAAACCTTACGCGGGTGATTGGATCGTCGCGATGCAGGCGGTGGAATTGCCGAATCCGAATGGTCTTGGACTGGACCAAGAAGGTGAACTTTCAAAAGAAACCACCGATTTGTTGGTGCTGGTCCAATACCGGCTTTCGACCGTTATGGCGCCGGTGGGGCAAATGCGTTCGGTGCTGTTGACCGAAGGAGCCGCAGCAATCGCATCGATCTTGCTCGTGACCGTCGTATTGTGGATCTTCGTGCAACGCACGGGCGAATCCAGGGTCGCTTCGGAAAGCGTCCCGGATAAAGACACGAGTGATCGAACCGGAATGACCGAAACCATAGCGGTTTGATGTCCCCGAGAAAGGTTCTCACTCACTTAAAACGCCTCCCTTCGAAAGGCTCCCACCAGGAAACGAAATGGCTGATCTCAATAAGGATGTCGACGAGCCAGCGGACGACGACGCTCCGATGCAATCCGCGGCTCAGAACAACAACCAAGAAAGCGGCGATGCTGACAACGACGTGACGAAGGCCAGCGACGACACAGCACAGCCCACCGACAACGCGTCGCATTCGAGTGACGAACCGTGGATCGACGATGCCGAAGAATTGTCGCTCGATGATCTCGGCGCGGCCTATGCGCGAGCCGCAGCCAAACATGATCCCGAAGCCTTTGCCCCCAGCGAGGAGGAGGAGGCTGCGAATGAATCATCTGCCGATGAGTTAGAAGCCGCGTTCGAAGACGAAGCGGACGCCGAAGAAGACGAACTGGTAACGCCCGAAGCGATCATCGAAGGCGCGTTGTTTATCGGTCACCCTGAAAACAAACTGATCACCGAACAGCGACTTGCGGCGCTGATGCGTGAGGTCACGCCCGAAGAAGTGGTCGAGTTGATCGCAAAGCTGAACCAGTCGTATCGGGACGCGGACCAAGCGTTGCGAATCATTCGGGATGACCAAGGGTACCGGATGACGATTTCACCGGAAGTCGAGAATGTGCGGCGATCCTTTTCGGGCAAAATCCGCGAAGCCAAACTCGCGCAGGCCGCGATCGAGGTTCTTGCGCTTGTGGTGTACCAGCCCGGCATTTCGGCCCAAAAAGTTCAAGACCAGCGTGGTCGCGAATGCGGCCCGTTGCTGAACCAACTCGTTCGTCGCCAACTGCTGAGCATCGAGCGAAAAATCCCCGAGGAGGGTGGCCGAGCGGTCCCACATTATTATCCGACCGAGCGATTTTTGACGCTGTTTGAACTCGAATCGCTTGACGACCTGCCGCAAGTCGAAGAAGGCCTCCGCGGTGTAACCTAAGGTTTCAGCAGCCAGCGAAACTCGCCAAAAGTTCCGTCGAGCCTCATCCGCGTGGGGACATAGCTTAATTTTGGGGGTTGACTTTGAGTTGGACGAGGGGAAGGATTCCTTTTGGTGACGTTGCTGGTCCCTTCAACCTTGGTGAGGTGTGTAATGGTCCGCTTGGCACGCTCGGAAGTCTTTGATCCCGATGAAATCGCGATCGCCCACACATATAATCGCACCGTCCGGCGATGCTTCTTGATGGGCGACGATCCAATCTCGGGAAAAAACTTCGATCATCGCAAAGTGTGGATCGAACAGAGACTCATTCAATTTGCTGCCGCCTTTGGGGTAGATTTACTGGGTTTCGCGATTCTCTCGAGCCATTTCCACTTGATTCTTCGCTCTCGCCCGGATGTGGTCGCTACTTGGAATGACAAGGAAGTGGCCCGGCGATGGATGATGATTTGTCCGCATCGCCGCAGTGCTGACGGTTCGCCGATGCCGCCGACAGAACCCGAAATCCAGTCGATCGCGGGATGTCCGGTCAAATGCACCGAGATTCGCAGGCGACTCAGCAGCATCAGTTGGTGGATGCGACTGCTCTGCCAACGTGTCGCTATGCGGGCCAACCAGGAGGACGAAGAATCGGGGCATTTTTTCCAAGATCGCTTCCGTGCGACTCGGATTGCTGACGAAGCATCGCTGCTTGCTTGTGCCGCCTACGTGGATCTCAATCCGATTCGAGCCGCGATGGCCGAAACGCTCGAACAAAGCGATCACACCTCGGTGCAGCGGCGAATCCAAGCGATCACCGCTGCTCCGCAGGATGTGACCGGCGGAGATGAGCCGAGCTCAACGATTCAGGGGAACGCAATGAACAGCTTCCTTGCTCCGCTGCAGATCGATGAACAATCCGATCCGATCGGCCCCTGCGTGAGCGAATCTGGCGAGCGTTGCAGTGACAAAGGTTTTCTGGCGATGACGCTTGAAGACTATCTTCAAATGCTCGACTGGACGGCTCGACAGGTGGCGCCGGGCAAACGTGGGCGGACTCCTGCCAGCGTGCCTCCGGTACTGAAGCGATTGGGATTGGACGCGGCCTCGTGGTGCGAATTGGTCACCGACTTTGGCAAGTTGTTTTGTACGGTCGCGGGGCGACCGGAGTGTGTGGATTCGATGCGAAGTCATCGCACGCACCGCCGCTATCATTTGCGGCGACGGGCACGCGAACTGCTGACCACGTTGGCTTAGCAGGTACCTGCCTCTTTTTTGGGGTGCAGTGAGTGGATAATCCTCTCCGATAAATGATGTTGCGCCCGGTCACCAACTTTCTTGCTTCGCGGCGTTAGTAAGGACGCGAATCCCATCGGATTGAAGTCGACCTTCGCCAAACATTCGGCGATTTGCCAAGGACCAGTCTACCAGGGCACAAGCATCTACGTCTGCAAAGTGCTATGTCCCTACGTTGAGAGTCCTATGTCCCTACATTGAGAGTCTCAGCAAAGTGCTATGTCCCTGTGTTGAGAGTCGATGTCCCTATGTTGAGAGTCGATGTCCCTATGTTGAGAGTCGATGTCCCTATGTTGAGAGTCGATGTCCCTATGTTGAGAGTCGATGTCCCTATGTTGAGAGTCGATGTCCCTGTGTTGAGAGTCTATGTCCCTATGTTGAGAGTCGTTGCCTATTCGGCTTTCGGTTCTGGCTCTGCAGCAATCTCTAGCCATACGGGGCTCTTCGCTGACATTGGCACCGTGATGCGAACATTCTGAATCACGGGGCCGCCAGGAATCGGTAGCTGGGTTTGCGGATATTCTGCTCCGCCCTGAATCTCGACCGTGATTCCGTCTTGTTTTTGGACATCGGCGGTTGGCAGCCACCACACATGCCGATTCGGAATGCCTTCGTATTGCCAATGTCGACTCAGTCCTGCTGGGTACGTTAACTTTGTTGCGTCGGCAACATCCGTCGTCAGATTTAATCGCGTCATTTCGCGTTGACTTTCGGGCACGGCGACTTGTGGCAACCGATTCACCGGTAACACTCGCCAGCCAAATGGTTCGTTGACCTCCCCGCTGACGCCCGCAAGCGTTGCAAAATCAATATCGGGATAGAACGCGGAGAGCGGTTCACGCAACGAATTGCTCGACGCGTCAGAATCGTTCTGGGAATCGGGAATCACCTCGACTTCACGCCACAGGAATCTTGCATCAAACCGTGTCACGAATTGGCATGCCACGATCGGTGTACTACCTGGGGCTGCATGCGGAAGAAAGCCGACACGATCGGGGTGTGCGGCATCAAAGATGATTTCCACAATCGGCTTGGCTCCCGAGGGGAATGGCTTGAAGTGCGCAAAGATCCGCATCGTCGTACCATCTTGCTGAATCGCATTCTCGGTAATCAATTCACGTGCATAGCTCTCGTCGTATTGCGTGGGCGAGACGATCGATTCCCGCAGTGAAACAGGAATCCCATCCGAAAGATTTACTTGGGCTTCGGGGATTTCGACAGCAGACACTTCGCTGGCAAGGATGGGGCGGACCGAAATGCCCAGCGGACAATACGGATACCCTCCAAGTTCGTCCCCCATAACCGAACGCAGCGACGGCACGATGCCAATCAATCCAACCAAGTTCGATCGATGGGCTCGCATCACCTTGATCCCTTCGCGGTGCCCAATGCCTTCGTGTCCGTGTCGCTCCTGCGGAATATAGAATCGGGGCGATGGTGCGGGAACGGTGGTCGCAGGCGAAATCCAGAGACAATTTCCCTTGCTGTCGTAAACGTCGGGCACGTCCATCGCCCCGTACTTTTTCAGCGGATGCTTGAGCGAGTAACTTTGTACTTTTAGCTTGAGCGGCTCGTCCAATGGATATGCTGTCGATTGTCGCGAAACGCTGCCGGTACTCGAACTGCCATAGGACGTAAGCCACGTCACAGGATGATGCTGCTGTAACACAAGCTCGTCATCAATGAACACTTCACTGTGGTGCCCCGTGGCGTCCTTCGTACACTTCAAATGAATCACGTGCTCCCCATCGGGCAAGGCAACCGCTTGGTAGTCTGCGGGGAATTCCACCTTATTGATTGATTCGGTCGCTAACCTTAATTCCAAATCGGAGTCCGCCGGCACGTGGTATCGCCAACTGTTAATATTGTTCCAAATGCTTGGCAACGAGCGAACATTTAGTTTCTGGTCGTCAAGAATGATCAACTGAGTTGTCGCAAACCGCATCGTCTCGATCTCTGACTCGAGCATCGGAATTTGACGCCGAGCAAAGATGACGGGCAACCACGTCGCGACCACCGTGGTCAACAACAGCAATTCGAGCAGCCCAAATCGCATCCAGCGGCCCTTGGTTGGGCCGGTTCCCGCGGGTGCCGCCGATTCGTTGCAGGACGCAGTGCGAGGCTGCACCGGGGTGTGAAGATCCGATCGATTCATGGCGTGGCTTCCTGCATCGATTCAGCCTTTCCACGAGCCCAAGCCTCAAAGGCATCGCGATGTTTATCGCTGAAGAGGTAAACCACTAGACCTTGATACAAGTCGATCTCGGGATCGCCATTTCGCTTCTTCGCAAGACTCTTTTCACGGATTCGAAACAAACAGATTGCCTCGTCGGTTTCAAAAGTACGGGTGGCGTGCTCGGGCTTTACCGGCACGTCAATGACGAGATCCTCGAGTGCATCGAGTCCAAATTCGTCGGGCATGGTCGCCGTACTGGAACTGCCTCCGGTAGTGCGACAGAACATCCATTTGCCGTCGGCGTGAATCAGTGCGATCGTCGCAAGCACTTCCTTGGCTTCGGAATTTGAACCACTCCAACTTCCACCGGAACTGCCGCGGCCGTGCGGTGAATCTGCCGTCACCAATCCACGCTGAGTTTTATAACACGGACCATAGTTTGCCGGAATGTGAATGCGGTACTGCCACACATACGCTTGGTCCACTCCCGGTGGGATATCCTCTTCCGAGTAAGAAACACACGCGATGGCCACCTTCGTCGGATCTTCGACCTCCAACAATCCCACCTGTTCTCGCAACTCCGCGTGCGTATGGCGGAGCTGAGCCAGTTGTCGGCTGTATCCAATCGATCCCGCCAAGCCGACGATCGCTGCGAGCGACAGCGTGATGCGAATGATCCGAAGCGGTCGTGAGCTCGTAGCAAACAAATGGAAATCCAACAAAACGATGTGAAGCAAATGGTCCAGACGAACAGTGACGTTGGATCAACCACCAGTGACGTTGGATCAACCGCGGGGCACAAGCGTCACGAACGGCCCCCCCATTCTAACAGCCATCACGGCGAGGGGGGCTCGCAGTGACGAATGAAGACTGGATGACATCAAGAGCGATCAAGGTTGCGTGACATCGGCGTCCTCCGTGGCAGACCACCATTGGTCCAACAACGCGTGCATCGCGGCGATGCGTGCCGTTTGAGCGGGATCGTCCGCCAGATTGGATCGTTCTTCGGGGTCACTAGCGAGGTCGAACAAAGCTCGTGATAAAGCGGGAGTCGCCGGACCAGGAACGACCAACTTAAAATCGCCCTCTCGCACCCAGCGTCCACGGACGTGTCGCGAGGGCCGTCCCAGCACTACCGCATCATTGGGGTAAATGGCGCCAAAAGCAGGACGATCCGGCGGCGACTCTCCGGCGAGTGCGGTCGGCATCAAATCCAGGCCATGCATCCGAGGTGTCACCTCGGAGGACAGGCCAACGGCCGACAGCACGGTTGGAACGAGATCGACAGTGCGAACAAGTGATTGATACTGGGCCGGCGAAACGTGGCCGTCCCAGCGAATCAGAATTGGTGTCCGCAGACCGTCCTCGTACTGCGAAAGCTTGGACCGAGCATCTTGCTGTTCATGCCGCTGCCGGTGCGGACGCAGACCGTTATCTGAAGCAAATACCACAAGCGTATTGCTCAGCAAATCCTTTCGCTGCAAATGGTCAAGCAGCGATCCGACGGTCTCATCGAATCTCGCAATCTCGGCGTAGTAGGGTAACAGATACTCCGGTACGTCCTTGCCATCGTACAAACGCCGAAACCGGTCGGGTGCATCGTAGGGAGTGTGAGGAAGGAACGGTGCATACCATACGAAAAAGGGTTGCTTTCCGGCATGCTGATCAACGAAGTCATAGATCGGTTGCATCGTCTCGCGACCAATCATCAAGCCAGCGTCACCGTTGCCATGTGCGACCCACTCGCCCCCGGATTGTTCGCGAGTCCCCGTGATTTTGCCGAGTCGATCCGCAGGACGACCGAGCGTCATGCCATCCGTAAATCCGGCGGTACGGTAATCGCCCTCCCAGTGCTTGCCCGTTTGCAAACAGGCGTAACCGTGCCGAGCAAGGATTCGAGGCAGCGTCGGCACTCGCTGGATCAGATAGTCACTCGTGGCCCGCGTCGCATGGTACTCCGCTGCCGACATCGCACGCATCGCCGCCAAGCCCGGCGGCGGGTGATTAAAGTGAATGCCATGCTGATGGGGATACAGGCCGGTCAACAGCGTCGCCAACGATGGCCTGCAAACGCTCATAGGGACATAACCGTTGACATAACATGCTGAGTTTGCAGCGAGTTGATCCAGGCGAGGCGTGTGCACGATCGCATTGCCTATGAAGCCGAAATCGCGATACGACTGGTCGTCCGCAAGAATCATCACCACATTCGGACGCTCTACTGCGGAGGCAACACTGCACGCGGTGCAACCGACAATCATTACACACAGAAACCACCATGGCCGGCTCGGGTGCCGTGCTGTGCCACGACGACATTCGGCAGTGCCCGAGTGCCTAGCGGCAGCTCTACTTTCGACCTCAACATTGTCTTGGTCAAAGTAAGAATTGTGATGCCCGCATGAGAGCGGCACTGATTTTGTCACGCACATGGATGCATTCAGAAAAGGGAGGGAAATTGTTGGTCAGGAGGTCAGCGTTTGCTGGAGAGGACAGAAAATGGAGCGTTCGCCTGCTGTCAAAGCTTCAATGGCGAGTCGAGCCAAAGAGCGTCATCTGCGGCTCCCCACACCGTACATAACATATCAGCTTCGCCCGGCACGTTCCCTGGCCGCCGATGCTTTCGAAAGTCTTGACGACTTCCGCTATGGGTAATCGTGGCCGCTCGAACTGCGGCTCAGCAGCCTATTTTCCTAGGCGAAGGGGGGCCGAGACCAAGAAGATGGATCTCATTACCAGCGGCGGATCAAGAAGATCCTCGCACGTGGGTGCCCGACAGACTGGGTTTTGTCCGACCGCAAGTTTCCTCTGAACAAAACGCGGTAAAGCAAATGCCCACGAATAATGCCCACGGATGACGCCGCGTACCGGATCCGATCCTGGTACGCTTTCAAGTAGGCGTCGAGATAGATGATTTGTCCACGAAACGTGGACGATCGGATCAGCAAGGATTGGGGCTCCGAAAGTCTTCGCGACTTTCGCTACGCCCTGTTTGCAACTAAACCAAAGTTTCCAGCAAACGGCGGAGCTTCCTTAGTTCCACGCGATGATCGAGCCCTTCGATCGGTGACATATGCACGGTTAGGGCTCGGTCGTACTTCTCGCGCTCGAGCTGTGTGACGAGCTTGCCATAATCGACTTCGCCTTGGCCGACACTGACTTGGAATGCATCAGGACGTGTGTCGCGAAGATGCACATTGCAGACGAACTTCAGAATTTTGTCTAAGTTCTTGGTGTTCGCTTTGCCCGCGATGTAAACGCTGGGGTCAAAGGTTACGCCAAGTCCGTCGACGTTGTTACACAACACCATCAGCGTATCGGGGTCTTCGCTCAGACACCCCAATTGGCAGCGGACCGCCACCCGGGCACCTTCGGTTTCGGCAACCTTGACCAACTTCTGAAGATGTTCGACTTCTTCGTTGAACGGGGTTCCGAGTTCGGCTGACGGAACGGTGATATTGACGACCTTGGTCGCTTTGGCGATGCGGCAAATCTCTTTGAAGTCAGCGTAGTGCTGATCACCGGTCGATGCGAGCTGGACACTGTACCCCGAAATATCCATGCGATGCGAGCTACGCAAAATCTGAGCCGCCCGATCAACGTCGGTCACCAAGTCGCTGGGTTTGATTTTCCCCGATTCGTGCAGCGCGATTTCGACCGCAGTGAACTCCAAATCTTGAAGCACTTCGATTGCTTCACGCAATTCCATTTCGGGCCAACATTCTGTCGAAGCAGCAACAATCATAAGAGCATCCTATCCCGTTGTTCTATCAAGTGCGTTTTTAACGCTTGGTCTTTTCGTTTTTTACAGCTTACAAAGAAAACGTGCTCCAGCAAAACCCCGTTCACCGCTGGGGAGCGATGGTTCTAGGAATTGCGGTGTCTCTTGAGCGATTCGCTGACTCGCTTCAAAATCACCCGGTCCTCGTGACTCAGCGAATCGGGCCCCTGCTCGTGCAGCCGCTCGAGAATCTGATCCAGCTTGGTAGCGTCGACCGCTTCATCGTGCTCACGCTGTAACGCTCGCCGTGCTCGCCGACGGGCAAACCATCCCCGCAATCGCTCGCTCAGTCCATCGGGCGGTACCAGTTCCTCGTCCGAATCCTGCTGCTGGTGCCGCTCCCACAGCGAATCAATCAGCTGTCTCGCCCTTGCCACGCTAGCGGTTCGCAACAATGCAAATGCTAGCAACAAAAAGAAAGGCCAACGGGGCACAACGAGTGGGTTATCGAAACGCATTGTTGCGATCGCGATACCGACCATCAGAAGACTGATCCCTAACAACATACGATGCAACAAGATGGCTGCGACCGATTGAGTCAACTTGGGACCGACCGTCACAATGATTGATGCAATCAAATGCCGTCCCAAGGTCATCCGAAGTGGGTAGAGTTGCCCCACTGCTTGCAGCCAGAAAAGCCACCCCGAAAAGTGCAGCATCGAATCGGCGGGCGTCATCCCAAATCCAGGGATCGCGAACAGCCCTCTCTCCGCCGCGGCGGTGGCCGATTCGCCCGACTTTGCGATCGCAATCAGTCCTGCGCCGACGACCACCAGCGTTACAAGGGTAGTGATTGCCGCCACCAGTGTTCGCTTGGCACTCATTGCTCCTTGATGCCATCCGATGCCGACCAAACTAAAGGAGAGCACGACGTCACGGCGAATCGCGAATCCCGCGTAGATCACTGCTTGCAGTGACCATCCCATGATCCAAACGACGATACCCAGCAGCGACGCGATCGCGAGGTCTCGGTTTCCCGGGCCGCTTCCGACAATCGAGATCACGCCGGCGACGGCGGCGGTGGCAAACAGCACCCAATACGACAAAGCCAAGCGACGCCCCAACACCTTTCCAATGGGCACCGACGCAGGGGGCAACTCGGTCGCCACCGGTTCCGTATCGCCGTTCGGGTAGGGGGCCATCTTAGGCATCAGTAAATAATTGCACTCATGATTTACGTCGATTTAAACGAACGAGCTGGTTTTAGACAACGAGTTGCCTTTGGCTTACCTATGACGTTTTCGGACCCAATCACTTCGTTTCAATTCCCCATTGGGTTCGCGATACGAATCACTTCGCCTAGTCGCCAGTTTTGGTCGTGGGCGGTTCACTGACTTCTTGCCCAATGGCATAAGCCAAGCGACCGATCATGGCAAAATAAACAAACGCCATTCCTACGGTCAAAAAGATGCCTCCCACTGCTGCAACCGGAGAGGGCATCGTCGAGGAAACGGCATAAGTCAAGAATAAGGCAAAAAACATAATCGCGGCAGTGAAATAAAGTCCTCCCCAGGCCTCTTGGGCGCGAGTCACACTGCGAGCCACTTCGGCTGAAAACGGCGTCAAAGGACTATTACTATCCAGCATCGACAGCAAAACAAAGGGAAAGAAAATGTACAGCGACAGCATGGTTAGCGCCGCGGTGAGCAGCGATTGCCCAAACACAAATTGAGCGATCCCGTAGACGGGAATGATGGCAAAGCCGGCAGCAGAAAACACCTCGATCAAATTCTCGAGCCACCCCATCGGGTCAAACACAGGCCATTCGCTGACCTTCTCTTCTCCGTTGGCAATCGACTGCAGAATCGCGAAGCCACAACTGACCACGACGAGCCCGAACACGATTCCGGCGGGGACCAAGGCAATCTGTAAAACGCGAACTTCCGATGCCAAGACCACGATCGCGGGCACCGATGCAATTAGCGACAATGCGACCCAGTGTGCGAGCACTCCAAGGTCGCGAAAAATGCCAAAGATGCCGGCCAACCATCCGCTGATGCTGGGGATGTCGTCATCGTGTCTTTGTACGGTTTCTTCGACTCGCGATGCCTCGTCGAGTAATTGCTGGGCTGATTTACGGTAGGGATCCGAGCGGCGATCGGACGACGAGACTTGCGATGCCTCGAAGGCAAACGTGGCGGCGTTATCCATGTCGATCACGACTTTTTTGGGCACGCGTGGAGGCTGGCGGACCCGAATGGGGGAATGGCAATCGTTGCACTTGATCGTCTTTCCCGCTTGGCTGGCTTGAACGATCCGCTGTGAACCGCACGTCATACACTGCACGCGATATTCGGTGGCGTACTCGACTGGCGTCTTTTTTGTTCCCAACTCGGCTGCGAGGTCCATCTCGTCATCAACGATGTTCTCGTCACCAAGTTCGATCACGTCGTCGTCGCCACCGGGGGTCCCCGATGTTGGGATCACCGGCGTGGGGATCACGGGTGCGGAGCGAGGCGTTCCGACGGGTGGCTTTGATAGCGCCGGGCGAAGGACAAACGGATCATCCCCGTCCCCGTCCCCATGTGCTGCGTCCCCGCTTGCGGAGGCTTTCGGTTTGGGGACCGATTCGATGGTGGAGGTAAACTCGTCCAGCTCGGCAGCGAATTCTCCGAGCAAAGTGTCTTCGTCGGGACTGACCGATCGAGGCGGCTTCGCTTTTCCGCTGGGGTTAGCCGAGGCTGTAGCGGGCGAAGACGGACGCGGATTGACCTTCGCGGTTTCGAGGGTTGACGGTTTGTTCGCTGGAACGGGATCGGTATCCAGAGTCAACCAATCATCGGCATCATCGCTGGTCGTCGCACTCAATCCGGGAGCCAGAAACGCGGCAGCACAGTGAGGGCACGAGACCCGCAACCCTGCCGAACTATCGGGAATCGAGACCGACTTGCTACAGCGAGGACAGATCAGAGATAAGGGCATGGAACACACGGGGCGTTTGGCCGAGGTTGTAGAGGAGGCGTGGAGAGGACGTTTCGCAAAACAGCCCATCCTCTCATTCTATCCTGCCCGGCGGCTCGCTTCGCGTGGGTGGTCACGATTTTCACCCGATCGGCGGCGGCACCGCTGGCTCCACTTACCGCCGCGGTTCGGACAGCCCGCCGATGCCCTCGACTTTGGTCGCGTTCGCGGCACCAGCCGTCCTGCTGCAGCGAAAAAACGTTTGCATCGGACCGGGCGGCTCCTCGCCGCACCGTTCAAAAAATCGACAAAAACTGTGAGCATTCGCTACACAGCGCGGCGATGCTAGCTGTCGAGTACTTCGGACTCGCGACTTTTTGCGAGCTCGGCGGCTTGCGCTTCGAATTTTTTGGTCAATTCTTGGACCTCTTCCTTCATGCGATCACGATCGTCCTCGGAGATCTCTTTGGCCTTTTCCGAGTTATCGATGGCCTTGTTGGCATCACGACGAATGTTGCGAATCGAGACCTTGGCTTCTTCGGACAATTCCTTGATCCGCGAAACCATTTTCTTTCGCACTTCGGTGGAAAGCGGCGGCACGTTCAGGCGAATGATGCGTCCGTCGTTTTGCGGGTTCAGCCCCAAATCGCCGGCAACGATCGCCTTTTCGATTTCTTTGATCGTGGCCGCATCATAGGGACGAATCACGATCTGCTGGGGTTCGGGCGTTCCGATCGAAGCAAGTTGCTTAAGCGGAGTCGCTGAACCGTAGACTTCGACTTTCAACGAGTCCACCAAGCCTGGGTTCGCACGTCCTGTGCGGATTCCGGACAAGTTATGGCTGAGAACGGAGATTGCTTTATCCATACGTTCTTCGGCATCGAGAAGCACATCATCGCTGGACATCTTGCATCCTTGGGAATGGAGTAACAGAGGGAAGACTAGAGTTAATACAGTGTATCGGTTGCGGCTGTTATTGTTTCTTTTCAGCGCCGATCCAAGTTCCGACGTTTTCGCCGGAGATAGCGCGAACGATGTTTCCGTTCTTCTTAAAGTTAAAGACCACAATCGGCTTTTTGTGTTCGCTGCACAGTGCGATCGCGGTTGCGTCCATCACTCGCAAGTTCTTTTCCATGACGTCGCTATAAGTCAGCGACTCGTACAGCACGGCGTGCGGATTCTTTTCCGGGTCGTCGCTGTAAACGCCATCGACACGCGTGGCTTTGAGCACCACGTCAGCTTCGATCTCAAGTGCTCGCTGGGCCGCCGCGGTGTCGGTGGTGACAAAGGGGTTACCGATGCCGGCGGCAAGAATCACCACTCGGCCGCGTGTCAAATGACGCAGTGCTCGGCGGCGAATAAAGGTTTCGGCAATCTTGTCGGTCGGGATCGCCGACATCACACGCGTTTGCAATCCGTGAGCTTCCAGCGCGTCTTGCATGGCAAGCGAGTTGATGATCGTCGCGAGCATTCCCATGTAATGGGCTGTTGCTTCGTGGACCATCGAGTTGCTGCCGGAAAATTGGGCGCCGCGAAGGATATTGCCGCCGCCGATCACGATCGCAATTTGACAGCCGGTGTCGTGCGCTAACTTGATCTGGCGAGCGATTTCGCCCGACTCTTCACCGCTGATTCCACGTCCGCCTGAATCAGCGAGACTTTCGCCGCTAAGTTTTAAGACGACGCGTTTGTAATGCAGGGGAGCGTTGACGTCGGAGCCATCCGACTGGGGAGCGTCAGACATGGTGTTGAAGACTTTCGCGTTTGGAAAAGCGGAGAGGGTTGGAAACCAGGGCGTGATTGTTAAGGGTGGATCGCAGAAATCACTGAAATTGCGATTTGCCGCCAGTGCTAAGCATAACGGAAAGTATACGAAAAAACCTCGCCGGTCCGATGGGGGACAAGCGAGGTTATCGCGGTTTGCAGTCGCCACCGCAGCGGTGGCAATCGAGCCTAGGTTACGCGTCGACTTTTTCGCCGATAACCCAGTGCCAGTAATTCTTTACGGTCATGCCGTTGGCTTTGGCGTATTCGCCCACCGATTGCTTGTCGTCTTTGACAAACGGTTGCTCAAGCAAGCAGCGTTCGGCATAGAACTTCTGCATCCGGCCATCGACCATTTTTTCGGCGATGTTTTGTGGCTTGCCTTCCGCGATAGCGGCTTCCAACAAAACTTCACGCTCGCTGGCGACCACGGCAGGATCGATCGAGTCTTTGCTCAAGCTTTCCGGACGCATCGCAGCGATGTGCATCGAAACGTCTTTGGCTGCATCGTCGTTGCCGCCTTCGATTTCGACCAAAACGCCTGCGGTGGTTCCGGCGTGGTGCATGTAACCGCCACAGGTGCTTTCGACGCGGATCATACGACCGACTTTGAAGACTTCGCGGATGCGATTGAACATGTCTTCTTTTTGCGTTGCCAAGGTGGTGCCGGGTTGTGACGGCGAGTCTTGGGAAAGCAATTCTTCAGCGTTCGCAGCACCAGGGCCGGTCGCGTACTGCTGAGCCAAGTCCGCAGCCAATTGAATGAACTGCTCGTTGGTGGTCACAGGGGCGCTTTCGCACAGCAACTCAACCATCGCGCCGACCTTTTTGTCGGTACCGATGTAAAGCCCGAAACGACCAAACGCGGTTTCGCGGTCGCTACGCTTGTCGGCGAGAGCTTGGCCCTTCTTGCGAAGTAGCTCAACCGCCTTTTCTTCGTCGCCACCCGCTTCGGTCAACGCTTTTTTGCAGTCCATCATCGGCAATCCCGTACGCTCACGGAACGCCTTCACCGCGGCCGCAGTGATATCAGCCATCTCTTCATCTCCAACGTATAAAAAACAGTTTGTATTGTTGCTTGCGATCCTTGCGAGAGTCGAATTGCTCTCCTTCACCGACAAGCTTTAGGCACATGCCATTTTTGATTAAGCGACTTGGGGCTCTTGTCGCGATTATCGCCATTTCTTAATCGCCCCCACTCGAAACCGTGCGGACAGGATCGCGGATATCGGTGCCGCGAAAATGACGGGGACCGAAGCGTTTGCGACCAAGCCGCGAACCACACAACGCTCGATTGCCATGAAGCCGCTTCGTCCATTGCGAATCGGGGCGGCTATCACGCCAAGCGGTGGAAGGGGCCCAAAAATGTGAGCCCGCATAATCGGGGGACCCAAAACCGGATCCCCCCAAAAAATCGTCCTGAGAAAACTAGCCTTCGGCCTGAGGCGATTGAGCCGCTTCCGATTGGGTTGCCGCAGCAACCATTTCAGCTTCCGTGCCAGTTGGCTTGGTTTGCTGAGGTTGGGGGCTGCTTTCGGTCGCCGATTGTCCCTTGCCCGCGATCACCGCGTCAGCAAGTTGCTTCATGATCAATTCGATGCTGCGGATACCATCGTCGTTACCGGGAATCGGCAAGTCGACTTGGGTTGGATCGCTATCGGTATCGATCAACGCGACAGTGGTGATGCCAAGGCGTTTTGCTTCGCGGATCGCGTTACGCTCTTTGCCTGGGTCAACGATGAACAAGCACTCGGGCAAGCGATTCATGGTTCGCAAGCCGTTCAAGTTACGGTACATCTTGCGATGCTCGCGGTTCAGTGCCGACTGCATCTTCTTGCTGTAGTTGTCCATCGCGCCGGTTTGACGCATGTTTTCCAATTCTTCCAAACGGCCAAGGCGGCTACGGATGGTACGGAAGTTGGTCAACGTTCCACCCAACCAACGCTCGCTGACGAAGGGCATTCCACAGCGGAGCGATTGCTCTTCGAGGGCTTCGCCCGCTTGACGCTTGGTTCCCACGAACAGGATCAAGCTGCCGCCTGCAGCAACTTGGCTGAGATATTTTTTAGCTCGCAACAGACCGCGAAGGGTTTCGCGGATGTCCATGATGTGAATCTGGTTTTTGCGGCCGAAGATGTACGGAGCCATCTTCGGATTCCACAGGCTGGTGCGGTGACCAAAATGGACACCGGCTTCGATCATTTCTTGAACGATTGGACTTGATGGAGTGGACATCGAGCGAAATTTTTCCTTTTCAGAAAGCGGACCGTCTGCGGGCTACGAGAATCGCTAGCAAAAACGTTCACTAGCGAATTCCAGGGCATTCGAGGCTGCCGATACAGTGGCAACCACACACGCCCTTCGTCCCATCTTGCAAGCGGCAAAACAAGTTTAGAAAGCTACGGAGAGACAGTCGCCGCAGCTAAGCGAAGTGCGGAGGTTAGCGGAATCGAGAGATTTGAGCAAGGGAGTAGGTTTTATCGTCTGGGGTAGCGAAAAATATTGCGGTCATTCCGCAACTTGATGGCGACAAAATGTCGCTGTTGAGAACCCGTTTTTTGCTTTTCTGTCTTATTTTCAGAGAAAGCGTCGAGGTGGACATTACGTTTCGATGCCCAAAATATAGAATTCGGATAAGTTTGCGAATCCGAATGATCGATACAAACACTATATCTTCACTCAATACATCCATTCCCAATGGAGGTGCGTTTCTACGCATCCAGCGAAGCTCATGACGGCCTCTCCGACCACTTTAAAAGACGTATCTACCGTTTCCGGCATTACCGTTCGCCTGGCAGGCGACTCTGGGGACGGGATGCAGCTACTCGGCACCCAATTGACCAACACCAGTGCGTTGGCGGGGAATGACGTGGCCACTTTCCCCGATTTTCCCGCGGAAATCCGCGCCCCACGGGGCACCCGGGCTGGGGTCAGCGGTTTCCAAGTCCGTTTCGCCAGCGAAGAAATCTTCACTCCGGGCGACTATCTTGACGCCTTGGTGGTCATGAATCCGGCTGCCATGGTCACCAATTTGGGTGACCTGCGCAAAGGCGGTATCCTGATCGCAAACGAGGATGGCTTTAACGAAAAAGAGTTCAAACTCGCCAAAGTCGAATCGAACCCGCTGGACGCCAGCGTGATCGAAGAGGTGTATCGCGTCATTAAAGTGCCGATGACCGCACTGACACGCGATGCCGTTGCGGCCCATGGTTTGAGCCAAAAAATCGCCGATCGCTGCAAAAACTTCTTTGCAATGGGATTGGTCTACTGGCTATTTGGCCGCTCGCTCGACCCCACCCTGCGTTTCATCCAAGACAAATTTGGCAAGAAACCCGATATCGCGGCGGCAAACGAAGCGGCCCTGCGAGCCGGTTGGGCTTACGGCGAAACGACCGAAGCGTTTGGCGAAAGCTATCAAGTCGAGGCGGCTGAACTCGAAAAAGGCACCTACCGCAACATGATGGGCAACCAAGCACTCGCTTGGGGACTGGTCGCTGCATCGAAGCTCAGCAGCAAAGACATGTTCTACGGAACCTATCCGATCACGCCTGCGAGTGACATCCTGCACGAATTGACTCGCTTCAAAAACTTTGGCGTACGAACATTCCAAGCCGAAGACGAGATTGCCGCGGTCTGTGCGACGATCGGAGCTGCCTTTGGTGGCACGATGGCAGTCACCGCCAGCAGCGGGCCGGGGATCGCACTGAAAGCCGAAGCGATGGGCCTCGGCATGATGCTTGAACTGCCGATGATCGTGATCAACGTTCAGCGTGGTGGCCCAAGTACGGGGCTGCCAACGAAGACCGAGCAGAGCGATTTGCTGCAATGTATGTTTGGCCGTAACGGCGAATCTCCGCTGCCAATCTTGGCACCGCGATCGCCCGGCGACTGCTTCGATATCGCAGTCGAAGCTTGGCGAATTGCGACCGAATGCATGTGCCCGGTGGTGATTCTGTCGGATGGCTATATCGCCAACGGCAGCGAGCCATGGAAGATCCCCGACGTGGCGAAGCTTCCTAAGATCAAGATCACGCATCCCGAAGGTGCCGATCCGGACGAGCCATTCATGCCGTACGCACGCGATGAAAACCTGGCACGTCCATGGGCGATCCCTGGCACCGAAGGGTTGATGCATCGTCTCGGTGGCTTGGAAAAAGAAGATGGAACTGGAAACGTCAGCTACGATCCGGCAAACCATCAACACATGACTGACACGCGAGCAGCGAAGGTCAGCCGGATCGCGGAGCGAATTCCCGACCAAGACGTGTACGGGGAAACCAGCGGCGACGTCCTGGTGATCTCGTGGGGCGGAACCTACGGTTCGTGCCACACGGCGGTTCGCACCTGCCGCAACGCAGGCCACTCGGTCAGCCACGCTCACTTGCGTTACATCAACCCCATGCCAAAGAACTTGGGCGAATTGATGAAGGGCTTCAACAAGGTCATCGTGCCCGAGTTGAACACAGGGCAATTGCGAATGCTGCTGCGAGCGAAGCACTTGGTCGACTGCATCGGCGTCAACAAAATCCAAGGAAAACCATTCGCGGTTAGCGAGTTGGTCGAAGCGATCGAAGAGCATGTTTCGACCGCCAAAGGTGGCAAGTCCAAGGCTGACGTGCGAAGCAAAGCGGGTTAACGGACGCGAACCGTCCCCCCACCCCACGTTCGTTCCCCCTCAGCAACACACTTACTTCGAATCTTTCTGAAATGAATCTTCCTGTTTTAAAAGCGGCCGACTTTGCTTCGGACCAAGACGTTCGTTGGTGCCCTGGATGTGGCGACTACTCGATCTTGGCGCAAATGAAAAAAGTGCTCCCCGAACTGGGTGTGCCTCGTGAAAAGACCGTGTTCATCAGCGGAATCGGCTGCAGCAGCCGATTTCCGTACTACATGAACACCTACGGAATGCACAGCATCCACGGTCGCGCCCCTACGTTCGCAACGGGGCTGAAATCGACGCGGCCTGACTTGATGGTCTGGGTGATCACGGGCGACGGTGATGCGCTGTCGATCGGCGGCAACCACTTTATCCATTGCCTTCGCCGTAACCTCGATATCAACATCGTGCTGTTCAACAACCGTATCTACGGTTTGACCAAGGGCCAATACAGCCCGACGAGCACCGAGGGACAAGTCACCAAGAGCACCCCGATGGGCTCGATCGACCATCCGCTGCATCCGCTGTCGGTCGCGCTTGCGGCCGAGGCAACCTTTGTCGCACGAAGCATCGATGCGCACGTCAAACACCTCGGTGAAACGCTAAAGCGAGCAGCCGAGCACAAAGGGACGTCGCTGGTCGAGGTTTACCAAAACTGCAACGTGTTCAATGACGGCGCAATGGCTTATGCCCAAGAACGCAAGCAACGGGCTGAAAACGTGGTCGAGCTCGAACACGGCAAGCCTCTGATCTTTGGCACCAACAGTGACAAAGCAGTGCGGTTGGTCGGCAATCATCTTGAAGTGGTCAACGTGGCCGACGTGCCCGCAGACGACTTGCTGATTCATGACGAAAAGGAAATGAATCCCTCGATCCAAATGATGCTGGCTCGGATGCGATACCCGGAAATGCCTGAACCGATCGGTGTGCTGCGAGCCGTCGAAGGGGTCGCCACTTACAACGACCAGATCAACGACCAAGTCACGCTTGCCAAACAGAAAAAGGGCGAGGGAGACCTGCAGGCCCTCTTCAACTCGGGTGACACCTGGGACGTCGCCTAGGGGCCGAGCCAAAGGTAAATTTAGGGGCAGCCAAACTCACGCGTGAGTTTCGTATCGCACAGAAGACAAACCAAAGTGCCGATAAAACGAAAGCCTTGACGACCTTCGCTGCGACTAACCCTAATTCTCATCCCTGACAAATTATCGGCTTGAGCGAATCGGAATGCTCAAGCAGATATGACCTCAGCCGATAACGCTGAGGGTGAGCGGGCGAGCGAACTGCGTCTTCTGCAGCTTGCTCGCGTGCTCGTTCTATCCGTTGCAACTCTTAATTTGGAAATTGATATGCCCCGCGGAAAAACTTATTCGGACGCTTCCAAGGCCATCGGCGATACCCCGATGATCCAAATCAATCGACTGGTCCCCGCGGATGGCGCGACAGTGTTCGCGAAATGCGAATTCTTTCAGCCGCTCAATAGCGTGAAAGACCGTATCGGCGTGGCGATGATCGAAGCGGGAGAACGCGACGGCAAGATCAACAAAGATACGCACATCATCGAACCGACCAGCGGAAACACGGGGATCGCGCTAGCGTTCGTTTGCGCCGCCAAAGGCTACAAGTTAACTCTGACCATGCCCGAATCGATGTCGGTCGAACGCCGTGCACTGCTTCGCGCGATGGGCGCCACATTGGTCCTGACTCCTGCAGCCGAAGGAATGAAGGGAGCGATCAACAAGGCGGGCGAATTGGTCAGCGAAAACAGCAACGCCTACATGCCTCAGCAATTCGAAAATCCTGCGAACCCCGCGATTCACGAAGCGACCACTGGCCCCGAAATCTGGGCCGACAGCGGCCAGAACATTGATGTCTTGGTTGCGGGTGTCGGCACCGGCGGAACGATCACCGGGGCAGCTCGTTACCTGAAAAAACAAAACCCGAACTTCAAAGCGATCGCCGTCGAGCCGATCCACTCGGCCGTCATCAGCGGTGGCGACCCTGGGAAACACCGCATCCAAGGGATCGGCGCCGGTTTTATCCCCAAAAATCTCGACACTTCAATTGTTGACGAAGTGGTCAAAGTCGATGACGAAGATGCGTTTGAATGGGGCCGCCGACTAGCCAAAGAAGAAGGCATCGTGGCGGGGATCAGCAGCGGAGCGAACATGTGGGCTGCGGCTCAAGTCGCCGCACGTCCTGAAATGAAGGGCAAGCGGATCGTCACGATCATGTGCAGCCTGGGCGAACGCTACCTCAGCACGCCCCTGTTTGGCGACCTGGGAATGTAGCTCCCACGATTCGCGGCCATCCTGCGAATCAGGCCCCCTGCGAATCGGGCCCCTGCAAATCAAGCACCTTGCAGTTTTCGCCAAAACCAATCGCTCGCCGCTGCTGCGTTCTTACGGCAGCGCGGCGCGAGCCCGATGCGACCGACTTGGATAGGAACCAGGCGGTGCTTCGAATCCTGGCAGTGCTTCGCCAAGATGATCGCCGCAAAAATACCATCGGCGCATAAAAAAAGGCCCAGGTCTTTGCCCCCCGGTGCGACGAATCATGCTGGATCGTCGCTGAGCTAAAGACCTAGGCCCAAATGCGGTGCTAGAATACCCATCGGCGTGTTGCCCCACACAATGGTGTGCCGATTCGTCCTCCAACACGATTTCTTATCGGAATTGTTTTAGCGACCAGTTGACTCGGATTGCGAAAAAATTTTTTCGTTTTTTTAGAGGGCGACGCAGTAAGCCATCAGCGATTGCCATTCTTTCCACTGCACGTCTTGGCATTGGCCGTACAACTGCGTCGATCCTCGGGTCGCCTCGGCACAGGCGTCGACGAATTCTTCGGGACTGCGAAAGTGGTCTCCACAAATCTCGGCGAGTTGCGTGATCACGGGATGCTTGCCGACACGGCGGAACCAGTACTTTGCGTTACTGAAATCGCCTTCACGACGATGCATGATTCCGTGCCAAAAACTGCCCTCTTTTTCGTCAATATCCTGGCTAATTCGATGGCTGCGGTCCAAATCGCCCGCCAAAAGCCACAATCCGCTGGTGCACAATTGGGCTCCTAGCGGCGAAGACGCGTTGATCGACTTGGCGATATCGTTGCTGCGAAGCAGCGACTGGAGCGTGGCGACACCCTCCCCCCCGCTACGGGACCCATCGCCCAGGTCGGGCATCGGTGCATTTTGAATCGCCTCGATCAGTTCGCTCGAGAATCCAGAGAAAGCCTTCGTGCAAAAGGAGTCCAAGTTTGGCAAAACGTCGCCTCGGTGTACTACAAATGGAATCGGATTTTGGGGTGAACAATGACCAGCAAGGCTACCGGGACGCCGTCTGGATTGCTAGACTGCGACACGGCGATGACGGCAACTTATTACAATGGCCTTCATCGTAATTCCCTCTTCGCTTCGCTCCTGCCCCCTGCAGAGACCTGATGACTAACGGCGACAATCCGACTTCTGACCTTCCCGTTTCTGACGCATCCGCTGCATCGTCCCCCGCAGGGGCCGATGCAAAGTCGGCGACCCCCGAGGCAGCCGCCTCGGCGAGCCCCAACGAACCGACTGCGAACTCGGCGGACACAACCGACGCAAACGCTCAGGCCAGTGCTTCAGAAACCAGTGCTTCAGAAACCAGTGCTCCAGAGACCAGTACGGCAAAAACGCCCGGCACTCCCGCTTCGCCCTCGGCCGCTCCGTTGGCCGGAGCCGTTCGCGGCGCGGGCCCCTTAGCGTCTCGCGGCCTCGGGGTTGCCAAGCCCGCGTCCCCTTCGGTTTCGCCAGAAAAACTCGCTGCCGCGACCGCGGACGCTGCCAAGAAACCGAAAAAGAAGTCCAAGAACCGCACCCCACGCTTGCCTGGTGATGATGCATCCAAGCCAGCATCGTCCGCTCCCGTCTCCGCCAAGAAGGTCGCGGTTCCGAACCGACGCGAATCGTTGTCGGCGGACCTGCAAGCCGAACTTGATGCGGAACTCGGTCTGGCCGATGTCGAATCGATGTTGGGTGGCAATGCCGGGATGCCCGACCGCCGCGAACCGCTTGCCGAGGGCGCCCGCGTCCATGGCCGCGTGCTAAAAATCAATGATGACACAGTCTTCGTTTCACTCGGGGGCCCCGATGAAGGTGTCGTGCCGTTTGAACAATTCACCGGCGAAGAACCCAAGCCCAATGACAATATCGAAGTCATGGTGCGAGGTTTCAATCGCGAAGATGGCCTGTACGTGCTGACGCTGCCCGGATCGGCGGTCGAAGTCAACGATTGGGAAGACATCGAAGAAGGAACCGTTGTCGAAGCGGTCGTAACCGGTCACAACACCGGTGGACTCGAGTGCAAAGTCGGTAACATGCGTGGCTTTATGCCGATCAGCCAAGTGACCGAATACCGTGTCGAAGACCTGTCGGAATTCGTCGACCAAAAACTCGTTTGTATCGTCACCGAATCGAACGAACGTCGCGGCAACCTAGTGCTCAGCCGACGCGCCGTCCTGGAACGCGAACGAGAAGAAAAACGCAAAGAGCAGCTTGAGAAAATCGAAGTCGGCGACACCTTGGAAGGGGTTGTTCGCAACGTCAAAGATTTTGGTGCATTCGTCGATCTCGGTGGCCTCGAAGGCCTGATCCACGTCAGCAAATTAAGCTGGGAACGAATCAAGCATCCAAGCGAAGTCATTCAAGAAGGGCAGATGGTGAAGGTCACCATCGACAAGATCGACAAGGAAACCGGCAAGATCGGTTTGTCCTATCGCGACTTGCTGGAAAACCCGTGGGACACCGCCGAGGCCACCTTTGCGGTCGGTACGATCCACAAGGGAACCGTGACACGAACCGCGCCGTTTGGCTGCTTCGTCCGCCTGACCGCGGGCGTCGAAGGCTTGGTCCACATCAGCGAACTGGCCCACCACCGCGTTTCGAAGGTCGACGCTTTCGTCAGCGAAGGCCAAGAAGTCGAGGTCAAGATCCTGAGCTTTGACCGCGATTCACAGAAAGTCGCCCTCTCGATCAAGGCGGCTCAAGCCGTAGCAGCCGACGCCGACGCTAAACCCGAAGTCGAAGAAGACGAGCCTCAACGTGAAGTCGCGGTCAAACCGACTCACCAGGGCCCGCTTCGCGGTGGTAACAATACCGATTCGGGCGGCGAGCGATTCGGGTTGCGTTGGTAAAGACGGGTTTCAATCCCCATCCGTTTCTGATGGAACGTCCGAGCGATGCTCGAGCGGTGATTATTAATAGCGGTGCGGCGTAAGCCGCCTGGTTAATAGCGAACGCTTTACCCGCCGCAACCGGACGGCTCGCGCCGCGAGCGCTACCCAAAGTAGATGGCATTGGGCTTGCGCCGCGAGCGCTAACGGAGTTGATGGCTCTCGGCGTTATCGACAAATCGGCGTCCGACGCGAACCGCTGCTGCGTCTTCCTACTTCACGACACCTTCGATCACGCCGCAGTGCACCAGCGTCGGGACCTTGGCCTTGCTCGCCAGCCCGGCTTCGGTCATCCACGACCGATACTCCGCTTCGCTGTACGCACGCCCTTCGGTCAGCGAGAACAATGCCGCAGAATACAGTGCGATCGGTAGCGGACCGTCCAGCGAATCATTCAAGAAGACATCGTGAATGAACAACCGGCCGCCTGGTTTCAGCGCTTCGACGCAGCGACGTATCAACTGTTTACACTCGGGCACATCCCAGTCGTGCAAGATGTTGGACAGCAAAACCGCATCCACGTTTTGCGGCAGCGGGTCGGCAAACATATTGCCTGGATGCAACTCCACTCGATCGGTCACTCCGTAGGTTTCGGCAAACTCTTGGGCGACCTTCAACACGTCCGGCCGATCGAAGACGACCGCGGCTAACTGAGGATTTTTCTGCAGCAACGCATAGCTGTAGATCCCCGTACCGCCACCAAGATCCAAGAGGGTTTCGGCATCGCCGATCGGCAAAACTTCGGCTAGCGCCGGAGCCACATTCTTGGCTCGCCCCGCAAGTGCTAAGGTAAAATGTCGCGCCGACGCCTCGGCATCCATCGCCGACTTTGCACCATCGCGATAGATGAACGCGGTTCCGGAATCCCCTTCGGCCCCGAGTGGTTTATTGCTTTTCAACAAGTCGACCATCGACATCACGCCGGGCGATTGAGCCGCAAGCGACAAATAGTCGCCACAATCCAATCGCGATCCCGGAACAAGATGCTCGGACGCCAAGGCTGTTAAACAAAGCTTGCCGTCACGCTGCTGCAGCAAATCCATCGCACGCAGCGCAGTGACCAACACGTTCGCCGGACGCGGCTGAAGCCCTAGCTGATCCCCAAGTTCCTCGAGCGTCATTGGGCGTTCTGACAAACAACCAAACAGATCAAAATGAGCCACCGCGGCGGTCAACAGCTCGGAACCATAACTGCCGCGAAAGAGCTCAAAGATGGGCGTGGGATCAACCACAGGCGGCTGGATCGCAGATTCATACATGAGTGGCGTCACTGGAGAGAAGGGGAATGAAGGCGATTACGAGGACGCCGGCACTCCAAAGTAGCCATCGAGCATTGGCTTGGCTAAATAACGGCGTCCCCAAATCATCAGAAACAGTTTTAGCGAAAACCATCCCACGATAAAGAGCATGCTAATTACCACACCAATGGTCGAGAACCATGCCATCGTTTCGCCTCCCATGCCTCCGCCTTGCTGGCCTGCGATCTTCTGCATGTATTCCTGCGTCACCGGAAACAGTTCAAACTGAGTGAGCGAGTAGACAACGACTCGCACCGCTTCGAAGAAGATCGCGACTAGCAGCGTACGGCGAATCCACGATCGACTCCACAATTTGCGTTGAATCAAACCAATGCCGCCTGCAAACAGTGCCGCGCCAATCGCGATTCCCAAAAAGCTTAATGCGATATTGACGAAGTAGTACCTGCCAAGGACTGCCATCATTTCACGCTGCATCTCGCCTTGGATCTCGCCGGCGGCTCCCGTCGGAGTAAACATCGACGCAAACCGCTGCGCGAACAACGTATTCGCCAAGCTGCCCAGCGAACTTAACCCACCCAAAATTCCCGCAACGATGCAGACCACGGCAACAACCGTGATCCCCGTCGGCCGAACGACCGCGACGTCATCGGCCAATTGTGCCTGAACATACGGATTGGCTTCCGTGGGATGCCCCGCAGCTTCCGAAGAGGATTCAGTCATGATGGTCGATTCCGAAAGCGAGGACGAACGATGCAATGAACGCGAGTGAAGGAACGCGAGTGAAGGAATAAGGCAAGTTTTACGGCAGAGACAAAAACGCTTGCTGAATCTCACGTGCCGAGTGTCCTTTCTCGGCAAATCGAAACGCGTCAGTCACCGGTCCGTTGAGTAGGACGATCAAGCCATAGATCGATAATGCAATTTGAGTCGGTGCACAGTAGCACGTCAAACACATCAACATGCCCACGCACAGCATGACAATCGCGAACGTGCGGCTTTGGAACTTGATAACCCGCACGCCAGCCCAGATGGTAAATACGGCGATGGCCAATACACAAACCGCTGCGACGCCAAGCCCGATCAGCATCCCCAGTTCCATTTCTTGAGGCATTGGCGGCGGATTGGCTCCCTGCTTTGCCGCGTCTTCGCGAATGCTGCGAAAAATCATCGGCATCGCAAACGCGTACCCGCCAAACACCAGCCCCATCAACGTGATAAACACACCTTGCACGATCATCAACACACCGAGGATCGGGATCTGGCCTACCATTCCACGCGAATGCACCTCCGATAACCGAACTGCGCCCGCGCCGCCGATCGACGCTGCGGACGACGAAGGAGTGTAGGGGTTCGATTCGCCTGAGGGGCGTGCGAACGGATTGGGATCATCGCTCATGTCGGTCTCGCAAGGAAATATTTTCGCTCAAAATCTGCATGAAAGAATTTACACGCTCGCAGACACTAAAAGATATCAGGTTCTGCGCCGGGCGTGCGACCGACCAAGAAGTCAAAGTCACAGCCTTTATCGGCCTGCATCACATGGTTGGCGTACAGATGCAGGTAGCCGCGATTCGCCAACGGCTTCGCTTCAGGCTGCTGCTGCGAACGACGCGCAATCTCGTCGTCAGAAACATGCCAATGAATTCGGCGGCCTGGAATATCAATTTCAATTTCGTCGCCGGTTTGCACCAGTGCCAAAGGACCGCCCGCAGCACTCTCGGGTGCAATATGCAGAACACATGTCCCATAGCTGGTCCCGCTCATTCTCGCATCGCTGATCCGCACCATATCACGCACCCCTTCCTGCAACAACTTTTTCGGAATCGGTAACATGCCCCATTCGGGAAAACCAGGTGCCCCCAGCGGCCCGGCGCTACGCAGAATCAGCACGCTGTCGGCGGTGACGTTCAGTTCGGGATCATGAATCCGGCTTTTCATTTCGGCATAATTATCAAACACCACCGCAGGCCCACGATGGCACTGCAAGCGTGGCTCCGCCGCGAGCGCCTTGATCACACAACCGCTCGGCGCCAAATTGCCTCGCAACACCGAGGTACCTCCAGCTGGGGAAAGTGGGCTTTCGCGTGACCGGATCACATCTCGCTCGACTACTTCCGCATCCGCGATCTGCTCACCCAGACTCGATCCGCTGATCGTTTGACACGTTGTGTCGACCAAATCACCAAGCTCTTTTAATAGGGCTCGCAATCCGCCTGCATGATAAAAGTCTTCCATCAAGTACTTGCCTGCGGGCCGCAGATTCCCCAGCACCGGGGTGATTCGCGAGAGTTCGTCGAATTGCTCCAGCGTCAGCTCGATCCCCAAACGGCCTGCGATGGCAATCAGGTGCACAATGGCGTTTGTACTGCCTCCGATCGCCAGCGAGGTGACAACGCCGTTTCGGATAGATTGTTCGGTCAGAAAGCTCGAGGGCGTTCGCTTGTCCCAAGCCATCTCGACCGCTTGTCGTCCCGTGGCAACCGCCAACCGCGAATGCTCGGCTACCACCGCAGGCACATTCGCAGCACCGCCGAGGGTGAATCCGAGTGCTTCGGCGATACACGCCATCGTGCTTGCCGTGCCCATGGTCATGCAGGTTCCCGCCGAGGGCGCGATACAGTTTTCGATGCAATTCCAATCGCGGTCACACAAGTTGCCCGCCAGTCGCTCGTCCCAGTATTTCCACACATCACTGCCGCTGCCCAGCGTGACATCTTTCCAGCGTGCTTTTAGCATTGGACCAGCAGGCAGAAAGACCGAGGGGACGTCGGCGCTGATCGCCCCCATCAACATTGCGGGAACCGTCTTGTCACACCCGCCCATCAAAACGGCAGCATCGATGGGGTGACACCTCAGAACCTCTTCCACCTCCATCGCCAACAGATTGCGATAGAGCATCGTGGTCGGCTTCATCATCATTTCGCCAAGCGACATCACCGGCACTTCGACCGGAAAACCACCACTCTGCAAAATCCCCCGACGCACCTCGTCCGCGCGGTTGCGAAAATGCGAATGACATGTGTTCAAATCGCTCCACGTGTTCAGGATCGCAACGACCGGCCGGCCTTGATAATCAATGTCATCAAATCCCATCCCTTTCAACCGCGAACGGTGGCCGAATGACCGCATGTCGTCCGGGCCGAACCAGCGGTACGAGCGAAGCGTTTCGGGATCGCGATTTTTATCAGGATCGACGGAAAAATTCGTAGCGGTCATGGGGAGATCGATAGTTTGGGAAGGAAGGAAAAAGAGCGGAATTTGAGGGGGGGACGCCGAGCGTTACAGTCACTCGCGGCTGAATAGAACGAAGGGCGGGGAAAAAATCGAGATTACGGTGTCCCAGGCCCCTAATTTACCAGTTCGAGTGACCATCGCGGAATCGCCGTCTGTCCCCGCAGAATCGCTGTGGGCTTGGACGACGCCAAAATGCTATCACGCGAACCCTATTTCGGTTAGCCGATCTCCGCTGTTTTTGCGTTTCCCAGACTCGCGGGCATGCTGATTGCATAGCTCGCTTTTGCCGTCAATTGTCGGATTAACCGCATCATTGTTAGCCGGCGGTGTCCTTTTCGCCTGGAACCAATTCATGGCTTACCGCCAACGAAGGGGTACCTGAATTATTGGGGCTACCGTTCAATAGGAACGAATCTTTGTCAGAGCAGCAGTGGCGGACGCCTCCCTGTACGGCAAGCCGACAATTAATTCCCCGCTTTTCCAACACGATTGGCGTTACCCAAGCTTCCAAATCGTTGATACCCTCGGCGTTGACAGCGTCGATACGGAAAGTCGCCCTTGGTCACCTCATCTCTCCATCCACTTCGCTATGCTTAAACCAACTGCCCAAGCGATTCTGGCTCGCATTGCAACCGCCGTTTTCGCGGGCGAAATCGACCGCCCCTTCCCAACTCCAGCGAGAAAACAGGGACGAAAACGTCGTCGCAGCGCTGCACGGCAGATCCGCTACCAAACGCTCGAAGACCGCCGGCTATTGGTTGCCGAGGGTGATCCGTTTGAGATTGTTCGCAACGTGGACACCACGGGGCTGCTTGGCAACGTCTCCGCTCAAATCCGCTGGGGTGATGGCACGCAATCCGCCGCCGCGGTCAATTCGCAACCAGCGACGGGTGGCTTGAAAATCCGCTTTGACTATTCACTCGATTCCTCGGGATTTTTCTCGGGGGCGAATCAGTACCGACGAGAACTGCTGCAGCTTGCCGCCGACTCGATTGTTCGTCGTTTTTCGGATGAACTCGACGCGATCAATCCGAACGCAGGAGCAAAGATGGAGTGGATTGCCAATTTCACGAACCCATCGACTGGCAATTCCACAATCAACAGCAATGGGACCGCCCGCGACGCGGTTGCCAAAAATTTGAAAGTCAACGCCAACGAGCTCGTCATTTTTCCCGGCGCCCGCGACTTGAGTGGGTTTGAACGAGGCCGCGGCGGTCCCGGTGGATTCGCGTTCCCCGGTGTCGGATCGATCACGCCTCAAGAGCTCGCAAACATCAACGCGTTTCGAGACACCGTCCAGTTCCGTGGCGAGACCGGTGCCAAAGCATCGCCGCCAACCGATTTTGGGCCGTGGGGAGGTTCGATCGCGTTTGATAACAACGGAACCAATTGGTACTTCAACAAAGACATTGACGGCATTCAGCCCGGGCAAACCGATTTCATTACCGTCGCGATGCACGAATTGACCCACGTGCTGGGGTTTGGCAACGCAGGGATCAATAAATCGTGGAGCACCTATACCAATGGAAACTCCTTTACAGGTGCGAAGGCAAACGCGGCTTATGTTGGGACCAGTAATCCGCCGCTGAATCAAAGCTTTCACTGGGCTGATTCAATCTTGAATACAGATAACCAAGCGACGCTGATGCGAAGCTCGCTCAATAACAACGAGCGACAACCGATCACCTCGCTCGATGTTGCGGCTTTGGACGACATCGGTTGGACGCTGGTGGGGTCGACCGTCACGGTCACGGCCAATCACGTCTATGGCGACAATGGCAGTTTTCCTGTGGAAATCGTTTTGACCGGCAGCAGTCTAGGTGAGCTGGTGATCCCGGTTACGACCGCTTCGGTCACGAACGTCAAACCGACACTCTCCGTCGCTGCGAACCAAAACGTGGTCGTCAACTCGCCCCTTTCGATCATCAACATTGGATCGATTTCCGATCCGTCCAGCAGCGAGACATTCACCTACACGGTCAATTGGGGCGACGGGAGCGACGTCGATTCGGGCGTTGCGACGATCAACCAGACGGGCAACGCCACCCGCCCGACACTGGCTTCCTTTGACGGCACGCACACCTATTCAACCGCAGGTAACTTCACCGTCCGTGTCCGTGTGGATGACGGCGATGGGGGAATCGATGAGAAAACATTTAGCGTTGCGGTGTCGTCCCCTCCGAAATTATCGCTGACGCTCGACAAGTCTTCGATTGTGGAAAACAGCGGAAACGCGGCGGCCGAGTTGACGATCACCCGTTCGGGACCCGCGTCGACCAGCCCGCAGACGATCCGGCTAAATTCAACGGACCCCAGTGAGGCCAGCGTACCCGCGACCGTGGTCATTCCCGCCAATGCAACCTCGGTCAAAGTTCCCGTCGCGGCGGTGGACGACGCCTTGCTTGACGGAGACCAGTCGCTGGAATTGTCCGCCTCGGGTTCTGGCGTCGATCCAGCCGTGATCGATTTGCTGGTCAAGGATCACGAAACACTCAGCGCCGTCTTCACCGCGGACACGGTCCGCGAGGACGCAGCCAATGCGGTACAGTTGCGGATCACCCGCAGCAATAGCGACGTATCGCAACCGCTGCCGATTCAAATTTCGGGTGGCAATGCGAGTGAACTCGGTTTCGCTGGTGACTTGGTCATTCCCGCGAATCAGACCAGCTTGCTGATCGATGTGGCGCCGGTGAACGACGACGATCCTGAGCGAACCGAGCAGTTCAGCTACACGATCTCGGCGAGCGGCTACGTTTCGGATTCTGCGAGCATTGATTTGGTTGACGACGAAGCTCCCTTATTCCAGAACGCAGCGAATCCATTTGATGTCGACTCCAGCGGTCTGGTGACCGCCGCCGACGCACTCGTTGTGATCAACGCGTTGCAGTTTCGTGGCGGCAATGGCGAACTTGATCCTGAAATCGAGCAGCCCAGCGGGGACCTTTATTACGACGTCAATGGTGACTATCGGATCTCGCCTCTGGATGCATTGGTGGTCATTAACGAATTGAATCGCAAGGGCACCGGGCAAAGCGAGCCACAAGGGGAGCAGCCCCCCGTCAATGTTACCCCTATTCAAGTGGATGCTTTGATCCGCGATAATGACGACGAGAGAAACCTGGCCATCGGCGAAGAAGGTTTGTTGTTCTAGTTTTCGCGAATGCGGAACAGGGGCGGCGAGCGGTAACAGCCGTCATGCCTCCGCCACTTCCCTACCCATCTGTTCCCCATCATGATCTCGCTGATTATCTCTGTTTTTTCCCTGGTACTCATTCTGACCAGCATGGGGCTGCTGTGGTTCTGGTTTGTCCGCAGAGAAGACGATCCACACGAGAAATAGGGCCACACGAGAAATAGGGCCACACGAAAAGTAAGGCCACACGAGAGGCAGCAGCCCACAGGAAACAGCGGCCTATCAGGAACAGCCGCCCGATCGCGCAGGCCCCTTTAGGCGGTAAAACGCTCTGCTTGATACGGTTTAGCTTGCAGACTCGGAGGATCGCCCGAGACCAACTCGGCGATCATGCGACCGGTCGCAGGAGCCATGCTCAGCCCCAGCATATTGTGCCCACACGCCAAGTAGACGTTCGAGAAGGAAGGACAGCGTCCGATGATCGGAGTGCTGTCGTACGTCATCGGCCGCCATCCATACCAGGTTTCCGAGAACGATTCAGGCAGCTTGCACTTCAAGTAATCAGCCGCAGCCCGCGTCAGCAATCCGAGTCGTTTCTTGGATATCTTCGAGTCGTAGCCGATGAACTCCATCATCGACCCCAAGCGTAGCTCGGAACCCCAGGGGGTCACAGCAACCTTACGCTCGGGCAAAATCATCGGCGTGCTGGGACAGTTCTCAGGCCGGGGCATCGTGATCGAATAGCCTTTGCCGGGTTGTATCGGAGCACGGAAGCGAAGCATCTTTTCGAGCAGCGGTGTCCAGGCGCCGGTGGCAATCACAAATTGATCTGCCGCGACTTGCTGATTCGACAGCGAAAGACTCTGCGCGTTGCCAGCCGATTCGACAATCGCTTCGAGCGTTTGATTCTCGACAAACGTCACTCCGCGGCTCTGCAGCGAATCACGCCATGACGCGACCAAGCGGGCAGGCCGCAAATGGGCGTCATGCTCAAAATACCAAGCCCCCGCGACATCCTCTTGCAGCCCAGGTTCAAATTCCAGCAACTCACTTGCCGACATCCGCCGAGCAGGTTCGTTGAAATCGCGACGGAGCATCTCATCGACCGCCGCATACGATTCAAAAGCATGCTGATTTTTGTAAACGAACAACAACCCTTGCTTGGTCCATTCGCAATCCAGTTGGTAATCGCGAATCAAGTCATCGTAAAGCTGCATCGATGCCGTCAACAACGGATGAATCGCGTGCCCCGATTCAATCCAATCCGTTTCGTTACAGCGACGTGAAAAATTCCACAACCATTTCCAAAGATGCACGTTCAATCCCGGTCGAATTCGCAGCGGCGGATTCGATTTCAACATCGCCTTGAGCGTCGAGAAAATCGCACCAGGCTCGGCGAGCGGCAATGCATGACTGGGGCTGACGTAGCCGCAATTGCCGTGCGAACACCCACCGCCGACGCGTCCGCGATCAATCACCGTCACGCGATAACCGCGGAGGTTCAAGTAGTGGGCACAGGCGATACCGACCACTCCGCCCCCCACGACTGCCACATGCTGGGTTTCGCCACCGGACGATGCAATGGGCTGAGCAGGCATGGGGCGAGCCGGCGTATGCGGGGCCGGCGTATGCGGGGCCGGCGTATGCGGGGCGGGCGTGTTCTGGAATGGCATCGGTTGAGCTGGCCTGTGTTAGGCAGAGGATCGATTCGGCGGGTCTACAAGCACGCTCAGACCGGGATCCCGTACCGAAACGCATCGTCCGGGTCGAGCAACAATTGGCTCTCGGCGGTCACCGAAGCTTCCCCCGTGACACTCGGCACGATGATCCCCGTGCTGGCTGACACTGACTCGTCCACGGTTTGCTTGGGATCGAGCCCGATGTTGCCGAGCTGCTTGATTTCTTGATCACTTGCCACGCGATAGTTGGCTTCAAAATAGGTGCCAATGATGCTTTCTTGGTGCCACCGTTTCCCGGGGGCAAGCTCGCCATCGGCAGCCAAACAAGCCACCTTGGCGCTGGTGCCGGTGCCACAGGGTGATCGATCCCATTGGCCGCCGGGACAAAGCACGAAGTTGCGACCATCGCTGGTCCCTGAATCACAATACAACTCGATATGATCAATCACTTTGCCACCATGTCCGGTGATGGCTTGGTCTTCCAAGGCCTTGCGAATCGCTTTGGTGAACACCAACAATTCGTCGAGATGCTGTGGACGAATCTGAGCCGACTCGCTGCGAACCAAAAAGAACCAATTGCCTCCCCACGCGATATCGCCTACGACTTGGCCGAATCCGGGAACCTCGACCGCAACCGCCTTGCGATAGCGATAGCTCGGAACATTTTCGATTGTGACGCGGTGCATGTCTTCATCCAACTCGAAACCGATCACGCCCACCGACGTTTCGAGTTGATGGAAGCCTGGGCCGATGCGGCCTAAATAGGCAAGCGTCGCCGCCACGCCAATCGCGCCGTGGCCACACATCCCCAAATAACCAGTGTTGTTAAAGAAGATGACTGCGCCCGCGAACTCGGGATTGGTGGGCTTGCACAACAAAGCCCCCACTAACACGTCACTGCCTCGCGGTTCGTTGATCACCGCAGTGCGATAGTGATCAAATTCTTTGGCAAAACGTTGCTGACGCTGCATCAGCGTCCCTTTGCCAAGATCGGGGCCTCCCGAAACAATCGTCCGTGTGGGTTCGCCGCAGGTGTGAGAATCAACCGTCGAGATACGCTCGATTTTCGGAGCAGAGACTTTCATGAGAGTGATATTGTATGGCAAACAATAAGAGGTTTCAGACCATCCTCGCGGCCCATGAAGGATCATGCGTGCCCGAGAGTGAAGCAAAGCAAAATGCAATAGCTAAGCAACTATGTTTGCAACAAAATGATCGGCCCACAAGTCTCCAGGGCGTGAAATCATTATCGCCGCCACCGACCCGCGATCGTCCGCGGTGCCGTCGACAATAAAAGCCAGCCGCTTCAGCACCAACGTCGCTGGCATTTTCATAGAGAAATCGCCTAACTGCGTTAGGCAAACGTCGCCGAACTGTTGACGGGCACAACCATCGCGCCGGGTTGTGCGCTGTTGGTGCGGTAATAATCGGGAGCCCAGCGGCTCAGTTCCACGTACATGGCGATCACCGCAACGAGCATAAACAGCATCGCAAGGATCAAAATGACGGTGTAAACACTCGGAGGTTGTTTACGTGGTTTCTCAGTCGAGGGTAGTGTCGACACGATCGCCCTCCTGGATAGTGCCTTGGCTGAAGTCGGGTAGGATTTCCGCGACCGCTCGTTCGGGTTCAATTTTCAACACACGGACCTTGCCAAGATAGCGGCCCTGTCGACTGACTTCGAGATGATGACCTGATCGCAGCCCATCATCGTATCCAATCGAAACTTCGATCAATTTCTTGGGACGGTTAATCACCAACACGGTGCCATTGCGATCCGGCGGCGATCCATCAAGAGGTTCGTTGATATCGATCCCTTTGGAATCGACGACCTCTTTATAGCGGGTCACCTGGGCCATCAATTGATCGTTACGCTCACTTTGGATCTGGACAATCCCGCGTAACTTGTTCATTTGGTCGGTTAATTTCAGCGTTTGCGTAAACAGAGTGTCGCGGTCTTCTTGTTCTTTGCGGATCTGTTGTCGCAAGCGATTCGCTTCCGCCGTCAACTCTTCGAGCTGTAAGGCGCGGCTGCGATCGGTTTGAGCAAAGACGGTGTTCTGAGCTTCTTTTTGTTGATAGCTCTCTTCCCGCTTTTGCAACTGGTCTTTCAATTGGTCCAACTGAGTCGTCAACGCGCCCAACGCGGTTCGACGCGCGGCTTGTTCACGAGCCAAGGCGGCTTCGACGCGTTGCTGCGTATCCCGAAGCTGCTCGTTGGTTGATTCATAATCTTGAATTTGTTCTTTCAGTCCACCTGGGCCTGTCACGACGTCCCGCCAATTGCGGTGCGATGCGTTAACCGCCAAAGCCAAAACCATAAAGGTCAAGCTGAGGATGAGGATGATGACTGAGAACGACTTCCCGAGTAGGGTCATTGCGAAAATTCCGTATACGTTCCGACCGACAAGAGATCCCCGACAAAAAAGAGATCCAGCGACACGATAGGCGGGTGAATTGCCCAAAAGTCAATTCATCAACGCTGGCACGCTCTGGTGTACGAGAAGCGACAGGCTCGCTTGACTCGACCAGTGAAGTATAGTTAGCCCATAAATAGAGTGTCAACGAAAACGTTGTTAAAACAGGCAAACCAGACGTGGTTTAACAGCAGGGGCGGTTTATGCCGTTTTTTACGATGCGACCTCATCCCCCCGCAGGCCTAATAATCAAGTCCTTCGAGCGATTTGATCGCCTGCAGGAACTGATCCATGCTTGCCGTTCGCTTCTCGACGTTCGGCTGCAATGCTCCCATGATCGCCCGCGACAGTCGCGGCTCTACCTCAGGGCACCGCTCCAACAGATCCTTTGGTGGGGAGGTATCGTGATGCAGTGCTGCCTTTCCGTTCACCACATCCCCCTGCCATGGATGCTCGAAACAGCACAGGCAGTAACAAGTGATTCCGAACGAAAAAATGTCGACGCGAAAATCGGTGGATCGACGCCGCACAATTTCTGGCGACATATAAAGCGGCGTCCCCGTGCGGTTTCCCGGCGCCATGAAGTGACGCGTCGCGGGCACCGTCAAGCCAAAATCGATGAGCTTTAAACCGCTGAAATCGGGGAAACAAATGAAATTGCGGGGGCAGATATCACGATGAATGAAGCCGCGTGAATGCACGTAACGAATCGCTTCGGCCATCTGGCGAATCAACCCCATCCGCTTTCCTTTGAGGTTTGCTTCTTGGCGGTTGACGATCACATGCTGCAAACTGGGCCCTTCGACGTATTCCATCACCAAAATGGGTTGGCCCTTGCTGGTCAGCCCCGCTTCGTAGGTCTCGACCACGTTGGGATGCCTCATCCCCAATGCAATCTCTCCCTCGCTCGGCTTTTTCAGCCCTTTGAAGCGTGCTTCGAATTGCTCCATTTTCTCAATGTCAAGCAATTTGACGCCGACGGTGCGTTTGTGCTCGCGATCGTTGGCGACGAAGAAATTACTCATCGTCCCCGTGGCACTCGTTCGCATCCGGTCAAAACGCAGCTCGACGTTAATTCGCGCGTTGGCTTTGACATTGGCCTTTGCTACGCCACTGGAACCGGAATTGAATTTAGCCTTGAGCGAATCAAATAGCCCCATAGGTCACGCGAGCATTTGGAAACAGGAGAAAAGAAAAAGCGCTGTCGGTTTCGAAGATGCCGTCTTTGGGTCGACCGGCCGCTTCCTTTGAAAACCTACTTTCCACAATAGTCGATTGCGCGAGCAATCTCCGTTTTTAGCGATTTTCGTGGCACAATTCGGTCAATGTAGCCGTGCTCTAACAGAAATTCGCTCGTCTGGAAACCTTCGGGTAACTCGATTCCGATGGTCGCTTTAATTGTTCGCGGCCCGGCAAATCCAATCAACGCTTTCGGCTCCGCAAAAACCAAATCTCCTAACGAGGCAAAACTGGCGGCAACCCCGCCCATAGTGGGGTTCGTGAGGACACTGACAAACAACCCGCCCGCTTCGTCATAACGCGCTAACGCTGCGGACACTTTGGCCATTTGCATCAGCGAAAGGATCCCTTCGTGCATCCGAGCCCCCCCACCACTAGCACTGATGATGATCAGCGGCAGATCATGCTCGGTCGCAAATTCGATCAACCGGGTCAATCGCTCACCGACCACCGACCCCATACTGCCCATAATGAACGCGCTGTCGGTGACCGCAAACGCGACTCGGCGAGCACGCACCATGCCGGTGCCGGTCAGTACGGCATCGCTAAGCCCGGTCCGTTTTTGTTCGGAAACCAGCCGATCGGCATACTTGCGTCGATCCGAAAACTCCAGCGGGTCCGATGGCCGCAGATGCTCATTCATCGGTTCGAACGTTCCTTCGTCCAAGACCTGAGCGATCCGTTCCGTTGCCGAAACGTAAAAATGGTACTCGCACTTGGGGCAGACGTTTAGCCGCTGGGCGACCTCTTTCTTATAGACCGAGGCACCACAACCGGGGCATTTCACCCACAATCCTTCGGGGACCCCCCGTTTTTTTGGCGGTGCCGCCTTGTCCACACTCTCTTGGCCGGTTGAAGCATCCGCAGCCAAAATCCCTTCGGATTGCGACGGGGCAGAAGTCACCGAAGAGTTGGGTTCATCGGTCTTGGAAGGGGTCGAATCAACGCTTGCCATGCTATTTCGGACCATACTGTCTTGGGGATCAACAATTTCAAAGTCGGAATCGAACGTTCACCTTAGCCGATTTTTTCAATTTGTGCTCCCTCAAATTCTAGTTGCTTGCAGTCGAATGCGGGACTCGGCCCCCACACCCCTCATGACCCCAAGTCTCGGTTTCGCTAAATTGCAGTCAACTCAACTTGACGCTCCAAACGCACCGCTTGGAAAAGAGGGTGAAAAATTGGCTGATGCAGATAATTGAGTCCAAACCCGCCCCCCTTCCTCTTCTTTCGACGACACGATCATGACGATTCGACCGGTACGAAAACTTCTTGTCGCCAATCGCAGCGAAATTGCGACCCGAGTCTTCCGCAGTGCAACGGAACTTGGGATTCGCACGGTTGCGATTTATTCACACGAAGATCGTTATGCACTGCACCGCTTCAAGGCGGACGAGGCCTACCAGATCGGCGAGCCTGGCGAACCGATTCGCTCGTACTTGAACATCGAAGCGATCGTCGATCTGTGCAAAAAGCATGATGTCGATGCGGTCCATCCCGGTTATGGGTTCTTGTCCGAAAACCCCGAGTTCGCGCGAGCACTCGAAAACGCCGGCATCTTGTTTGTCGGCCCCAGCGTCAATTCGCTCGAACAACTCGGGGACAAAACCGCCGCACGAAAGATCGCCGAGGCAGCCCAGGTGCCAGTATTGGGTGGCAAGAACGAAGCTCTCTCGGGTGTCGATGAAGCACTCGAAATCGCCAACTCGATGGGCTACCCCGTCATCCTAAAAGCGTCCAAAGGGGGCGGCGGACGCGGAATGCGTGTCGTCAATGCCGCAGACGAATTACCGGCGGCACTCGAAGCGGCTCAGCGTGAAGCCAAAACCGCGTTCGGCAGCGACGAAGTCTTTGTCGAGCGGTTCGTCAAGCGAGCCCGTCACATCGAAGTCCAATTGCTAGGCGATCGACACAACAACCTGGTCCACCTCTGGGAACGTGACTGTAGTGTTCAGCGGCGTCATCAAAAGGTCGTCGAAATCGCGCCGGCACCCAACTTGAGCGCCGATGTCCGCCAAGCGATGTGCGAAGCGGCAATCAAGATCGGACGCGCCGTCGGCGATGGTACCAGCGGCTACGAAAATGCCGGCACCGTCGAGTTTCTGTACGACGTCGATGCGAAGCAGTTCTTCTTTATCGAAGTCAATCCACGTATCCAAGTCGAACACACCGTGACCGAAGAAGTCACGGGAATCGATATTGTTCGCAGCCAAATCTTGGTCGCCCAAGGCTATCCGCTGGAAAGCGATGAGGTCGGGTTGGCGTCGCAGGACGCGATTCGAACCAGCGGCTTTGCGATGCAGTGCCGTGTAACGACCGAAGACCCAAGCAACCAATTTCGTCCCGATTACGGCCGCATCAGTCATTACCGCAGTGCAGCCGGGCTGGGCATTCGCTTGGATGCCGGCAGTGCATTTAGCGGTGCGGTGGTCAACCCGTTTTACGATTCGATGTTGGTCAAAGTCACCGCGCGAGCTCCCTCGCTGGCCTCGGCCGCATCACGCATGAATCGCTGCTTACACGAGTTCCGTATTCGTGGCGTAAAGACGAACATTCCGTTTCTGATCAAGATGATCAACTATCCGGCTTTCTTAGCCGGCGAAGCCACGACCCGTTTGATCGACCAAACGCCGTCACTGTTCGAATTGCCGCGTCGCCGTGACCGAGCGAGTAAGTTGTTGGCGTTTCTCGGTGAAACGATCGTCAACGGTAACCCGCTTGTCGTCGGACGCCCCGTCGCAACGCGTCGCGACCCCGCTCCGGTTCCGGCACTGAAAAAGCTAAGTGAGCTACCCGGCAAACAATTGCCCGAAGGCACCAAGGATATTTTTCGCCGCGAAGGTGCCGAGGGACTTGTCAAATGGGTTCAAAACCAAAAAGGGTTGTTGTTCACCGACACCACAATGCGTGACGCTCATCAATCGCTGTTGGCCACCCGGGTGCGAACGTTTGACATGTTACAAATCGCGCCGGCGTACGCACAGCTGACGCCTCAACTGTTCTCGCTGGAGATGTGGGGCGGAGCAACTTTCGATACCACGATGCGATTTTTGAACGAGTCTCCGTGGCAACGGCTCGCTGACCTGCGTGAACAGGTTCCCAATATTTTGACGCAGATGTTGCTACGAGCCAGTAACGCGGTGGGCTACACGAACTATCCCGATAACGTTGTCCGCTTGTTTGTACGCGAAGCCGTGCAAGCGGGGATGGACGTTTTCCGTGTTTTCGATGCACTCAATTGGCTCGAAAACATGAACGTCGCGATGGACGCCGTGTTGGCCGAAGGCGGAATTTGCGAAGCTTCGATCTGTTACACCGGCGACCTGCAAAACCCGCGTCGCACCAAGTACGACATTAAATACTATGTCGACCTGGCCAAACAACTCGAGAAACGCGGCGCCCACTTGTTGGCGATCAAGGACATGGCCGGGCTTTGCAAACCGGCTGCGGCGGTCCAGTTGATCCGTGCTTTGCGTGAAGAAATCAGCATCCCGATCCATTTCCACACGCATGACACCGCAGGCATCCAAGCGGCAACGATCCTGGCCGCCGCCGGCGAAGGTTTGCAAATTGCCGATGCAGCACTCGCGCCGCTTTCCGGTGGAACGAGCCAAGTCAACTTGAACACGTTGGTCGAAGCGCTTCGCGATACCGATCGCGAGTCCTCGTTATCGACCGAAGCGTTGACGCAATTGGCAACGTATTGGCAAGCCGCACGCGAATTTTATCTGCCGTTTGAAAGCAGCGTGTTGCCCGCCACCGGCGACCTCTACGAACACGAGATGCCGGGTGGACAATACACCAATTTGTATCAACAAGCTCGTGCACTGGGGCTATCGGATCGCTGGGCCGAAGTATGTAAAGCTTATGCCGGCGTGAATCGCTTGTTTGGTGACATCGTCAAAGTCACTCCGACCAGTAAAGCGGTCGGCGACATGGCATTGTTCTTGGTCGCCAATGAGATGTCCGCCGAAGACGTTTTGACCGCCGACAAATCGCTGGCCTATCCCGCCAGCGTGATTGATTTGATCGGCGGACGGATGGGGCAACCGCCAGGTGGATTCCCCGACGAAATCATCAAGATCATCTTGGGCGATCAGAAACCGGTCCTCAACCGGCCTGGTGATTCGATGCCTGACGCCGACGTCGCTGCCGCTCGGGCCGCCGCAGCCAAGTTGACCGGTGATCCCGAAAACGACCGCGCCGCAGTCACGCATCTGCTGTACCCGAAGGTATTCGAGGACTTTGCCAAACACCGCAACACCTATGGCGACGTCGACCACATTCCGACCCCCAACTTTTTCTACGGACAAGAACCGGGCGAAGAAATTGCGGTCGATATCGAACCCGGTAAACGGTTGATCGTCAAATTCCTTGCCGTCGGAGTGCCTCATCCCGATGGCACGCGTACCGTTTTCTTTGAACTCAACGGACAACCACGCGAAGTGTCGATCCTCGACAAATCGCTCGAACCGAAAGTCAAAGCGGCGGTCAAAGCCGACGCCAACGATCCTGGCCAAGTCGCTGCCAGCATGCCAGGGATGGTAATCACCGTCGCTGCAGCCGAAGGCGACAAAGTCAAAGAGGGCCAGAAGTTGATGGTGCTTGAAGCGATGAAGATGGAAACCACCATCAACGCACCGGTCAGCGGAACGATCGCCAGCATCCAAACGCCTGCAGGCACGCAAGTCGAAGCCGGCGATTTGTTAGCGACGATCACGGTTAAGTAGCCGCAGCGGATTCAACCTTGGGGCTTCGGTCGCTCGAAGCCCCACGATGCAGCCATGGCATCCGCCGCTTCTTCGATGTCGGTGATCTCGCCCCAACCACCATTGCGAAGATAGGCGTGAGCGAATTCGTGCGCGATCACATACCACGCAAACGGTTCATGCGCATCGGCCAGTTTCAAGCGTAGTACTACGCAGCGACTGGTACTTCCGGCATGCCCTGGGGCCGGCATTAAGAACGACCAGCCCACCCCCGGTTGATAATTATCAATCGTGACCTGGAAACGATGGTCGTCTAAAAAATCTCGTTGCACTTCGGCGGGCAGTCGCTCAAGGACATGTCGCACCCGTCGCTGCAACACGGGGTGATCCGAAAACGGTGCAAGGTAGGGGGCAAAACGCATCTATCAATCGGTCTTCGTAGTTGTACCTGGGACGGTTGAGGCGAGTATGAGATCCGCATTTTACCCCGTCCGACCCATTTTGTTTTATCTGAATGGCTTTCCTGGCTGCGAAACCGTACTAAATCAGCAGTCTCTCTTAGCGAACATCAGTACTCTCTAACGGCTGACTCGTAGGCTGGCAGTGCCTCGTTGATGAACAATGCCATCGTCGCGCCAAAACGTGAATTGATTTCCAGCAACTTTATGCCCTCACCCTGCAGCTTGTAGTCCAGACAACAGACGCCTTCGTAGTCGATCGCTCGCAACATTTCTGCAAACAGGCCAAGGTAAGCAGAATGCTCGAGCGTTTCACGCTTCATCGCCCTGCAATTCCGCCCTTTTATATAAGCTCCCGGTGGAAAGAAATATTTACATGTGCGGCTAAATACGATGCGTCCCTTCGTCATGATCACGTGAGTGGCATACTCTTCGTGCCCGTCAATGTGCTCCTGAGTGAAATGCGTTTCAGCCTCCAATAGCGACTGAAATTGACGCTCCTCGTTTGAGTTATGAATGATGAAGGTGCCGTCACCGAATCCAGAGACTCGCTTCTTCAAAACATACGGATAATCAAACCGCCCTCCTGTCGCTGGCATGTGCTCGCCGAACCCAAGCTGGGTCAATCGCTGAATCAAAGCCGGTTTGTCTTCGCACAAGTCGATCACATCGGTGGTCGGCACGATCGCCTTTTTCCCATGTAGCGATCGGTGGTGCAGGTTGAAATACTTTTCGTCGCGAATCGTCAGCGGAAAGAGCAGATCAAACCGCCGGACATCGATCTCGGAAAAGTCGTAGCAGAACGGGCCGTAATTTGTAAGCGTCTCGGCGATCGCCTGGTTCCAGTCGTCTTTGCGTGAAAAGAGCACCGACGGCTTTCGCTGTAATCGGCAGGTCGCCAGTCGCAATTGATCGGTCCATTTCATCCAACCACGATAGCAAGAAAAAACGTTTCGCTAAACATCCTGCACGCGGGATCTTTGGCAAGATCCGCTACGCCAACAATTCCTTGACGACGTGGTACTCTTCGACGCCGGTCAGCTTGACGTTCAGGCCGCGGAAATTGACGCTCAGCCGTTGATGATCCAGCCCTAGGCAGTGCAGAATCGTGGCTTGGATGTCATGCACATGCACGGGCCGCTCGGTGATGTTGAATCCGAGTTCGTCGGTCGCGCCGAGTGTGATTCCTGGTTTGATTCCGCCGCCGGAAAACCACATCGTGAACGCTTGCGGATGATGGTCGCGTCCCATGCTGCGTCCCAACGCGGCACTCGATTCGACCATCGGTGTTCGGCCAAACTCGCCGCCCCAGACGACCAACGTTTCGTCCAGCAATCCTCGCTGCTTCAAATCCTGGATCAACGCGGCACAGCCCTGATCGGTCGCGGCACATTGCGATTTCAAACCGCCCGCGACGTTGCTGTGGTGGTCCCATCCCGAATGATAGACCTGGATAAACCGAACGCCTCGCTCCGCCAAACGGCGAGCGAGCAAGCAGTTGTTGGCAAACGACTTGGACGCATTACCCGGATCGGCACCATACATCGCAAGCGTCTCAGCCGACTCGCTATCAAAATCCATCAACTCAGGAGCCCGCGTTTGCATTCGATACGCCATCTCGTACGAGCGAATCCGGGTTTCAATCTCAGGATCAAACACGACCGATTGGCGTTTCTGATTCATCTTGCGAATCAAATCGAGCGAGTCACGCTGAGCCTGGGTGTCGAAACCGGTTGGGTTGGTGACATTTAAAATCGGATCACCCGACTCACGAAAGGGAACGCCCTGGTGCGAACCGGGCAAGAAACCGCTGCCCCACATCGCCGCTCCGCCACTCAGGTTGCCGCCACTTTTCAGAACCACAAACGAGGGCAGATCGTTCGCTTCGCTGCCCAGCCCGTAGCTCAACCAAGCCCCCATGCTCGGTCGTCCCGGCAACTGATTGCCGGTATTGAACAACAACTGCGCCGGGGCGTGATTAAACAGATCGGTCGTGCAGGATTTCACGAACGAAATGTCATCGACGACTTTGGACAAATAGGGCAAGCGATCCGACAGCTCGGCCCCGCTTTCGCCATATTTGGCAAACGGGAACTGCGGCCCCAGCACCGCCGCATCCGGCTGGATAAACGCGTAACGTTGGTTACCGATCACCGACGGTGGGATCGGCTGGCCGGCGAGTTCGGCCAGTTTGGGTTTATTGTCAAACAGATCAAGCTGGCTGGGTGCTCCGGCCATGAACAAAAAGATCACCCGTTTTGCTTTGGCAGGAAAGTGAGTCGGACGCACCGAACTCGGTTGCGACGCGTCATATTGCCCCGCCAGAGCATGCTTCGCACCGCCTGCGATCAGCGACGCCAATGCCATTTTGCCAAGTCCGACACCACAATCCTGAAAAAAATGGCGGCGGGTTGGATCGGGTTGTGTGTGAGAATTCATTGCTTTCACCATAGGAAGCCAAGCGGTGCAGTGGCTCGAAAAAAGATCGATTGATTGATCGAGCGTTCGGTCAGGGGCGAGTGACGGCTTCGTCTAAGTTCATGATCACTCGAGCGACCATCGACCAAGCCGCGAAGTCGGCGGTGGCGTTTTTGTCGTCGCCAATCTCCGCCACAGCAAGATCTCCGGAAACCAGCCGTTGCTTTTGAGTGTCGAAGTATGCCGTTAACAACTCCAATTCGTCGGCCGTGGGAGGCCGCGTCAGTATTCGGCGGAACATCGACGTCGCGATTTCCGCAGGCGAATCATTCGCATCTTCATCGGCCTGTTTTGCCAACGCCTGTTTTGCCAATGCTCGGGCCATCTCAAAATACATTTCGTCATTCAACACCGTCAGCGCCTGCAGCGGCGTGTTGCTGCGGTTTCGCTGCGGGATGCACTCTTCGCCGGTCGGAGCATCAAACACGGTGTAGGCAGCAAACGCCGCGGTCCGCTTTTTGAACGTATAGATCGAGCGGCGATAGCGATCAGCGTCGTTGGCAGTGTTCCATTTAAAATTGCCATACGCCAACTCCGTCACACTCGGAGGCTGCGGCGGAAATACGCCTGGACCGTACATTTTTTCCGACAGCAATCCCGATCCCCTGAGCATGATGTCGCGAACCGTTTCGCCATTGACGCGGTAGCGTGCACCGCGGGCGAGCAGACGATTATCGGGATCCATGCGGACAAGTTCGGCTGTCCCTTTGGAATCTTGACGATAGGTCTCGCTCATCACAATCAATTTATGCAGCTGTTTGATCGACCAACCATTTTCAACCAGTTCGACGCTCAACCAATCGAGCAATTCGGGATGCGTCGGCGGTTCGGATTGGACGCCAAAATCATCGCTGGACCGCACCAAACCGGCACCGAACAGTGACCGCCACGCACGGTTGACGGTCACCCGGGCGATCAAGGGATTGGCGTCACTGACGAGCCAGCGGGCCATCTCGAGTCGATTTTCAGGCGAGCGATCCTCGTCCTCAACGAACACGCTCAACATCCCCGGACTCACTTGCTCTTTCGGACTGAGGTACTCGCCGCGATGATGACGAAAAGTGGGACGAGGATGATCCGCCGGGCGCTCTTGCATCACCAACGTTGTCGTTGGCTCTGGCAACTTCGCTCGCAATGCATCGATCGGTTTGCGTGCCTCGGCCAATAGCGGAGTTGTTCGCAGAAACTCGCGTCGCAGCATTTCGCTTTGTTCTTTGTCGTCCTCCGATGAGGCGAGAATCATTTCAGCGGCCTCGGACAGTTGGCTCGCAACCGCTCCTGGCTTTTGGGTGATTGCAAAGCGAAAACGCCCCAAACTTGCGACATAATGTCGTTCAAACAGCAACTTGACGCGAAGATCGCCGGTCGTTTCGATTGGTTGCTGCAGATTCATCACCAGATGCAACCGCTCGCCTTTGTGATTACCGGGTTGCCAGCCCGTCGATCCATCGCCATCAAAAACGTTGTCGGGACGGACCTTGGGATTGCCGTCGTTGGTGGTGTGGTAATTGTGCGAGACCTCGCCAAAACTCAACGGGGCATCGCCGAGCGTCGCATTCAATTCGCTCAAGAAAAAATCGCCCTTGCGGCCTTCGTAGAACGCCAGCCCGGGACCACGCTCGGGCAGCCGATCATCGGGCAATGCTTCGAGGCGAATGGCCGTGATCGGCAAGTCGCTTTGCTGAATCGTGAATGTCAACTCGTACTGGTCACGCTTGGTGGTGTCGCCGCTGGCAAAGACGCTGCCGTCATCGAGTGGCTCGAGCCGCGGCAAATTGGATTTCATCTCGGTCGGCGTGATGATTTGCCATGGCGTCGCGACCGTTTCTTGACTGCGAATCCATTTGGCGAATTCACTTTCAAAAGTTGCCGATTCATCTTCGCCGACCGGAAAGGCGTCCGCTAACTGGGATTTGAGTCGCTCGATTTGATCGAGCGTTTCGCGTCGCTGTTGTGCCACTGTGGGATCAGGGATCGCAAAGTCGGGTTCGTCGGCATTGTTCAACAGCGCCATCAAACGAAAGTAATCGGTGTGCGTGATCGGATCGAACTTATGCGTGTGGCACTGCGCACACCCCGTGGTCAAACCGAGCCAGACGATGCCGGTTGTTGCCACGCGATCGACCATGGCGAGGTAACGATACTCAAGCGGATCGATTCCGCCTTCTTCATTGAGCATCGTGTTGCGATGAAATCCGGTCGCGATCAAATCATCGGGACTTTTGCCAGGCAACAAATCGCCAGCTAACTGTTTGATCGAAAACTCGTCGTAGGGCATGTCTTCGTTGAGCGCCCGGATCACCCAATCTCGATAAGGCCAAATCGACCGCTCACGATCTTTCTCGTAGCCGTTGGTGTCGGCGTAGCGAGCGAGATCCAGCCAAGGCAGAGCCCAGTGTTCACCATAGCGAGGCGATTGCAGAAGTTCGTCGACCAAAGCTTCGTAAGCATGCGGATCGGTCGAGGAAACAAATGCGTCTGCTTGCTCCGGTGTCGGCGGCAGTCCGATCAAATCGATGTACAACCGACGCACCAACGTCATCCGGTCAGCTTCGGGCGAGGGCGAAAGTCCTTCGCGAGTCAAACGGTCCAGCACGAAGGCGTCGATTGCGTTTCTGGCCCAATCAGATTCTGTCACGGTCGGCACCGCGGGCCGCGTCGGCGGGGTGAAGGCCCAGTGTTTATCGTACTTCGCGCCGCTTTGCACCCAATCGCGAAGCAGTTGTTTCTGTTCAGGTTTGAGCGTCCCTGCGTGCGGAGGCGGCATGACCTCGTCTTCGTCGGAAGAGAACAGTCGCCGCACCAATTCGCTGGCGTCCGGATCGCCTGGTTCGATCACTCCGTGTTCGATTGCGGCTTCGTCGACGTCGAGCCGCAAATCGGCTTCGCGATGCTCCTCATCGGGGCCGTGACAAGCAAAACACTGCGACGCCAGCACGGGACGGACATCTCGATTGAACGAGATTTCATCGTCGGCGTTCAGACAGGCGGGAGCACCAACGATGCTGCAAATCAGAGCAAGCAGGACGCGGTGAACAAGGTGGGGGGAGGGGTGGGACTTCATGGATGTATCATAGTCGAAGCCATACGCTTCGTCGCGTGTTGACGATTGGGGCCGCTCGCCAGCAGGCGGGGCGATTTGGTATCCTTGCAGTTACCTTCAAAGTGTCACTCCATTTTACCTACATTCTGTTGAGCTTTCGCATTGTCTACCACGGAATCCACGCCCCAAGTGATTGACGAAGATCCTGGATTGGTTGTTGGCGGCCATCAATTAAAGAGCCGTCTGATCGTGGGGACCGGTCGCTACGACTCGATGCCGCAAATGCGGGACTCGCTGATGGCTTCGGGCAGCGATTGCGTGACCGTCGCGGTGCGTCGCGAGCGACTGTATGACCGGATGGGGCAAAACATCCTCGATTTTCTTGACCTGGATCGATACATTTTGCTGCCCAATACGGCGGGTTGCTACACGGCTAAGGACGCGATTCGAGCCGCGAAACTCGGCCGCGAAATCCTGCGTTCGCTCAATAATGCCGGCGCCGATTGGGTCAAGTTGGAAGTGCTCGGCGATAGCAAGACGCTGTTGCCGGATCCATCGGAAACGCTGGCCGCGTGTGAGGAACTGAGCAAAGAGGGATTCAAAGTCCTCTGTTACACCAGCGATTGTCCCGTCACGGCCCAGCGTCTGAAAGCCGTCGGAGCCGCCAGCGTGATGCCGGCGGGCAGTCCGATCGGCAGCGGCCAAGGGCTGCTGAATCCCAACAACCTGCGGATCATCCTGGAATATTTGAAGGAAGACGATCCCGATTATCCCGTCATCATCGATGCCGGCGTGGGCACCGCCAGCGACGTCAGCGAAGCGTTTGAGCTGGGGGCCGACGGCGTGCTGTTGAACACGGCAATTGCGCATGCTCGTGATCCGATTCGGATGGCACGAGCGATGAAGCATGCTTCGATCGCGGGCCGCGACGCGTATTTGGCTGGTCGTATTCCCAAGCGACTTTACGGAACCGCCAGCAGTCCTGAAGAGGGTGTCATCAGCACACGCCCCTACGGATCCGCGCCGCTGAGTGGCCAGTAAGCGGAAACGTCATCTTGCCTGCAGGCCGGCAACGCATTCACCCTCCCGTGTGCGGGAGGGTCGGACGCGTATGCGGCCGGGGAGGGTTGGTTGCACTGTGCTTGCACGATCCACTGCTAACACGCCGGTGCCTCACCCAGAGCTTGCTGCCGCTCGCTGGAATTCGCCAGCACTGCCGAAAGTCTTGACGACTTCCGCTACCCGAAAGCCGTTGACGACTTCCGCTACAACTATCGTGAAGTGTCGATCAACTCGTACAATCTCGGGTCCAACAACGAATCGGCGATCAACATCACTCCGCTGAACGATTGGTCTTTGGTGTGCTCGCTTGGCACGGCGACCGTTTGTGCGCCTGCGGCCAATGCCGCAGCACATCCGTTGCCGCTATCTTCGAGAACCAGCATGTCCGACGCGGGGATCTGCATTTTCTCGGCCGCAGTCAAATACATTTCGGGATGCGGTTTCCCATTCACGACGTCATTGCCGGTCAATACAAACGCAAGTTGACCGGACCAATCAAACGTTGGCAAAATCACGTCGACAAATTTGCGTTGACTGCTGGTCGCCAATCCAAACGGCAAACCGGATCGCTGTAGCGCGTCCATCCATTGGCTCAGCCCTGGCATCGGCCGAAGTTGCTCGGCCAATAACGCTCCATACAGTTCATCCGATTCGGCGAGCAGGGCTTCAGCGGAATCCGATAGATCGTGCATTTCGATCATTTGTGCGATCGCCGACACCCCGATGCGGCCCATCATGCGGGCCTGCAATTCACGGCTGTAGCGATATCCTCGCCGCTGCAGTAACGTATCGCCCACTTGCCAGTACAATCGTTCGGTATCAATCAGCAGCCCGTCCATATCGAGTGCCACCCCGCGAACCGGTTTTCGCGCGGCGTCGGCGTGTTCGTCGGACGACTGGGAGCCCGTGGTGTCAAATTCGTTCATTGATCGTTTTCTCGTCGAGTGGTCTGTCAATCGTGACGGCGCGACGACACGCCCCTTGGGCAGTTCGTTTGGCGACATCAGTGAACTGAGTGCATCGGGACTGATCTCGGACAATCCCGATCACTGGTCCGTCGAGCTGTACTTGCCCGTGGAACCGTCGCGGCTGCGGGAGTACCTGATCCAGCGAAACGAATTGAGCGACTCGCAGCAACAGGTGTTTACCGAAGCGTTTGGGCAAGTCGAAAGCATACTCAATCGGAATAGTGCGGCGTACCACACCGAATTCTCGAAATGGTACTCCGCGCTCGATCCCGACTCGGACCATCGCGACCCGTTGGCAGAGGACTCAACAGAATCCGAGGACTCGGACACCAGCTCACCTGAAGACGAAACGCTGGACGCCCCCCCAACGCATCCTCACATTGCACCTACGATCGAACTCTGCGAGCGGATGCTGGTCGAAGCCGGATATCGCCGTCTGCAGCAATCCGACATCGAAGCGTGCGTGGGCGTGGCAAGCCAATGGGGCGTCCCGCTGCACGTCGATTTCACGCTGTTCGATCAGCTAGTGGTCTATTCACGAGGCGACATCGTCGGCACCCGCTTTCGCCGCCGGCTTCGCACGATGTATCAACGCGAACCCGTCGAAGTTCCCGTGTATCAACGAATGGTGGTGCTGTTCAAACTGCACGACGATGATGTTTCCGAAGAGCAGCTTGCATCGGACTGCTTGCACCTGCGGATGTTCAAAAACATTCCCAAGCTAGACGTCGACATGTTGTTGCCAGGAACACAAGTCCGCATCAGCAAAGTAGACCGGGTGAAGATCATCGTGCCAAGTCTGGGAGGGCTCCTGATGTCGCTTCGCAAATTGGCTCATTTCATCTTTTTGTTTGCCGCCATCACGCTTTATTCCTCGATGATGTTAGCGGGGTTGATCTTCGCCTCGATCGGCTACATCGTCCGCAGCGTCGTGAGTTATTTCCAAACCAAGAACCGCTACTTGCTGAACTTGGCGAAGAACCTGTATTACCAAAAACTCGATACCAACGCAGGTGTGGGTTACCGTTTGATCCAACAAGCCCGTCAACAGAGTGAAGCCGAGGTGACGCTGGCGCTTTACGGCATCCTGTCAAGCGACACGCCGCTGAGTTCTCGCAAACTGCGGCGACACTGCGAGCGAATGATTCGTGAAGCGGTCAGTGTCGAAGTCGATTTTCAAGTCGAGCGATCACTGAAAATCTTGTCACAAGCCGGTCTGGTCGAACAAGTCGACGGAGAGAACTGGAGGATGAAGACGCGAGGCTGCTGAGAGAGTCGATTTTCCAGGCCCCGCGGAATTCACCCTCCCGTGTGCGGGAGGGTCGGACGCGATAGCGGCCGGGGAGGGTTGGTTGCATTGTGCTTGCACGACCCACCGCTAACACACCGAGCCCCCCCCAGAGCTTGCTGCCGCTCGCTCTGACCTCCCCAAAACAAGTTTCGGGGAGGTGAAACGTCTCGCACGACAAACAGGCCGCCACTGAAATGCGCCCCTCAGCTCATCGCATGGGCGGCGGAGTGTGCCGGAGCCTTGGCAGGCGTTTGCAACGAGTCGTCGTCGTCACTCGATGACTCATCCGGATGACTCGGTTTCTCGCCTTGCCCGAACGACTCCTTGATGTCCATGAAGATCCGGAACAGCGTCGGCACGAACACCAACGTAAAAATCGTCGAAACTAGCAATCCGCCCAACAGAACGCTGCCCAGACCGCGGTAAAGCTCGCTACCCGAACCAGGGAACAATACCAACGGGCACAACCCGAGTACCGTCGTTGCGGTGGTCATCAGAATCGGACGCACCCGCGTGCGAACGCTTTCCAAAATCGCGTCGCGTGAACTGAAGCCGTCTTCACGCATTAAGTTGAGCGATTGATGCACGATCAAAATCGCGTTGTTCACGACGGTGCCGATCAGGATCACAAACCCCAACATCGTCAACACATCAAGTGCTTGCGGCGGCAGCCCCTGCCAAGTCAAGTAAACGCTCAGCATCCGCAGTCCCAAGATCCCGCCGACCGCGCCCAGCGGAACACTCATGATGATCACGAACGGATAAATCCAACTCTCAAATAGCGCCGCCATCAACAGATATGTAATCAGCAACGCCAGCAGCACATTCCATCGCAGCGCCAACCACGTATCACGCAGTTTGTCAGCGGTTCCCGACAACGCAATCTGGTAACCGCCATCGAGTTGCCCCGACGCACGAATCGGATCAATGATTTGCGATTCAATCCGCTGCAACGCGTCCTCCAATGCCATCTCGGGTGGCGGCGACACTTCGATCGTGATTGCCCGCTGTCGCTCGCGATGATTGATCTGTTCGGGGCCGCTGGACGATTCGATCCGGGCCAGCGAATTCAGCGGGACCAAGTGACCACTTGGCGTCGCGATCGGCAACGACTCGAGATCCTGAATCGAACCCGCCTGATCAGGGCTGCCCACGATCGTCAGATCGATCTTGTCACCGCCAATGTAATAATCGCTGGCGAAGGCACCATCGACCAGTGCGTTAACGGCGTACCCCAGACTCGACGCGTTGACGCCCATCTGTTCGGTTTGAAACAGATAGGGCAGCACATGAGTTTCGGGATTGCTGAGGTCCAAACTAGGCACTGGTCGAGCTTGCGCGCTGGGGATCACCGGTTCGCCCATTCCTCCCATCACTTGGCCAAGGACTTGGCCTCCGATCCCAACCAGTTTTTCGAGTTCGGGGCCAGTGATTTCGACATCGATCGTGCGGCCCGCGGTCAATCCTTGCTCAAACAAACTCGATTGTTTGGCGATCACAAACGCACCGGGCAATTTGGAACGCACGCTTTGGATCAACGGGATCAGTTCGCCGCTTCGCTGCGGATCGACCGAACGCACGCCCAAAAACACTTGTCGTCCGCGAGCGACGTAGAAAAAGTCAAAGATCGCTGGGTAGTCCAGATCTTTCGCTGCCGGGTCATCCGGATCGATGTCCCAATAGGGTTTCAAGTGTTCTTCGACGGTTTCGCCAAGACTCGAAAGTTCATCCAGGTTGTATCCGGGCGGCGGCAAAATGATACCGAACACCAAGTTGCGATTACCTGTCGGCAAATATTCCACCTTTGGCCACAACGCGTAGCTCAACCCCACCGTGGCAGCCAACAGCACCGCGATCAATACTAACCGCCGCAGCAAACTCTGTTGAATCATTCGGTTCGATCCGACCACCATCGAAACAAACAGCGAACTGAGCCACAGAATCGGCTGGACGATCCTTTCGGACACACGCTGCAGTCCGTACGCCGCACGCTGAGGCTGCAACTTTGATTTCGATCGCTCAGGCCGTTCGGTTAATAGCCGCGCCGTGACCGTCGGAATCAACGTGATGCTGACGATCAATGACAACCCAACCGCCGCACTAATTGCCAATGCGATGTCGCGAAACAATTGGCCCGCTTCCTCTTCGACAAACAAGACCGGCAAAAACACCGCCAACGTCGTCAACGTCGATGCCAACACCGCTCCCCACACCTCTTTGGTTCCGCGATATGCCGCGTCATACGGTGACCGTCCGTCTTGGTAATGACGATAGATATTTTCGAGTACCACTACGGCATTATCGACCAACATGCCGACGGCGAACGCCATCCCCGCCAAACTGATCACGTTCAGCGATCGCCCCCATAGATTCAATAGCAAGAAGGTGCCGATCACACTAATCGGAATCGCCATCCCGACAACCAAAGCACCGCGAGCGAACCAGAACCCCGCTACGATGATCAACGCCAAGGTGATCAAACCGTACCAAGGACTCAACATCATCGAAGCGACCGTGCTAGCGACAATCAACGGCACAAAGATCAATGTCCTCACGTTCAAGTGCAAAAACAGCATCAGCACCAACATCGTCAGCGTTCCGCCAACCACGATGTTTTGGTTCACCAGTCCCACCGAAGCGTAGATGTATTCGGTTTCGTCGTAGACCTGCAGCAGTTGCAGTTTACGGGCGCGAAGCAAGTCGTCATTCAAATCGTCGACGCCTGCTTTCAGCCCCTCCATCACGTCCAGCACATTCGCACCGGTTTCACGCAGCGCATTGATCGCGATCGCCGATTCGCCATAACGGCGTACCAACCCATCGGGCTTTTTGAACCCCAATTTGACTTCGGCCACATCGCTGACAAACACCGGCGCCCCGTCACGGATCGCCAACACTTGCGATTTGACTTGATCAGCACTGCGAAATTGATTCAGCGTGCGAACGACATAGCGTCGTTTGCCTTCCCAGTAATCGCCGCCCGAGGTGTCTTGGTTTTGGTTGCGAAGCACCCGGCGGACGTCGTCGATCGTCAAGCTGCGGGCGGCTAGTTTCTGGGGATCGATGATGACTTGCATCTCGTCGGTCAAACCGCCAAGCACGTTGGCATTGGAGACGCCGTTGACACGTTCGAGTCGTGCTTCGATATAGTCCTCGGCGAACCGCCGCATTTCGGGAACATTCAAATCGGGCGGCAATAGCGGAGCGATGCCCGGATGATCCTTTGCGATTTGACGAAGACGCAGCAGTCGCAGCCCTGGATTGTCGCTGCGAAGCACGGGGGCCAGTGGTTCACGAAGCTCGGGATGCTCGTTGGCAAAGGCTTCAATCTCTTCGCGTGTTGGCTGCAAAGCACTGAGGATAAACCACGCGATCGGACGGTCCGATGAATTGCTGGTCGAGATCACCGGCTGGTCGGCTTCTTCGGGATACTCCGGAACCTGTTGCAACCGGCTGTTGACCTTCAACAACGCCTCTTCCATGTTCGTGCCGACAAAGAATTCCAGTGCAATACGGCCACTCGAGTCCATCGATTCGCTGGTCATCTTGGTGACCCCTTCGACACTCTTTAGCTGTTCTTCCTGCTCTTGGATGATCTCGCGTTCGATTTCTTGCGGGCTCGCCCCCGGCCAACGCGTTTCGATCGTCAACGTCGGCGTTTGCACCTCGGGGGTCAGTTGCATCGGCATTCCGATCAATGCAATCACGCCAAACAGAATCAGCAGCAACGCACCGACGGCGACTTTGACTGGATTGCGGACACAGGATTCGATGGGATGCATGCGTTAGATTCGGTTTGCAGTAGCGATGAAATGAGTGTTGACGAAACGTTCAGTTCGTGACGGACGAACGGCTGTTTAGTGTGGTAGCTACGTCGGAATCCGACCGTTGTCTTCCGCTCCGCCCAAGCGATCATTGCCAATCACGATCATTGCCAATCAATCGTTAAGGCGTTGCCTCTTGTTGCTTCGTAATCTTGACGTCTTGTCCTGACCGAAGTCGTTCGTTGCCGCGGATGACCACAAGGTCGGCCGCACGGAGTTGTCCGGGGACCGATGACGTCACCGCAACCCAGCTGCCTTGCGACGGCCCCATCACCACCGGTACCACCATCGCCTTGCCATCAACGACGCGGTACAGCGTCGGGGCCGCTCCGCCAAGCTGGATGGCATCTTTGGGGACCATTAAACGTGTTTGTTTCTCACTCGATGGCAATTTGACTCGGGCCAACATGCCAGGCAATAGAAGGTGACGCCCCTGCACCGCTTCGTTTTCCACTCGCACTCGTACCGGAAACGTGCGGGCTAATGGATCGGCCGACGGAACAATTTGGTCGACCACCCCGTGAAACGTTTGCCCGGGAACCGCTTCCACCGAAACGACCACCTCATCCCCCGGACGGACAAAGCGAATGCTGGCTTCAGGCACATAGACTTCGATTTCTAACGGGTCGATTTCGATGATGGTCGCGACGGGATCGCCTTGGCGAACCCAGGCGCCGGTTTCGGTTAACTCCTTCGCGACAAACCCGTCAAAGGGTGACTTCAACGTGTACTTTTCACGGCGGTCTCGCAGTCCTTCGAGCGTCTGAGTCTGCATGTCGACTCGCGCGGCCGCCTGAGCGATCTGTTCCTGCCGTGGTCCTTCGACGACCAACCGATACGAGCTTTCAGTTTGCGCCATCGTCGCCTCGGCCACCAAGGCCGCCGCTCGATCACTCTCGAACTCATCAACCGAGATCCCCGAGGATTCGTTGTACAATCGTTCGGCGCGAGCCATTTTGGATCGAGCGTATTCGTGATTGGCTTTTGCCACGTCCCGCAGCGCTTCGGCTAGCTTGATCTCATCTGGACGCGAACCATTTTTTAGTTCTGCTAACTCCGCTTCCCGCAGCGCCAACTCGGCTTCAGCACCCGCGATCTCGATCTCAATGGTTTTGGTTCGCAATTGGGCAAGCGACTGGCCCTGCGTGACCGCTTCCCCCGCGTTGACCATGAATTCCAGAACACGGCCATCGACCGCACTGCCAATCGTACTTTCCCGCCATGGTTTGACGTTGGCGACAAACGACTGTTCCGCCGAGATGTCTTTTTCGACCACTGCGGTGACCACCACCGAGGCCGGGCCGCCTTGCGCGAGCAAAGGGCTGCCGCTGGTGATCAGTAAACTCGCCAGCCAGGTGGCCGAGACGACCGCCGACGGAATGAGAAGTCGACCATAGCCTAGAGACGTTGGAAATGTTGACATCAAAACGACAGGAAGCATTTGAGGGGGGATTGAGGACAGCCTTCGGGAATCATACTTATCATAAGCCCCAAAGTTCGGGTTTCCTACCTTGCAATCCAGATTGCGGTCGACTTTCTTGCCAAAGCCTCGGCGTGGCACAGGCAAAAAAAAAACGGCTGTGAGACACTCGAAAGTGTTTCACAGCCGCTTGTCACTTAAACCCGCGAGAGAAGATGCACTCACGCCCCAGCAAACCCACATAAGCTGAGACGATTGTTACCCACTCAAGTTTATCTAGCATCGGGTCGTCCACTTGGTTGACCCATGCCGGCATCATGAACAATCGACCGGATCGTGCTGATACTTCTAGTTGTTCGCGTTGTTTGGTTAGGAAAGCGTCCTCGGAGCGTCAAACCGTAACGATTATGCCGATGGAGTCATCAAAACCGATTGGACACATCCGTCTAGTGGGGGTGCCTTGTTGGATATGCCATCTAGCCTGTCAGTTGAGAGAATCAGTGGGATAGGCTTCCAGCCTGTCATCAAGAACTGTTCTTGCTGACAAGCCGGAAGCCTACCCCACATTTGGCTAGACGCCGTAACGATTTCGCAGACAACGGCGGTGGGTGTTGGCCAGACTAGCGCGAGCGTGTTGCCCGGCTGCTTCGGCCGCTTCGGCAACGCGATCAAGTAGCGTCGAATAGCGCACAAATGAATCGACGCCGACATCCCACCCCGCTTTCATCAACCGCTCGTGTCGCTGGACTTCGCTGGTCGCTTGATTGGCTTGATCCATCCAGTACTCGACGACTTGTTGGCGACACGATTGTGTGTTCGTGGCCAGCAGGCTCGACAAATATTTTGAATTCGCGACTCGATTGGGATCAAGTTTCTGCAATCGCGCGACCGAAAACTTGGCCGCCTCTTGCTGCATCCAATGAGTGTTCATACGGACGGCTTGATCGGTAAAACTCGATGCGTTTGCGCCCTGTCGAAACGTATCGATCGCAGCGGACGAATCCCCGCGACGCTCGATCGCATAACCAAGCAGATCCCAGGCCCAAGCGATTTGGCGAGCCGAATCCGTTGTCGCGTCGATCACGGCGCGGCAATGAGTCTCGACCGCCGACCAATCTTGCTCGCCGCGATCGTGGTCGCTGAGCTTTAGTTTTTCTTTGAGCAAATTCCAGGCGTCGTCGGGCATCCGTCCCGCATCAAACATCCACGAAACACAATCGTTCCACGACAGCCCGATCTGGCTGGCGAGCTTACCGTTGAGCCGGCTGGCCCAAGGTTGGTGCATCGCATCTTGGACCAATTCGCACCTCACCGCTTCGCAGGCAATGTTTTCGCGGAGCAGCACTTCGGCGGACTCTTGCGAACTCGTCTGCTCGGCCAACAGTTCTCGAATCGCCTTAGTTTGATGTTCAAATGCCCAATGCACGAAGGGATCGTTCAGCGGGTCGAAATTTTGCTTGGGATTTTCGGCGGGAATCGCTAATCGTCGTCGCGGGCCAGGCAGTCGCTCGACCACCGCCTCGAACACGATCGCGTCGGCTAACCGCTTGCCCCATGGCATCCAATCGCCCCCGCCATGAAACCACTGGACCATTTCGCCCATCTGATTGTTCGCATCGGCGCGAACGCAGACCCAATTGCCATCCGAATCGCCAAGAATAGGCAACAAATCACAGGGCATCAGCCCGGGCCAAATTTCATCCGGAGCATCCGAAAGCAACCCATCGGCGGGAATCGGCAGGCGAAATTCGCCCGTTCCATTGCGTTTCCAGATCTCACGGTCCAGCCAATCAGCCAAATCAGGTGCCAAAACGCACTGATATCGCTCGGAAATCCGTTCAGACCACGGGGTCGGCTGTGAAACGACGTCAGACAAAGGGGACCGAAAGTTCAGGAGGACGCAATAAAATGTATCGATCAGGGAAAAAATATCGCAGGATCGCTCGGAAACACCGCCGTGATTTTGGGTAGACAAGGCCGTTTAGCCTAGCGAATTTGCCGTCTCGTCCACAAGAGGAGCGTGCGGCTGCTCCAGACTAGCATAGCCACGCTAAAGGGGGGAACGTTTTTTACTAGAAGCGAGGCAGTTTACGCCCCCGGGAATGCCGATATTGACCGCAAGTTCCCCTCGTTATCGAACGTCAATGGCTCGAGTTTGCCGAGTGTTTCGAGCGCAGCAGCGTTGCGGTCCTCGCCGCAAGCCACCTCGTCCCAGTAGGCTTCGCTGCAGACCAACTCGCTCAGATGGAGTGTGTCTCGGATCCAGATCCAACGCAGCTGCTCGCGTGTCCGCTTACCAACTTGGCCCATCGCCGCGACTAATGCCTCGCGATCGCAGTCAAAATGGATCGGCACGGCGCCGGCCGACGCATGCATGCTGGTCAAACAATTGACGCGAGTCTTTTCGTAGTCGATCTTTTCCACCAAGCGGCGATGACAAAATTCGGCGACTCCGATGCCGGCGGCATTGCCCGCGGATTTGTCGCTGAGATCACGCACGTAGATCTGCTTGACCTTGGGAAACTCGTCCGCCGCAGCGACCTTGTCGTTCCACTTGCGGCCTACCACATTGGTGTCCATTCCGGTACCGCTGATCTCTTTGCCCATTCGGTCGACAATCAAAAGATCAACATGATCAAACGGCAACCGCGGCATCCGCTCGCGTGCCATCGCCAACAAACGTGGTTCGGCCGACAGAAACTCGGCTGGCTCGACCGCTTCGACATGCGAGACCTGGTCAAACGCATCTTCGATGATCGCTAGCCCGAGCGAAATCGGCGCAGCGGTCTGGATCATCGGCACAATTTCCGCCGCCATCGCATCCAAACAGTAATTGGCATCCGCCATCGCTTGGTGATAAACGATCGCGCCTTGGTGTTTGCCCAATCCGATCATCAACATTTTGGCCAGCCCACTTTCGTAGCGACCGACCAAACGCGTGTGCGGCTTGATCCGGTTCAACACCACGACGTGATCCATCTGGCTGGCGAACTTGTCAAAGTGAACGTCCAGTCCCGCAGTCGAGGTGCCGATCACAATTGTGTCCAGCGAAGAACGGATCTCGCAGCCCATCGCCGCTTCCTCGATTCCCAAGGATCGTAATAACGCGGCCTGTCCTTCGGCGGTCGCGCCGCCATGGCTGCCCATCGCCGGCACGATCACGGGGACGCCGCCGCACCGCTTGATAAAATCAACCACGGCTGAAACGATCGTCGGCAAGTCGGCGATCCCGCGACTGCCGACCGCGATTGCAACCGTTTGCCCCGGACGAAGCCGGCTGGTCAAAGTCGAATGGCCAATCGCGGCATCGACCGATTGACGGACATTGTCCACCGCGAGCGAGGCGAAGTGTTGACGGAGCCGGAAACATTGCGGCAGTTCTGATTCCACGGAGGCATTCATTGCACGCGTAGCTCCAGCGGATTGAGTTTGACGTTAGGGCGAGCTCGTTTGAATTGTTCGAGCCGAGCGTCGGTGACCTTGGTTTGCTGGACGTCCAAAACTTCCAATTTCGGCAGCGTCTCGATCACATCCATCGCCGCGTCGGACACCTCGGTCTTGGTCAGCCACAAAGTCCGCAGCTCGCTCAGCCCGCTGATCGCCTGGATCAAGGAGTCGTCGATCGCAGCAAAACTCAAATCGAGTTCCTCGAGCTTCTTGGCGTTTTTCAAAGGATCGGCGATGCGGTTGTCGACTGCCGTCGCCTCGAGACTTAACTGCGTCAGCGATGTGGCGTCTGCCAACACAGAGTTCACGACGTCCGAATCGATTTGGCGGTTTCGCGAAAGATCCAGCCAATCGAGCTGGGGCAGTTTTGGAAAACCTTCAATCCCATCGGCCGTGACTTCGCATGACGACAAACACAACCGTTTTGTCGCGGGATCGGGCGGGTTGCGTTTTAGATCTTCGTCATTGACGGTCAAAAACGAACGCATCGGCTGCACCCCCGTGTCGGGGGCAGGAACGTCTGGGTACGGTGACTCGATTCCGTACAGCTCGGCCAAATGGTGATAGATCCATTTTCGGTTTTCAATGTTTCCACCATCAAGCAATTGATGAGTATGGGCGATCGCGTGCGCGTAGTAGCGAGCCAAATCGGGACGCTGCTGAGCTTGCAACCGGCCTTCGGGTTCCAGCTCCGAAAGCGGCATAAAATCGCCCCCGACCAGCGTGCGGTAACGAGCGTATTGCAGCCGTGAAGCGTCCCATCCGCCAAGTGTCGCACGACTCGGGTGCAACTGCAACGATTCAAAATAGCCAGCGATGCCTTCGATCAACCAGAACCCGGCGTCTTCGCCGGGCATCTTGTCGACCGCCGATCGGCTGGTCCGCGACCGAGTGGAACGTGTGGCTTCGCGAAACAATTGATGCGTCAGCTCGTGGCGACGTGTCGCTTCGGTCTCCTCGTGCCCGGCGAACAGAAACGTCGTGCGATTTTCGTCGCTATAAAAACCAGTGGAACGTTCGATCCCTGGAATCGCCTTCGAAAGAGTCGCAGCGTATTCGTTCCAATCACGAAACAAGACAACGGTCAATTTCGCACGCGTCGAAAGCCGCGATGTTTTTTTGGCTAGAAGATCGGCGATCGATGTTCCCGGCGTCCACTCGGCAAACGCCAACGCGACTTGCTGGTTGCCTTCCCACAACGGAAAAAACATCTGGGTCCAAACCCAATAACATTGCTCTAGGTCGACGGCAACTCGTTGTGAATCGGCATCCGAAGCGCGGCTATAGATGGTGAAGTGAGGCGATTCGAACTGCTGATAACTGCCGCGTCGCCATTGCAACCACGAAGGGGCCGATCGCCCCCGAGCCGACCGAATCTCAATCGTTCCGCTCAAGGGGAGTCCGAGAAATCGGCGAATCGCTCGATTGCTTGGATCGGCAGCATGGGCCTGCCAAAGTTCGGAATAAGCCCGCCAAGCTAAGTCGGTTGTCCCCGATGCCGTGTCCGTCGCAGCTGGTTTGTCCAGCATCGCTTGATTTGCAAAGGTCGCGTCTTCCCATTTTTCCGGATCCACAGCAGCAGCATCCGGCGGTAACGCGACCGCAAACGTCGTCCGGTCAGCCGCCAATGACGGCGCGACCATCGTGATGCCCAATGCGACCACGGCCATGACAAACGCGGCGTGCCGCATCAAATTGTCAGTCGACGGCGCTAGCTGCGGGCCATCGACTTTGGCACTAACCGGGTGATTTTGTAGCGGTGTGTCGTAAGCCGCCCGGTCGAAATCGAACGTTTTTTCACGCTGCAACCGGACGGCTTGCGTCGAACCGCTAATTCGTTGGACTCGCGAACGAAAAACTTGAATTTGATGCAACGTATTCGCCATCTGATTGTGGATCTATTAAACTAACGCTCTGCCCAAGGTAAATTTTAAGGTAGCGGAACGTGTCGAGCGTCTCGGATCATTCAGCAATGCAACGAAAGTCTTGACGACTTCCGCTACGATCGCCCCCTCGTTTTTGGTCCTGACATAAACGCGAGGGAGCTACTGCCTGAAGCCTCCTCCAATCGGTATCGCCCACGCCCCTTGTGATATCGATGTCAATCTCCCCAATCCCTCTCCAACCCAATGCCTTCCCATCCCATGCAATATCCTGCTCGCTTCGGATCGCAGATCATGCGTTTCGCACTACTGACGCTTGCCCCGATCCTTTCATTATGTTCGCTCAGCACTCTTGTCGCAGCCGAACGCAATGTGATTTTCATCATTACCGATGACGAGAGTCCGACACTCGGTTGCTACGGCGACCCGGTCGCCAAGACGCCCGCGATCGATGCGATCGCTGCGGACGGCATGTTGTTTCGTAACGCATTCGCGACCACCGCGTCGTGTAGCGCCAGCCGCAGTGTGGTGATGAGCGGACTACACAACCATCGTAACGGACAATTCGGTCACCAACACCACTACCACAAATTTGCTTCGTTTCATGACGTGGTGGGTTTGGCGATGCCGCAAGTGATGAAGAACGCAGGCTACCGCACGGGACAAATTGGCAAGTACCACGTTGCGCCCGAGGCGGTCTATCATTTTGAAACCTATCTGAAAGGCAATCCCCGCAACGCCGTCGAAATGGCGAATGCCAGTAGCGACTTCATCACCGATTCGAGCGACGACCGGCCTTTCTTTTTGTACTTCGCCACCTCCGACCCGCATCGTGGCGGCGGCGTTGACAAGACCAGCAAATTGGAGCTGAAGCCCGACTTATTTGGCAACAAACCCAACGGCAAGGCCTATCCCGGCGTCGATGAGGTTTTCTACGACCCTGCGGACGTTGTCGTGCCACCGTTTTTGCCCGACACGCCTGAGACACGCGAAGAGTTGGCTCAGTACTACCAATCGTGTTCGCGGATTGACCAAGGCGTCGCTCGCTTGGTCGAAATCCTGAAGGCCAACGATCTTTACGACAAGACGATGCTGGTCTTTACCGCCGACCACGGCATGGCGTTCGCCGGTGGCAAAACCACGGTTTACGAAGGTGGCTTGCGAGTCCCCTTCGTTGTTCGCGATCCCTACCAAAGCGAACGTGGGGTCGAGTCCGATGCACTGATCAGCCACATCGACATCACTCCGTCGATCCTCGATTTCGCGGGCGGTTTGGATCCCAAAACCAACGGTCCTAAAAATCCAATCAACGTCAAAAAGTATTGGGCCGAGCGTGACGAGGCGATGAAAGACAACCGTGACGGCGGACAGAAATTCGACTCCTACCACGGCAAATCATGGATGCACTGTTTGGCCAATCCTGCGGAACCGCATCACGAAACCATTTTTGCCTCGCACACGTTCCATGAAATCCAAATGTACTACCCGATGCGAGTCGTTCGCGACGACAAGTACAAGCTGATCTGGAATATCGCCTATCCATTGCCGTACCCGTTCGCGTCGGATTTGTGGGCCGCCAGCAGCTGGCAGGCTCAGTGGAAGCAAGGTCCTGACACGCCGTACGGCAACAAAACGGTGGATGGCTATGTTCACCGCCCCCAATTCGAGCTGTATGACATCGCGGCCGATCCGAACGAAACGAGCAATTTGGCCGACAGCGAAGGGCACAAAGATATCCTGGAACGATACAAGGCCAAGCTAAAGGCGATGCAGAAAGAGATGCAGGACCCGTGGATCATGAAATGGGATTACGAATAGCAGATGGCGGGCATCTGCGGATGTTTTCGTTGCGTGGTCGCCATGCGGCAACTATCCTAACAGACCCACGTTTTCCTTCGTTCCTCGTGAGTTTTGCCATCTATCGATGATCTATTTCATACTCTGGGTCGTCTTTCTGTTAGCGGTCATCCTAGCGGTACCGATTGTATCGCTGATGGGCAACCGTAAACCACGAGAGCCCAAGGCTGCCGCCGACCCCGAGGCCATGCCCGAGGAAGCGGAAGAGCAAGCGTTCGGCGAAAACGAAGGTTTTGCTGGCGACGAGGTCGCGGCCGAAGTGCCCGCGGACGATGGATTTGGCGGCGGTGAACCGATGGTGGGTGGCGACGACGCGTTTGAAGGGTTCGAAGAGCTGAAATAGCCCTGCAAGAAGTAGTCCTGGAAGCGGCGGAACGCCGACTGCAAGGACGTTTTGGACGCACCGCTAGCGAGTCCCATGCACCGACATGGACTGTAAACGAGGTTGGTTTCGCGGTGAGGCGTGCGTCAATCGCGTTTTCCTTGTTTCGGATCGGACGCCCCCTGACGGACACCTAGAAATTGCCCACGACACGCTGGCAAGATCCGTTAGAATAGCAGCGTCCTCAAGATCCCCCCTCGCTCGCTCCCGCCTTCCCTCCCTTCCTTCCCTGAGTGCGATTCGATGAATCCCTTTTCGTCTTCAATTTCGCGTCGTGAAATGTTGCGCCGATGTGGTACCGGATTCGGCGCGGTCGCGTTGGGCGACATGCTTAGCCGAGACGCGATGGCCGCCGGATCCTCACCGCTGCAGTTTCCTGCCAAAGCAAAATACGTCATCCATTTGTTCATGAACGGCGGGCCGAGCCATGTCGACACGTTCGATTACAAACCGGCATTGGCCAAATTCGATGGCAAATCGGCGCCGACGGGAACGCTAAAGACGGAACGTCCAACCGGCAACGTGATGGGGTCTCCGTTCAAATTCAAACCGTACGGCGAAAGTGGAATCCACGTCAGCGAACTGTTCGCCAAAACAGCCGAGCATATCGACGACATCTGCGTGATTAATTCTATGCACGCGAATGTGCCCAATCACGAGCCTTCGCTGATGCTGATGAATACGGGCGAATCACGATTGGTCCGCCCCAGTGTTGGATCGTGGATGACGTATGGTCTGGGCAGCGAGAATGAAAATCTGCCATCGTTCATCGTCATGTGTCCCGGCGGCTACCCGATCAAAGAGTCCCAAAATTGGCAGAACAGTTTTCTGCCGGGCAAGTATCAAGGTACCTATATCGATTCGAGTCACGAGCGTGTCGACAAACTGATCGACAACATTCGCTCGCCCGGAGTCTCGGAATACGACCAGCGTCAACAATTAGATCTGCTGGCGTCGATCAATCAGCAGCATGCATCGCAGCGTCCCGAGGACCCACGATTGGAATCACGAATCCAGTCGTTCGAACTTGCCTATCGAATGCAGTACGAAGCGACCGACGCGTTTGATGTTTCACGAGAGACATCGGCGGTGCGGGACGCTTATGGACCAGGTGATTTTGCGCGTCAAACCTTGATCGCCCGCCGGTTGGTCGAGCGAGGCGTACGGTATGTTCAGCTTTACACCGGAGCCGGACAACCTTGGGACAACCATGACGACCTGAACGCCGGCCACAAACGGCTCGCCGGCCAAGTCGACCAGCCAATCGCGGCACTGTTGGCCGATCTGAAACGGCTCGGTTTGCTTGACGAAACACTGGTGATTTGGGGTGGCGAGTTTGGCCGAACGCCTGTGGTGGAAATGCCCAAAGAGGGCTCGAACCAGGGCAAGATGAATGGTCGAGACCACAACCATCATGGCTTCACCATGTGGATGGCTGGCGGCGGTGTCAAAGGCGGCCAGACGATTGGGATGACCGACGAGATTGGATTCAAAGCGGTTGAAAACCGCGTCCATGTGCACGACCTGCACGCCACGATGCTGAAGTTGATGGGATTTGATCACAAGAAATTGACCTACCGATATGCTGGTCGCGATTTCCGATTAACGGACGTCCACGGCCGCATCATCGACGACATCATTGCGTAGTGCCACTCGCCCCCAACGAAGCGTGACTGGTGATATTGGTCTATTTCAAATACCTGCCATGATGCCCGTGCTCACCGCTACAGCTGTAGCGGGTCACCACTCTCGGCGAAGCTGGGAGAGGTCCAGCGGGGCCCTTTAGGCCTCGTTCGAGTGAGGGCCGACCGCGCAACATAGCGTGCAGTGAACTCGACTTGCTCGGTCGGCCCTCACCCGAGCATCGCTGAAGGCTCTGCTCGACCTCTCCCAAGCCTGCGTTTGGGAGAGGTGACAGTACGTTTGCGCAACGCGGGATTTTATTTCAGCAGTCTTCATCCTCGTCATCCCATTCCTCTTCGAATGGGTATTGCTTGGGTGCCTCTCCGAATCGATCGGTGATCTTTGGTTCCTCGTACTCATCGGGCAGATCGCTCAAGTCTTCGATCAAGACATTGAATTTCCAATCATCACCAAAGTCATAGTGAAAGAGCATCGATTCGCCCTTTCCGATGGGCAGATGCCCCAGCATCATTTCGTCGGCGAAGTAAACTCCATCCCTTAATTGCGGACAAATGACGGTCTCATTCTGGCCGCGTTTGTTGCGATATTCAAACTGGTAGAGGTGATCGAATTCAAAATCGAAAGCTTCGATGATCAGCGCCGCAAGTTCCTCGAGCGTTGTCTCGTCCGGAGCGACGATTCGACGCCAGACATCACCCCACGAGACTTTGAGCGTGAACTGAAATTCTTGAAACTCAGGCTCGGGCTCTGTCAATGATTTTTTCCATTCAGGAAAGTAGGGCTTCAACGTAGCCTGAAATTCCTCGTCCGAGTCGGAGACACGATTTTTGAGCCCGCAGCAGGCACAGAACATTGCATCTCCGAACGGAAGTCGCTCGCCCCACTGAAGTTCAGCCGACTTTCCGGCTTTGGCTTCGGACGCATACTTAAGTCGCAACCAACCGAATTGATGCATCAAGTTGTATGCGACGTGATACTCAAGCCCTAGATCGTCAAGAATAGATGATTTACGCCTATCGAGATATAAAATATAAATACGCGTTTTCGAATCTATCTTTCAAACCATGCGAATGCATGCCACGTTCTCCAACGATCTCGAAAGAGGCGGTCGTCATACAAGTGCCGAGCAATGACATGTATTGATCCGTGGGCTCTAGAGATTCCCACTGCGCTCGCATTTCAGGATCAACGAACACCCTGCGTTTCGGCTTGTCTTCGCCTACGACCAACCCGCTGGAACGCAGCAATAAGAACAATCCCATCAGAGCGGGAAACGATCTCAGTTGCGGTCGCTTGATATTGTGAACCAGCGGCGTGGTGAGCCGTTGGTTGAATTCATCGAGCCGACCTTGCGGCAAGAGAAAATACTTGCTGGTGGTCGGCAATCCCTCGCCAATCGCCTCGATCAACATATGGATATCGATCAAAATCGAGCCGGGATTCCCTTTTTCAATGGTTTGCTTGCGTAGGATATCTGCGTTCGGCTTTGTCAGACCGTTTATGTAGAGATTGCGTATGTCGTCGGCCAACATTTCTTTTTCCAATGATTGTTGATGTTGATTCTCGAATTCCCAATATCTCGCCGGGCAGGAGCCTTTTCATTTCTTTGCCATTGGAATCTTTCGATCGCTCTGCAATTTCTTTGCGAACTCGAACTCGTCAGGCGGCAATTCTAAGTAGAATAGCGTCCCCTCTGGGGCGTTTGTCGACAAGTCGTCCAGCATCCCGTGCCTCCCCCCCCAATATCTCTCCGCAAAGTTCTCGATGTTCATCAAATCAATGGTTCGTTTGACGTCCACTTGCTTCGTCGCCCTCCTTGCCATCCCGGTTAGCTGCAGTCTCGCGTCAGCAGCGGACACCTATTCCGAAAATCCTGGGACCGAGGGCAACGGCAACCACGTCGTCGGCCCCAATTACTCGATCGATCCTGATTTGACCGACCAAGGAAATCCGAAAGGCAAGTATTTTGAATTCACAATGCCACTTGCCAACAGCAAGATTTTTCCGGGCACTGACACCACGCTGAATCCGAAAAAGGAAGTCCACAAAGAACGAAAGATTTTTGTCTACGTTCCTGCCGCCTACGTCGATGGCACGAAGGCACCGATCTTGGTCACGATGGATGGTCCGAGCCGATTGGATCTGGTCCGCAACGCACTCGATAATTTGACGATCTCAAAAGATCCCAGCCGCAGGTTGCCCGCCTTTATCGCGATTGCGGTCCAAAACGGAGGCAACGACGGCAAGGGAAGCGAACGAGGACTTGAGTATGACACGATGTCCGACCGCTATGCCCGGTTCATTAACGACGAAGTTTTGCCCGCGGTGCTCAACAACCCGAAAATCAAAGCGGCCTATCCCAACATTGGCTTCACCGAAAATCCGTGGGGCCGAGCCGCGATGGGATGCAGTTCCGGAGGCGCCGCGGCGCTGACGATGGGCTGGTTTCGCCCCGACTTGTTTCGCCGCTTGATCACTTACTCGGGCACCTTTGTGGACCAACAAGACGACGACGCTCCCGAAGAAGCGGATTACCCGTTGGGTGCTTGGGAATACCATTCGAGCATGAAATTGATCGCCAACAGCGAAAAGAAGCCTCTGCGGATCTTTACGCATGTTTCCGAGAACGACAACCGCGCGAACGATCCCGAAGGAACGCATCACAATTGGGTGATGGCCAATCAGCGGACCGCCGCAGCCCTCAAAGCCAAAGGTTACGATTATCGCTACGTCTTCAGCCGAGCAACCCGGCACTGTGATCGCAAAGTGTTCGAGCGAACGCTCGCCGATACGCTGGTGTGGATGTGGCGTGGCTATCACGCCGAGTGACCACCTGGGACCGCTGAGCAATAACCATCCTAACGCGTTTTGAAGACGTTCCCCGGGCCAAAGGCCCAGCAATTTGCATAGCCTGGCCCAACGGGCCAGGTTTTCGATGCAAAGAAACCTAAGGGCCAACGGCCCGGCCATTTGCCAGCCGCCCTCAGTAGATCCGAGCAAACGGCCGGGCCGTTGGCCCTTCCATTCATTGGTTTTCTTGGTCCCAGCCCGTTGGGCTGGGCTAGGTAAACGTCCGGGGCTTTGCCCCTAAAGATAAACATGCAACATCAAAACATACGCGTCGGGTAGTGATTTTACTAAGCCGGACGTTCTTGTACGACACGGACCGTTCGTCGCTCCGCCACTACCTCGCCATCTCTTACCCAAGCCTGACCATGATTCGATTTTCTTGGATTGCTGCCGTCGTAGCGTTGACCATCTTGTTGGCGGTGTTTGCAAAACCTTCCCTGGCCGAACGGCCGAACGTGTTGATCATTTACGGAGATGACCAAGGTTCGATCGATCTGGGGTGTTTGGGCGTCACCGATCTGCAAACGCCAAACCTGGATCGCTTGGCCAACGAAGGATTGCTGCTGACTCAGATGTATTCGGCTGCACCGGTGTGTTCGGCCAGCCGAGTGGGGTTGTTGACGGGGCGTTACCCCGCACGTGCAGGACAACCAGGCAACGGCGATCTGCGGTCCGAAGAAGTCACGATCGGCGAAGTTTTTCGCAACGCAGGCTATCGCACCGGACAAGTCGGCAAGTGGCATCTCGGTCAGACGGCAGAAACGAATCCGAAGGGGCAAGGCTTTGACGATTGGTTTGGTCATCTCGGTGGCTGTATCGATAACTACTCGCACTTCTTTTTCTGGGCCGGCCCGAACCGTCACGACCTGTTCGACAATGGACACGAAGTCTATCGACCAGGCGAGTATTTTCCTCAGTTAATGGTGGATCGCTGCAAAACGTTTATCGACAAACCGTCCGATCAGCCATGGCTACTGTACTGGGCATTCAACGCGCCGCACTATCCCTATCAAGGGACGCCCGAGTGGCTCGAGCGTTACAAGGACTTGCCATCACCCCGCCGTGAGTACGGTGCTTTTTTGTCAACCATGGATCAATACATTGGCGAAGTGATCGAGCACCTTGACCGCAGTGGGCTGAGCGAAAACACGATCGTCATCTACCAAGCGGACCATGGGCACAGCACCGAGATTCGCGCCTTTGGTGGCGGCGGCAACGCCGGGCCCTATCGGGGAGCCAAGTTTTCGCTGTTCGAAGGGGGCATTCGAGTTCCATCGATCGTTCGCTTTCCGCCAAAATTCCCGGCTGGTCAAACCCGTGACCAATTCATGACCGCGTGTGATTGGCTGCCCACCCTTTGTCAACTCTGCGACGTAAAACCGCCTGCAAACACGCTCGATGGTGTATCGATCGTGGATGTTTTAAGTCATGATGCAAAGCCGCCACGCGAAACGTTTTATTGGCAGTTCGGCGGTGGCGGCAAAAACTCTCAGTGGGCAGTCCGCGACCAGAACTGGAAACTGATTGGCAATCCCCGTGACACCTCGCTCAACGAAACCCAGCGTAAAGAGGGTGGCCGATTGAAGGATAAATTGTTTCTTGTGGATCTGAACCAGGACATTGGCGAGACAAATAATGTTGCAGAATCTCGACCCGATATCACACAGCGGTTGCTGAAATTGCGAGCCGAGATGACAAGTGACTTTGAATAGCCAAGTCATGCATCCCCACTTCTAAAATCCCCTCTCCCCCCTTTCCCAACCGCCATGATGAAAAAACATCTCCCTGTGTTATCGCTTGTTGTCGTTACCGCATTGCTGCTAATGCCTGGACGATCGCGTGCCGACGAGCGTCCCAATATCGTGTTCTTCTTTGCCGATGATCAAACCACCAGCACGCTGGGCTGCTACGGCAACGACGTCATTCAGACGCCGAACATCGACGGCTTGGCCGCGCGAGGCACGCGATTCGAAAACGCGTTTGTCAGCCAAGCCATTTGCTGGGTCAGCCGCACCACCATCCTGTCGGGATTAACAGGGCGCAGCTTCGGTACCTCCGCGAATCCAGACACGGCGCGAGCCGATGCAGTGGAGTCCTTGTACAGCGACCTGTTGCGAGAAAACGGATACCGCACCGGCTACTTCGGTAAATGGCACGCCAAGATGCCAGCAGGGTACCGAAATCAAGATCACTTTGACGAGTTCGAGGCAATCGGGCGAAACCCGTATTACAAAAAACAAGCCGATGGCAGCCTGCGTCACGAAACCGAATTGATCGTCGATCGCGGTATTGAATTCGTTAAAAATCAGCCCAAAGACAAACCGTTCGCACTGAACATGTGGTTCAACGCCTGTCACGCCGAAGACGGCGATCGTCGCCCGGGGATCGGGCATTTCCCTTGGCCTCGCGCCGTCGACGGGATGTACGAAGACGTCCAAATCGCTCCGCCGCGTCTGGGTGCCCCTGCGATCTTTGACGGACAACCCGACTTTCTGAAAACCACGATCAATCGCGAACGTTATTTTTGGCGATGGAATACCGACGAAAAATATCAAACCAACATGCGTGCCTATTACCGCATGGTCAGCGGTATCGATGGTGCGATCGGCCGTTTCATGGCCGCATTGGAAGAAGCCGGATTGGCCGACAACACGATCATCGTCTACTCGGCCGACAACGGCTACTACATGGGCAATCGCGGGTTTGCCGGCAAGTGGTCGCATTACGAAGAGGCACTCCGCGTGCCGATGATCGTTGCGGATCCGCGGGTCCCTAAAACTCAGCAAGGCAAAGTTGCTGATGCGATTGCATTGAACTTGGATCTGCCAGCCACGTTTTTGGATTGGGCTAACGTCGAAGTGCCGAAGCGTTACCAGGGGCACAGCCTAAAACCGATCGTCGAATCGCAAAAACCAGCGGATTGGCGAACCGAGTCATTCCATGAGCATTTTGCGGTTCGCAATCGCATTCCAGCCTACGAAGGCATCCGTAACGAGCGGTACAAGTACGTTCGCTATTTTGATCACGGCAACCATGAATTCTTGCACGATCTGAAAAACGATCCCGACGAATTGGTCAATTTGGCCTCGGATCCTGAGCATGCCGAAACACTTAAAGCGATGCGTCAGCGGACGACCGAGCGTGTCGCAGAACTGGGTGGCCCGCTCGATCCGCTGAAAAACTTCTCTCCGTCCACGGTGCCTCATCCCGAGGCTTCGGCCGCAGTCGGCACGCGAGCGGACCAAGACGGTTTCGTCCGCGTGTTTGACGGCAAGACGCTGCGTCAATGGTCGGGCGACTCGAAGTATTGGTCGGTTCAAGACGGTGCGTTGACCGGTGTGACCGATGGCTCGCTAAAGATGAATCGCTTCATCACCTGGAAGAACTCGACGATCCGCAACTTCGATTTGCGAGTTAAAGTCAAAGTCACCGCCGGCGGCAACAGTGGACTTCAGTATCGCGGCACATCGCGTCCTGATCTCGGTTTGGACATCGTAACCGGATACCAGTGTGATGTCGTTGCCGACAACCCTAACTACAACGGCATGCTTTACGAAGAAAAGGGACGACGGATCCTGTCGCATACCGGCGAGAAAGTGATCATCGACAGCAGCGGACAACCGTGGGTCGTTGGCCAATTGGCGGGAAGTGATGCGATCAAAGACTTCAATACCGAATCCTGGCACGACTACCGCGTGTTGGTCCAAGGCAATCACCATCAACATTGGATCGACGGGCATCCGACCGCCGACCTAATCGACTTGGACGAGAAGGGACGTTCACTCGAAGGAGTGCTGGCCGTGCAAGTGCATGTCGGTCCCGCGATGAAGATCCAGTACAAAGATTTCAAGATCAAGCATCTTCCCGACGATCTGCCGCTGCTGAAGGCCGAGGATCATCCGATCCCCAGCGATGCCTACGGAGTGAGACCGCAAGGCCGATTGCCCAAAGATTGGAAGGCTCCGGTTTACGGAAATCGCTAAGTACAGCCAACGCTAGTGGACTAACGGTCTTTGCCCGCTTGGCGAAGAAACGTTTCCAGTCCTGCTAGATCGTCGGTGTTGATCATATCGACACCGCTGTCGTGCAGGACACGCCACATCGCTGTGGTGTCGGGGGTCGCCCAGAAACGAACGCGTCTGCCCTGAGCATGGGCAGATGCGATCGTTTGATCCAACTTCTGCTGGTCCTCGGTGCTGATCGTTCCTTTGCCGTTCCAGCGAAAATGTTTACGCCAATTGTCGCTGATCAGCGGCATCAAATGGCTTGGCAGTGGCGAATCCAGATCGCTTAACCGGCCATCCACCCCTGCGTAACGTACGGATTCTGCGGTCATCAATTCAAACGGCCGATTGCCAGAGACGATCACATTGATCGCTTTGCGTTGCAGTTGCCCGTCACGAACCACCGAGATCATTTCGGGATAGCGAGCGAGAGTTTTTGCGAGTGCCGCATACGTGGGCTCGGCAGCACTCTTAATATCAATCAGCAGATAAAACGGATCGTTTGTACCATGCACCGATCCATTGTTCTGCTGCACTCGTTTGCGCAGTGGGTTCAAGTAAAGTGATTGAAGCGTGCGTTCGGGTTTCAGTTCATCTTGGGAATGAGCGACCCACAATTCCCCATCAACGAGATAGATGTCCGCTTCGACGCTGGTAAAACCATGATCCAGCGCATCCAGCAAAGGACGCGTGTGCGCATAATCATTGTGGGCATGAGCTAACGAGAGCGGCGGTGCGACGGTCGATTGACAAAACGCGGGGCGATCAACCATCGCGAAGATGATCAATGCCGATAGAGCCATGGTAGGTTGCAAACGTATCAAGGGATGTCATCCAATAAAGTGGAGGGAACAGCGTCGAATTCGCCTAGGAAATTCGCGCACCCCATCGTACCAATTAGGCTCTGGGTAGGCAGGAACCCATGATGAAACATCGCATTATAAAAATAGAGCTAGCGACGGTCGCGGCCACAACCACCGGATTACTCGTCGTGCTGGCGGTGGGTTATCTGTCGTGGCCGATGGCGAAGGGTGTCCAAGGCATTGCGATCGGCACGGCGGTTTCGGCTCTGGCCGCAGTCGGGATGCGAAGCCGTCTCGAGTCGCCCCCGTCGATGATTGCTAGCGCCATCGGTTCGATGGTCGCCTGCTTTTTTGCAATCGCGAGCGCCGAAATGCTCCCCCCGGGCAGCGCGCAGTGGATGCTGAAGGGCGGAATCTACGGAGCCTGTTTTGGCATCCCCGTCGCGTTGATCTTAGGTCCGATTGGCTTGATCGATAAACCATCCATCAACCGCCCTCAGTAGCACGGCAACGGTTTGGAAAGCCAAGCGAGAATCGTAGGCTGGAGCGACGTTCCAACACCGCGGCGGAAAAAAACTTTCCAGCAATCTCGTCTCCGCCGGACCTCCACCGCGCGAAACACGTGGCATGACCCCATCGAACTTGTCACGCGTTCCTCAGAAATTTGCAGAAAAAACTGGGGCCAGTCCAATTGGGGGAGTACACTCAATAGTGCCAATGCCGCTGCGGGACCATTCTCGCGATGGGATTAAAAACCGATGCGACAACGAAGACTCGCTAAACAAGCGGTCATTTGCGGGTTGTCCCCCATCATTGGCACATACTTTGCGTCTGCATTTTGCGTTTGCAGACGTAGCAATGCATCGCGGACGGTGCTGTCACGTGCGAGCCGAGGTGGAGCCCTTGGCCAGTGTTGGAATCTTCAAGTTTAACTTCAATCGAAGAGGGCGGATCATGACTCATGCTTTGGTGACAGGTGCGTCCGGGTTTATTGGCGCTCACTTGGTTCGCGAACTGATGCGACGGGGGCATGAGGTTTCCTGCTTGGTCCGTGAACATTCCGACCGCAGCCGACTCGAACCATTTGCACCGCGTTTTGTAACCGGTGATGTCACGGACCCCACCTCAATCTCGCGTGCCCTCGATGGTGTGGACGAGGTTTATCATCTTGCCGGGGTGACGAAGTGTCTACATGTGCGCAACTACGCTCGAATTAACGAAGACGGGGTTGCGAATGTGTCCAAGTGTTGCGCCGAACGAGACCAGCCGCCGGTTTTAGTGGTCGTATCGTCACTCGCCGCGGCGGGCCCCTCGTCTGAATCGAAGCCTCGCACCGAGTCGGACACTCCGAACCCAGTATCAAATTACGGACGCAGCAAATTGGCAGGCGAACGAGCGGCGATGCGATTCGCCGCGGATGTGCCAACGACGATTGTACGGCCCCCCATCGTATTGGGCTCTGGCGATCGTGACGGATTAGAAATGTTCAAAACGATCGCAAAGTTTGGTTTCCACTTGGCTCCTGGATTTCACGACGACCGAGTCTCGGTGATCCATGCCGAGGATCTGAGCAAAGCACTGATGTTAGCGGCCAGCCAAGGCCGTCGCGTCTCAACGAATCCCAGTGACGCGACCGGTATCTATTTTGCCGCCGATGGCGAGAATCCGACGTATGCCGAACTCGGACGCATGATCGGGCGGACGCTCGGACGTTACCATGCCTGGGTGATCCGCAGCCCCAAAACGGCGGTGTGGTGTATCGCAACGTTCAACGAACTTGTTTCCCAAGTGACTCGCCACCCTAATATTCTCAATCTGGATAAAGCCCGCGAAGCGACGGCGGGTTCATGGACCTGTTCCAGTGAAGCATTGAATCGCGACACCGGTTTTGTCCCTGACCAATCGCTGTATCAACGACTTGCCCAAACCGCTCAGTGGTATGTCGAGCAGGGCTGGCTGCAAGCACCACGCCAAATGCAGCCGACACTAAAGGGACGTCACCCAACGGTTTCCTAAATCCGGCCCCACCAATAACACGTCATCCCAGCGTGGATGACTTTCACGTCGCAGACGGCATCCAACTTATCCACTGAGCCGTTTTTGGAAGCGGGCGACGCTCAAAGTGAGGACAACCACTCCACAAATGCTGAGCCCGATCACCCAAGGCATCAGATCGATGAGGTCCGCCCCCCGCAGCACCACGCCACGAAGAATTTCGATGTAGTAGGTCACGGGGATCGCAAACGTCACCAAGTAAATCGGCAACGGCATCTCGCTGCGGGGAAACACAAAGCCCGACAACAACACCGAGGGCAACATAATCACAAAAGCAAACTGGAACGCTTCGAGTTGGGTTTTCGCGATCGTCGAAACCAATAACCCCAACGCCAACGAGCAAACCATAAACAACATCGACAGCGCCAGCAGCAGCGTGATGCTACCGCGGATCTCGACTCCGAACACATAGATCATCACGACCATCACGGTCAGTAGCGAAGCGAAGCCCACCAACGCATACGGAAGCAACTTGCCGAGTAACAATCCAGTGCGTCCCACCGGAGTAACGAATAATTGCTCGAGTGTGCCAAGTTCCCGTTCGCGGACAACGGCGAACGAGGTCAGGAACAGCGTGACCAACTGCAGGATGATTCCGACCAACCCAGGGACAAAGAAGTGCGAGCTATCCAAGTCAGGGTTGTATAACATGCGTGTTCGCACATCGATCGGCAGCGCGCCGGTACCGAACGCGTCGCGAGCGGGAGCCAATTGCAACGCGTCTCCTTTTTTACGTGCCAGCTGGATCGACAAATTCATTCCCAACAGTTGCGCAGTGCTTTGTGCCGTCGTCGCCACCTGTGAATCACTGCCATCGATCAAGACCTGCAAACGTGTTTGTTCCCCTCGCAACAATTGGTCGACATAATTTGGTGGGATGCGGATACCTACCTTTGCATTTCCCGATGAAAGCGATCGCTGAAATGATTCTTCGTCTCCGACGTGACCATTGATTTGGAATCGACGCGTATTTTCAAACGCAGCCGTTAGCTCTCGCGACATTTGACGGCCATCCATGTTAAAGACGACCGTCGGGATGTGTTCGATCTGAGTATCAATCGCGTAGCCAAAAATGATCGTTTGCATCGCTGGGATCACCAGCATGAAAAACAGCGTTGTCGGTTGGCGGCGAATGTGCACCAGTTCTTTGATCAACACGGCCCACAACCCGGCCCACGTCCCGTGCGTGGGGGCGGCCGGCTCAGCAACCGAATCCTGCAATTGACTTGTAACAGCAGGTTTGCGGGACGTTGCAGGCGAACCAGTCGCATCGGGAGCAATAGGTGTCGAGACTTCGTCTGATTCGGCTTGCAGACTCGATCGCCGCTCGGCGTTGCGAGTCAACGTGACAAAGACATCCTCCAAACTGGGAGCAATTTCACGTGTCTCTTCCGCGGGAGAGATGTTGAGTTGACGCAGTACCTCCGCGGGCGAACGAGTTTGATCCATCAACACGTGGATCGTCTCGCCGAACAAGGTTGCATCGTGGACTTCGGGGACCTGACGAAGCGGCACGAGGTGACGCGCGGGGCTAGGCAACCGGATTTCGAACCGCCTCGTTCCTGCCGGGTTCACCTCGGGTAACTCTTTCAATTGATGAGGCTTACCAAGGACCAATAGCCTCGACTGATAGATATAACCGACTTCGCTGCATCGTTCGGCCTCATCCATGTAGTGTGTCGTGACAAACAGCGTCACCCCGCGACCCGACAATTCGAACAACAAATCCCACAGCTGTCGGCGGGCGACGGGATCAATACCTGCGGTCGGCTCATCGAGAAATAACACTTCGGGTTCGTGAATCAACGAACACGCCAATGCCAATCGCTGTTTCCAACCGCCGGACAAAGTACGCGCCAATTGAGGCAGTCGATTTCCCAACCCCGTCAATCCGAGCACTTGATCGCGTCGCTGCGATAATTGACCGGAATCGAGCCCGTAAATGCGGCCGTAAAAATCAAGGTTCTCTTGGACCGACAAATCGCCATACAGACTAAATTGTTGCGACATGTAACCCACACGCGGCTTGATCCGTTCAGCATCGCTGCGGATGTCTAACCCAAGCACATGCGCATCACCCCCACTCGGCGGCAAAATCCCCAGTAACATGCGAATGATTGTCGATTTCCCGCTGCCGTTGGGTCCCAACAGACCAAAAATGGATCCGCGTTGTACCGCGAAACTAACGTCACGGACGGCCACCAGCGAACCGAAAGAACGCGACAGCGAATGAACATCAATGACAGAACCAGCATCGGAATCGGGTTGTTCTGGGAACGGATCTACGGACGATACATTCATTCGTCTGCACCCGTTGAATCCAACCAGATGTCGGCCATCAAACCGGGACGCAATTGATCCGAGGGATCATCGATGATCACCTTGATCCGAAAAACTTGCTTGGACCGTTCCTCGAGCGTTTGCACATTGCTAGGCGTGAATTCGGCCTGGCGTGCAACAAACGAGATCGTTCCGATCAGCGGTTCGTCGGGAAAACTATCAAGTGACAATCGCACCTTCTGCCCGATGCTGACACGGACACGATTTTGAGGCACATAGGCTCGGACCCAAAGTTCATCTCGGTCCAACATCGACAACACCGGTGCTCCGGCGGCCACCATGTCGCCGGGTTGCAAATCGAGTGCTTCGATCACCCCATCAATCGGGCTTTTGATACGCAATTCTTCTTTTTGACGCCGGATCGCATCGAGCTCTGCTTGTGCCGCATCTCGTGATGCTTTGGCTTGTTCAATTTCCTCAGGACGATAACCGTGCAGCATCAGTTGCCAAGCTTGACGTGCCTGTTCGACATTCGCCGCCGCCTCGCGCAGCTCTTCTTCGCGAGTGCCAGCTTCCAGCAGACGGAGTTCCTGCTGTCGAACGACGACGTTCGCCGAAGCCGCCTCGAGTGCCTCTTTAGCATTGTCGAGCTCCTGAGTGGAAACCGCATTATTGCGAGCCAGCTTTGATTGTCGCTCGAAGGTTTGTTCCGCAAGTCGTTTGGCGGTTTCAGCGAGCACCAATCGGCCTCGCGCGGCTTCGATTTCCTCCTTGCGAGGCCCCTGGGTCAACAGATCGAATCTCGCTTGCAATTGATCCAATTTCGCTTTGGCTTGCAGCTTTTCTTCTTCTCGAAAACCTGTGACAAAACGAGCCAACTCGGATTCGCGTGCCGCCAGTGCAAATTCCAACTGGGCTTCGCGTTCCAAAAGATCAAAAGGCTCCAGTTCCACCAGCACATCGCCGCTTTGTACCGATTCACCTTCCTCGACCAGCACGCGAGCGACACGTCCGCCAACGCGAGAGCCGAGCCGAATCTCGTCGGCTTCGATAACTCCTGAAACGCGGGCGGGCTCAGGCGACCATTTACTGTAAAACACCAAGGCGACAAGCACGCCAATGAACAAGCTGACAAGAATAAATCGCTTGGTCATGCGGGTAGCCTCACAGGAATTGCGATGGTTTTACGACTGCGAAAACATATTCTCGCAGAAAGCCGATGCGATAACTACATCCCCGCGAAGATCAACCTCGACGCGCAAACGCAACGATTTGTTGCGTGTTGACCGCTCCGGATTGGCGATTCAATTCGTTGCCGCGTTGGAACAGAATCATGGTCGGGATGCCCGAAATTCCAAACTGAGACGAAATTTGCGGAGCGTCTTCCGTGTTCAGCTTGGCCAGGATCATCTGAGGCGATAACTCTTCGGCCGCCGTCGCAAACGCAGGGGCCATCATCCGACACGGGCCACACCATGGTGCCCAAAAATCGACAAGCACCGGCAGCTCGGTGCGTGTGATAAACTTCGCAAACAAATCTGCAGACAAGTCCACAGGGTGATTTGGCAGTAGCGAGGTTTTGCATTTGCCACAAACCGGTTTGTCCGTGAGCTTTGACTCGGGCACCCGATTGACGGATCCACATTCCGAACAGACGAGATTCACGGTGGAAGTTCCTTGTTGAATTTCTTGATTGCGAATGAGCTTGCGATGGCAGTCGTACTGTCATCGCACCAGCAAACGAGCAAACCGGGTGCCAGCCGAAGGCGAATATTGTCGCAGTGAATTTCGCAACTCGCAGGATCTGCGTCGCTTGCCGCGACTTGATCCGGTCTATGAATCACCACCGGCGGCACGTCGGTTGCGTTGCTATGATTGCATCCTTGCCGACGCTCCCTTTGTTATATTTAAAAACGTTACCGAACACACGCACATGGATTTAATCGACGTCCCGCAGCTCGTCCGTAACGCCGACCGATTTCGCGAAGTCGTGGCGGTGCTTGCCAAACACGGATTGGCCGACTGGTTGTCCAACATCCCGATCCCTTGGCTCAACCGCATTCGAGGCCATTGCGAGGACGAGGAACTGACGACCGAGCAGCGGATTCGTGTCGCGATGACCGAGCTTGGAACCACGTTTATTAAACTTGGGCAAGTCCTCAGTACACGTCCTGATTTGGTGGGAAAACCGCTCGCCGATGAACTGGCTCAACTGCGTGCGAACACTCCCGCCGACGAAGCCAATGTGGTGGTGGCGATGATCGAATCGGAACTGGGGGCCACGATCGACACTCTGTTTGCCGAGTTTGAACCGGCGGCGATGGCGTCCGCTTCGATCGGGCAAGTCCATCGGGCGACGCTGCACGAGGGTCAATCGGTCGTCGTCAAGGTTCAACATGCCGGCATCGAACAACGCATTGTCAATGACTTGGAAATCATGACAAAATTGGCCGAGATCGCCGAACAACAATCGACACGACTGCGTCAATATCGTCCTGTGCATACGATGCGAGAGTTCCAACGAACCTTGATGAAGGAGTTGAACTTTGATCGTGAGTTGCGAAACATGGAGCGATTTCGACGCAACTTTGCCGACGAACCGGGGATTCGATTCGCCAAAGCCTACCCTCACCTCAGCTCGCGTCGCGTGCTGACGATGGAGCGTTTCGAAGGGATCAGTCTGTCAGAGAAATCGCAACTCGAAGCATCCGGGATCGATTTGGACGCGGTGGCTCGCCGCGGTGCCAGTCTGTTTGTAGAGATGATCTTTCGCGACGGTTTCTACCACGCCGATCCACACCCAGGAAACTTGATGGTGTTGGCCAATCCGCTTCCCGCAGCCCCCGGCAGCGATGGCGTCCTCAGCAGCCATGGCTCCGTTGAATTAGGCATCCTCGATTGTGGCATGGTAGGACGCATCGACAATGAATTACGAAACCATCTTGAACTGGGTTTGATTGCCGCGGTCGGACAAGACGCGGCCAAGATCACCGAAGTGGTTGCAAGTGTCGGCGAAGTTCCGATCGGGTTTGATGAACCTGAGTTGATGTCGGCGATCCAAGAATTGATCGACGAATACGCGTATCAATCACTTGGCGAGTTCGATTTGAGTGGCTGTCTGCACGAGATTGTCGAGATTATTCGCGAACACCGTATCTATCTGCCCGCCAAAGTGGCGATGTTGCTAAAGGTGTTGGTGATGTTAGAGGGGACGGCGCATCAGTTGAGCCCCACCTTTTGTTTGGCTGAATTGATCGAACCGTATGGCAAAAAAGCGATGTTGCGTCGTTTTTCTCCCAAAAAAGTCTACGCTCGGATCAAGTCAAACGTCGACGACTGGGAACATCTGATGAGTGTATTGCCCAAAGATGCGGCAGACATTTTGCACAATTTCAAACGTGGAAAGTTTGACGTTCACTTGCAACATCGACGGCTCGAACCCATCGTCAACCGATTAGTGCTGGGAATTTTGACGGCCGCATTGTTCATGGGCTCAGCCTCGTTATGCAGTAGCCTTGTGCCGCCGCTGCTACTGGGCATCTCCGTCCCCGGTTTTATCGGATGTGCAGCCGCCGTGATGATGGGGTACGGAATCACCCGTTCCATCCGTCGGTCACACCGCGTCGGCGAAGACGATTAAGTGGTGCCGATCCGCTGGATGCGAAAGTGATGGCAAATTCGCAACCGTCGTATCGCCAGAACTCCAATCTGCGGCGGCCCGGCATCACGCTGTGACGACAGGGACCCTAACAGGCCTCCTCATCTAACACGCTTCCTCGAGTGCGTTCTTCAGCATCGCGACTTTCGCCATCGCCTGATGATGATGCTTTTTCATTCGCTCGTGAGCATTCTGTTGACGCAGATGTAATTCGGACTGCTTCGCGTGCTGGTCGTTCATTCTGCCGTCAATCGCCGCGTCAGAACCGTGTTGCAAACTGGCCGCCAAATTCTTTTCATGAGCCTCGAGTGACGTTTCCAGTGATGCCACGGCGTTGGCATGCTCGTCGAGTGCTTTCCCATGCTCGTTGATCCGTTTGACCGCCTCCTGCAATTGCACAATCGCTGCACAATGTTCCATTCGCCAATTCTGGATGTCTTCACTCCAGCACTCGACGTCACTTTTCCAATGACGATGATCGGCGTGAGATTCGGCGGCGGAGTTAACACTGATGGTCATTGGCTAGGTTCCTTGTGTGTCGATTGTTTCTTAACAACTTCACCTTCTCGCAAAAGCAAGACACGTACCAAAGCGACCTCCCAGTCGCCCAAACGCGACAATGTCCGGCGCAGCAGCGTGTTCCTCCCGCATACGTCGCGAGGCGGTCGGGCACCGACGCCCATCTTTTCGTCCATGTGTGCGAATACGACACACGCAATGGCAAGCTGGTCGTGTGCATTAGTGACATTTTTTTTGCGTGACGCAAATTCGCTTGCCGTTTTCGCCGCAAAGCACGCTAGGACGGGGGACGGTATAATCGACGACTTCGCCAACGTCCCTCTTTCCGCCCGCCCCGCCCCCACCCTCTTTCTTGCAAAGCCATCCATGCAAATGTGTTTCAACAAACTTCGAATTTGTCAGAGTGTGTGGAGCATCTTGCGGATCCACTCCGCTACAACCACGCTTGGCCTAGTCCTCGGAATTTGCAGTTTGCCATCATTCGCCGAGGAAACGCCTCGGGTGCTGGACTCCAATTGGCAGTTAACACAGATAGCGTTCGAGCCTGATTTGGTGACGCCCACGGGATGCTGTCTCGACGACCAAGGGAGACTGATGGTGATCGAATGCCATACCCATTTCCCACCCGACGATTACGACGGTCCAAAAACGGATCGCATCTACCGCTTTGACGATAGCGACAGCGACGGGGTGCTTGACCGACAACGTCTCTTCTACGAAGGAGGCGTGGCAACGATGAACATTGTAAATTTAGGCGAAGGGTGGTTTGCCGTTTCGACGCGTAGCGAATTGGTGAAACTTCGTGACTCGGATGACGATGGCATTGCCGATCAACGCGTGGTGCTGCTGACGCATGAAACGTCGGCAAACTACCCACACAATGGACTCGGCGGACTAACGCTCGGACCCGACGGATGGCTGTACGTGGGGCAAGGCGAAAACTTTGGCGAACCCTACCAACTAATCGGCAGCGACGGATCAAGACAAGTCGGCGGCGGCGAAGGAGGCAACGTGTTTCGCTGCAAAACCGATGGCACCCGCGTAGAACGTGTTGCGACCGGATTCTGGAATCCATTTGGCTTGTGTTTTGATTCGGCCAATCGGCTGTGGGGCGCCGGGAACGATCCCGACTCGATGCCGCCCAATCGCTTGATGCATGTCGTGTTCGGAGGCGATTATGGATTCCAGTTTCGTTTTGGGCGTGCGGGAATTCATCCACTGCAATCATGGAACGGCGAATTCCCCGGCACATTGCCGATGACGGCGGGAACCGGCGAAGCGGCCTGTGCGGTGATCCAGCACGGTTCGCATTTGTGGGTCACTAGCTGGGGTGACAATCGCATCGAACGCTACTCACTTGATCCTCGCGGAGCGTCGTGGACCAGCAAAACCGAAGTCGTTGTCCAAGGCGACGAAAACTTCCGCCCCGTTGCGATGGCAATCGCCAATGACGGTTCGATCTACTTTACCGATTGGGTCGACCGCAGTTACCCGGTGCATGGTAAGGGTCGATTGTGGCGACTGAGTCGTGTTGCGGACGCACCGATTGAAACCAACTCGCTGCCCGGATTCACGCCAGCGGAAAATGAAGCATCGCAGTTGGCGGAATCGTCGACCACCACACTCGACGGGCGATTGACCGCACTGAAAAGTAAGGATCCGTGGATTCGCCAAGCCGCGATCACGGGCTTGGTCCGGCACGATCAACTGACGGCACTCGGTCAAAAAACGTTGCCCGATGCCCAGCAGCGAGTGGGACAGATGTTAGCGTGGCGATGGAGAGAACTGTGTGATCCGGCGAGTGTTCCTGCGACGACGCGTGACGCGTTGATCACCGCTGGATTAGAGGCCGATTCGGATGCCGTGGTGTTGACGGCGTTGCGTTGGGCGGCAGAGCGGATGTGCAAAGACCAACTGCCCGCGATCACGGCGTTATTAAAACAGGATCGTTTATCGCCGCCCGTTTTCTCGGCGACGATTGCGACGATCGCTTACTTGGAAACGGGGGGCGCATCGGGAAAGAGCCGCGATCCCGCGATCGAGAAGCGGTTGATCGAATTCGCAGGCGATACCACCCGCTCGGCTCGTCTTCGTGGTCTTGCGTTACAGCGACTGCCATCCGATGCAACCTCGCCAAGTGATCAAGAACTCGGCGGATACGTCGATGGGAATACCGGCCGCGAACTGTCCCTTGAAGTGGTTCGATTGTTGGTCGCTCGCGGGACCGACCACTCTTTTGATGAACTGGCAAACATTGCAGCGAACGAGATGGTCGACGAACAGACGCGTGCCGACGCGATTGCGGGATTGTCTCCCAAGGCGGCGAGTTACGCGGCGATCATCAATCGTTTGTCATTGCCCAAACAACCTGCAATATTGCGGGCGGAAGCGAAGCGAGTTCGCAACACGAACGTTCGCCGCGACAATGCGGCTCGCCCGAGCCGAGAAAACATCGAGGGATGGATGCAATTGGTCGGCCACAGCCAACAGGTGGACGCCGGACGCCGTGTGTTCTATCGCCGCGGATGCTCGAATTGCCACATGCACTCTGGACGCGGGACCAACACGGGGCCCGACCTGACGCGAGTGGCGGGGCAGATGACTCGCCCTCGAATGCTCGAATCGATTTTGAACCCTAGCAAAGAAGTGGGGCCGCTGTACGTTCCCTGGACCGTGCTGACGAGCGATGGTCATGTTTTGACGGGATTAAAAATGGATCGTCCTGGGGCTAAGAATCGACTGCGTCTGCAGGGAGCCGACGGCAATATTTTTGAAGTGCCACGAGAAGAGATCGAGCAACTGCAACCCAGTGAAAAATCGATCATGCCCGTCGGACTCGAAGACAGCATGACGCTCGACGAATTGGCGGACCTGATTGCCTTCCTGAGTGAGAGTGGTTCATGAGGGACGTCGAATTAACTACTGAGGCAGCGGGCAATTGACCTACGAAACCTCGGCAAAGAGAATAGACAGGCAGCGTGAATCCCGATCACGCGTCGTGATACAAATTGTCTTTTGTCGCCCCTCGACCAACGGAACTGAAATGATTCACTCGCTAGCTCGCACGTCGTGCCCGTCAACACGTCCGGCTGGTGGCCCAGCAAAACGCTGGCGGGCAGTCTTACGCTGCGGTGCTCGACTTGCCGTCGCGATGACGTTGGTCGCCTGGGTTCTTGTCATCGAAATGCCGCAGCTGAGTGCTCAATCCGCCGAGCGTGCCAATATTGTGTTCATGTTGTCTGACGACATGGGCTGGGCCGAGCCTGGGTTCAATGGCGGTAATGCCGAGTTGACACCCAACATGGACCGTTTGGCGAACCAAGGTGTGAAACTGACGCAGTTCTATACGCATTCAGTTTGTGCACCGAGCCGCGGTGCGTTGATGACGGGACGCTACGCGTTTCGCAATTGGATGGATTGGCGAAGCGAAGATTTTGGCAAACCGAGCTACCTGGCGAAACTTGGGTTGACGCTCGCAATAAACGAACGCGGCGAGGAAACGCGGCGCATCCATGCACTGGATACCAAAGAACGTACCGTGGCGGAGGTATTGTCGGACGTTGGCTATTTCACAGCGATCACAGGCAAGTGGCATTGTGGCGAATGGTTGCCCGAACACTTGCCAATGGGACAAGGTTTTGATCATCAATACGGTCACTACGCTTGGGGGATCGACTACAACAACTACACCATTCCTCACAACGCCCCGGCACGCTATGCGGTTTACGATTGGCACCGCAATCAGCAACCGATTCAAGAGCAAGGGTACACCACCGATTTGATTGCGAACGAAGCGGCGCGGTTGATCTCGGAGCGAGCGGGCCAAGCGGATGCAAATACTGCTAAACAACCGTTCTTTATTTATGTGCCGTTTAACGCGGTCCACGGACCGATCGAACAAGTGCCACGATACACCGACAAATACACACCGCGTGAAGCAGCGCTGAAGTGCTTGGATGATGCGATCGGGCGAATCATCGGAGCGGTGGATCAGCATGGGTTTACTCAGAATACATTGGTGATCTTTGCCAACGATAATGGCGGTTTGACCGAAGAGATGAATCGGCCTTACCGCGGAACCAAGAACACAACCTTCGAAGGCGGTGTGCGAGTTCCCTGCGTGATGCGGTGGCCTGGACACATTCACCCCGGCTCGACCAACGACGCGATGATTCACATTGTTGACCTGTTACCCACGTTTGCCAACATCGCCGGCGGTGACGCAAGCGGTCCCTATCCGATTGATGGGATCGACATGACCGAGACGATTGTCCATGGAGAGCCGAGTCCGCGAGACGAGATCATTTTCGAAGTCAGCGGCAGTGTTCGTTTGCCAACGATTCGCTCGGGTGATTTCAAATTGATGGGCGAGATGCTTTTCAACGTCGCAAACGATCCGAGTGAAACGACTGATGTCGCGGAGCAACATCCTGATGTGGTGGCTCGCTTGTCGGCGCGGTTAAAGCAGGCGGGCAGCGAGCGACCACCGCTGGGCAAGAAGGCGTTGTTGATGGACCCACCGCTTCCGTACGTTTACGGAATGCAGGAAAACAAGTCGGCTCCGGACTGGTTGATCGAATCGGTGAACGAGGTTCGCAAAACCCAGCCAACCGAGTGGCCCCCTGGGACGACACCTTGGCCTCAAGCTCCTCAAGGAGCAACGATTATCTACACCGGCGACGGCCGCTAGCCAGAGCGGGTTGGAGCGGCCGGGAGGGCTGGTGACACTGAACTTGTACCGTCTATTCCTAACACAACGAGCCCCACCCAGAGCTGGCTACCGCCGACTCTGACCTCCCCAAAGGGGAGGTGAAATTAAAAGCGTTGATCGAACAATGTCCTCCACGACTGCTGTCCAATCGCATTCCGATTCACCCAAGCTGAGCTTTGGGATGGTGGCGGGGATTTGTGCGGTGCTGATGTTTGGCATGTTGTTTGGTGCGTCGCTGTGGGTTCTGGCAGCGGTGGCCGCAGCGATTCTTGTCGGAGTCAATTGGTTTCTTGCCAACACCTGGACCGATTCCACTATCGCGGTGCGGCACAGCGGGAATGTCGAACACAAACTGGGCTCGGTGATCGACGTCGAAATCATGCTTACCAACCAAAGCCGGTTGCCGATCTTATGGATCTTGGTCGAAGACTTGTTGCCGCGGCCAGCGATCCAGGTAGGCGCGGTTTCGACGTCGGCGCTCGAGATCGAAGGCGACCGAGTTCAGGTGATGATGTTGTGGGCAGGCCAATCAAAATCGCTGTCTTACAAAGTGACATGTCGTCGACGAGGCTACTTTCAAATCGGACCGACGGTACTGGAAACTGGCGATCTGATGGGGCTGTATCGACGCTATCGCGTTGGCACCGAGCCTCAGTATGTTACGGTGCTTCCCAATGTGGTTCCGTTATCGACATACGATATCGGGTCACGACGCCCGATCGGCGAGATCCGAATGCGGGACAATGTAATGGACGATCCCACGCGGTTGCGAGGCATTCGTCGATGGCAGACCGGCGATCCGCTTCGCAGTGTTCACTGGGCCGCCACGGCGAGGACCGGTACGCTGCACAGCAAAATTTATGAGCCTTCGTCGATTGCCGGAGCGACGTTGGTTTTAGATTTGCATGTCGCGACCAATCCATCCAAGCATGAACCGGTGCGAAGTGATTTGGCGGTGACTGCAGCCGCTTCGATTGCCCATGCACTACATGATGCGGGAGAACCGTTTGGCTTGGTTACTAATGGACGCGACGCCGCCGACCGCATCCGCACCGAAGGCTGGGTGGGTGATTATCGAGTCCGCGACCAAGTCACTGCAGCCGCGTCGATGCGAAACGAAAGTGATCGTTTGATGCCGGTGGCACAGCCTGCGACACGAGGCCCCGTGGCGCTGCGTGAAATGATCCGCACGCTGGCACGACTCGAGCGGACCGATGGGCTAACGCTGGCCGAGTTGTTGGTCGAAGCGGAATCGAAGATATCGTCCGAGACCACGGTGCTGGTGATCCTGCAAAGCTGTCCGCCTGAGTCGTTGGCGGCATTGATCGGGTTGTCACGTCGTGGCCGAGCTGTTGCGGTGATCATCAATGCACTGGATATCAACGATTATTCCGCAGCCGCAGGCCCCTTGATCGCCAGCCGCATTCCGACGTTTCACTTGGCGTCGGCCGATGCCGTATCGGACGTCTGCCGCGAAGTGATGACGCGATAGCGACGCCTAAAATTTGCGTTCTTTTCGTAGGCCAGACCGCAGCGGAGCGGAGCGGAGTTTCGGCGCGGCGGCGGTATTTACCCTCCGACCTGGATAAGACTGCCGAGGCAACATCCAGAATTCCGCTGGCGTACTGTCACCTCTCCCAAACGCAGTTTGGGAGAGGTCGAGCAGAGCCTTTAGCGATTGCTCGGGTGAGGGGCGACCGAGCAATCCGAGTCGAACGCCGCATCAAGCTTGCGCGGTCGGCCCTCACCCGGACGAGGCCTGTGGGGCCCGTCCGACCTCTCCCAAGCTGACGCTCGGGCGAGGTAACGGGCGGTTCCTAAACGCCTAATGGAGACCACTGGTTGCGCTGAACTTACACTGCCTGATTCTCCCCCCTCTGATGACTCACTAGTGAACGGACTCCCCACAAACAAGTTTTGGGGAGGTGAAGTGTTCTGCCGGATCTGCGTCGCTACCACGACTTGATCCGGCCTACGCCTACGGATTCGATTTGAGTGACTTCGCTTCGCTTGGGAAACGTTCGCTTGGCTGGCTGAAACCGAAAACATCGGCGAGCTCACTCGGACTCAACTCGGACAACTTCCCTTGCACGATTTGATACTTCGTGCTGCTTGGATTGGACTGGAACAACTCGGGTGCGACCGACTCGACTTCGATCTTGTCGTCACACCGCTTCATCATTGCCAGCGGTGCACCGCCATAAAAAGACGCCCACATCGTAAACGTACTCGGCGGTCCGATGATCATGTCAGTTTCCGCCAATGCGTACATGTCTTGCAGCGCAACGCCGGGACCAAATTGCACGTTTAATCCGGCAAAGTCCGATTCGTTATAAGGCACGTTGGTGCAAACGAGGAACGCCACACGGCGAGGGGCGAGCTGAGCTTGCACTTCACGCATCGTGGCCACGTAGTCACGGACTTCATAGTAATAACGGCCATCCAAAAACGTCGCATAGTCGCCTTGGCGAATGTGGATGCCAATCACGACGTCGCTGCTTTGCCGTGCTTGGTACAGACACTCCCCCACCGGCTCGCCATGCTCGGGGCCAAGATGGAAATGGTGACGAACGACCGCCGCATGTTTGGCCAGTAGTGATTCGCTGCGGAATTGCCACCCCAGTGCCATCACCGGCCGGCCGCTCGTAGCAAATTCGCGAAATGCATCGCTGCCTACGTCGTAACTCTGGTCACCTTTGATACGAAGAACGTGAGCGGGATAGTTTCGCAGTCGCAACGTATAGAGCGTCTTGGCCGAGAGATAGACCCCCTGGGCCAACCAATCTCGCGTTCGGCGAGACGGTGCCGACTGCTGGTGTGGTGACGGATCGGACTCCGAAACCAACGGGTAGCGGCACCACAAATCGTTGCGTGTCGAGGGAAACAGATCGGCGTATTCGGCAAAGCTTGGGTTGGCGACGGTCACGCCGTACTCGGCCGCCGCAGCGATCATGTGGGCATACAGCCACAATCGGTTACCGAGTTGTCCATAACGTCGGGCAATCACAATCATCGATTTGTCCCAGTCCACCTGTTGGGGATGCGTATCCTCAGCCGCAACACATTCGCCGCTTCAATGATGTGGCGATGTTGTTCAAGCTAAGGAAACAAACGCTGTTTAATCTGCCGCCAAACAAACAACATGATCCCCATTAGACCGAGCATCGCCAAACAGAGCCAGAGGATAAAACCGCCCAGAATCGACAGATTTGGCAGGAACCACTGGTTCATCACGCGGTCCCATCCAATCACGGTCATTGCCGCGCCGGCACACAGATAGGGGCCAAACGGCACTCGAGGTTCACGCGTGATGATGAACTGGAACACCACGATCACAATGGCAGCAAAGGGAGAGAGAAAAAAGGCGGCGACGGCAGCCTGCCATCCCAGAAACGCTCCGATCATGGCCATCAACGTCACATCGCCAAACCCCATCGCTTCCATTCCCATCGCGCCAGACGCAATGATGCGGATCGCCCAAATCACGCCGCCACCCACCGCTAAACCGACCAACGAGGAAAACAGCCCATGCCAATGAACGCCGCCGAGCTGGAAAACGATCGAAATCGCGATCAAACCCGCGACCCAAATAGCGAGCAGCAATTTCCAAGTCGAATGACGCACTAGCCCTGCCAAGAAAAACTCGATCGCTTTGCCAACCCCTTTTCGCAAAATCAAACGACGATCCGCCAAGGCAAAGCACCAACCGCTCCAAATCGCCAATCCCGTTAACAGCCCGGTACTGGTCCACCATTTTTCTAACGCGGGGAACCAAGGCGCCTCGAACGTGGCACGAGCCAGCTCGATTGCAGGACCGCCAATCGGTAGCGATATCGGCATGAACCCCCAGTCGGAAATCGATCCCAGCAACAAGGCGAACAGCGTGCCGGGGATTGTGATTTCGTCCGGGATCGTTTGCTCGTCAAAGTCAATGAAGGTGGCCGCCACCATCAACACCAACAACACGGCGTGCCCGAGGAAAACTCGGTGCCCACTTGTGATCAGCCACGGCATGCTGAGCACCTGCGGCACACGCAGCGATTCAGCAAGCAGACCGCCATTTTGTGTCTCGAACATGTACAACGCCGGAATCGCAATTGCCAATCCGATCTCGATCAACAACGGCCGGATCCAAAATCCACGACCATGAAGCGCCGCTTCGCGGCGAAGCGACAACCAACCCACTAGCGGAATGCGATCACTGGCAAGACGCCTTGGCGATTTAGGCGACGGAGGTGCCCAAGGTGAAATAGGACGTGCGAACCAACACCACGTGTAGATCACATGGTTCGCCAACGCGCCGCTGAGCAACCCGAAAATCGCCAGCAACGCTAATCGTAAATTCAGTGAGAGCGTGAGCCAAAAATCAAACACGTGTCGACCCAAAAACGTCCGATGAACCAAGGTAGGCGGGTAGCATAACGGATTTCAAGGGTCGCTTGTAACGGCGGAACCGGCGGGCGAGATTCCCCGCAGGTTCGCTGGAAAAATCACCTATTTTTGATGCCGATACGGATTGAATAGCAAGTAATTCAGATGGCGATACAGATCGCTGTTCGACAACAACTCGGCATGCTTGCCTTCGCCGGCAATGCGTGGCCCGTTTAGCAAGACAACACGATCGGCCGACCGCAATGTTTGCAAACGTCGTGGCAACACCACCACCAAAGCCCCTGATTCGGACAATCGCTTTAGCCCCGCCAAACTTGGGTCGTCCGGCAAATGCTCTGCGGGCGGAGGCGGCTCCATCGCAATCACGACAGCAGGTTTATGCAAAATCGCACGGGCAATTCCGATTGCGAACGTAATCTCGGGCGACAACAACGAATCGCCCACGGTCACGTAGGTGTTGAGCCCTTCGGACAACCGCTGCAATTGCTCGTATACATTCAGACTCTCGAGCACCTCGACCAAATCGCGGTTGTTGATGTCCTCGTCGCCACCGCGAATGTTTTCCGCGATCGTTCCGTCCCACAGCGGACCGGACGGCTCGACCCACATCACGTTACGCGCGAGCGCCTGCGGATGAACGTCCAGCAAGGGGATCCCATCGATCGACACTTGGCCTTCGGTCGGACGACCGAACCCCATAATCAATTCCGTCAGCGCTCGGGTCGACACTGTTTCCGTGCCGAGTAACGCCACAAAACTTTTGGGAGTCAGCTGCAAGCTCAAATTTCGGAGGATCGCTTTGCCGGTCGAATCCTTTAATGTCACATCATCGATACGAACCGAGTCACGAAGTCCCGCCAACCCCACTCGCTGCTCGCTCGGCGCGACATCATCGCTGCGCTGCAGATACAAATAGATCGCATCGCTCGACGGTTCGCTTTCCTTCAACTGAGAGGATAGTTTGGCGAGTCGATCAGCGCTGACGATCGCACCGCCTAGGGCCAACCCTAAGACGAGTGCCGACGGCACACTCAAACCACTATCACCAATCAACAAATTGGCGCCGAGTCCCAGCAGCAACACCGCCACAGCGACCGAGGTCGCCAAAAACAACAGCGGCCACAATTGCCCCGATCGCGATTCTTCGGCAGTCAGCCGTCGGTACAACGAATCGAGCTCGGATTCGAACGATCGATCGGCCAACCCCTGCGTTTGCAAACGCGCCAGCAGCGGAGCTTGTCCGACAATCTCGGCCATCCGTCGACGCGAACGGGGGACTTCCCAATTGGCAATCTCGTCGCCTTTGCGATAGCGCAGCCGCTGGTAAAGCTGCCAAAGCATGATCCCGCTTACGACCGCCAGCAACGCTAACCACACGTTCACCAACAAGGCAACGGCAACACATCCCACCAACATCAACACACTTCGTGGGACCGCTCGATACCACATCGAGAGCCCTTTTTGGATCGCTGGTAAATGAGTGCCAATCAGCTGCTCGGCACGAACGTATTGAGCCGCAGCACCTTCGATTTCGGCGCGACGCAAACTCTGCTGCAGCACCTTGCGATGCAGTGACTTGGTAACGTTGCGAGCCTTGGAGTCCGCATCGCGGCGGTGCAACCAAACCGCCAGCGAAAACAGGCATGCCACCACAAAGGTGATGCCGACTAACTGAGCCAATTGGACGAGCGGACGCTGGGCCGTAAACGGCTCGGGCAGATAAATACTAAGATGAGTTCCAAGCCGCACTTGGTTGCCGACGAAACCTTTGGAATCCAGCAGTACGGCGATCAGCCCCACCAGGCCCACAATCACAGGGACAAGCAGCCCCGCGAGCGATGCCCAGATGTATGTCGTCCATGCACCACTCGCTTCGGGTTCACTTCGTGGTGCCGCAAGTCTACTCATCAGTCGAACCTCGTTGGCTTAGGAAAGGATCTGCTTGGCGGCGAGCATTTCACTGCCGCCACTAAGCCAAGGCGTAGGTGGGAAAGAGGGCTTTCCCACAAATGCTAAGCCAAGTCGCGGTCCTCAAAAAGTAACATCGCAAGCATCCAAATTGCGATCGAGAAACATACAAGATAATTAAAAGCACCGGCCAAGTAGATCGCCGGGATCTGATTTCCTGTATCTACCGCCGCCTGGACGTTAAAAATGTTCAAGTTGGGGATCACCACTGCAATTAATTTCCCCACAAACCCCACTAATTCGTTGTTGTCACGTGCCGACGCCACCAGCGGCGAGGTCAAGTTTCCGATCACGTAGATGACAAAACAGGTGATAAAATTGGCCAACAACGGCAATCGCGTTGCCAAAGCCACTGCGATCGCACCAATCGCCATCGTTTCCATCAAGTACAACCCCAACACGGGAAGCGTCGTCATGATTTCGTCATGCCCGGTCTGCCAAACGGTGTCGCCACTGGCTGTTTCACGAGCGTCGTAGATCGGTTTGTAGCTGATCACGACCGTCAAAACCGCCGACAGGATCACAAACAGCACCAATACCGACAACATAATCCCAGCGTATTTACCAAGGATGAAGGACCGTCGGCTGACCGGTTTGCTGAGCACCGTCAATGCAGTCCGTCCCTCGATTTCTTCGCTGACCGAGGTCCCTGCACTCCACACTGCTTGGACCATCCCCAATACCATGATCAAAGTCACGCCGCTGTCTTTGAGCAAGCGGATGTCGTCACCGAGCGTGTTAAACGGATAGATTCCGAATAGCAGCACCCCAAACAAACCAATCGCTAACAGCAGCAGATACAGCGGCTGGGCCATTTCATTCTTCGCTGTCGACAACGCCAATGCCCAAACGCGTGGGGCCGCTTGGCGGAACACGATCAAGCACGTCAGCGTTAGAAAGAACGTGAAGGCGATCACCACAATCGAACTCGCTTGCGGGACCATCGGTTGATTGTTAAAGGTGAAAACCACGGTCGCGTCGTCGATTTCGCGGTTCTGAATGTGCAACCGAGTCGGGTCCGAAGGAATCGGCGGCTGATCACGATTTTCGTAACTATAGACTAGCTTTTCGCCTTCGTTCACGCGTTGAGGCGTGCGACCAAAACCAGCAGGATCAGCCGAATCCCCCAGCAAAACCGTACGGTCACTCTCAATCGTCATGCCTGTGACGCTGCGAAGTTGGTAATCAATGTTCGCCGGAACAAAGGGAGACTCGCCTACGGGCAGGTCCGGAGACGCCGGGACCGTGACCACGACGCGCTCGGTTCCGTCGCCCACCAGATTCACCGCGACGATCGAATCGAGGATCGACTGCGGATTTTCAACAAACGGAGTCCCTGCTAGACCGATGACTGCAAACACCCCCATCGTCGACAACAGATAGGGGATCACCCCTTCACCCACCATCGCGGCCCATTCGCTTCGGGTGCGATGCCACATTCCGTAAATCACGCCGAATCCGAGCACCAATCCGATACAGATCAGCGGCAGAAACAAGGTATTGGAATATTCGCCTGCGATCGGGATGTAAGTCGCACACAGTCCGGCCGCGATCACGCCACCCACAATCAGCGACGCCGTGATGCCTCGACGTGGTTTGTCCGCAAGTTGGCCAAGCGGCGGAACGAGCGACAGAAGCGACAATACTCCGTAAACCGCCACTACGGCGATCGCACCGAGCAGCAACCCGATCGACAGCACCCACAGAGGGGTAATCCAGGCCGGAATCCACTTGGCCCAACCGATGATCAATGCGGGATGCCCCAGCATCGCGGTCAGATCCGAACATGCAAAGCTATCAGAAGAGGCAAGACTAGGAAGAGATGCGAAGCTAGGCATTGGGAAATCGGATACCGCGAAATCAGGACAGGAAATCATGTCGAGCCGACCGTAAGGTGAAAAACGACCAGAAAAGTAGCACATTGAAACTCAAATCCATCGCCAGCCCGCTGCAGAACATCGACGCTGCGGATGCCGCTGCGGGCGTAGCTTGAGCCAGGATTCGGGGTACTACGCGTGGTCAGCAGAAAAGGTTTGCGAATCGAGATGCTTTGCGAGCAACTTCCGCAAGTCTTCGGGAATCGGCGTCTTTTTCAGCTTACCGCCGGGGGAGAGGGTGCAGCAAACGGCGGTCAATCGGCCTTCAGCGATCACCGTTGCCCCCGATTTGCCGGGTTGCTCGGGCTGGTCGCGTTGCCCGGGTTGGTCTGCTGGTGCGGATCGCGAAAACCGAATTCCATACTCAACGCTACTACTGCCGAGCCGAAGCACCGTGACCGCGATCTCGAGGATGTCCTCGAAACGGGCGGCAGCACGGTAATCACAGTGAGCCGAAACGCGGGGCCATGTGACATCAGCCGGCGGTGTCGTTTCGGCCCCAGATTCAGTGCTCTGCTCGGACTTCGAATGCTCATCATCCGCAGGGCGGGTCATGACCGAGATCCCCAAAGACCGCAGCATGGCGTGCTCTGCGGCTTCCATCATCGGGAAAAATGCCGAAAAATGGACAATTCCGGCAGCATCCGTATCGCGAAACTCGACTCGGCGTTGGGTGGTAAACACGTTATTTCGTGACCAAAAATGCGCACGGGAAGGAGAGCGGAGCGGCTTAGGAAACTTCGAGACTCAAGAGTTCCGGTCATCAAGAGTTTCGGTCATCCCAGAAAACGAAAGTCTTGACGACTTTCGCTACGACCAAATGCGTTACTTATAAAACCGACGCCCATAGCAATCACCGGCGCGAAAGCGTGGACTTGCCGGCAACGTGACGCGGGCAACTTAGATCCCTCGCTTGTGCGTCGGGTGATGATTTTTCTAAGTCGGCCGCTCACCTGCCACGGCTCACCCAGTTGGGGAGCCAGAAGACCACATTCGGCAAAAATGCCGAGTTTTACTCGCCAACGAATGGCAAAAGAGCCATAAAACGAGCTCGTTTGATCGCGGCGGTTACCGCATGTTGGCTCGCAGCGGTACAGCCGCTCTTGCGACGACCTGCGATACGGCCTTGACGGTTGACCATCTTCTTCAGCAGCTCGATGTCCTTGTAATCGACGTACATCGGCCGTGGTCGTTGACCATCGACGAAAATTGGATCTTTCTTTTTGGTCCGGGTTCGGACGCGTGATCGTTTGCGGGCACGACTACGCGTGCTCATTGGACGTGGTGGCATTCGGATTTGCTCTGTAAACTTGTTAAGGGCGAATGGGCTTGATCGTCACAGACGTCCCAAAATTGGGTACCGCTAGCGACGGATGAAGGCCGACGGCTCAATACGGGTCCGCCGACTCGCCTTAGAGGGAAGCAGGGAAGTATGCAGTGAAGAAAAGATGTATGCAAGGGGAATTGAGCATATTTGCCCTTTCGCATCTGCCAAACCTTTGCCATATTTCCCAATCGATCCGAGGCGTCATCCTGCGTTGACGGGTGGTAATGTACAAAATGCCGCGTGCTCACATTCTCAAGTCCTGACTGAACAATAGACATGATTTGTAAACTCATGTCCTTGGGAAATTCAAATACCGCGTGCAATGTTTAGGTGAAGATAAATGAAGCTGGATAAACTCAGAAACATCGGAATTAGCGCCCACATCGACTCGGGAAAAACGACCCTCAGCGAGCGAATTCTGTTTTACACCGGGCGAATCCACAAGATCGAAGAAGTTCGCGGTGGTGGTGACGGCGCGACAATGGACCATATGGAACTGGAAAAAGAGCGTGGTATCACGATCACCAGTGCCGCAACCAGCGTCCAGTGGAAAGGCCACCCGATCAACTTGATCGATACTCCGGGCCACGTTGACTTTACCGTCGAGGTCGAGCGATCGCTTCGTGTTCTTGATGGTGCGGTTTTGGTTCTGTGCAGCGTCGGTGGCGTGCAAAGCCAATCGATCACCGTTGACCGCCAAATGAAGCGTTACCAGATTCCTCGCTTGGCATTCATCAACAAGATGGACCGAACCGGAGCGAACCCGTTCCGCGTTCTGAAGCAACTTCGCGAAAAATTGGGCGCCGAAGCGTTCTTTATGCAGTACCCCATCGGTGCTGAAGAAAACTACAAAGGCGCCGTCGACTTGATCGAAATGGTGGCCTACCTGCACGAAGGCAACGAAGGCGAAAAAGTCGTCTCGGCCCCAATTCCAGACGACATCAAAGACGAGTGCGAAGAAGCACGCGTCGAGATGCTCGAAGCGCTGTCGATGTACAGCGACAAAATGATGGAACTGCTTCTCAGCGAAGAAGAAGTCTCCAAAGAATTGATCTACAAGGTCGCTCGCGATGCGGTCCTCGGTGGAGCAACGCCGGTATTCATGGGCACCGCTTACAAAAACAAAGGCGTTCAACCTTTGCTTGATGCGGTAATCCGTTACTTGCCGAGCCCGCTCGATCGTGAAATCCGTGGTCGTGACCCGAAAGATGAAACCAACAAGATCGAGTTGCTGCCCGATGCCTCGCGTCCCTTCGTTGGCATGGCGTTCAAGATCGCGGACGACCCGTTCGGTCAGCTTACCTTCATGCGTGTCTACCAAGGCACGATCAAGAAGGGCGAAACCTACGTCAACCAACGTACGACCAAGTCCGAGCGTTTCAGCCGTATCGTGCGAATGCACAGTAACAAACGCGAAGAAATCGAAGAGGCGACCGCCGGTGATATTATCGCCGTCATGGGAATCGATTCGGCCAGTGGTGACACGTACGCCGAATCGCGAGATTTCTGTACGCTCGAGTCGATGTTCATCGCCGACCCGGTAATCAAGATCGCTGTCGCCCCGGCAACCCGCAGCGACGGAGACAAGTTGGCCAAGGCGCTGCAACGCTTCCGCAAAGAAGACCCGACGTTCCGAGTCGCCACCGACGAAGAAACCAACGAAATCTTGATCAGCGGAATGGGTGAACTTCACCTCGATGTTTACATCGAGCGGATTCGTCGTGAGTACGGTGTCGAGATCATCGTCGGTGCTCCGAAGGTTAGCTACCGCGAAAGCCCAACCAAGATGGTTGAATTCGACTACAAACACAAGAAACAAAGTGGTGGTAGTGGTCAATTCGCTCACATCAAGGGCAAGCTCAGCCCGATCGAATCGAACAGCGAAGACAGCTTCGAGTTCGAAGATCACGTGGTCGGTGGCCGTATTCCGAAGCAGTACATTCCTGCGATCGAAAAGGGCTTCCGCGACATTTTGGGCAAAGGCCCTGTCGCTGAATTCCCCGTGGTAGGAACACGCATCGACTTGGATGACGGTAGCTTCCACGAAGTTGACTCGTCGGAAAAGGCGTTTTACACCGCCGCACAAGGCTGTTTCCGCGAGTACTTCAAGAAAGCCGATCCGAAGTTGCTCGAGCCAATCATGAACGTTGAAATCGAAGTCCCCGAAGACTTCCAAGGTACCGTCGTGGGTGACGTGATTCGCCGCCGCGGAATCATGCAAAGCAACGACATCGTCGAAGGCAACAGCATCATCAAGGCAGAAGTCCCGTTGGCAGAAACCTTTGGTTACGCCACCGACCTGCGAAGTATGACGCAAGGCCAAGGAACGTTCACCATGGAATTGGCGACCTATCGCCAAACTCCATCGAACATCCAAGCCGAAATCATCGAAGCGAAGCGTAAAGCGGACTTGGTCGGCACCAAGTAAGCAATCGCCCTTTCGCGAAACCATCATCCAACGGCGGCATGACCTTCATGCCGCCGTTTTTTCGTAAAACAGGTACCGTCGTAAAAAAGGTGTCGGACACCTTTTTGGCAGACTGGGCAACCCCTTATCTTGCCTATTCTTACTTTAAGGTGTCGGACACCTTTTTTGTGCCGAGCTCTTTTTCGAGTTTGGGAAGGCGGCCGTAGGCGTACGCGAACAGCTTGATCGGATGCAAGGTCTTACGGCCCGCTCCGTGCTCGATTTGCATTTTGCAGGCGCTGCACTCGGTCGCTGCGGTGCGATTGCCCGCCGAACGCATCGCGGAGATCAATGGCCAGCCGACTCGCAGACTGTTTCGGTAATTCTTGCGTTGCAGCCCCCATGTGCCTGCCATGCCGGTACAGCCCGCCTCGATCTGCTGGACTTCAAATTTCGGAATCAAGCCGATCAATTTCGGGCCTGCAGCGTCAGGATCGAGCACGCGAAGATGGCAGGGTTGATGGTAGGCGATTTCGGTTGGCAGCGTGTTGAGATCAAGCGACAACCGAGATTCCTGGTGCAAATTCCACAGAAACTGGCACGCTTCGAATGAGTTTTCGGCGACCAAGTGCGCGTCTTGGTCATCCATCAAATTGGGATACTCGTGCTTCAAACAAAGCACCGCAGCGGGCTCGGTGGCAATGATCGTATAGCCTTGCCGGACCGCTTCGGCGAGAACGCGTAAATTGCGTCGAGCCACTCGGCGTGCTCCTTTGATGTCACCGGCCGAGATACGCGCCATTCCGCTAGCGACCTGTCCCGAGGGAACATACAAACCGATTCCATTGTGCTGCAAAATCTCAGCTAGGGCGCGACCGATGTCGGGGTCGTGATAGTTTGCATAATGGTCAACAAAGTAGGCGACCTTTAAACCGCCATGCGGATTCAGTTTCGTCCAGCGGCGTTTGGCGGCGTACCGCATGAATGTTTCACTGGCGATCAGCGGCAATTCTCGAGCGGCCGACAAACCGAACAAACGATCGGCAAGCCAGCGAGAGAAACGTCCTCGAATTAACAAATTCGCAAGCCAAGGGACCTGAGACGCAATCGCCGCAATGGTATCGATTCGTCCGAGCAACAAATCAGAAAGCGGCAATCCATTGGTGGCAACATACTGTGCTTTGAGCTCGCCGACGATTTTAGGAATATTGACCGAAGCGGGGCATTCGACTCGACACTGATGACAGTTGAAACAAAGGTCGGCGACTTCTTTGGCACGATCCTCGGCCAGATTGTCGACCTTCAGTTGTCCGCTTAGTACGCCACGCAGCAGATTCGCTTTCGCCCGCGGCGACGCTTCTTCACGATGGCTGGCACGGAACATCGGGCATTGCCGCTCGGCGGACGAATGCGTGCGGCACCGTCCACAACCGTTGCACTCGCGTGTGACCTGAGCCACCGAGGCACCGGGGGGCCAAATTTGAAACACTTCTAATTGGGCGAGCGGCTTGGAGGCAATCCCCGAATCTTCGACGACCGGTTTCTCGGCTGCGATCAAGGTTCGATTCCCGCGGCTGACCTCGATCGTTTTATCGAGCGGCCGAAGATTCTCGTTGGGTTTTTGCAAGACGGCCCCAAACAGCTTGCCAGGGTTGAGCCGATGCACCGAATCGAACAAACGCTTGATCTGGCCCATCGCTTGCCACAATTGGCCGTATTGGCGAGGCAGCAAATGCGAACGACTCAACCCAGCCGCATGCTCGACACCGACCTCGCCGCCATGCTTCCAAACCACTTCCGCGATTTGATTGGACAGGTCGTTTAATTTTTCACGATCGTGCGGTTTGGCAAGGTTCAAAAAGGGACGGATGTGCAACTGCCCATGCCCGGCATGCGCGAACACGGTCGCGGTTGCTTGGTTTCGCTGCAACGTGTCTTGAATATCGATCAGAGCAGCAGGCAAACGATCCGGCGGAACCGCGATATCCTCGGTAAACGGCTGCGGTGCATCACTGCCTTTGAAGCGATACAGTCGCGGAATCACGCGTCGCGAAAGAGCCCAATAAAGATCACGCTCGGAGGGGCGGACCGTATCGACTGCGGCAAACGCGGCATCGGGCCCCTTGGCACATTCTTGGCGAATGATCGCCAACCGGTCGTACAAATCACCAAGCGATTCGCCTTGGATTTCCACCAGCAACATCGCTTCGGCTTCACGCGGCAACAGCTCGGCGAAACGCGAGTCGGTTTCGCGAGCAATTTGCAACAGCCGACGATCCATTAAATCGCATGCAACCAAGCCATGCATCAATGCACGACGGGCACAACGGGCGGCGGAATCCAAGCGGCGAAAGAACAACAACGCGACCCCGCGGTGTGTCGGAATCGGTTCGGTGCGGACGACCGCATCGACGATGATCCCCAATGTTCCTTGCGTGCCCACCATGAACTTCGCCAAATCGACGCGGCCGTCGCTGAGGATCACTCCATCAAAACGGTAGCCACTGCGTGAATTCGGTGACGCCTTGCGAGCCGCAATCAGCGAATGGAATTGATTTTCAATCTCGACGATCCCACGAGCCAATCGGCCTTGCGGCGTGGGTTCATCGGGATGATGTTTCGCCAGCGTTAGCAGATTCCCATCCGCCGTTACCACTCGCATCGACTCGATCGTATCGCGGGCCGATCCACTTCGCAGATAGTGGCTGCCCGAGGCATTGGTAGACAACACGCTGCCCATCGTGGTGATGCTGCGGGTTGCCGGGTCAGGGCCATAGGTTCGTCCATAAGCCGCCAGCGCCGCGTTGACTTCCGCCAAAACCGCACCGCACTGCACCGTCACGGTGGCCCCATCACGGTCGATCGTCACACGCCGCATGAAGCATGAAAAATCGAGCAGCAAACCATTGCCAAGCGATTCACCCGAGACCCCACTGCCGCTGCCGCGAGGATGAATCGACAAGTCGTGCTCGGTCGCGTATTGCACAGTGGCAATCACGTCGGCGGCGGTGCGAGGCCGCACAACCCCAAGCGGGGTCATCTGATAAATGCTTGCGTCGGTCGCATACAATTGACATGAAATGTCATCGCACAAAACCTCGCCTCGCACGACGCCACGCAAGTCGTCTTGAATTCGTTGACGTTCGCTATCCATGCGGTGTGCTTCGAGTGGGATGGCCGATGTTCGTCAAGTTCGCAAACCAAGAGAATGAGGACGGGGACCGGATCAGCAGATGAGGGAACTCGTGAAGCGAATCTGCCCGCTCCCTAAACTTCGCGGTTGATCAACCCCAACACTTCGGCTCGCGATTTCGGGTCGTCCCGAAACGCGCCGCGCATCGCACTGGTCAAACACAGACTGCCTGGTTTCCGCACCCCCCGCATCGTCATGCAGCTATGAGTGGCCTCGCAAACCACCGCGACTCCGGTCGCAGACAAACGCTCTTCGACGAGATCGGCGATCGTTTGCGTCATTCGCTCTTGGACCTGCGGTCGCCGAGCCACTTCTTCGACCACGCGGGCCAGTTTGCTCAACCCCACCACTTTCCCGCTGGGCAGGTACGCAATGTGGGCGCGGCCCGTGAATGGCAACAAGTGATGTTCACACATGCTGCAGAAGCTGATGTCGCGAACGAGCACAATCTCGTCATATTCTTCGGTGAAAACCTTGGCGAGATGGCGTCCTGGATCGGATTTCAGCCCCGCAAACATCTCCGCGTACATACGAGCCACTCGAGCGGGGGTCTCTAGCAGTCCCTCGCGGTCGGGATCTTCGCCAACCGCATCCAAGATGATACGAACCGCTTGCTCAATCCGCGGCAGATCGACGTGATCGCGTGAAGGGGCATTTCGATCGGGAAAAAGCGGTGGCTCGGGGCTAACGCTGGCCGCATTACAGTTCGCACCACTGTCGTTTTGAAGAAACGGCAGGTTGCAGGAGGGCTCTTTATACGAACGGGGATCCACGTTTTGCATTTCCCAGGAAGGCTGAGTAAAAAGTCGGCGAGATGCTGCACTCGCACGTCCATTGTATCTTAGCAGAGTGTGGGTTCGGCGCTGAGGACGCCAATCCGGATGTCGGCCAAGCTACGGCGGACGTCGTTCGTCCAATGCCATCGACTTTGCCGCTTAACCGCCGCGGGGCAGTTGTTTTTGCAGCTCTTTGCGAAACGCATCGCGGATTTGATACAGCGGCAATGTCGGACCAATCGCTTCACGCCGAATGACATGCGACATCGGCAAATTTTCTTTCACACGGCCGACTTCGATGGGGGTGACTTTGCTCATCCGCTCGACGCCAAAGGTATCGCACAGAATGGCGTGAAAATCGACAAGCTGCTGTTTTGCCGCTTGTTGGCCGACATCGCGAGTATTGGCACCGCCTGCCCACAGCGCAGCCATGGCGGCCATCCCAAAGGCGGCGAACAGTTCCGGGATCGAGGCGGCGGCGATCACCGTGGTGCCAAAATCGACCGGAATCATCAACACGCCCCCAAAGGCCGCCAACAAGGTCGCCAGCGGCGTCAGCCCGGCGACCAACTTTTTACGCACCGGTACATCGCTCCACATTTGGCGGACCGCTTCATCGAGACGTCGTGGGTCGAGCTGCGTAAAGTCATCACGTTCGAATCGCAGAATCGCCGCCTCGGACGCTTCGGTTAATCTCGACATGCTGGGATCGACCTCTTCGCCAAACCAGTGTGGCAGAGCGGCCGAACCGCCGTGTCGATCGATCGCCGCGTTGAGTCGCTCGGGCGTCATCAGGCTGCCGTATTCGCCACGGCGAAATTTGTCCTTGATTTCGCTGGCCGTTTTCTCAGCCATCGCCGTGGGAGTAAAGCGACGCACCATTTCGCCAGCACCATCAACAAAACGACGCAATTTGGCATTCATGCGAACGCCCCAACGGGCGTACCAAGGCGCCGTGACGGCGAACGATTCGGATAACTGGTGGATGATTCGTTTGGATTGATGCAGCCGCAGTTCGACCACTTCACCACCCACTTGCCGATGAGCAAAAAATTCGAGCGACGCTTGCAACAAGCAATCCTGGGCCCTCTGCGTTGCCTTGCGCGAGTGATCCGCATCCTGGTCCACCCGACTGACCGCGCGATCCCAAATCATTGATCGCAGCGTGGATTGCAACGCGATCCGAAACTTCTCGAACAATTTCGCGCGATCGAGCCGCTTCGGCAGCGCGGCGAGCAAGCGGTCCTCTGAAATGGCGGCGGGCGGATTGTCGTCTGGGTTTTCCGAAACGGAAAAGAAAACCGGAAACAAATCTTCGTCGTCGCCGATCGCTGCCGATCCACTGGCAGCCGGAATATAGGGCCGACTGGCGGGCACGTCAAAATCGTACGCCGCATACACCGTTTCGATGCCGTGCGTTTTCGCCAACGGCGTGAACGTTTCAAACACTTGATCCGGAGTCTGGCGAGGACGGACCTTGTTAACCGCCAGCATCCGCGGGACTCCGGGCATCAAATCGGCGGCGATTCGCAACAGATCCCCAAGCGTGGCGTCACGCGAAGATTCCGCAGACGAGACCACCAAGAACGCTGAACAGATCGTGGCGGCACGGCCAAGCAGATCGCGACGAATATCCGGCGATCCGAGTCCAAACGCTTCATCGGAAACGATGTCCGGACAATCCAGCAACCCAATCCCCGCTTCGTCCAACCCCGGATCGGTGGCAACAAGCGGAATCGCAAGCGTGCTGACGTCGCCACCGCGATTGTTGTATTGCTGGTGAGCGGCGGCAGGATCTTCGGCCAGCATCTCGGGTGGTTTTCCGATCGCATCCCCGATCCGGCCCATCAGCAGACTGAACAATTCCGAGTCGGATTGCCATTGCTGAGGCAACCACAGAACAAACCGATGCGTGCCTTCGACATTGCTCGGTCCACGCAGCGTGCGTGCCCGCCCCGCCTCGCTCAAATAGGTGGCCACCAAACTGGTCTTGCCGCTGTTGAGCATCCCGGCGATTGCCACGACCGGCCAATTGACAAGCTGAGACGCGGAATGCACTTGGCGCCCCGAGGCAAGAATATCGCTGGCCAACGATAAATCCAAACGGCGGACCGCGGCTAAAAAACTTTCGCGAGATTCACTCGGATAAATTCGCTGGACCATCGCGCGACGATCATCGTCTTCCAACAATGACAACAAACCAGGCCAATCGATCGAGTCGTCCTCGAGATTTCGGTATTTACCAAACATGTCGTGTCGCCGATCGCTTATCCCGAGAAATCGCGTGTAGGTGCTGTTGTCGCTGGGGCTGCAGTGACGCCCGCCACTGCGGTAGCATGCGAAGCTGCGGTAGCGTCCGAAGCTTGCGATCCACCAAACCCTCTAAATTGATGGTTCCACCACTGAACCGAATCCACTTGGGTCCAGCGCCCATGATCTTCACATCCACGGAGTGTATCAGCGAGTTCGTCCATCGACATAGGGCGCTGATTTGTGTCTTTTTGCAAGCAGGACATCAATACATTTTGTAAATCGTCGGCCAAGGGGATACCGATTCGCTGGGCGGGACGCACTGGGAGTTCGTTCAACTGTTTCAAACAAATGTCGACCGACGCCCCGCCATCAAACAGAGGCACGCCGGTTAGTAACGCATAACCGACCGCGCCGACCGCGTACAGATCACTTTGGGCGTTCGCGGCCGAGGCGTCTCGCACCGCCTCGGGAGACATGTACATCGGCGTGCCCGTGATCGAATCCACTTGAGTCAATTCGACAGTGTCACGCGTGATTTCTTTGACCAGTCCAAAATCGAGCACCTTGATCAGATCGCCCACCCCCGACACATCGGTCAAGATAATGTTCGCAGGCTTGATGTCGCGATGAACGATCCCACAGCCATGGGCTTCGGCAAGCGAACCACACATTTGGATCAACAGCGAAATCACACGCCCAGCAGGCTGACGCCCATATTGATCAATCAAGGCTTGTAGCGTGATTCCTTGGACGTATTCCATCACATAATAAAACGTGCCGTCGTCGGTTCGCCCGTAATCAAAAATGGCAATCGTATTGGGATGACGAAGCTGCGACGTTAATTGGACTTCGCGAGCAAAACGCGAAGCGGTCGTCGAGGTCAACTCTTCTTTTTCAAGGACCTTGATCGCCACCTCTCGTTTGAGCATCTGGTGAGACCCGATATAGACCGATCCCATTGCCCCTTCGCCGATCAATCGCCCGAGCTTGTATTGGCCGAGCTGTCGGGTGGAATCGTTCTGGGCGAACGAACGAGCAAGATGTGGCCCAAACAGATACAGTCCGCCCAACAATACCGCTCCCAGGATCATCAACATCACCAATGCCCATTGGATCCGCGAAAGTGTATGCAGCGGTCCATAGACATCCCCGACCTTCATCTCGACCGCGACGCCAAACCCATACTCCGGCATCCAACGCCAAGCTCCGATGACTTCGTCGCCGCGATAATCACGATACCCCGAGACATTTTCTCCTTGCCCACCGCGAGTCAATTGGTCCGCAAGCACGGTCAGCGGACGCGAACTAGAACCGCCATCCAAGCGGTCACTTGCCACGGACTTGATCCCCCGCTGATCTCCAGGGACTTGGACAACCTGATGCAAAAGAGCCGATGTGGATGCGGCGGAGTGAATCGCGCCGCTCGACTGCGGCACACGCTCACTCGGCACGTGTTCACTCGGCGCACTCGTTAACATCACGCCGCGGCGGTCGATTGCATACGATTCCGCAAACTGACCGGGGATAGGCGCCGAGAGCAGTTCGCTGAAATCATCCAATGGATCCATCAGGTACACAAAACCGCCCAGCGTGCGAGCGCCCTGCACCACGGGGGTGATCACGGCGATGACCGGAGGCTCGGCATAGGACAGCGGTCCCGATTGACTCAGAGGTTTCGGCAAACGAAAAGGACGTGTCAACGTACTTTGACGCGAAATCATTTTTTCCAGTGCATCACTGGGAATCCCTAGGTCTTCGGCAAGTAGCGGCGTCAAATCGCTGCCAAGCACACGCCCTTGGATATCAATCAGAGCCCAACCTAAAACGTCGTCGCGGGACGCCCCATTGGCAACGTCCCGGGCGAACAGAGCAGAATTGGGATCGGCCTGCCATTGCTCTGGCGTCACGGGATGACCGGACGCATGGGATGTCAAAATACGGACCGCGAGCGATTTCCGCTTGGGACTTTGCATCACCTCGGTGACCACCGCCGTTTGCTGCTGATACCAGTGATCAAACCCGCTTAGCTTGGCGGACAAAAAAGACCGCAACGACTGACGCGCCATCTCTTGCATCGCGGCGCGAACTCGATAGTTCAGAAACACGACCGCAGTTGCCGCAATGATTAACAGCAGAATCCAAATCAGAATCCAGCGTCGAGCCCTGCGTCCCGTGGACCACAAGGTGATCATTCGCAATTTCGACAAAGAGACAGATGACAAAGGAACTCGTTCCAGCGATAGGAAGATGCAACGCGACCCTATTGTAGCGAAAACAGCATCTTCGTTGAGCACGGCGATCAGCGGGCGGTTGCCGAGGCTGCGGAATTCATTTGTTTCCAAATCTGGTCCGCAGCCGAAATGTCGGCCTGAGTCGCCTGTTCACCCCCGTAAACAATCCGGTTATAAGCATCAACCACACGGACAGCAGACGAGGAAAGCTGTGGTAGCGAGCCGGCAATCCGCTTTAGAAATTCGCTTGGCGTTTCGTCAGCGCGGCGCCGCGACCCCTGCTCGCGTGTCCAAGCTTCGAACGCTTGGAACGTCACGATCACGATTTGACGCGGATCCGTCTCAATGCCAATCGGATTGCGGAACGAAGAAAACGGCTTCACTGGCGATTCGACGACCCGTTGCGGCGGTTCCGGTTCCCCAACGCCAGAGGGTGGAAATTGACGAGCCCAAAGTCCATTGAACCACTGCAAAATCGCATCGCGATTGCGATAGACATAGACCCCCACAACGACCGCGAGCGCCAACGCGATTAAAAATTTCAAGAGCGAACCGAGCAGCGAAAACATCTGCGTCAACGAGGGAGTCGAGTTTGGAGTTGACGGTTCCGGCGGCGGCGGTTCGCTGGAAGCCGATTCGGGTGGAGGTGAATCCGACTGCTCGGATGTTTCCTGTTCGGATTTTGTCGACTCTGTTTCGGACTGTTCCGTTTCGGACTGTTCCGTTTCGGACTGTTCCGTTTCGGCCTGTTCTGTATCAGCCTGCTTGGCTGCGGATTCGTTGGGCTTGGGCTCCTGTGACTCGGACGCAGGCGGTGGGTCGGAATTGCCTTGTTGATTTTTTTCTTGCTTGCCGTTTTGGCCTTTCGATTCAGCCTTGTCCCCCTGCTCGCTCTTGTCCCCCTGCTCGCCGGAACTCTTGTCCGAGTTTTTCTCTCCGGGCTTAGAGCCTCCGGGGCTCGGCTTGTTACCGCCGTCCTGTTTGCCCGCAGCCCCTTTTTCATTCTCACCCTCAGCGGCGGCTCCCGGCGGCGCCCCCTTTTGGCTAGCGGTTTCTTGGACTTCTTTTCCGCCTGCGTTTTTGTCTTTCGCTGTGACTGCGGCTCCTTCCTTCTTCTTTGCCGCGGCTTCGTTTCCTTGCCCATACTGGCTTGCCACAAGGTCATCCGGAGGATTCGTGATTTCCGGTAACTCAAACGACGCGAGTACTTGTCCTGGCAGCGGAGCAAGGTACGAGACCAACAGGATCAGACTGATGATTGCCAAACCGCCTGTGATCCATCCCAGCGAAACATTATTGGGCATGTCGACGCCACGTTGCCGCAAGTAGCGACGCAGACCTAGAAAGCTGGTGGTCACAAGTAGCGAAAAACTCGAGAACAAATAGATCGCCAACAACCACACTGCACGCCCGGATGTCGCCGGATCCGAGCGAAGAAAAAATTGCCCCAGTCCAAAGAGCGGCAGCGCAGCCAAAGCGAGGTACATGACGGTGCGTCCCGGTTGGTGCGCGCCCGGTTTGGTCGGAGCCGTTTGAGCTTTGTTGAGAGGCTCTTCGCTTGACGCGGTTGCTCGCGAGTCCGCCGCAGCACGATTCGCCTCGATTTGATTGCGGACGAAGTGGCCGCCCGAGTCCATCAGTCCTTGTCCGCTAGCGTCAATCGAATCATCAATCAACGTGCAATCGTGAACAATTCGGTCCGCCAGGAACGCGATCAACAGCAACATGAAGATGCTAAAGATTGGCGACCCCACGAATCGCATCATCGCCAAAAAGGTGACCGCCCCTAAGATGCACAGGTAGCCCATGGCGTAGCTGCGGTCGCGCTGAATCGCGATCCTGGCAACGCTGACGACTCCCATCGTGTACATGAACAAGGTCCATGAAACGCGTTCGGGATACCCCCCGTGATACAAGACAAGCATCAAGTAATTGGCGAGGCTGTTGATCATCAAAAAAATCAACAACGGCGCAACAGCGATGGCCGCATAGTCAGCCAGCGTTTTCGATGAGGTCGTCATTGCCATCTTCAAATGTCGTACGCTCCGCAGCGAGAGGCAGTGCCGAACCGCGTCCGCATTGGCTTCAGTGCGTCCGCATTGGCTTCAGCGCGTCCGCGTGAGCCTTACCGCGTTCGCGTCGGCTTCAGCGCAATGCCCAGCCACGCCCCGCAGCGATCGGCGATCCCTCGATTAGACACGAAATTGGATCGACAGCTTAGATGGGCAGCGTGTGAAACCCGAACTTCCCTCTGGGATTGTACGCGTAGTGATTTGTACGCGCATTGAATCGAAGGGACTCTAATCCGAGGACGCTTTGGAATGAGATTCATTCCAACGTTGGATTGCCGGAGCAATCGAATTCATCGGAACCCATTTGCCTTTGGTTTTACTACTTAACAACAGCGTTTCTGGGACGATTTTCCCTTCATCAATTAGATGAAGCAAATCCGCCTCCGAAATCGGCCCCATTCGTCGCGTTTTACGTAGCCAACCACTTGTGATGTAGTACCATCCCGCACCCATGCGTTCACCTCATCTTTACGATTGCCCCAGCAACAATCCCGTTGCCGATTTTTCCGCCCCAAAATCTTGCCTGAAAAATGGCCGGGCTTTCGATGCTTCGCCAACATTGCGACGAGCGAAAAAAATCCCCGGTCAATCTTTTCTGCAAGATCCGCGCAAATCATGCGCACTGACTGGAGTTATTGTACGGGGCTGGCAAACTGGCTGCCAGCAAACCAGCCACTTTGAGGGAAAAAATCACAGCCCCTCGGTTCAAAACAGATCGCTCAATAACGCTGGGCAAGCACACCTGCGAGAGGGGCTCGAGCGGGGGGGAGGTACAGAGAAGGCGAGGAAAGGGGCTACCAGCGACCGCTGTAGTGATCCGCATTGACGATTCGCTGGGCTTCGGGACTGATGCCGTACGCTAGATTGGGTTGATTGAGTTCCACAAAGACCGTGTATTTTTGGTGAATGGCATCGCTATACACGATCGGGGCATGAGTCAGCCGCAAAAAGTGAACCGGCAAACCGTTCCAGCGACGCGTAAACACGCCGGCTTCGAGCGAGGGCTCGCGAGATAAACCGTAATGCTCGGTCATGATCGCCGCCATTTTGCTAGGGTCTCCGGTAAACCCATGAACCGTAATTCGCTGGACCTTGCCGCTGGTGTCAAAGTAATAAGTCAGCGTCCCCGCCAAATCATCGGCTTGCGTTCCGGTGACGATGGGCACTCGCAGCCCTTCCATCTTCATATCCGCCAACACCGTCGTTACGCGTGAGAAGCGGTTGATGATCCATTCAGGGTTGATATCAAAGCGAATCACTTCGCGAAGATCCTGGACGGTGGTCCCCACAAGATTCGGCTCGTTTTCGGGCTTGGCGGGAATCGCGCCAAGTTTACGAGCGAGTTCGTGGTCGTAGCGGTAGCGTGCCTCGCCACTGCGACGCAACTGCTCGACTTCGTAGTGCGAGTGCACCGCGTAATCCGATGAGCTCGACAAGACCGAGTCCCCCGAACTGATCGCGGCCTCGGTGGTCTCGAATTGACGCTTGATTGAAGAGACGGTTTTCTGCCCCATATCCGTTTCCGAGACGACGTAGGGGCCTCCCACGAGCGCAGCGATCGCGGCGGCGGTTCGAATTCGCATGATCGGAAACATAGAATTGCCGTTGAAAAGGAAAGGTAGCTTCACAGGTCCACGGTCTGGTATCGTCCAATCTCGGCTGGTTTGTTTCCGAAAGAACCGATCTCTTGCGTATCCCGCATGTTATTGCCAATGGTTACGATCGATTTGATCGCTACGTCCCGAATAAACCAGATCGGGTGGGAAATAACGTGCGTCGACGTGAGAAAACGCCCAAATCAAGCCGACATTGCGGAACCTGACCAGCCAAGCTTTCGTCACTTCCCCTGGATTGATTAAACTAGACGGTGGCTGCAGCATCCCCAACTTGGATGCTCACGACTGCCGTTTTTCGCAGATGTCCTCCCCTAATCCTGCTGCCAGCACCCGCCCCAACCTCCACCGGACCATGACGAATGTCGGCAACTGAAATATCGGACCTATTACCTGTCGCTGCAGAAACGAAGAATCCGCATCCGTATCAAGTCTTTGGGCTGACCGGCGGCGAGCAAGATTCGCAGGTGATTGTCGTCGCCATCAAGAAAACAATCCAAAAACTGCAAAGTGCAAAAGCGAATGCGGACCCAGCGGTGTGGAAACAGGCAGCGAAATGGGTCCAACAATCTCGCGACATCTTGCTCGATCCGGCCAAAAAGAAGGCACTGGACGTTCGCTTCGGCGTGATTGATTTCGGAGACGCTGGCACGCCACAGAACACGGTACCGCCCGCTTCGGCACCGGCTGCAGTGCCGCCCCCCCCGGGCGTCTCGACCAATCCTGACCCGCTCGCCGGTTTGCTGCCGAAAACGGATCCGCTTGCCGCCGTGCTGCCTCAAGGCAATCCGCTGGCGCCGCAGATGCCTCCATCCTCCCAAACACAGCCTCCCCAAACCCCCGCCGCTCCGGTACCCGCACCCCAGATTGCTGCGGCCCCAATCCCTGCGGTTTCGGCCCCAGCGTCCGGCACGCCAATGCCCACGTTTGCCGAGGCCCCCGCGTCTGTGACGGCCGCGGCGCCGATTGCCATCAAGAAAAAGAAACCGACGAAACGGCGGCGTAAATCGCTGGCGGGCCTGTTTGTCTTCCTTGGCTGCGCCGCCGCGATCCTCGCGATGGTTGGCGCTCTCGTTTGGGTGGTGATGTCAAAACCAGGAAGCATCGCCATCACAGCCAAAGACGGCAGCTTTACCTTGTCGACCACCCCCGCCGGATCGGGGAACAATGCGACTGCGACCGCAGCATCCGGTGGACGCGTCAGCTCTCGTCCGGTCGACCCCATTATGGGCAGCCTCGGCTCGAATCGTCCCGCAGACGGAAGTACCCGGCGCCCCCAGAACTCAAACCCGAGCACCGAGCAGCCCCAACCGACTGAATCGATGCCGACTGAATCGATGCCGACTGAATCGATGCCGAATCAGCCGATGCCGAATGAGTCCATGCCGACGGAGCCCGAACCTGCTCAGCCCGAGCCGATGGTGGCCCAACCTGCCGCCGAAATTCCAGCGGAAATGACCACTTCGGATTCCTCCAGCAATCCCTCTGCCGATCCGATGCTGACAGCACCGATCGACGCCCCCGAGATGACGCCGGTCGAGATGACGCCGGTCGAGACGACGCCGGCCGAGACGATGAGCAACGAGATGATTGCCGAGACCGAGGCGTTGATCACGAAGGCGCGTACGGCAATCAAGACCGCCGACTGGAACCAATTGCGGGCGGTGCACGATGCCGCAGCCGATGCCCCGCTGAGCAAAGAGCAGAAACCGCGGGCCGAGCCATTGTTCGAGACCGCTGATCTGGCAACCTACTATCGCGGCGCCATCGAAAGAGGCGTGGCAACGTTGCAGACCGGCAGCGATTTCGAGCTCACCGAAACGCTCCGCGTGATCGTTGTCGAAAAAGGTCCCGACCAGCTGGTGATTCGCTTCAATGCAACGATCAAAGAATACACCTTTGACGAATTACCGCCGCGACTCGCCGACAAACTCGCTTCATTTGCCCTCAACGAGGGCGATCCTACCGCGATTGCGGCCCAGGCGGTCTATCAAGCCATTGCACCAAAATCGACCGACATCCATCGCCAAGATGCCATCGAAAAACTCGAAACATTTTCGGCTGAAGTCGAAGGAGCGAATCCCAAACGCATCGCCGAAGCGCTTCGCGACGTGCTGAAACCCTAGCCGCCGCAAACAGCCCTTGCGTCCGCACTCCAAAACATCGACAAATGACGGCGTTTACGGCAACCGAAGTTACCTTCACCCCTGCATCATGAAAAACGCAACTCGCGAAGCCCTCGATACCCTATCGCGTTTGATCGCCTTTCCTTCGGTTAGCTCGGCTAGCAATGTCGACATTTCTGAATATGTCGACACCCTTTTGCGGTCACTCGGATTCGAAACGGAACGAACCACCTACGTCGATAGCAAGGGAATTCGTAAAGCCAACATCGTCGCCAAACGAATGCCTGTGGAACCCAGCGACTCCTCCGCCGCTGGCTTGGCCTATTTCTGCCACACCGATGTGGTCCCAGCCCAAAATTGGGTCGGCCCGAACCCCGATTCGCCTGGGGATGCGTTTACCGCGACCCTTGCGAACGACCGCGTGTATGGACGCGGCGCGTGTGACATGAAAGGTTCCCTTGTTGCATTTTTGGCCGCAGTCAAACAGGTCCCTCAAGCATCGCAGCAGCATCCGCTGTGGGTCGTCTGCACCGCCGACGAGGAAACGGGTTTTCAAGGAGCGAGGCATCTTGTTGAGTCTTCGACCGCGTATCGTGAAATCGTAGCAGCACAGCCGGTGGCGATCATCGGAGAACCTACGGAACTTGGCGTGGTACATGCCCACAAAGGCATTACCGGATTCCGCATCCTCAGCCGCGGCCGAGCGGCCCACAGCAGTACTGCCGAAGGCGTCAACGCGAATGTCGCCATGGTACCGATGCTGCAAAAGATCGCGGAGCTGAACGAGCGAACGCTGACCGAACCACGCTATCGGGACCTCCGATTTGATCCGCCCACGTTATCCTGGAATTTCGGATTCACCGATCACGGTACCGCGATCAACATCACCGCACCGAAAAGTGAAGCGTGGGTCAGTCTACGGACTATGCCCGAGATCGATGGCAGCGATTTGATCGACGAAGCGCAGCGACACGCTCAATCACTTGGACTCGAATTCCAACCCCTTATCGGTTGCGATCCGATTTGGGTCGATGCCAACGCCCCGTGCATCCAAACGATGTGCGAATTAGCGGGTGCGGTCCCCACGACAAAGTGCTATGCCACCGATGGCGGTCTGTTCGGTGAATTGAATCAGCGGTTGGTGTGTGGGCCAGGCAATATTGCCCAGGCGCACACGGCAGACGAATGGATTTCGATCGAACAACTCGAAAAAGGCACCGACCTGTATCGCCGAGCCATTACGCAGTGGTGCTAGATTCGCATTAGTGTTTGACGAACGGTCGCCTCAGCGTCCGATGAAAGCGGCTTCTGACGAGGGGGTTTGAATTTCGCGAGCCAGAACATGGACGCTGGCACCCCACGTTTTTCTTCGTAGCGCTCGCGGCACAAGCCGCCCGGTCTAATCCGAACGTTTTTCACGCTGCTCGCGGGCGACGCCTCGCCTAATGCAAAAAAAAACTGCCCGTTTCCACAGAGAAGTGGAAACGGGCAGTCGAATGATTGAAGCGAGCCGATCAAAAAGGAACTATTCCTTTTCTTTCTTTTCTGCATCCTTTGGCGCGTTGTCTTCGTACTTGGCCGCAGGAATCGCGTCGTCATCACGAGTCGGCAAGATGTTGTGATAAACGGCGAACTCTTGGTCGTCGTCACCCTTGGTCTTTTCCACTTTTTCTTCGCTGATTTCGCCAGCTTCGACGATCATTTCGATCACCTTACGCTCAACGATTTGATTGCGAAGCGCGTCCATTTGACCGCTCTTTTCGAGGCGAGCACGAACTTTTCGTTCTGGCGAATCGCTTTGTTGAGCGATCAATGCGACTTCGGCATCGTAATCCGCAGCTTCCGCATCGAGCTCGGCTTCTTCGGCGATCTTTTCCAAGATGAAGTGTTCGCGAAGTGCAGCTTCGGTCGACGCTTGAGCATTTTGACGCGAAGCGTTGACGAAGCGACGAATGTTGTCTTCATCGAATCCGCTACGACGTAGCTCAAGCACCTTACGTTGCAATTCACGTTGCGTTTGACGCTGAACCAAAGACTTTGGAAGTTCAAAGTCGGCGTTACCCGCCAACGCATCGACGACCGATTGGCGAAGTGCTTGTTGGGTGCGGTAATCGGCTTGGCGAGTCAGCGAATCACGAACGAAATCGCGAAGCTCTTGCTCGGATTCAAAATCACCCAGCTCTTCCAAGAAGCTTGGAGTCAGCTTTGGCAATTCCGATTTCAATACTTCAATCACTTGGATTTCAGCATCGATTTCTTTACCACGAGTCTCTTCGTTGCTAACACCGTCGCTGATCTTAGCCTTGCCTGTGCGTGTATCGCCTTCGATTGCACCGGTCATCAGCGTGCCGAAATCTTCGATCACACCATCCGAGAAGCTGAGGCGACTGTTAAGTGTCACTCGTTCTTCTTCGAGTTCGCTGAGCAGCTTGCCGTTTTCGGTGAACTTAATCGTCACGACCAACTTGTCGCCCATCGCTGCCGCTTCGTCAGTGGCTTCGAGCGTGGCGTAACGTCCCAAGACACGTTGCAGCGACTCATCGACATCGGCATCGGTGATTTCTTCGACAGGCTTAGAGAGCTTGAGGCCCTTCCAAGTCGGAGTTTCAAAGTCGGGACGAACCTCGACAGTGAATTGATACTTGAAATCCCCATCGTCTTCGGGCAATTCGATCGATTCGAAGTCGAACTCAGGTTCGCCGATTGCGGAAAACTCTTCTTTGTCGCTCACTTGCGAGAGCGAATCCATCAACAGGGCGCCCTTCACTTGTTCGCGAACACGGTCACGGAATTGCTTTTCGACCAACTTTCGCGGCGCGCGTCCCGCACGAAAACCGGGCACGGAGGCTTCCGGCACAATTTCGTCGTATGCGTCTTTGAGGTACCGCTCAACTTCAGCGTGAGGGATCGTCACAATCACCTGGCGAACGCATGGCGAAGGGCTCTCAACTGTCGATTGCAGTTGGATCGTTTTCTTTTCTTCCGGAACTTCCGTTGTTTCGGGTTCAGTGGAGGTGGACATCCTTCGGTAAGACCTCTCGTCTTTACGGCGTCATCGTATGGCACGTGAGGGCGAAACAGGAAAACCGACCATCGGATCGCTGCGCCTCATCGTTTCTATAAATCAAGCCCGGTAGTGTACCGTGTCAGGGTGCTTGGTGGAAATGGGGGAAAATCAGAAGAATATGAAGTTGCTTCCGTGGGGATCGTATCACCCTCGAATGAGCCCGCTGCCGCTCGCCCCTGTGGCCCCGAATCCCCGCTCGGCAAAACAATTTTTAAAGTCTTCACAAATTGGGCTTGAACGAATTCGATCGAGACCTACAATCCGCTCCTGTTGATGGCAAAGCCAGTTGGTTTTGCCTCACAAAAAAAGTGCCGCCGAGTGACCTTGCAACATTAAACTGCAATCGATAACTTGGCTGGCGTCGAAAGTTTTGCGGCTGTAGCTCAGTTGGCAGAGCATCACGTTGCCAACGTGATTGTCGTGGGTTCGAATCCCATCAGCCGCTCTTTCTTTTTCTTTCACGTGAGTGGAATCTTCCCTCACTTGCTTTCGCGTTTCGCAAAGCCCCCTAAAACTCGATTCTTCCATCCGAGTTTTCATGCGGGTGGCGACTTTCATGTTATCGTGATTGCCGCTATCTTTTTTTCTTTGCCTCGCAACTCCCCCTTCGGCCATTCGTGGATCCTTCGCAGTGCCGCATGCTCAACTTGGTCCGATCGCTGTTCACTTGCCTTCGCGAGTCGAAACGAACGAACAACTTCAAGCCGATTTCCCCAATTGGGACATCGCTCTGATCGCTGAAAAAACCGGTATCCATCAACGGCATATCGCCGAGCCCAAGGAAACCGCCAGCGACCTAGCCATCCAAGCAGCCACGAAACTTTTTTCCGAACATGCGATTGATCCCCAATCAATCGACTTCGTGATGCTCTGCACGCAGACGCCGGATTACCCGCTGCCAACCACCTGCTGTCTGATCCAAGATCGGCTCGGCTTGCCCACTCGCTGCGGCGCCCTCGATTTCAATCTGGGCTGCAGCGGCTTTGTTTACGGCCTGGCGATGGCCGACGGACTGATCCAAAGCGGAGTTGCCAAAAACATCCTTCTGCTGACGGCGGAAACGTACAGCAAGTATATCGACGCCGATGATCGCAGCCTGCGAACGATCTTTGGCGACGGTGCAGCAGCAACATTGGTGACCGCCAGCGAGGAAAAATCGCTGTGGGGCTTCCAGTTTGGTAGCGATGGCAGCGGCGGAGATATGCTGATTGTCGGTGACGGCGGCAGCCGGCCAAGCGAAGACGCGATCAAGCCACGACACCGCAAACGCTGGAAAAGCCGCCTCTATATGGACGGCCCGAGTCTGATCAATTTTACTGTCGAAGCGGTTCCGCGATTGATCGCAGAAATCTTGTCCGACAACGGGCTGACCGATGCCGATATCGATCGCTATTTGATGCACCAAGCGACCTGGAAAATGCTCGACCAACTTCGCGGGCGTATGGACGTCGCCCCCGAACGAATCCCGATCGAACTTGCCGATGTGGGCAACACCGTCTCGTCAACCTTGCCGATTTTGATCGATCGACTACGAAGTCGCGGCGAATTGAAACCAGAATCGGTTAATATGCTGGTAGGATTCGGAGTGGGATTGTCTTGGGCCGGCGGGCTTTGGCGAGACGTCTACTCGGCCTAAAATGACAAGTGAGGGAGGGGGAGCCACGGCAAACGCATCTCGACTGACACACTGCGGCCAGACGCTTTCGCCAAGCCACTGAATTTGCCAAGCTCAACACCGCTACCCCCCGATGCTATTAGCGGGGCAACTTGCCAGCGCTGCACCAATGCCTGCATCCTCAGCTGGGGGCCGTGAAATGCCCGTTTTTTTCAATACCCTTGCGACCTGCTCGCTTGTCGCAAAACGGAGAAATCCACGATGCCAGAAAATCTTTCAGGGCGACTGCTGATTGCGTCACCGTATTTGGGCGATGGAAATTTCCTCCGTTCGGTCATTTTTATCGTTCGGCATGATCCCGAGGGCGCCTTTGGACTTGCGATCAATCGGCCCACCGAGAACCGGTTTCGAGACGTCGTGGCACTGAGCACCACCGCAGGAGGCGAGCCTCGCGAGGACGACTTTATTTACCGGGGCGGCCCCGTCGAAGGCCCGCTGCTTGCACTGCACAACCTAGCCGGGATCGGCGATCCCTGCGGCCCCGTCTCGTTGGCCGATCCGGGTGCGCCGCTGGGCCCCGGAGAATCGGTCACCGGCGGAGCCAAGTTTACGATCGAAGACCACCCCGCCGACCCATTCGGAAGCATGTCGATCGACCTGGGGAATCCGCCCGCCTGGATCACCGGCGACGACGACCACCTGCGAATCCTGCTCCATCGCCGTGATGCCAAGGTGCGGTACATTGCCAACTACAGCGGCTGGGGCCCCCAACAGCTCGACGAAGAGATGCGAGTCGGAGGCTGGTTGGTCGGCAAGCCCGATAGCGATATCCTGTTTGGCGACGCAGACAAATCCTGGGAACTGGCAGTTCGCCGATGCGGCCACGACATTCTCCACTCGATGGCCCCCGGCGTGCACTTCGGTGACCCTAATTTGAATTGAGCGTCGTTTCGATCGGATTTGCTGGAATTTTTCGCTGCGGAATCACTCTAATTTGGGTGCTCACAGCGGCCATCCAACCTGAGCGTATGACTGAAATTGATCCTATCCTCGAGCCTCCTCAATGCGACAATTTGCGATCGGTGATATCCATGGATGTGCCAAGGCACTCAGGTCACTGATCGAGACGATTGCCCCCACTGCGGACGACGAACTGATCTTCCTGGGCGATTACATTGACCGCGGCCCCGACAGCAAAAATGTGATCGACCAGATCCTGGAACTGCAAAACCGCTGCCGCGTGATCGCCCTACGAGGCAATCACGAGATCATGCTAATGGGGGTCACCGCAGGACTCGACGATACCATTTGGCGAAACAGCGGCGGCCACGCGACGCTGGCCAGCTATGGCGGTTCACTGCAAAAAATCCCCGACGATCACATCGACTTCTTTCGCTCGCTTCGAGCATTTTACGAAGTCGAAGAATCAATCTTTGTTCACGCGAATTACGTGCACAGCGTCGCAATGCCGCTGCAAGACGAAGCGACGATGTTCTGGAAGCATCTCGACTTTCCGCTTCCGCTACCACACTGCAGCGGCAAACGCGTCTTCCTCGGGCACACGCCTCAGCCCGGAGGCAACGTATTGGACTCGGGCTACTTTGTTTGCATCGATACCTACTGCTTCGGCGGAGGCTACCTAACCGCGATCGAACCCGCGACCGGCGAAACAATCCAAACCGATCGCCACGGCCACGCACGCCGAACACCGATGCGAACGATTGTGGACCGATTCGGCAGAGCGACCCGTTTTCTGGGAAGCAAATTCCAATCGATCAAGCGACCCAAGTCGCGATAATTCTTTTTCGCTGCGATTTCGCTGGTTCGCAGAACACTAGAGTGGCATCACCACGGTTGATTCGCCGCCCGATTGGCGAACCGTTTCTAGGCTGGCTCAAAAACTCGCAAAAATAAAACTTGCTTTTCCAACACGCTGCGTCTACTGTACTACATGTCGCGGTACAGCAGGTCAGTTCGAGAGGCTCGATGTTAACCATACAAATTACGACCGGCAGTGACGTTCCCATCTTTCGGCAGATTGTCGAACAGATTCGAGCGGCGATCGCCGGCGGAAAACTCCGCACCGGAGCCCCGTTACCGAGCGTTCGCGGATTGGCCAACGAATTGGTGATCAATCACAACACGGTCGCCAAAGCTTATTCGCAACTGACTCGCGATGGGGTGATCGAGAGCCAGCAGGGCCGCGGCTACTTCGTCGTCCAGCGACGAGAAATTTTCACCAAAGCGGAACGAGTGCGTCGCGTCAACGCCCTGGTGGCCCCTTTGGTCAGCGAAGCCGTGCTGTTGGGTTTTTCCGAACCAGAGCTGGTATCGCTGGTACAGAAGCAATTCGCAAAAGTGATGAGTGATCCCCAAGGAAAGACATCATGAGTGATACAGCAGCTCCGGCGATTTCAGCGACGGGATTAACTCGCTACTTTGATCTTCGCTGCGTCGTGAACCAATTAGATTTTGACGTTCCTGCGGGCAAAGTCACTGCTTTGCTGGGACTAAATGGCGCGGGAAAGACAACATCAATTCGCATGATGATGGGGTTATTAGCGCCGACTCGCGGACGCTGCAAAACGCTTGGCGTCGATTCACAGTCGCTATCGCCCGAGAATCGTCGGCGGATCGGCTACCTCGTCGAAGGACACTACTTGTACCCATGGATGCGAGTCAGCGAGATTGCGAAATTCACTCGCTCATTCAATGACCACTGGGACCAACAGCGGTTCGCGGAAATTGTCGCCCACTTTGCCATCGATGCTCGGCAACGCGCGGGCGAATTGAGTCGTGGTCAGCGCGCTGGCGTCAGCCTTGCCGCCACCCTGGCCGCCGATCCCGAATTGTTGATCATGGACGATCCCGCTCTTGGACTTGACCCGGTCAGCCGCCGGTCGCTGAACGAAACGCTGATTGATTTCGCGGGTCAAACCACTCGTGACGGCCAACCGAGAACCGTTCTATTGAGCACTCACCTGATCGACGATGTGGAGCGAATTGCCGACGAAATCGCAGTCATGATCGCAGGCCGACTGCTGATCCACACGTCGCTTGCCGATTTCCAAATTAGAGTTGACCGCTATGCCATGGAGGTGTCGCCCGACGAAGATCCCGCCGCCCTGTTATCCAAATTGCAAGCGATCGCGTCGGGAATCATTGAAGCCCGGATGGTCGGAAAACATGTTTTGATCTGCGTCGCGGACGCGCCGAACGATTTTGCGGAAAAGTTAAAATCGCTTGCCCATGGCGATGTCGAGCGACTGACGACGTCGCTTGACGATTTGGTAGTGGCGTATCTTTCACGCGAGCGGGCAGAGCATTCGTTTGTGACGCGGACTCACCACGGCAAAGACTGTATCGATAACGATTTCTTAGTTTCAACGTTGGAGCGATCGCGATGATGTTCTGGAAAGAGTGGCGTGAAGCGGTTCGCTTTCTCCCCATTGCAATGATCGCCGTTGCGGTTTTGTTGTGGATAAATTTGCCGATCGGCGACGTCTTACTGACTCCGTTGGCACGACAGATCAGCTCGGCCATGATGGTTGTTTCGGCACTCTATGCGATTGCCATAGGGTTGATGCAGACCTTGCCCGAACAGCGCAGTGAAGTCCGCGGACTGCTCTTTTCGCAGCCAATCTCGAGGACGCGAATTTACTTTGCCAAAACATTTGCCGCGATCGCGGTTCATAGTCTCGCGATGGCCATTCCAATGCTAATTGCATGGGGCTGGCTCGCTTCGGTTGCACCGGAGACACGCCCTGCAACACCAATATCGCTTGCTGCAGGCGTTTTCATTTGGATTGCCGGGTTTTCGTTTTATCCTGCCACCATCTGGATGGTTTCTCGCCGGGCCCGTTGGGTTGGCTCCCGCCCGTTGCCGTTGCTGACTGCCGCTTTGGCCGTCGGCTTAGCTTTCGCTGCTTGTTTTGCAGGAACGTGGACGACATTCGGGTACTGGATGTTACCTGTCGGAGTCATCTTGGCTGCGTTGCTCACGATTGCTCATCATGCCTATGTGGCACTTAGCGACCAGTCACCGCGACTTGCATCCGATGGCCCCGGCAGTCGTATTTCGGCAATTGGTCTGACTCTTAGCGTGCTCTTAGCCTGGACAATCATCAGCTTCGTCTTCTTTTCGTTTTCGCGTGATTTTGCCTATCAGCTCCCCGGTGACGTGCGGCAAACCCGAGTGGATTCAAGCGGTGATCTGTATCAAACGGTGGAGGAGTATCGTTGGGATCCTGAAAAACAACGCAACGATTACGTGGTGGTACAAGCGAGGGCCGCAGTCGAAGCGCCACTTGAATCGCCCTATGTTCGCCCCACCGAAGCCGATCAGATATCGGCTGGTATAGGGCTTACTTGGATCGAGGAAACACAAATTGCGTCGGACCCTGATTCCAATAGTCACTTGCTTTTTCAGCCGATTTCTGACCAACAATATAACCAACTGAATTATGGCTACACTTGGATCTATCATGGCGACGGATACTTCTTGCTGTATTCCAGCGACCAAAGCAACCGATCGACTTCTAAACTTGCGGGATCGTTTGATCGTGGCGGCATAAGATCAGGCGCGCAACCGTTTGATGCGTCTGACCCATCACTGTGGGGAAATTCCGCGATTCCCTATGTCGACGTTCTTGTCGACCACAACGGCATTTATCAAATTCAAGATGCTCCGCTCGATGCCAATCCGCTGTTGTTGCAGAACATCGATGCTGTTTGCTCGTTTGGCGACTTGGCAGGCCATGGTCCGACCGCCGTCGTAACCAGTGGAAATGAAATGTCGCTTTTCCACATCCACAGTACCAATGCCGATGTCGCGCAGTGGTTGAAGTCACCACAACGGAACGAGTATTTCCATGTAACCCGACTTGGCATACCGAAACTTGAATTGGAAAAGTTCCAAACCATTCAGCTGCCCTCGATATGGTTTGAAGTTCCCGGTAATCCGGTCGGCCAAATCGTTGATTTTGGTGACGACGGGTTTCTGCTAGTGAAGAGCAATTGGTTTTATCGCGCAGTCACCATTCGCATCGGCCCCGACGGTAAAGTAGGAGAGATCAAGCAGTATATGCTTGGCAATTTCCCCGCTGATTCGCCAACGATTGCGATGGCCCAAGGCTGCCTCCCTCCGCTGGTTCAGTTGGCGTTAGCCGCAGAATCGATGTTTCGCACGAAAGCGAATGGGGGAACCTACACCAGCCATGTTACAAAACGTTATGTCGGTTGGCTCATCGTCGCGACTGTTTTGCATATCCTGGTTGCAATCGGGCTGACGCTAGCCGCGTGTCGCCGGCGTTCACTTTGCCGACGCGATCAGCTGCGCTGGCTCGCGATCGCTCCGCTGCTCGGCGTCGCGGTTCCGTTGGCGGTGCTGTCGCTACACTCGCGAGTTGCCACTGCGGTTTGCGACCAGTGTGGGAAAAGGAAACGGGTGGACGACGCCACGTGCCCGCATTGCCACGCCGACTGGTCAGCACCTCCGCGATCGGGCATCGAGATATTTGCTCGAAGCAAATGAACCTTTGTCCTCAGCGTGATCAGCGGGCAGCGTTGACGAATTTCTGGATTGCCGATGGCAGCGGCGACTCGAACTGGACCTCCTCGCCCGTCACGGGATGGGTAAACGCCAACGAGCGGGCGTGCAAGGCGATTCGTTTGCGAACCCAAAATGGATGCGATGCTCGTTTCGCTTGATAGCGAGGATCTCCCAAAACCGGGTGACCGGCGTCAGCAAACTGAACGCGGATCTGGTTTCGCTTTCCCGTTTCCAACTGAACTTCGACCAACGTGGTATCAGCCATCCGCCGGACGACGCGAAAATGCGTGATCGCCGTTTCGGTATCACGCGATGGCTTGGTCACGTATCGATCCAAATTGCTGCCGGTCGCCAGATGGGAATGATAGGTTCCTTCGTCGTCCGCAATCACTCCGGCCACAATCGCGGTGTAGACACGCTGCGGCTTTCGCTGCTTGAACTGTTCGATCAGCTGCTTCGCGATCGCTTCGTGCTTTCCAAAAACCAACAAGCCGCTGACTTCGCGATCAAGCCGATGGACGACGCACGCTTCCTTTTGGCTTCGCGAATGGCTGAGGTAAATCGAGACACGGTCGACCAACGAATTCGGCTCTCCATTGTCCGTCGGCACCGTCAAAGTGCCGGCCGCCTTGTCGACCACGATCAGGTGCTCGTCTTCGAACACGACGCTAAACGTGCGATCGTCCCAGGTTCGCTTCTTTTCGCGATAGCGTTGGTGTGGATCAAACCGCAAAGAAACCACGTCACCGACCTTCACCGAACCCGCAATCCCTTTGCAAGGATGTCCGTTCACGGAAACACAACCGTGATCAAACATCCCCCGCACCTGGCTGCGAGAAACCCCCGCCAAATCGCGGACGATCAAATCGATCCGCCCCGCCTTCTCTTCGTCGACAGTCAATGAAAGCGTTTTAATCGGCATAGGAAAATCAGAGTCAAAACAAGAAGGCAAGGAAACGGATTGGGGACGTAAAAATGGAAAAACACCTTCGCAGACGTCCCAAGCTCCGTATTATCACTGGCAAACACGATTTTCGCCAGGACGCTGCTCGGACGGATGGCAAGAAGCCAACGACCACTGGTTTACCCGTCGCTTTTAGACTGCCATGCTTTTCGATCGCCATGTCTGGATTGCCTGACACCGCGAACCACGTTTTTAATGAAAGCCGATTTTTTTTCTACCACGTATTAACAACGAGACATTGATGAAAACGATTCGCTGGGGACTGATTGGATGTGGCGACGTTTCGCGAAAACGAGTCGCGCAAGCCATCCTCGACGCTCCGGGCAACGAGCTCGTAGCCGCCTGCCGCCGCGATCCCGTCCGCCTGCAGGAATTCTGTGACTCGCTCTCGATCGCTCGTCGCTACACCGATGCCCGCGAATTGATGAACGACGCCGACGTCGATGCCGTCTATATTGCCACGCCGGTGCGAGCACACCTGCCTCTAACCCGAATGGCCGCGAGTTCGGGAAAACATGTCCTGGTCGAAAAACCGATGGGCATGAATGTCGCCGAGTGCGACGAAATGATTGACGCTTGCACCAAGGCGGATGTCAAACTTGGTGTCGCCTACTATCGACGTTTTTATCCCATCATCGATCGCATCGAAACGCTGCTAAAAAGCAATGCAATCGGCACTCCGATGGCGATTTCCGCGGTCACGGCCACGCCGCTTGCCATGCAATCGGGCGATGAAGGCTATTGGCGAACAGCGATGGCCGAAAGTGGCGGCGGAGCGTTAATGGATGTCGGCAGCCACCGCATCAACGTTTTCCTGCACCTGTTCGGGCCAATCGCAGAGGTCAAATCGATTTGCGGGACCGTCGCGGCCGACTACGAAGTCGAAGACACCGCGACCGTATTACTGCGTTTCCAGCGGGGACCAATCGGAACGTTACAATGCCATTTTGGTGCCGAAGATCCTGATGAATTTACGATTATTGGTACGCGAGGACGACTCAGAGCATGCCCGCTGAACGGCGACAAACTGAACATCGAGATCGACGGCAAAGTAACCGTCGAAACGTTGCCGCCAGCGGCCAATTTTTGTGAACCCTTGATTGCCGATTTCGCCGATGCGATACGCAACAATCGCCCCCCTCGCGTTGACGGAAACGAAGGCCGCGAGACCAACATCGTAATGGCCAACGCTTACGCTAACGGCACCTAATTCACCGGCACCTAATTCGCTAGCACTTCTTTCCAATGGGGGTCTACGCACCCTGTTCTCACCTGCACTTTTCACAGGAAAAACTGATGTCACAACCGATCGAATCATTCCTCTCGTCCCAAACCTATGCCGTCGCCGGTGCGTCGGCACGGCGGCACAAATATGGCAACAAGGTGTTTCGTGCGCTGCTCGATTCAGGCCGCGAGGTCTATCCACTGAACCCGATCAGCGAAGAGATCGAGGGACACAAGGCGTACCCGCGAATCGCGGATTTGCCGCTCGTCCCCGAGTCGCTGTCGATCATCACGCCCCCGGAAGTGACCCGGAAAGTGGTTGCCGATGCGGTGGCAGCGGGAGTTAAGAATATTTGGATGCAACCCGGCGCCGAAGACGCTCAAGCAAGCCAAGCGGCTCGCGACGCCGGAATCAATGTCATCGATGACGGCAGCTGCGTGCTGGTCCTACTCGCACGCGAGTGATAGCGGCCGCAGCCGACCTACTTAGCCATCAACTTTTTCACAGTGGGTTCGATCGATTCGGCCCAAATGGTGTATCCCTGCTCGCTAAGGTGCAGCAGGTCAGGCATGATCTCTTTGGAAAGTTTTCCATCATCACTTAGAAACTTTTCACCAATATCCAAGTAATGAACATTATCGTCGGCTGCAAGTTTCGCGACAATCTCGTTGCTCTTCTCGTTCACTTGACGCTTTTTGTCCGATGGATCCGCACCCCGCGGGAATGTACCCAATAGCAAGATCTCGGTGTCAGGCGTTTTTTGCTGCAGTTGGCGAACGATCGCAGTCACCCCTTCGGCGATTTGCTCAGGCGAGTTGCTGCCCGAATTGTTCGTGCCAATCATGATCACGGCGACTTTGGGCGAGATGCCTTCGAGGTTGCCGTTATCGAGTCGCCAAATCACGTGTTGAGTACGATCGCCGCCGATGCCCAAATTCACCGCGTTCCGATCACCGTAGAATTTGGCCCACACATTCTTGCCTCGGCCTTCCCAACCCTGGGTGATTGAATCCCCAATAAACACAAGGTCGACATTGCCCTGCTTGACTCGTTCATTCATTGATTCGTGGCGTTTCATCCAGCGACTGTCGCGCGGGACCGGTCTGATCGCATCATGCTCAACTAACGTCTCTTGAGCGGACACGGGGGAAGCCAGAAAGGCTGCTAGCAACAGCGACTTCACAAGGGATCGACGGCAAATTTGCATCGTAATTTTCTCGATTGTTGAGGAAACGGGGAGGGGGAATATCGAGCGATATCATAGTTCATCGCGAACGACGACGCGGTGATAGCAAGGTGATTTTCTACTTCCGAAAACCGGCAGCCAAAAGAGCTTGCGATCATTTATCACGCGATCCTTCGCTGTCTCGACCTTCGTCTGCCTGCTGCGAATTCTGCGAATCCATGAAAAATATCGCTGCGAAAATGGGCAATCGAGCGAGCTAAGACCAAGTCTAGTGACCACTTTACGTCTCGATTGCGCCATCGGGGGCAGGAAACACCCAATAAGTGGGGCACGGACTGCGATTTCCTGGCAATATCAGCTTAAACAGTGTTACCATTAATCGGATCAGAGCTAAGCCATTTGGCGATCCACGCGTTTCGGGAATTAGTAGGGTGGTCACTCAAACTTCTCATATCTATCGCTACCGTGTCGACGCTTCGGACACAATTGTCGCCGTCGACGAATGGTGGCTGGCGTTTGCCAAAGAAAACAACTCTCTCGATTTGGATGAAGCGTCCGTAGTCGGAAAATCGCTGTGGAGTTTTATTGCCGACTCCCCGACTCAAAAGCTGTACAAAGAAATCCACCGTTTCGTGCGGGTGACAGGCAATCCGATCACTGTGCCATTTCGCTGCGATTCCCCCACGCTGCGGCGCTACATGCAATTAACGATCACCAGGCATGACAAGCAACACCTGGACTACGAGAGCGTTTTACTGAGAGCCGTGCCAAGCCGACGACTAGCACTACTGGATCCCATCCAACAACGCTCCGCCGCATTTCTAACCATGTGCAGCTTCTGCAAACGATCGCTGATTGAGCCCTCCGGCTGGCTCGAAATCGAGAACATCGCGATCAAGCTAAGACTGTATCGAGAACAGACGGTACCAGAGATTCGCTATACCGTGTGCCCTGATTGCGAAGACCATTTTGGTAGCAACCGACAAGAACTCGAATCGAGCTCCGAACAACCGCCGCGATAGCCCTGACGTCTTGATGTTACGCAGTTTTCACAACGCGACGCGACAGCCTTGAAGTTGCGAGTTTGCATTTAGGGGCAAAGCCCCGGACGTTTACCTAGCCCAGCCCAACGGGCTGGGACCAAGAAAACCAATGAATGGAAGGGCCAACGGCTGGACTGATGAAAAAGGTGCTGTTTTGGAGACCTGGGCAAAGTTGGAATTGAAAAAC